>NZ_QZVS01000096.1 GCF_003602235.1 Cryobacterium melibiosiphilum
GCATCGGCCAGCGCGGGCTCGACCAGCAGCGAATCGGTCAACACCGCAGCAGAGAGCCCGGGAACACACAGTGCCGGATCCAGAAGTGCCGGATCGAGCAGGCCCGGATCGAGCAGGCCCGGATCCCCGGCCTGCCATTCAATCGTCAGTGTGTTCTCAATTAGCCACGACGCGTCGGGCGGACGATCGGGCGGCGGGACCGGACTATCCAGCTCCTCATCTGGCATTTCCCGTGAAATGGTCATAGCTCTATTTTCCCACACCCCACCCCAAAACTCGAGCATTATTCAGGAATTGTGGCAAGAAAATAAGAGCTGTGTACTAGCCGATCCCCTAACAGGCTCGACACGGGTTCGAGTTTACACAGGGGGGGGCGGACAATTCAGTCCGCGTGCCCACGAGGTCGGCGCCATCGATGTTGCTCGATTGGGCAAAAAAAGAGCCACTCCCCAAGCAAGCCGCGAAGGCGATGCAAGGGAGTGGCGGTGGTGGCCCCGACCGGCGTCGATCCGGTGACCTTTCGATTTTCAGTCGAACGCTCTACCAACTGAGCTACAGGGCCAGAAAGCTGTGCACGCTTTCGCTTGCGACCGCTCTCTAAGACGAAAAGCCCTTCCTTTCGAAAGGGCTTTTGCCTTTGCGACCCTGACCGGACTTGAACCGGCGACCTCCGCCGTGACAGGGCGGCGCGCTAACCAACTGCGCTACAGGGCCAAACTTGGTGCTGGTGATGCGGTGCCTTGCGGCACTTGGTAAGACTATTCTATTTTCTCTCGTGCTGTGTACAGGTGAAGCTGATGCCCATCACTTGCGTGACCCCAACGGGATTCGAACCCGTGTTAACGCCGTGAAAGGGCGCCGTCCTAGGCCACTAAACGATGGGGCCGAAGCAGCCACAAACTGAATGGCTGCCGACGAGTAAGCATAAGGGGTGATTCGCCATTTTCCCAAATTGAACGCGGATCCGTCGAAAAGATGTCCCACCCGTTGACAGCCACGCCTGCGAATCAGCGGGGTTCCACCCCCGTGGCGGGTTAGATTCGATGGGTCATTGGGTGAACAGCGCCCGGTTTGTTATTGTGAAAGCTGTTAACAGCGTGATAGATGTGACAAGCGCTTCGCAGTAGCCACAGTTTCCGCAAGCCCAGGCCCGATCGGGGAGTAATGAATCGCACGGCACTCGTGATCGGCCGCGGCCGAACCGCCCTCCAACGGTTTCGCGCCCCCGCATCCGACCGTGCGAACCGCACCGCGTTCACCGTCGTCGGCCTCGCCGCGACGCTGGCGTTGCTCACGACCCTCATCGCCCCGGTGTCGTCCGCCCAGGCCATTGAGTACCCCACCTGGGAAGACCTGCAGAGCGCCAAGGCCAGCACCAGCTCGGCGGCCGGCAAGGTCACCGAGATCCAGGGTCTGATCGCTGACCTGCAGGCGCAGGTCGAACAGACCCAGGCCGAGTCCGAGGCTCGTGGCCTCGAGCTCGAGGTCGCCCAGGAGAAATATGATGACGCCACCCGCCGGGCGACCGACCTGCAAGCGCAGGCCGATGCAAGCGCCACGGTAGCGGATGCCGCCACCCGCCAGGCCGGCCAGCTCGCCGCCCAGCTCTACCGCACCGGCGGCACCGACCTCAGCGTGAACCTGTTCCTCGACGGAGACTCGTCGGATCCCGCCGCATCCGGTTCGACCGACGGCACGGATGGTGCCGATGCCCTGCTCTCCAAACTGGGCAACATGAGCAAGCTCGTCGAACGTAGTACCGGCGTCTACGAGGAAGCACAGACCGCCCAGAACAGCGCCCAGGCCCTGGGGGATTCCGCCAAGGAGGCCCAGGCCGAGCGGGAAACCCTGCGCATCGCCGCCGAAGGAGCCCTCGAGGCCGCGCAGGCCGCAGCCGATGCGGCCGCAGCAGCCCTCGTCGAGTCCGAGGCGAAGAGCGTCGAACTCGCCGCACAGCTCGCTTTTCTGCAGGACGCGGAGGCCACAACATCCGCCGGCTATCAGGCCGGAGTCGTCGAGCGCGCCCGCATCGAGGCCGAACGGGTCGAAGCGGAGCGCGTTGCCCGTGAAGCGGCAGCAGCCGCCGCCCGGGCGGCAGCTGCGGCCGCCGCCGCAGCCCGACCCTCAGGTGGCAGCTCAGGCGGCAGTGCTCCGGGATCCAGCCTCGGTGGTGGCTACACCAGCGGCTCCGGCTGGGGCGTACCGGCCAGCGGCCGCATCACCGGCGGATATGGGCCTCGCTCCGTGATCTGCGGCGGCGGCAGCTGCAGTGGCGGCTACCACTACGGAACCGACCTCGGCACCGGCTGCTACGCGCCGATCTATGCCGCCAGCGCCGGAACCGTCACCTACGCCGGTCGCCTCGGCACCTACGGCAACTTCGTGAAGATCGACCACGGCAACGGTGTGTCGACGGGCTATGCCCACATCGTTGACGGCGGCATCTTCGTTCGCGCCGGCCAGCAGGTCAGTGTCGGCGACAATATCGCCAGTTCGGGATCCACCGGAGCATCCACGGCCTGCCACCTGCACTTCGAGGTCTGGCTGAACGGCGTTCGCAGCAACGCCGTGCCGTTCATGGCCGCTCGCGGTGCCAGCCTTGGATAGTCTCTCCACGCACACCGGCAGCGCGGCGACCCCGCCTCGCCAGCGGCCCGCCCGCCGCGTGCGGCATGCGGTTCGCCCGGTCACCGTGTTCTCCGCTGTCGCCGTGAGCGCCGTGGTTGCCACGTTCGGTCTCACGGTACCGGCCGCCGTCGCGGACGAGGACTACCCGAGCTGGACCGACGTCGAGCAGGCCAAACTCAACGAGGACACCAAACAGGCCGAAATCGAGAACCTGACGGAGCTGCTCGTCGGCCTGCAGACGACGGCAGCGGATGCTGCCACCGCCTCGCAGATCGCCGCCGAGGCGTACCGCATCACCCAGGACGACCTTGACGCCGCGGCCGAGCGCGAGACGAGTCTCACGGCGCAGGCCCAGGCCGCGCAGGCCACCGCGGACACCTCGAAGCTGCGTGCCGGCCTCATCGCCGCGCACCTCGCCAAAACCGGCGCCCAGAGCCTCTCGCTCAACCTGTTCATGAACTCCAATGGCGCCGACGACCTGCTGGGACAGCTCGGCACCGCGAGCAAGCTCAGCGAACAGTCGGAGCGCATCTACGCGGAAGCATCCCAAGACGCCAACACCGCCGAGTCCCTCGCCGACCAGGCTGCCTCTGCCGCGGTCGAACGGGAGCGCCTGACCGAGGAATCCGCGGCCCGATTCGATGAGGCATCCGCTGCCGCCGCGATTACGCAGACGGCCCTCGAGACCGAGCAGAGAAAATCGCAGGAGCTGTACGAACAGCTCGCCCTGCTCAAAGACACCACCGCCGAGGCCGAGCGGAGCTATCAGACCGGCCTTGACGCCGCAGCCGCGGCACGGGCCTTCGCCGCGGCCCAGGCCGCGGCCGCCCAGATCGCCGCCCAGGTCGCTCAGCCGCAGGCCCCCACGGAGCCGAGCGGCTCGGGCAGCAGCGGCTCGGGCAGCAGCGGCTCGGGAAATACGGGCTCGGGTAACACGGGTTCCGGTTCGGGTGGATCGTCCGGCGCCGGAGAAGCGGCCGCCCCCGAGGCATCCGTTCCCGCGGAGTCGGTTCCGGCACCGACCGTGCCCGAGACGAGCGTTCCTGCCCCGAGCGCGAGCGCGGTCTCGACGGCCTTGAGCTTTGCCCGCGCACAGCTCGGCGATCGCTATCGTTTCGGTGGCGCCGGCCCCGACGAGTGGGACTGTTCCGGCCTCACCAAGGCGGCATATGCCGCTGCCGGCATTTATATCGGAACGCACTCGGCGACAAACCAATACAACACCCTGGCCGGCCAGGGCAAGCTCGTCTCCTTCGCCAATGTGCAGGTCGGCGACCTGCTGTTCTGGGGCAGCCCCGGCAACTATTACCACACCGCCATCTATGTCGGCGGCGGCCAGATTCTCGAGGCACCGAACCCGAGCCAGCGTGTGCGCGTGCACTCCATCTGGTCGATCGGCGCCGTCGCGCCCTACGTCGGGCGCCCCTCCGCCTGACCCGCCCTCTCACGGCTCGGGCGGTGAGGTGCGGACTTCGCGCCTTTGTGGGGCTCGTGAAGGTGCGTTCTCCGCACCTCAACCGGCCGATGGCAGCGGATGCGCGGTGCGGGCGCGAAAAAGGCCCCCACCAGTGTGTGGCGGGGGCCTTCGTGCAGTTCTCAGAGAGGTCAGTGACCCTCGGCGAGCAGCTTCGCGATGCCGTCGACGACGATCTGCTCGGCCTCAGCGGCGTCGCCCCAACCCTCGGTCTTGACCCACTTGTTCGGCTCGAGGTCCTTGTAGTGCTCGAAGAAGTGCTCGATCTCCTTGCGGGTGTACTCGGGAATGTCGAGGACATCCTGGATGTGCGCCCAGCGCGGGTCGCCGGCCGGAACGGCGATGACCTTCGCGTCGGAGCCGCCGTCATCGGTCATGTTGAACACGCCGACGGGGCGAACGGACACGCCCACCCCCGGGAACAACGGGTAGTCGAGCAACACGAGCACGTCGACGGGGTCGCCGTCGAGCCCGAGGGTGTTCTCGAAGTAGCCGTAGTCGGTCGGGTACATGAAGCTCGTGTAGAGCACCCGGTCGAGGTAGACCCGGCCGGTGCCGTGGTCCACCTCGTACTTGTTGCGGCTCCCGCGAGGGATTTCGATCACTGCGTCGTATTCGGCCATAGCTGTGTTTCTCCCTTGTTTCACGTCTGCGGATAACGTTACTGGATGCAGTATGAACGCCGCCCCCGCTTGACTCCGGCCATCGCCGACGTGCGGAGGGCCGTGCGCGCCGTGCTTCCGGCCGACGGGCTGGTGCTCGTCGGCCTCAGCGGGGGAGCGGATTCGCTCGCCCTCGCCGCCGCGACGGCCTTCGAGGCCCACCGTGCGGGCCTGCGCGCGGGCGCCGTGATCGTCGACCACAACCTGCAATCCGGGTCAGCTGCTGTCGCGGCACGGGCCGCCGGGCAGGCCCGCTTCCTGGGCCTCGACCCGGTTCTCGTGTTGGCCATCGACGTGCCGCCCGGCGCAGACGGCCCGGAGTCCGCCGCCCGAGATGCCCGCTACGACGCCTTCACTCGCGCGATCGAACAGACCGGGGCCTGCGCAGTCGTGCTCGGCCATACCCTCGACGATCAGGCCGAGACCGTGCTCCTTGGCCTCGCGCGGGGGTCGGGGCCGGGCAGCCTGCACGGCATGGCGGCCCGGAGCGGGCCGTGGCTGCGCCCGCTGCTCGGCATCCGTCGCGCCCAGACCCACCAATTCTGTCTCGATGTCGGCCTGACCCCCTGGCACGACCCGCAGAACCGCGACCCGCGCTACGCCCGGGTGCGCGCCCGGCAGACCGTGCTTCCGATGCTCGAGCGCGAACTCGGCCCGGGCATCGCCGAGGCCCTCGCGCGCACCGCCGAGCAGCTGCGCGAAGACGCCGACGCCCTCGACGCCCTCGTGCCCGCCCTCCTCGCCGCACTTCCTGCCTCGGGGGAGCCGGGCCGGCGGGTTGCCGCAGTCGTTCTGCAGCGCCAACCGGCCGCCCTGCGCCAGCGGATGATCCGCGCGATCGTGCGGGAATCCTTCGGAATCTCCCTGGACCGCTCGCATACCCTCAGGGTCGCGGCGCTCGTCACCGACTGGCACGGTCAGGGTTCCCTCGACCTCCCAGGCGTTAGAGTTATACGGCAGGACGGAGACCTCGTGTTCTCCCGTTCTGGACCCGCACCGATCGAAGGACATTTCCGCTCCTATGGAACCCCGCGACATTCCTGAAGACCTCACCGAGATTCTGATCAGCGAGGAGCAGATTCGCACCCGCCTGGCCGAGCTCTCCCGCCGCATCGAAGCCGACTACGCCGGTAAAGACCTGCTTCTCGTCGGGGTGCTGAAGGGTGCCGTGATGGTGATGGCCGACCTCGCCCGCGAGCTGCACCACCCCATCACGATGGACTGGATGGCCGTGAGTTCCTACGGGTCGGGCACCGAGTCCAGTGGCGTCGTGCGCATCCTCAAAGACCTCGACACCGACCTGTCGGGCCGCAACGTGCTCATCGTCGAAGACATCATCGACTCCGGACTGACCCTCTCGTGGCTGCTGGCCAACCTGAACACGCGAGGCCCGGCATCCGTCGAGATCTGCGCCCTGCTGCGCAAGCCCGAAGCCGCACGCGTCGAGATCGACGTGAAGTATGTGGGGTTCGAGATTCCGAACAAATTCGTCGTGGGCTACGGTCTCGACTACGACGAGAAGTACCGCAACCTGAAGTCCGTCGGCATCCTGGCGCCGCACGTCTACACGCCCGTCGCCGCGCAGTAATCCCCGCAGTAATGTCCGCCCCCGCGTGCTGGAGTCACGCCTGAGTTCTCCTGAGGGCGAACACACGGCCATCGTCCAGTGCCGCCACGCTAGCCTGTGAGGATCATGAACGTCAAGAAGCTTCTTCGCGGCCCCATTCTCTATTTCGTTCTGGCCATCATCGTGGTCTGGGTGGGGTCGAGCCTGCTCACCATGTCCGGTTTTCGCGAGGTGTCGGTCCAGCAGGGTCTCGAGCTCCTGGAATCGGGAGACGTCGTCGAGGCCAAGATCGTCGACGGCGACCAGCGCGTCGACCTCACCCTCAGCAAGGCGACTGGCGACCTCGGCACCGAGGTGCAGTTCTACTACGTCGCCCCGCGCGGCGAGGAGATCATCCAGGCCGTGACCGCCGCCGATCCCAGGGACGGCTACACCGACGAGGTGCCCCAGCCGAGCTGGATCCTCTCGGCCCTCGGTTTTCTGCTTCCGCTGCTGCTGATCGGTGCCTTCTTCTGGTTCATGCTCGCGGGCATGCAGGGTGGCGGCAACAAGGTCATGCAGTTCGGCAAGTCGAAGGCGAAGCTCGTCTCGAAGGAAAGCCCACAGGTAACCTTCGCCGACGTCGCCGGCTCCGACGAGGCCATCGAAGAGCTCGAAGAGATCAAAGACTTTTTGAAGGAACCGGCCAAGTTCCAGGCCGTCGGCGCCCGGATCCCCAAGGGCGTGCTGCTTTACGGCCCTCCCGGCACCGGTAAGACCCTGCTCGCCCGTGCGGTGGCCGGCGAGGCGAACGTGCCCTTCTACGCCATCTCCGGCTCCGACTTCGTCGAGATGTTCGTCGGTGTCGGTGCCAGCCGGGTGCGCGACCTGTTCCAGCAGGCGAAAGAGAACGCCCCCGCCATCATCTTCATCGACGAGATCGATGCCGTCGGCCGTCACCGCGGCGCAGGTATGGGCGGCGGCCACGACGAACGTGAGCAGACCCTCAACCAGCTGCTCGTCGAGATGGACGGCTTCGACGTCAAGGCGAACGTCATCCTGATTGCGGCGACCAACCGTCCCGACATCCTCGATCCCGCGCTGCTGCGCCCGGGCCGCTTCGACCGCCAGATCGGTGTCGACGCGCCCGACATGCTCGGCCGCAAGCACATCCTCGAGGTGCACTCCAAGGGCAAGCCGATGGCCCAGGGAGTCGATCTCGAGGTGCTCGCCCGCAAGACGCCCGGCTTCACCGGCGCCGACCTGGCGAACGTGCTCAATGAGGCCGCGCTGCTGACTGCCCGCTCCAACGCCCAGCTCATCGACAACCGCGCCCTCGACGAGGCCGTCGACCGCGTGATGGCCGGCCCGCAGCGCCGGTCCCGCGTCATGCGCGACAAGGAGAAGCTCATCACCGCGTACCACGAGGGCGGCCACGCCCTCGTCGCCACCGCGATGCGCAACACCGACCCCGTCACCAAGATCACGATCCTGCCGCGCGGCCGCGCCCTCGGCTACACGATGGTCATGCCGCTCGAAGACCGCTACTCGGTCACCCGCAACGAGCTGCTCGACCAGCTTGCCTACGCGATGGGCGGCCGGGTCGCTGAAGAGATCATCTTCCACGACCCGACCACCGGCGCCTCGAACGACATCGAGAAGGCCACCGCCACGGCCCGCAAGATGGTCACCGAGTTCGGTATGAGCGCCGCCGTCGGCCCGCTCAAGCTCGGCCAGGGTTCGGGTGAGGTCTTCCTCGGCCGCGACATGGGTCACCAGCGCGACTACTCGGAGCGTCTGGCCGAACGGGTCGACGCCGAGGTGCGCCAGCTGCTTGAAGACGCCCACGATGAGGCCTACGAGGTGCTCATCAACAACCGTGAGGTGCTCGACCGGCTCGCCACCGCGCTGCTCGAACACGAAACCCTCGACCAGGTCGCCCTGGCCGAGATCTTCACGGACGTCGAGAAGCTCGCGCCGCGCCCGCAGTGGCTCTCGAGTGACAAACGCCCCGTCAGCGATGTGCCCCCCATCGAAATGCCGGCACCGAAGGCTCCGATCGACGGCGCCGCCGTCGACGGCGGCATCTCCAGTGGCGACTCCGCCAAGCCCACCCGAGCGCCGGTACGCCACCCCCGCCCCGCGACCGCCTAGGTCACCGGTGGCAGTCGACAGGGAACGCGTGGGCCGTGCCGTGCTCGAAATTCTCGCCGCCATCGGGGAAGACCCCGATCGCGAGGGAATCGCGGAAACTCCGCGGCGGGTAGCGGATGCCTACGCTGAATTCTTCGGCGGCCTCGACCAGGACCCCCTCGCGCTGCTCGCCGACACGGTTCCGGTCGGGCCCGCCACGGGCGAACTCGTGCTGTTGCGCGACATCGCGTTCCGCTCGATCTGCGAGCACCACCTGCTGCCCTTCCTCGGCATTGCGCACGTCGCCTACCTTCCGGGCGACCGGGTCGTCGGCCTCGGCCGGCTGCCTGCGGTCGTGGAGGCCCTCGCAGCCCGTCCGCAGCTTCAGGAACGCCTGACCGAAGAGATCGCCGGCGCACTCGACACCGGCCTCGCCCCGCGCGGCGTGCTCGTAGTGCTCGACGCGGTGCACGGCTGCGTCGGTACCCGGGGCCCGCGGCAGAGCAACAGTTCCACGGTCACCATGGCCAGCCGCGGTGAGCTCTCCGACCCCGTGCAGCGCGCCGAGATCATCGCCCTCATCGCCGCGGGACATCAGGCATCATGAGCCGCACCCTGATCATGGGCGTGCTGAACGTCACGCCGGACTCCTTCAGTGACGGGGGCCGCTGGGCGTCGACGGATGCCGCGATCGAGCACGGCCTGCTGCTCGCCGCCCAGGGCGCCGACCTCATCGACGTCGGCGGAGAATCAACCCGCCCGGGCGCGACCCGGGTGCCGCCCGCCGAAGAACAGTCCCGCGTAGTGCCCGTCATCACGGAACTGGCCCGGCAGGGGCTGCGAATCAGCGTCGACACGCTCAACGGCTCGACCGCCCGGGCCGCGGCGGAAGCCGGCGCCGAGATCATCAACGACGTGTCCGGTGGTCTCGCAGACCCGCTGATGGCATCCGTCGCTGCCGAAACCGGCCTGACCTACGTCGCCATGCACTGGCGCGGCCACGCCCAGCAGATGGATGCCCTCGCCCTGTACGACGACGTCGTCGCCGAGGTGCACGCCGCCCTTGCCGAGCGCATCGCCGTGCTGACCGCGGCGGGTGTCGCCCGCGACCGCATCGTGCTCGATCCCGGCCTCGGCTTCGCCAAGCTGCCCGAGCACAACTGGCGGGTGCTCGCCCACCTCGATGCCCTCGCCGACCTCGGCCTGCCGGTCATGGTCGGCGCCAGCCGCAAGCGGTTTCTCGCCGAGGTCGTGCCCGACGGCGCCCCGGTCACGGACCGGGACCTCGCGACGGCCGTCGTCAGCGTGCTCTCCGCCCAGGCCGGCGCCTGGGCGGTGCGCGTGCACGACGTACCCGGCACCCGCACAGCACTGAACGTGCTCGACCGGCTCGGGTCGACCAGAATGGTCTCATGAGCCTCGACTGCATCACCCTGACCGGGCTGCGCATCAACGCCCACCACGGCGTCTACGACTTCGAACGGGAAAACGGCCAGGACTTCGTCATCGACGTCACGGTCTGGCTCGACCTGCTGCGCGCGGCCGCGAGCGACGACGTGACCCAGACCATCCACTACGGCGAACTCGCCGTACAGGTCGCCGACGCCGTGCGCCACAACCCGGTCGACCTGATCGAAACGGTCGCCGAACGCATCGCCACCGTCGTGCTCGCCCATGCCGCCGCCGAGCGGGTGCGGGTGACCGTGCACAAGCCGCAGGCGCCGATCGAGATCCCCTTCACGGATGTCTCGGTGCAGATTGAACGGAGCCGCGCGTGACGGCGCCGGCGGCCGCGTCTGACGCCCGTCCGGTCATTCTCGCTCTCGGCAGCAACCTCGGCGACCGCGCTGCGACCCTGGTCCAAGCGGTGCAGGACCTCTTCGCGGTCGATGGCCTCGAACTGAGCGCCGTCTCGCCGCTCTGGGAATCGGCTGCCCTGAAACTCGACGGGGTCGATGAGGCAGCGCCGCGGTACCTGAACGGCGTCGTCGCCGGCAGCTTTGCGGGCGAGCCGCTCGACCTGCTCGCGGCCGTGAACGCGATTGAAGCCGAGCACGGCCGGGTGCGCGCCGAACGCTGGGGCGACCGCACCCTCGACATCGACATCGTCGTGATCGGCGATCTGGTGCAGACGGATGCCCGACTCACGCTGCCGCATCCGCTCGCCCATACCCGTGATTTCGTGCTGGCCCCGTGGCTCGACGTTGACCCCGACGCCGTGCTGCCCGGCCGCGGCCCGATACAAGACCTGCTGGCCGCGACCGAGCGCAGTGCCGTGCGCTACGCCGACACACGCCTCGATTCGAGCGCGGATACCGCCGCCGAGGCCACGCGGTGAAGCGCAGCCGGCCGACACCGCTGATCGCCCTCGGCCTGCTGGGCTTCGTGCTCGGGCTGCTCGTCGAGATCGCGGCCGCCGCATCGGGGCGGGCGATCATCGTTCCGCCCGTGACGCTTCCGCTCACGCTGATCGTGGTGGGCATCGTCGTGGTGATTCTGGCTTGGCCGATCCGGCAGGTGACCCGCGGCCGAGGCCGCCGACTCGTCGACCCGTTTCGGGCGATGCGCGTCGCGGTGCTCGCCAAGGCGTCGAGCCTCAGCGGATCGCTCGTGCTCGGTGCCGGACTCGGAATCGTGGCGTTCATCCTGACGCGCTCGGTCGTCCCGGCGGTAGCATTATTGTGGCTGGCCATCGCAACAGCGTTCGGGGCCGGAATCCTGCTGGTGGGGGGCCTGGTCGCCGAAAAGTTCTGCACCCTGCCGCCGGACGACGACGAAAGCCAGCCGGGAGGCGAACGTGCCTAATCCACCATTTGACGCCGCACAGTACGACGAAGTGCCCTTCGACTCCGAACCGGCTCCCGAGCCGACTCGGCTGCCCGAGCCGACGCTTTCGGAGCAGCCGGTTTCGGGGCAGCCGCTGTCTGAGCCGCGGCCGCCGCGCCTCGACCTCGACGGCGAATGGCAACGAGTGTCGCCCCGCTACGTTGTCGTCGAAATCGTCGGCACGATCATCTTCGGGCTCGTCGTCTGCATCGGCGCTGCACTGCTCTGGCTGCTGGCCGACCAGACCTGGGCGCTCTGGGTGGGAGCCGCGATGCTGCTCATTACGGTGCTGAACCTGATCTTCGAACCGCGCCGGGTGCGTTCGATCGGATATCAGTTGCGCGCGGACGACCTGCTCTTTCGCCGTGGCATCCTCTTTCAACGTTTTGTGGCCGTGCCGTATGGCCGCATGCAGCTCGTCGACATCACCCGCGGGCCGGTAGCCCGCTGGCTGGGGCTCGCGGACCTCAAATTCGTGACCGCCGCCGCGACGACCGCCGTGTCGATCCCGGGACTGCGTGAAGCCGACGCCGAGAACCTGCGCGACCGGCTTGTCGAGCTGGCCGAGAGCCGCCGGGCCGGACTGTGACCGACCCGGCAGCGTCGGCACACGCCGCGTCGGCGGATGCAGCGTCGGCACACGCCGCGTCGGCGGATGCAGCGGTGGCTGCCAAGCCGGCGCCGCCGAGCCTGCGCCCGCAGGCGCCGCTCACCGACGGGGAGTGGCACCGGCTGCACCCGGCCACCCCGCTGTTGCGTGGCGGAATCTTCGTGGTCGCCATCCTCGGTTTCGTCATCACGAACCTGCGCGAACGCCTCGTCGAGTTCTTCTTCGGGGAACCGCACTTCGAGGGCGACCCGCTCGACGAGATCGTGCGCCGGGGCGCCGTCGGTTGGGCGCTGCTGATCATCGCGGCCGTGCTCATCATCATCCTGCTGGCCTTCTACGTGTCCTGGCGCATGCACACGTTCCGCGTCGGGGCCGACGCTGTCGAGGTGCGCAGCGGCATCCTCTTTCGCAGTCACCGCAAGGCCCGCCTCGACCGCATCCAGGGCGTGAACCTCATGCGGCCGTTCATTCCGCGGCTGTTCGGCGCCGCCCGGCTCGAGGTCAGCGTCGGCGGGCAGGACGGCTCGGTTCAGCTCGCCTATCTGCGCGGCGACCTGGCCGATGACCTGCGCCGGGACATCCTGCGACTCGCCTCGGGCATCCGCCAGGCTGCGGCGACGGATGCCGCGGCCCCGCCCGACGAGTCGGCCTCCGGCCCCGCGGGCGCTCATGATGCGGCGCACCCACGGTCCGCCGCCGGCTTCGGCGACCTCGCCTCCGCTCGCATGCACGAGTTCATGGCGCCCGAACTCGACCCCGACGCCGCGCCGCCGGAGTCGGTCGTGCGCATTCCGGTCGGCCGGCTGATCGGCTCGATCGTGCTGAGCGGCTTCACCGTCTTTCTGCTGGCGGCCGTGGTCGCCCTCATCATCGGCGTGGTCAACGGCGGCAGCGGCTGGCTGCTGTTCGCCATTCTGCCCGGCATCATCGGCAGCGTCGGCTACTACTGGTCCCGCATCACGAAATCGCTGCGCTACAGCATCTCGAGCACGAGCGACGGCGTGCGTGTCGGGTTCGGCCTGTTGTCGACCAGCAGCGAGACCCTGCCGCCCGGGCGCATCCACGCCATCGGGGTGTCCCAACCGCTGCTCTGGCGGCCCTTCGGCTGGTGGCAGGTGCAGATCAACAAGGCAGGCCAATCCGTGATGCAGGGCGCCGGGGGCGCGGCGAGCACCCTGATGCTGCCGGTCGGCACCGTGACCGACGTAGAACGCGTGCTCGAACTGCTGCTGCCCGGGTTCTCGACCCCGGAGCAGCGCCACCTCGTGCAGCAGGGCATGGCTGGCGCCGGCAGCGACGCGGATGCCCGCAGCGCGGTGGCCGACGGCAGCCCCTTGACCGACGGCGGCCCGGTCGGGCTCGGCGACGGCCGGGGTGACGGATTCACCAACGCGCCCCGCCGTGCCCGCTTTCTGCGCCCGTTCTCGTGGCGCCGCACCGGCTACGCCGTCTCCGGGGGAGTCGCGCTGCTGCGCCACGGCGTCATCTCCCGCGACCTGATCCTCGTTCCGCTCGCCCGGTTGCAGAGCGTCGGCATCGACCAAGGCGCGATCAAGCGGCGCCTCGGCCTCGCATCCGCTCGCCTGCACACCGTGATGGGTCCCGTGACGGCGCAGCTCAGCGTGCTCGACTCTGACGAAGCCAAGCGGATGTTCGCCCGCATCTCCGCGGACGCGGCCGCCTTCGCCGCGACGGACACCAGCCACCGCTGGAACCAGCCCACGGTGCTGAGCGCCCCGGCTGCACCGATCCCCACGGCTGGCCCGACCCCCGCGACTGGCCCGACCCCCACGGCTGGCCCGACCCCCGCGACTGGCCCGACCCCCACGGCAGGCCCAACCCCCATGACAGGAATGGCCGAATGACCTCTCGCCCCGGACGCCTCGGCGTCGGCATCATCGGCGCGGGTCGCGTCGGCCCGATCCTCGGCGCGGCCCTGGCCGGCGCCGGCCACGCCCTCGTCGGCATCTCCGCGATCTCGCAGGCCAGCCGCGACCGCGCCGAGGCGATTCTGCCCAACGTTCCCATTCTGACCGTTCCCGAAATCGTCGAGCGCAGCGAACTCGTCATTATCTGCGTTCCCGACGACGCCCTCGACAGCCTCGTCACCGGCCTCGCCGCGACCCACACCTGGCAGGCCGGCCAGCTCGTCATGCACACCTCGGCCCGGTTCGGAACGGATGTTCTCGCCCCCGCCCTGCTCGGGGGTGCGATTCCGCTCGCCATCCACCCGGCAATGGCCTTCACGGGCACGAGCCTCGACCTGGCCCGCCTCGCCGACAGCTACTTCGCCGTGACCGCGCCGACGCCGGTGCTGCCGATCGGGCAGGCCCTCGTGGTGGAAATGGGCGGCGAACCACTCATCGTGGCCGAGCGCGATCGCGCCGCCTACGCGGAAGCGATCGAGACCGCGACCACCTTTTCCACCTCGATTGTGGAACAATCGACACGGTTGCTCGCCGGAATCGGCATCGAGAGTCCCGGTGCGGTGCTCGGCCCGCTCGTGCGTTCCGCCGTCGAAAACGCCCTGCAGCGCACCAGCCCTGAACCGCTCGACGTCGACGTCGCCGCCCTCGACTATTCCGCACCGCCCCGCACCGACCCGGAGGACGAATGACCGTGCTCACCCGGCCAGAACTGATTGGCTCCATCACCGACCTGCGCGCTGCGCTCGACCGCGCCCGCGCCGCCGCGCGCTCCCGTGTTCGCGGTGACGGTCACGCCGGCCGCGTCGTGCTGGTCCCGACCATGGGCGCCCTGCACGCCGGGCATCTCTCGCTCGTGCGTCGCGCCCGCGCACTCGGCGACATCGTCGTCGTCTCGATCTTCGTCAACCCCCTGCAGTTCGGCGTCGGCGAAGACCTCGACGCCTACCCGCGCACCGTGGAGGCCGACATGGCCCTGCTCGCCGATCTCGGCGTGGACTACGTGTTCGTGCCGACGGCCACCGAGATGTACCCGGCCGGGGCCGGCGAAACCCGCGTCGTCGCCGGCCCGGTCGGCTCGCTGCTCGAGGGCGCCGCACGCCCCGGACACTTCGACGGCATGCTCACCGTCGTCTCGAAGCTCATCAACATCGTCGGGCCCGACACGGTGATGTTCGGCCAGAAAGACGCCCAGCAGGTCTTCCTCGTGCAGAGCATGATCGCCGACCTCAACGTGCGCGTCGCGATCGAGGTCGCCCCCATCGTGCGGGAACCCAGCGGCCTCGCGCTCTCCAGCCGCAACCGCTACCTCGCAGCCGACGAGGTCGAGGCGGCGGTGACCCTGTCGGCCGGGCTCGCCGCGGCATCCGTCGCCGCAGCACTGGGAACCGCGGATGCCGCGGCCGCCATCGAGACCGCACGCGCGATCATCGCCGCCCGCCCGCTGGTTAAACTGGACTATCTCGTTGTCGTGCACCCGCAGACGTTCCTGCCCGTTGAGGCCCAGTACCACGGCCCGGCCCGCATGCTCGTGGCCGCGCTCGTGGGCCACACCCGCCTCATCGACAACGTGCCCCTCGACCTGAACCCCACAGCACGCCCCGAAGCACGCCCCGAAGCACGCTCCACAGCACAGGAAATCTGAGAAACGTTATGAGCACGAACCCCTCCGCCCCCGCCGAGCTGACCGACAGCGCCCTGGCCTTCGCCGGCCTGAGCGATTCGGAGGTCAGCGAGCAGCAGGCCGTGCGCCTCGGCAAGCGTGACCGCCTCAACGCCGCCGCGGCCACGCCCGGTGGTGGCGCCTACCCGGTCTCCGTTCCCGTGACCCACACGATCCCGGCCGTGCGCGCCGAATTCGGCACCCTCGAAGCGGATGCCGTCACTGGCGTCACCGTCGGCGTCGCCGGCCGCGTGGTCTTCCTGCGCAACACCGGCAAGCTCTGCTTCGCCAGTCTGCAGTCCGGCGACGGCACTCGCATCCAGGCCATGGTGAGCCTTGCCGCCGTGGGCGCGGACTCCCTCGCCGAATGGAAGGACCTCGTCGACCTCGGCGATCACCTGTTCGTGACGGGCGAGGTCATCTCAAGCCGCCGCGGCGAGCTCTCGATCATGGCCACCGACTGGCAGATCGCCGCCAAGGCCCTGCTGCCGTTGCCGAACCTGCACAGCGAGCTGAGCGAAGAGACCCGCGTGCGCAGCCGCTACCTCGACCTGATCAACCGCGAACAGGCCCGCCGCACCGTCGTTCAGCGCTCGCAGACCGTCGCGAGCCTGCGCAAGACGTTCACCGACCTCGAGTTTCTCGAGATCGAGACGCCGATGCTGCAGACCATGCACGGCGGGGCATCCGCTCGCCCGTTCGCGACGCACTCCAACGCCTTCGACACCGAACTGTTCTTGCGCATCGCGCCCGAGCTGTTCCTCAAGCGTGCCGTCGTCGGCGGCATCGACCGGGTCTACGAGATCAACCGCAACTTTCGCAACGAGGGCGCCGACTCGACGCACTCGCCCGAGTTCGCGATGCTCGAGGCCTATGAGGCGTACGGTGACTACAACTCGATCGCCGACCTCACGCAGAAGCTGATTCAGAACGCGGCGATGGCGATCGCCGGGTCGCACGTGGTGACCTGGGCCGACGACACCGAGTTCGACCTCGGCGGCGACTGGGACCGCATCAGCATGTACGAGAGCCTCTCCGCCGCCGTGCACCGCGAGATCTCGCCCGCTACGCCGCTCGCCGAGCTGCAGGAGCTGGCGACCCGCGAGGGCCTCGAACTCGACCACCCGATCCACGGCAAGTACGTCGAAGAGCTCTGGGAGCACTTCGTGAAAGACGGCCTCGTGCGCCCCACCTTCGTGATGGACTTTCCGATCGACACCAGCCCGCTCGTGCGCGGCCACCGTTCGATCGCCGGCGTCGTCGAGAAGTGGGACCTGTACATTCGCGGTTTCGAGCTCGCCACCGGGTACTCCGAGCTCGTCGACCCGGTCATCCAGCGTGAACGTTTCGTCGAGCAGGCGAGCCTCGCCGCCGACGGCGACCCCGAGGCCATGCGCCTCGACGAGGAGTTCTTGCGGGCCCTCGAATACGGCATGCCGCCGACCGGTGGCATGGGCATGGGCATCGACCGCCTGCTGATGGCCCTGACCGGCCTCGGCATTCGCGAGACGATCCTGTTTCCTCTGGTGAAGTAGCTCGGCTGCCATGAGCACGGGCCGATGAGTTACCTCCCACCCGGCGAGCTCGACCCCGACAGGGGCGGGCGGAAGCCGCCGTCGATGAACCGGATCGCCATCTGGGTCATCGCCGGCGGCATCGGAGTGTATTTCGTGGGCACAGGCCTCTACGGGCTGCTGACGAGCTAGCCGCGCGCCGCGCCATCCGCTCGCCCGCGTGGCGCAGGGAGGACGTTTCGCTCCCGCGTCGGCTGGGGGAGGATGATTTGACTGTTTTTGCGCGTTCTGTCCTCCCTTGGCGACGGGCGCCGTTCCTCCACAGCCCCGCCCGCGGGCGGCTTATACACAAAACGCTCGGGTGCCGCCACGAAACCGGCCTGCTTCAGCGATGCTCGACCCATGAATCGTTCACTCGCTCAGGATCTGGCCCGATTCGGTAATTTGGCCACCCGCTCGCAATTGCGAACTCTCGGCTATACCGACCGTGACCTGCGTCGGGCAATGGCAGCCCAGGAGTTGTGGCCACTTGGACGCTCCTGGCTTGCCCACCGCGGCGTCGACCATGATGCCCTGCGGGCCGTGGCCCTGCATGGCCGGCTCGCGGCAGAATCCTCTCTGGCGAATCACGGCGTCTGGGTCACTCGCCCCACCGGCTTGTGGATCGGAACAGCACTCCACTCGGGTCACGCTCCGGCCACCGGTGCAAACGAGCACCGGATCTGGGTGAATGAACGCTTCCCGCGCGACACAGACGTTCGCTGGCGGATGTCGGTGCCCGACTCGCTGCTGCAATTCGCCGCTCTCGGGGAGGGTTGCGACGTGGTCGCGTCGATGGACAGCGCGCTCAATAAGGGGTTGGTGACACCGGCCGAACTTGAACGGGTGATCGCTGCGGTGCCGCGGCGTCTGCGCCGGCTGCTGGGACGCGTGGACGGCCGCGCTCAATCGGGGCTGGAAACCCTGCTGCGCCTGGCCGCCGAAGCCGAGGGCTGGAATGTGCGGATCCAGGTGGTGATCTCCGGGGTCGGCCGCGTCGACGTACTCATCGACGGCTGGCTCGTCATCGAACTCGACGGGGCCCGGTGGCACGACGACGAGCAATCCAGAGATGAGGACAGCCGCCGCGATGCCGAACTCACCCTGCTTGGCTATCGGTACCACCGCTTTCGGTCGCGCCAGGTGCTGGAGGAGATGCCGCTGTGCCTGGCGGTCATCCGCACCATTCTGGCGAGCGGGCGGCCCCTAGTGGCCGCGTGAGCGCATCCGTTGCCGCAGCCGTGTGGCAAGCGGAGGACGATTTGCTCGAGCGTCGGCGCAGGGAGGGCATTTTGACGAGAAGCGGGTGTCGCTTCCTCCCTGCGGTGCGGGTGTCAACTCCCAGCGCAACCCCGTATTCTGGAACCATGGTTGAGAACTTTTGGGCGAACGCGGCATGGTCGGTCATTCCCACGATTCTGCTGGGGCTGACGTTCTGGTACGTGCTGCGCTCGATCATTCGGGCCGACCGCACCGAGCGCAAGGTGTACGCCAAGATCGAAGCCGAAGAGCGCGCGCGCCTCGGCCTGGACGCTCCCGGCCTCGACACACCCGCCACATAATTCCGCATGCCGGCCCTTGACGGTTCGACCTTCCTCGTTCTAGCCGCCTTTGTCGTCGACTTCATCGTTCGTGTCATCGCCGTCATCGTCGTGCCGCGCAATCGCCGACCGATGTCGGGCATGGCCTGGCTGCTGACGATCTTCTTCATCCCGTACCTGGGTGTCTTTCTCTTTATGCTGATCGGCTACCGCACGCTGCCCAAGAAGCGGCTGGCCCAGCAGCAACTCATCAACCGGTTTATTCTGGAGAGCACCGAGGGCGTCGAGTTGGTACGCCACGAAGAAGTGTGGCCGGGCTGGCTGGAATCGGTGGTCGAGCTCAACCGCAACCTCGGCGCGATGCCGCTTGTCGGCGATAACACCGCGACCCTGCTCGGCGACTACCAGGGCAGCTTCGACGCCATGATCGCCGACATCGACCGCGCCGAACGCTACGTGCACGTCGAGTTCTATATCCTCTCCCTCGACCCGACCACCAAGCCGTTCTTCGACGCCCTCGAGAACGCGGTGAAGCGCGGGGTCAGTGTGCGGGTGCTGATGGACCACATCCAGTCGATGCGCAAGCCCGGATACAAGGAGACCAAAGCGCGGCTGACCGCCTCCGGCGTGAAGTGGGAACTCATGCTGCCGGTGCAGCCGTTCAAGGGCAAGTGGCAGCGCCCGGACCTGCGCAACCACCGCAAACTGCTCGTCGTCGACGGGCTCGTGGGGTTCATGGGCTCGCAGAACATCATCGACCGCTCCTACAACATGCGCCGCAACATCCGCCTGGGGCTGCAGTGGAAAGACTTCATGACCCGCCTCGAGGGCCCGATCGTCTCGGGTCTCAACGCGATCTTCATCACCGACTGGTACAGCGAGACCAACGACATGCTGATCCGCGACATCGAGCCTGTGCATCCGCGGCCGCTGACCGACGGCCTGGACTGCCAGGTCGTGCCGAGTGGGCCCGGATTCAAGGGCGAGAACAACCTGCGCCTGTTCCTCGCGCTGCTGTACTACGCGCAGGAGCGCATCATCATCACGAGCCCGTATTTCGTGCCGGACGAGTCGATGATGTACGCGATCACCACGGCGACCCAGCGCGGTCTGCACGTGGAGCTCTTCGTCTCCGAGATCGGCGACCAGGCCGTGGTTTACCACGCGCAGCGCTCATACTACGAGGAGCTGCTGCGCGCCGGGGTGCACATCTACATGTACAAGGCGCCATACATTCTGCACGCCAAGCACTTCACGATCGACGACGAGGTCGCCGTGGTCGGCTCGAGCAACATGGACCAGCGCTCCTTCAGCCTCAACATGGAGGTCTCGCTGATGGTGCGCGGCCACACCTTCGTCGAGCGCCTGCGCGCCATGGAAGACGAGAACCGGGCCAACAGCCGAGAGCTCACCCTCGAGGAGTGGATGAAGCAGCCGCTGCGCTCCACGATCCTCGACAACCTCGCCCGGCTCACGTCGGCCGTGCAGTAGCCCCGGTCGTCAGTAGGTCCCCGACCTCACAGTCGAGCGCCGTGCAAATGGCTTCGAGCGTCGAAAAGCGGATGGCCCGGGCTCGGTCGTTCTTGAGTACCGACAGGTTCACGACACTCACCCCGACCAGCTCGCTGAGTCGGGTCAGGGTCAGCCCGCGTTCGGCGAGCAGCTCGTCGAGGCGGCAGTGAACCGTGCTGCCTGCTTCGGGCACTATACGAGCCCCTCGGTGTCGCGCTGCAGGCGGTTTCCGACCTCGAAGACCATCGCCACCAGCAGAATCACGAAGCCCACCAACACCGGTGTCGGATCGACCTGAAACCCCAGGGGCCAAAACCCGCCGGGGGAGACCGTGTCGAGTTCCGTGCTGGCGACCATCAGGCCGAACCCGCCCAACGCCCCGCCCAGCGTCGACCCGAGCACCAGCACCGCGCCCACCGACGTGGCCATCCACGAGACCGACTGGTCAAACGCGCGGCGCCGCAGCAGCTTCCAGCACAGGTGTGCCACGGCGGCGCAGATCAGGGCAGTCGTCACCATCGCGACCACGTTGCTGAGGGCCCACAGGAAGATGGGCAGGGAGCTCAGGCCGGAGATCAGAACGGATGCGCTCGAGAACGTTCCCTCGACCAGCTGCGCGGTGCCGGCATCCGCTTCGGCTGGCAGCGGAGCGTCGATCAGCAGGCTGAGGGGAATGCGGTCGGAGGTCAACCCGGTGATCAGGTGGACCAGGCCGAGAGTGAGGTTGATCACGGCGACCAGGATGGCCGCGCCGAGGAAGGTCCAGAGGATGGGGCGTTCGAGCCGGGCATCCAGGCGCTTCAGCCGAGCGTAGGTGGTGGACATGTGATCCCCTCATCGTCGTAATGTCTGTAGAGCCATAATGCTTATCGATATGGTTAACATATTGCTTATCGATATGTCGCACAAGCCCGCGTGCCCCGACGGGGGTACCCGGGCGCAGCATCCGTCACGCCCACGGCGAACAACGACCATCTCGTGCCGAAGGATCGTTACTCTCGATGTATCGGCACCATATAACTGCCCTGGCGCCAGAGGAGCGATCACATGTTTGAGAGATTTACCGACCGAGCTCGTCGTGTCGTCGTTTTGGCCCAGGAAGAGGCCAAGATGCTCAACCACAACTACATCGGGACCGAGCACATTCTGCTCGGCCTGATCCACGAGGGTGAAGGCGTCGCCGCCAAGGCTCTGGAGAGCCTCGGCATCTCCCTCGATGCCGTGCGCGAACAGGTGCAAGACATCATCGGCCAGGGTCAGCAGCAGCCGACCGGCCACATTCCCTTCACGCCGCGCGCGAAGAAGGTCCTCGAGCTCAGCCTGCGCGAAGCGCTGCAGCTCGGCCACAACTACATCGGCACCGAGCACATCCTGCTCGGCCTGATCCGCGAGGGCGAGGGCGTTGCCGCCCAGGTTCTCGTGAAGCTCGGCGCCGACCTCAACCGGGTGCGCCAGCAGGTCATCCAGCTGCTCTCGGGTTACCAGGGCAAGGAGCAGGTGCAGGTCGGAGCGAACGAGCAGGTTGCCGGCGCCGCCGGAAGCCAGATTCTCGACCAGTTCGGCCGCAACCTCACGCAGTCCGCCCGGGACAACAAGCTCGACCCGGTCATTGGCCGGGAGAAGGAAATCGAGCGGGTCATGCAGATCCTGTCTCGACGTACCAAAAACAATCCCGTGCTGATCGGTGAGCCCGGAGTCGGAAAGACGGCCGTTGTCGAGGGCCTCGCCCAGGCCATCGTCAAGGGTGATGTCCCCGAGACGCTGAAGGACAAGCAGCTGTACTCGCTCGACCTCGGTTCGCTCATCGCTGGCAGCCGCTACCGCGGTGACTTCGAAGAGCGCCTGAAAAAGGTCACCAAGGAGATCCGTACCCGCGGCGACATCATCGTCTTCATCGACGAGATCCACACCCTCGTGGGTGCCGGAGCCGCCGAGGGCGCCATCGACGCCGCATCCATTCTGAAGCCGCTGCTCGCCCGTGGTGAGCTGCAGACGATCGGTGCGACCACCCTCGACGAGTACCGCAAGCACTTCGAGAAGGATGCCGCCCTCGAGCGCCGCTTCCAGCCCATCCAGGTGAACGAGCCGTCGCTGCCGCACACCATCAACATCCTCAAGGGCCTGCGCGACCGGTACGAAGCGCACCACAAGGTGTCCATCACGGATGGCGCCCTCGTCGCCGCGGCGAACCTCGCCGACCGCTACGTGTCCGACCGCTTCCTGCCCGACAAGGCCATCGACCTGATCGACGAGGCCGGCGCCCGCCTGCGCCTGTCGATCCTGTCGAGCCCGCCCGAGCTGCGCGAATTCGACGACAAGATCTCCGTGGTGCGTGCCGCCAAGGAGACCGCCATCGAGGAGCAAGACTTCGAGAAGGCCGCGGGCCTGCGCGACGAGGAGAAGAACCTCCTCGGCGAGCGTCTGCGCCTCGAGAAGAAGTGGAAGTCCGGCGACGTCAAGACGACCGCGGTCGTCGACGAGGGCCTGATCGCCGAAGTGCTCGCCCAGGCGACCGGCATCCCGGTCTTCAAACTCACCGAAGAAGAGTCCTCGCGCCTCGTCTTCATGGAGAAGGCACTGCACCAGCGCGTCATCGGTCAGGAAGAGGCCATCTCGGCGCTCGCCAAGACCATCCGTCGCACCCGTGCCGGCCTGAAGGACCCGAAGCGTCCGAGCGGTTCCTTCGTCTTCGCCGGCCCGACCGGCGTCGGCAAGACCGAGCTCGCCAAGGCGCTCGCCGAGTTCCTGTTCGACGACGAAGCCGCACTGATCGCCCTCGACATGAGCGAGTACGGCGAGAAGCACACCGTCTCGCGCCTGTTCGGTGCTCCCCCCGGATTCGTCGGCTTCGAAGAGGGCGGCCAGCTCACCGAGAAGGTACGCCGCAAGCCGTTCTCCGTGGTGCTGTTCGACGAGATCGAGAAGGCCCACCCGGACATCTTCAACTCCCTCCTGCAGATTCTGGAAGAGGGCCGGTTGACGGACGGCCAGGGTCGTGTTGTCGACTTCAAGAACACCGTGATCATCATGACGACCAACCTCGGTACCAAGGACATCTCCGGCGGACCGGTCGGGTTCCAGATCGAGGGCGACACCTCGACCGGGTACGACCGCATGGCCGGCAAGGTGAAAGACGAGCTGAAGAAGCACTTCAAGCCCGAGTTCCTCAACCGCGTTGACGAGATCATCGTCTTCCCGCAGCTGACGAAGCCCGAGCTGCTGCAGATCGTCGACCTGTTCATCAAGCGACTCGGCGACCGCCTGCTCGACCGCGACATGACCATCGAGCTGACCCTCGCGGCCAAGGAGCGCCTCATCGAGGTCGGGTTCGACCCCGCCCTCGGTGCCCGCCCCCTGCGCCGCGCGGTGCAGCACGAGATCGAGGACCGCCTGTCGGAGAACATCCTGCACGGCGAGCTCAACGCGGGCGACCACGTTCACGTCGACTTCGTCAATGCGGAGTTCGTGTTCACCACGACCCAGCGCGCCGACGCCGTCTCGGTCGGCGTCAACGCCGGCGCGAGCATCGGCACGGGCGCGGGCACGCCCGACCTCGCGATCACGAGCGACTAAGCACCAGAAACACCGAGAACGGGCCCGGCAGATCTTGCCGGGCCCGTTTTTTGCGCCCGTGATTACCCACCGAAGCGGATGTCTAAACTGGGCAAATGACGAAATCGAGCGTTTCCGAGACCGAGCAGGGTGCCAGCGAGCAGGGGCTGGCCGATCGGGGCTACACCGTGCGACGTGCGCGCACCGGCGACGTTCCCGGCATCCAGGCCCTCGTCGAACCCCTCGTGCAGCAACGCATCCTGCTCGGCAAGGACCGCGTCGTGTTCTACGAGGCGGTGCAGGAATTCCGCGTCGCCGAAGACCCCGACGGAAAACTGATCGGCGTCGGCGCCCTGCACGTGATCTGGGAGGACCTCGGCGAGGTGCGCACCCTGGCCGTGACCGAAGACTGGCTCGGCAAGGGCGTCGGTCACGTGCTGCTGCGTCGCCTCGAAACGGATGCCCGCGAACTCGGCCTCACCCGACTGTTCTGCCTCACCTTCGAGGTGCCCTTCTTCAGCCGCAACGGGTTTCGCGACATGGGCACCGAGACCGTCGATCCGGAGGTTTATGCCGAACTCGTCCGCTCCCACGATGAGGGCGTCGCCGAGTTTCTCGACCTGGCCCGGGTGAAGCCCAACACCCTGGGCAATACCCGCATGGTGAAAGCCCTGTACTGAGGCTGTTTATCTGTGCTCATGTGAGCAAACTTTTCCTCCGTAACCCAATGGACACCTGGGCTACTTAGTCTCAGAGAGTTGCACCATTAGAGCCACTCTCACAGGGGGAACCAATGTCACGACCGCCCAGGAGCGTTTCCACGCTCATTTCCGCAAGCCTTCTCGGGGTGAGCCTGGTGGTCGCCCCGCTGGTCGCACTGCCGGCGTCGGCCAACACCGATGGCACCGGGGTGATCATCAACGAGGCCTACCTCAGCGGTGGCAGCGCCGGGTCCGCCTACAAGAACAAGTTCGTCGAGCTCTACAACCCGACGGATGCCGCGATCACCCTCGACGGAACATCCATTCAGTATCGTTCTCCGACGGGAAAAGTGAACCCGACCGGAGTGGTCGAGCTCACCGGGTCAATCCCCGCAAACGGTTACTTCCTCGTCGGCGGCGGATCGAATGTGGCCACGTCCACCAGTCCCGCCTTGCCTGCCCCGGACGTTGACAGCAATGCAGGTTGGGGCGGTACCAACGGAACGATCTTCTTCGCTGACCAGACCGACCCGCTCACCGAGCCGGCCGTCGGCAGCCAGATCGACAACCCCCTGATCATCGACTTGCTCGGCTACGGCTCCTCAAACACCTTCGAAACCGTTGCGGCGTCCTCGCCCAGCGGCACCGGAGACGTGCGATCCTTCAACCGCACCGACTTCGTCGACAGCGATGACAACTCGGCCGACTTCACCCTCTCGGCCACCATCACGCCGACGAACTCGACGTCAGGCAGCACGCCGGAGCCGACCGGCACCCCGACGCCGACCTCCACGAGCACGCCCAGCGCAACGCCGACGTCGACGCCGACCGCCGAGCCGACCGAGACGCCCGCCCCGACCGACGTCACCCCGATCGACGCGATCCAGGGAACGACCGACATCAGCCCGTTCGCCGGCCAGGCGGTCAAGACCGTCGGTGTTGTCACGGCCGCCTACCCGGGTGGCGGCTTCAACGGCTTCTACATCCAGTCCCCGGACACCGGCGGACCGATCGACCTGGAGACCCACACCGCTTCCGACGGAATCTTCGTCTACGGAACGGCAGCCACCGCATCCGTCGCCATCGGCGACTATGTCTCGGTCGTCGGTAAAGTCAGCGAGTACTACAACCTCACCGAGATCTCGGTCGCCTCCGCCTCCGATGTCGAGCAGCTCGACGACAACGGAATCGTCGACCCGATCGCCGCCACGGTGACTCTGCCCGAAACGGAAGCCGCCCGCGAGTCGCTCGAGGGCATGCTCCTCGCGCCGCAGGGTGACTTCACCGTCACGAACAACTACACCACCAACCGGTACGCCGAGATCGGTCTCGCCGCCGGCACGACGCCGCTCGTGAACCCCACGGTCACCAACGTTCCCGGATCCGACGGCTACACGGCCGCGATCGCCGCCAACGCGGCCCGCGCGGTGACGCTCGACGATGGTGCCAGTACCGACTACCTCTACTCTGACGCTGAGAACACCGCGGTGCCGTACCTCTCCACGACCGAACCGGTGCGCATCGGAGCGGCCGTGACCTTCACGAAGCCCGTCATCTTCGACTACCGCTTCGAGGTGTGGAAGTTCCAGCCGACCACCGCGCTCGTCGCGGGCAACGCTGACACGGTTCAGCCGGTCACGTTCGAGAACGACCGCACGGATGCCCCCGAGGACGTGGGCGGCGACATCCGCCTGGCCAGCTTCAACGTTCTCAACTACTTCTCGACCACCGGCGACTCGCTGAACGGCTGCAACTACTACAGCGACCGTGCCGGCGACCCGACCACCGTCAGCGGAGGCTGCGACGCCCGCGGCGCCGCCGACGCCGAGAACTTCGAGCGCCAGCAGGCCAAGATCGTCGCCGCGATCAACGCCCTCGATGCCGATGTCGTCTCGCTCGAAGAGATCGAGAACTCGGCCGCCTTCGGCAAGGACCGCGACGACGCACTGCAGAACCTCGTCACCGCGCTCAACGCCGATGCCGGCAGCGCCGTCTGGGACTTCGCCGGTACCCCCGACGCGCTTCCGACCAGTGAAGACGTGATTCGCACCGCGTTCATCTTCAAGCCCGCCACGGTTGAACTGGTCGGGGATTCGGTCATCCTGGCCGAGTCCGAGGCCTTCAACGGCCGCGCCCGCGAGCCGCTCGCCCAGGCGTTCCAGCAGGTCGGCGACGACAGCAGCAGCTTTCTCGCCATCGCGAACCACTTCAAGTCCAAGGGCTCCGGCTCGGGCGTCGACGACGACCAGGGCGACGGGCAGGGCAAATCGAACGCCACCCGCGTCGAACAGGCCGAGGCGCTCGTCGCCTTCGCCGCTGAACTGAAGACCGACACGGGCATCGACCGGGTCTTCCTGATGGGCGACTTCAACGCCTACGACCTCGAAGACCCGTTGCAGGTGCTGCTCACGGCCGGCTACATCAACCAGGGCGCCACAACCGGCGAATACACCTACGCGTTCGGGGGTACGGTCGGTTCGCTCGACCACGTCTTCGCCTCGCCCGAAGCGGATGCCGCGGTCAACGATGTCGACGTCTGGAACATCAACTCGGTCGAGTCCGTCGCGCTGGAGTACAGCCGGTACAACAACAACCTGACCGACTTCTACACGCCCGACGCGTTCCGCTCCTCGGACCACGACCCGGTCGTGCTCGGTCTGAACCTGTCCAACCGCACCGACATCAACCTGCTCAACATCAACGATTTCCACGGCCGTATCGATGACAACACGGTGCGCTTCGCGGGAACCATCGATTCGCTGCGCGCCGAGTACGGTGACGACGCCACGCTGTTCCTCTCCTCGGGGGACAATATCGGCGCCTCGTTGTTCGCCTCGTCGTCGCAGCTTGACGTTCCGACCATCGATGCCCTCAACGCGCTGGGCCTGAAGACCTCCGCCGTGGGTAACCACGAATTCGATCAGGGCTTCGATGACCTGACCGGGCGCGTCACCGACGCGGCGGACTTCTCCCACCTGGGCGCGAACGTCTACCTCCAGGGAACCACCACCCCCGCCATGGACGAATACGCGATCTTCGACGTCGACGGGGTGCAGGTTGCCGTCATCGGCGCCGTCACCCAGGAGACACCGGCGCTTGTCTCGCCGAACGGCATCGCCTCGCTGAGCTTCGGCGATCCCGTCGAGGCCGTCAACCGCGTGGCCGCGACGCTGACCGACGGCAACCCCGCGAACGGTGAAGCGGATGTCATCGTGGCCGAATACCACGAGGGTGCCGGTGCCGGAACGGTCGAGAATGCGACGCTCGCCCAGGAACTCGCCCTGACGGACAGCGCCTTCGAGCGCATCGTCAACGACACGTCCGCCGACGTGAGCGCCATCTTCACCGGTCACACGCACAAGCAGTACGCGTGGGACGCGCAGGTTCCGGGGGCCGCCGATGGCGTGACCCGCCCCGTGCTGCAGACCGGCAGCTACGGTGAAAACGTCGGACAGGTCGTGCTCAGCTACGATCCCGAGTCGGGCGATACGACGACCGTGGTGAACAAGAACGTCAAGCGTCTCGTCGGAACCCACACTGTGACCGGAACCTCCGCTGAGGTTGCGGCCGCGCAGAAGGCCGCCGATGCGGCCCTCAACGTGTCGCTGATCGCCGCGTACCCGCGGGTCGAGATTGTCGACGGCATCGTCAAGGCCGCGCTCGAACAGGCGGCAATCCTGGGTGATGTTCCCGTGGGTTCGCTCACCGCAGATATCAGCCGGGCGTGCCTCGTGGCCGGCATCGCGACCTGCTCCGAAGACCGTTCGGCCCCGTCGGCGATGGGCACCCTGGTGGCGAACTCGCTGCGCGAGTCGCTCTCCAGCGACCTCCGTGGTGGTGCCGAGATCGGCATCGTCAACCCCGGTGGCATGCGCACCGACCTCACCGTCGGCGACGACGGCGTGATCACCTACGCCGACGCCAACGCGGTGCTGCCGTTCCTGAACAACCTGTGGACGACGACCCTGACGGGTGCGCAGTTCAAGACCGTCCTGGAACAGCAGTGGCAGCGCACGGCTCTCAACGTGGTGCCGAGCCGCCCGTACCTGCAGCTCGGGCTGTCGGACAACGTGAACTACACGTTCGACGCCAGCCGCGCCGAGGGTGACCGCATCACGGGAATCTGGGTCGACGGAGTCGCCGTTGACGCAGAGCAGCCCTACCGCATCGGGTCGTTCAACTTTCTGCTCACGGGAGGCGACAACTTCCACGAGTTCAAGAACGGCACCGCCACGGTCGACTCGGGACTCGTTGACCGGGATGCCTGGATCGACTACATCAAGGCCGAGAGCCCGCTCTCGCCGTCATTCGCCGTCAACCAGGCGTCGGTCACTGGAGCGCCGACCATCGCCGTCGCCCCCGGCGACACGGTCAACTTCACGGTCGCCGATGTGGACCTCTCCTCGCTCGGGGCTCCGGCCAACACCGAGTTCAGCGTGGAGTGGGTGGGCAGCAGCACCAACCCGGGTTCGGCATCCGTCGACGCCTCGGGCGTGTTCCCGGTCAGCGTCACCGTTCCCGCCGACGCGACCGAGAACAGCGTGATTCTGCTGACCTCGGCCGCGACCGGCACCGTCGTGCGCGTCCCGATCACGGTCGACACGACCGTGATCGCGCCGACCCCGACGCCGACGCCGACGGATGGCACGACCCCGGTCGTGCCGAAGCCGAGCGCCACCGTGCTGCCGACGATCGCCCCGGTCTCGGCCGCAGCAAGCGTGCTGGTTCCGTCCCTGGAAGACGTGATCGACACCGCCGAGGGCATCGACACCGCCGGTGAGACCATCACCATCGACGTCGGCGTCGAATATGCCGGCCAGTTCGTGTCGGTCTGGATGCGCTCAGTGCCGGTGAACCTCGGAAGCTGGCTGCAGGTCAGCGCGCAGGGATTCGTGACCGTCACGATCCCGGCGAACACGGCAGCCGGCACGCACCGCATCATCGTGCAGGATGCGACCGGAGCGGTGATCGGCTGGACCGAGATCCAGGTCGCTGCCGCGGCATCGTCGACGGCGAGCCTGCCGTCGATGGGCATCGACGCGACGCCCGGGCTCTTCGCCGGAGCGCTGCTGTTGCTGCTCGGTGCGGTGCTGATGATGCACCGCCGTCGGGGAGGAATCGCACAAATCTAGCCGACACGCACGCCATTACCGGCGCCGGCGCGGAACGTGAATAACCTTGGGGCATGTCGACGATCAAGCATCCGGTCGGCCGCCAGTCCAGCAAGGTGTACCGGCGCCGGCGTCTCGTGGTTGGGATCGGCCTGCTTGCCGTTCTCGTCATCATCTTCTTTCTCGTGGTTCGGCCCGGGGCCAGCAGCGGGGAGTCCAACTCGGGCTCCCCGGCTGCGGGCTCCGCGGCCGCAACCGATACGGCGACGGATGCCGCGGCGACCCCGGTCCCCGAGCCATCCGCCGTCGACGGCGCGCCCTGCGATCCCGGCCAGGTGCAGGTTGAAGCCGTGACGGACGCCGTACGTTACGAGGCCGGGCAGCAGCCGCAGCTCTCGCTCAGCCTGACCAACACGGGCACGAATGCCTGCCTGATCAACGCCGGCACCGCGGCACAGGTGTTCACCATCACCAGCGGCGCGGAAACCTACTGGACCTCCACCGACTGCCAGAGCGAGTCCTCGGATAGCCAGGTCACTCTCAAGCCCGGCATCGTGGTCAGCTCCTCGACGCCGATCGCCTGGGACCGCACCCGCAGCGCGGTCGACACCTGCGACGCCGTCACCCGCGACGGCGCCCCGGCCGGCGGCGCCTCCTACAACCTCAGCGTGACCGTGGACGGCATCACGTCGGCTTCGGCCAAGCAGATTCTGCTCTTCTAACTGCGGGCCAGATTCCGCGCCGGGAGCGCCTCCTGATTGAATAGGAGGGTGACCGACGTGCCCCCCACCCCACCCACCCATTCCGAAGCCCTCGCCGCGGCGCTCGCCGCCCAGGACGTCGTGGCCGTCGCCTACGCGCTGCGCAACGACTACATCATCGTGCCGCAGCTCGTCATCGACGGCCAGGGTGAACAGGTGCGCGTCTTTGGCCGCGAGGGCAGCGACAAGCGCATGCTGCTGCTGTTCTCGTCCGCCGCGAACTACGCGCTGATGCTGCCCGACGACCCCGACCTGCGGGTCATGGTCTGCGACGGGCAGTGGCTGCGCGAGTTTCTGACCGTGCACGCGAGCACGGTCGAAATGGTGTTTTTCGACATCGCCGGCCCGAACGTCATGCAGGCCGCGCCCGCGGACCTGCTGAAAGCCCTCGGCCCGCTCGACGAGATCGCGCCCGACGAGTCGTGACGAAAAGCGGATGATTCGAGTCTCAGCGGCTGAATGCCGGATCAAACGCTGGGTATCTGTCAGCGCATCCGCTTCTCGTGCCGGGTGTGCGGCGACTAGATGCGGCGGCGCCGCGACAACTCCCCGCCGAGCAGCGACAGGTCGGTCGCGACGTCGATCGAGACGATCGATGCGTCATAGGTGGTCGTGAAGCCGAGGCGTTGGGCCTCGCTGGCGCGTTGCCGGGCAGCGGATGCCGGCCGCACCTCGCCCGCGAGGCTGATCTCCCCGAACGCCACGACGTCGTGCCCGATGATGGCGTCTTTGGCCGCGGAGGCGATGGCCAGGGCGATCGCCAGGTCGGCCGCCGGCTCGGTCAGGCGGATGCCGCCGACCGTCGACACATACACGTCGCAGTCGGACACCTTGATGCCGGCGCGCACCTCGAGCACGGCGATGATCATGGCGACCCGGCTCGAGTCGACGCCGTTGGTGACCCGGCGCGGGTTGGGCGCGTTCGTGGCAGCGACGAGCGCCTGCACTTCGACGGGCATCGCGCGCCGGCCCTCCATGGCGATCGTGACGCAGGTGCCCGGTACGGACTTGGCGCCGCGGCTGAGGAACAGCCCACTCGGATCGGGTACCTCGGCGATGCCGTCACCGGTCATCTCGAAGCAGCCCACTTCATCCGTTGAGCCGTAACGGTTTTTGAGCGCGCGCACGAAGCGCAGTGCGGTCTGCCGATCGCCCTCGAACTGGCAGACGACATCGACGAGGTGTTCGAGCACCCGGGGGCCCGCGATCGACCCGTCTTTGGTGACGTGGCCGACGAGCATCACGGGCAGGTTGCGGTCTTTGGCGAGGCGGATGAGGGTCGAGGCCACCTCGCGCACCTGGCTGGGCCCACCCGGGGCCCCCTCGGAGAGTGCGCTCGAGACGGTCTGCACCGAGTCCACAATGAGCAGGTCGGGTTTGATGGCGTCGATCTGGCCGAGGATGGTGCCGAGGTCGGTCTCGGCGGCGATGAACAGCAGCGGCTCCAGGGCGCCGGTGCGTTCCGCCCGCAGGCGAATCTGGCTGACCGATTCTTCGGCGCTGACGTAGAGCACCCGGCTCTTGGCAACAGCGGCTTTGGAGGCGACCTCGAGCAGCAGGGTCGACTTGCCGACACCCGGCTCGCCGCTGAGCAGAATGACCGAGCCGGGCACGATGCCGCCCCCGAGCACGCGGTCGAATTCGGCGACGCCGGTGGGCCAGTGGGCCGCGGCATCCGTCGCCGCATCGGTGATCGGACGGGCGATGCTGCCGTCGCGCAGGTGACTGGCGGCGACGGTGCGAATGATGCCGGTTTTCTCGTCGCTGGCCTGAACGGTGCCCCATTGCTGGCACTCGCCGCAGCGGCCGGCCCATTTCAGGGTGGACCAGCCACACTCGGTGCACCGGAAGGAAGCTGAGGGTTTCGCCATGCTGCGAGCCTAGCCGCGACCTCCGACAGTCGAAGAAGCAGACCGGTCGATCGGGGGAAACCGCTGCGCGAGGTCGGCTGTGAGGGAAGGCAAAAAGGCCTCGGCCCAGACCCGGTAGCCGCGGTCATTCGGGTGGAACATGTCGTTGGCGAACTGGGTGGCGACGCTGCGCAGGCCCTGCCGCTTGGTGATGGCGTGCAGGGGAACCACCGACAGGTCGTGCACGGCGGCGCGCTGCCGCAGCAGCCGGTTGGCGATCGCGACCTTGCGTTCGTTGTGGGGCAGGTGAAAACACGGCAGGTCGGCCACGAGCGAGTGCTCGGGAAGCGCCTTGAAGAGGCGACGGATACCGGCGGCGAACACCGCGGCATCCCACTGGGCGATGTCATTGGCGCCGATCGCGACCGTGACGACGTCGGGGGTGAGCTTCTCGAAGCGCGGCAGCTGGTCGCGCACCGCGAGTTCGACGGTGGCACCCGACACGCTCAGGTTGATCACGCGCACAGTGCGACCGGTCACCAGGCGCATGTGGTCGGCGAGCAGGCCGACGTAGCCGCGGTTCGGCACGCTCGCGCCGATGCCCTGGGCGGCGCTGTCGCCGATGGCAACGTAGAGCAGTTCGCCCTTGACCTTGGAGTGGTCGCGCCACCACTGGGAATTCACCGGCAGGGTGTCGTTGAGAATGGCCGCCTGCTCGGCCAGGTGGCGGCGAAAGCTGCGGTAATTGAGGGCGGCGATGCCGAGGCCCACGGTCGTGGCGAGCGTGGCAGCGGCGGGCAGGGTCAGCGAACGGATGCCTCGGGTCGGGTGAGTCATTCGACGAATGTACCTCGATTCGCCGGGCAGCGGTCGCGGTCGAGGCGGGTTTCCGTGCCCGGATTCGCGTCGAGCCTCGGATTCTACTAGGATCGACGGCGGTACCGTGTCCGAGCGGCCGAAGGTGCGACTCTCGAAAAGTCGTGTGGGGGAGACTCCACCGTGGGTTCAAATCCCACCGGTACCGCCACCAATCAGCCCCCTGCATCCTGGTTTTTTTACTGGGAAGCGGGGGGCTTTGTTGTGCCTGGATGGACGAAGTGCCCACTCTTTGGATCAACGGGGTTCTTGAGATGAGCGCGCCCGGAATGGGTAGCCGCTACACCCGTTACCGTCGCGGCCACCGAAACGGGGTGCCGGCGTCGCGCTACGGCGCCTCACCGGGAGATTTTTCGTCGGATCCCGCTACCTGGTGATCGGCGATGTCGTGAAGCGTCGAGGAAGTTCGTGACGATATCGCGACCCGCGACGTCTCACTGGTAGCCCGTTCGGGCTGGTGTGTGCGCCGGAAATCCCCGTTGATGGACCCCAAGGAGCGAAATGACAGACAACACCCGCAACGCTGACGATCCCACGACCAAGTACTTCTCGGGCGGCTTTCCCCGGCAAGAACAAGAGCAGCCCGGCCTCACCTCACTGACCCAGCCGCGCCCAGACCACGGCGAAGCCTCCTACGTGGGCAGCGGCAAGCTTGTCGGCAAACGTGCCCTGATCACCGGCGGTGACTCCGGAATTGGTCGAGCCGTCGCCATCGCCTACGCGAGGGAAGGCGCCGACGTCGCCATCTCCTACCTCCCCGACGAGCAAGCGGATGCCGAGGACACTGCCACCGTAATCCGGGAGAGCGGCCGAACCGCGCTGCTGCTGCCGGGAGATATCCGCGACGAGGAGCACTGCATCTCACTTGTGAATGAGACGGTCGAAGCGCTCGGCGGTCTGGACATTCTGGTTCTGAACGCGGCGTATCAGGAGAATCGCGACGGACTCGAGAATCTGCCGACAGAGGAGTTCGACCGGGTCTTCAAGACGAACCTGTATGCAACCCTGTGGATCGCGCGCACCGCCATTCCCCATCTCACACCGGGATCGTCGATCATCTCCACGTCGTCCATTCAAGCATCGAGTCCGTCTCCGGCCCTGATCGACTATGCGATGACCAAGGCGGCGCTCGTGGCTTTCACCCAGGCCCTCGCGCAGCAGATGGGCCCGGTGGGGGTGCGCGTCAATGCGGTGGCGCCTGGGCCGATCTGGACGCCACTGATTCCGGCGACGTCGTGGCCCGACAAGCTGCCCACTTTCGGTCAAAATACCCCGCTGGGGCGGGCTGGCCAGCCCGCCGAGCTCGCCGCAGCGTACGTGTTTCTGGCCTCAGCCGAAGCGTCATACGTCTCCGGTGCGGTCGTGCCTGTCACGGGCGGACGCGGCTTCTAGGGGCCGGCGGTTGAGCGATGGCCCTTCTCTGGGCACGGATGGGCTCAGTCGCTGGCCCCGGGCCGCAGATCGAGGCGGCGCAGCAGCTGGGCGTTGACGGCCACGACGATCGTGGACACCGACATCAGGAGCGCCCCGATCTCCATCGGCAGCACGAAACCGATCGGCGCCAGCACGCCGGCGGCGAGCGGCACCGACAACAGGTTGTAGCCGGCGGCCCACCACAGGTTCTGCTTCATCTTGCGGTAGCTTGCCCGTGACAGCTCGATCACGGACAGCACCGATCGCGGGTCATCGCTCGCGAGGATGACGCCGGCCGAGGCGATCGCGACGTCGGTTCCGGCGCCGATGGCGATGCCGACATCCGCTTGGGCGAGCGCCGGAGCGTCATTGACGCCGTCGCCGACCATCGCGACCCGACGCCCTTCGCGTTGCAGCTCGGCGACCTTCTGTGCCTTGTCTTCGGGGTGCACACCGGCGAAGACCCGGTCGATGCCGAGCTCGGCGGCCACGGACTGCGCCACGGCCTCGGCGTCGCCGGTGATCATCACGACCTGGATGCCGCGGGCCGTGAGCGCGGTCACGGCCTGCCGGGACTCCTCCCGCACCTCGTCGGCGAGGCCGATCGCCCCGACGACTGCGCCGTCACGCAGCACGTGCAGGATGATCGCGCCCTGGCTCGTCCACGTCTCGGTGACGGCGAGCGGCGAAGCGTCATGGGCCGTCAGCAGGCTTGGCCCGCCGACGCTGAGTGTCGCCCCCGCGACGGTGGCCCTGACGCCGACCCCGGCCGCGGTGCTGAAGTCGGTTGCCCGCGGCGCGGTCAGGCCGCGACCCACGGCGGCGGCCACGATGGCCCGGGCCAGCGGATGCTCGCTGTCGGCCTCCGCGGACGCGGCCCAGGCGAGCAGGTCGGCTTCGTCAACGCCGTCGACGGCCGACACGTGCGACACGGTCGGCTCGCCCTTCGTCAGGGTTCCGGTCTTGTCGAACAGCACGGCGTCGACGGTGCGCATGCTCTCGAGGGCGAGTCGGTCCTTGATCAGCACCCCGCCCTTGGCCGCACGTTCGGTGGCGATCGACACGACCAGCGGGATCGCCAGGCCCAGGGCGTGCGGGCAGGCGATGACCAGAACCGTGATGGTGCGGATGACGGCGTCCTGCGGCTGTCCCAGCAGGGTCCAGGCGACGGCCGTGATCGCGGCGGCGCCGAGGGCGAACCAGAACAGCCAGCCGGCGGCGGTGTCGGCGATGCGCTGGGCCTTCGACGACGAGCCCTGCGCCTCGGTGACCAGACGCTGGATGCCGGCGAGGGCGGTGTCGTCGCCGACCGCGGTCACCCGCACCCGCAGGGCCGAGTCGGTCGCAACGGTGCCGGCGACGACCTGGTCGCCCGGCGCGCGGGTGACCGGGCGGGATTCGCCGGTGATCATCGACTCGTCGACGTCGGCGGTGCCCTCCACGATGCGGCCGTCGGCGGGAACCCGCCCGCCGGGGCGCACCACGACCACGTCACCGAGGGCGAGCTCGGTGGGGGAGACGGTGACCACCTGGTCGCCCTCGACCCGTTCGGCCGTGTCGGGCAGCAGCGCGGCGAGCGATTCCAGGGCAGTGGATGTCTGCGCCAGCGACCGCATTTCAATCCAGTGCCCGAGCAGCATGATCACGATGAGCAGCGCGAGTTCCCACCAGAAATCGAGCTCGGCGTCGATGAGGCCGAGGCTCGCAGCCCAAGAGGCGAGGAACGCCACCGTGATCGCCAGCGCGATGAGCAGCATCATGCCGGGCTTACGGCTGCGGAGCTCCGACACGGCGCCGGTCAGGAACGGGCGCCCGCCCCAGACGTACATCACGGTGCCGAGCACCGGGGAGATCCACGTCAGCCAGCCCGACATCGGAAGGTCGTAACCGACGAGCATGGAGAACATCGTACTGAAGCCCACCACGGGAACCGCGAGCACCAGCATCACCCAGAACAGGCGGCGGAACTGGCCGACGTGGTCCATGTGGCCGGAGTGCCCGCCGTGGTCCATGGCGCCGTGGTGCATGGCCCCGTGCTCCATCGACGCATGGTCCATGGCGGCGTGCTCGCTTGCTGCGGTGTCGGGATCGTGCTGCATGGCTGTCATGACCCCGAGTTTATACCCATGGGGGGTATGCATCAATCACTCCCATCATTCCGGAATCCTCATGATCCAGAATGTGGCAGTGGTACACACTGCGGCCGCTGAAGTCCTCGAACGCGACGCGTACACGCACCGAACCGTTCGCCGGCACATTGACCACGTCCTGCCACTTCACGGTGCGCACCGGCTGGCCGCCTTCTTCGACGATCTGCATCGGCCAGACATGCAGGTGCAGGGGGTGGTCGAGGGTGCTGGTATTCGTGAGCAGCCATTCTTCGACGCTGTCGAACTGCACGGTCGTGTCGATGCGGGAGGCATCGAAAACGCGGCCGTTGATGGTGGCGCTCATCATTCCGCCCCCCATTCCGCCGCCCATCCCCATCGCGAAGACCAGCTCGCGTCGGGCGGACACCGTCGTCGCGCGCAGGTCACGCGGAACCGGCTGAGTGGGGATCTGCTCCAGGGCCTCACCGGCCTTACCGGCCACGGTTAGCGTGGCCAGATCGACGTCGACTGGGGTCCCTGAGCCGCCACCCATCATGCCACCGGATGCTCCGCGGTCGAAGGCGAGCGAGCGCAGCACCGCAGTTCCCGCCGAAACAGTCACGAGCAGGTCGGCGCGGTTGCCGGGAGCCAGCACGATTTCCTCCATCTCCTGGGCGGATTCGAAACGGCCCGAATCGATCGCGAGCAGTGACATCCGCTGCCCGTCGAGACGCAGGCGCAGGTAACGCGAAACGCACGCGTTGACGATGCGCCAGCGCTCGCGCTCGCCGGGGCGGGCGGCGAGGGTCGGGTTGAGCTGCCCGTTGACGAGCACGAGTTCGCCCTCCCGTCCGGACATGATCTCGTGCGCGGTGGCCGCCGCAATGTCGCCGACCCCGGTGAAGGTGATGTCCGAAATGACGAGCACGCGTTCCCGGCTGGCGGCGATCGGGACCGGGTCCTCGACGATGATGGCGCCGTAGAGGCCACCGAACACCTGATCTGCGACAGACCCGTGCGCGTGCGGGTGGTACCAGTAGACGCCCGGCGGATGATTTGCCGGCAGCACGTACTCGTAGTCGAAGGTGTCACCGGCCGCGACCGAGACGAACATGTTGTCCCCATTGTTCTCGGGCGACACGTGCAGGCCGTGCACGTGCAGGTTGCTCGGGTCGGTCAGGCCATTGCGCAGGCTGACGCTGAGCGTGTCGCCGGCACGCACCCGCAGTGTGGGGCCCGGCACGCCGCCGTTGTAGCTCAGCGCTGACACGTCCCGGCCGGCGAGGGTGACCTGCTGCCGCGCGGGCGTGAGGGTCGCGGCGAGCCGACCGTTGGTGCTGCGCAGCTCGGCGGGCTCGAGAAAATCCTGCCCGCCGCCGGGGTCGCCGCTCCCGGAGCCGACTCCGGGGCGTGTCGCCGCGAAAACCGTTCCCCCGATTGCCATGCCGGCGACCCCGATCCCTCCCAGGATCAGGGCGTTGCGCCGCGTCATCAGCGCCATGGTTGTGCTCCTTCCTGGCCTCGCAGGGGTGTGGTCGGCCACATCAACATCCGATTCCGCTCGAGCGGGGCGGCCGGGTTAAAGCGTCTCGAGCAGGTCGGCCATGACGGCGATTTCTGCGGTCTGGGTGGTGACGATGCCGGTGGCCATCTTGACCGCGTCCGCGTTCTCCCCGTCGTCGATCTCGAGCTGGGCCATGGCGACCGCGCCCTCGTGGTGCAGGGTCATCTGCTGCAGAAAGAGACGGCTCGCATCCGTTCCCGAGGCATCCTGCAGCATGGTCATGTCCTCGGCCGACATCATGCCGTCGGACCCGTGGTCCATGCCGGCCATGCTGTCTTCCTCGGCGTCCCACTCGGTCAGCCAGCCCTGCATCCGGTCGATTTCGGGCTGCTGCGCGGTCTTGATGTCGGCGGCGAGGTCGACGACGTCCTGGTCGATGCCGTCCTTGGCGAGCAGGTCATCGCTCATCTCGACGGCCTGCTCGTGGTGCGGGATCATCATCTGCGCGAAGATCACATCGGCGGTGTTGAAGGTCGAGGTCTCACTGGCGGCTGAGGGGGTGGCGGCGGGGCTGCCGCCGGCGCAGGAGGTCAGGGTGAGGGCGGCCGCCATGGAGAGGGCGGCGAAAAGTGTGGTGCGGGTCGTGAGCATGGTTCATCCATTCGTCGTGAGTGTTTATCGGTGGCTGAGCGCCGTGGGTACGGCAGGGCCACGGTCTAAACGCGACTGATGGAGAGTTGGGTGAGACTCGGTTGGTGGCTCGGCGCATCGACCGTGCGCCGGGTCACGCCGAGCGCGGCGCCGCCGGCGTCGAGCAGGCGGCGATAGGACGCCGGACGCCGGGAGAGAAGCACGACGGCCGCGAGGGTGAGCAGCAGCACACAGGTCAGGGCGAGCAGTGCGCAGTCGAGCATGCCGTCTGTCGAGCCGGAGGCGAGCACCATGACCGCGGGTGCGGCCATGGATACTGCGGTCATGGACACTGCGGCCATGGATACCGCGGTCACGGCGTCGGCTTCGTCGGTGTGGTGCGCCATCGAGGTCGATGTTGCCGTGGCCGCATGCATCTCGTGCCCGGTCATCTGGCAGTGCAGGGCGAACACCCCGAGGAGCAGGGCGGCGAGGGCCAGCAGGGCCACCAGGGGGCGTGCCGCGCGCTGCTGCATTCGTGTCACCCCGTCCTAGTCTCCCTCGAACCCTACTCCGTTACGAAAAGAGGATGCAGCGTGCCTGGGGGTCCATTTCATCCGCTTTTCGTGCACGAAGCGCGATTTCGTGTGGTTTTCGTGCGACCAGATGCTCCGCTTGGCTGGCAATCTACTGATTGCCCACAACTGTATTGTGCACAATGTGTTAGTTTCGGGGTGTGGCCGACAACAGTATTTCCCTCAACACCGAGCAGGTCCCCGTGCTCGACGAGCAGATCTGCTTTGCGCTCTACAGCGCCTCCCGCGCCATCACCGCCCGCTACCGCGACCTGCTCGACCCGCTCGGCCTGACCTACCCCCAGTACCTCGTTCTGCTCGTGCTGTGGGAAACCGAGCCGGTCACCGTGAGCCACCTCGGCGAGCGGCTGCACCTGGACTCGGGCACCCTCTCGCCGCTCTTGCGCCGCATGGAATCGGCCGGCCTGCTCACCCGCAGCCGCCTGCCGCACGACGAGCGCAGCGTGCAGGTGTCGCTGACCAAACGCGGAAGCATCCTGCGCTACGAGGCGCGCGGCATCACCGACCTCGTCTGCGCCGCCACCGGTGTCGGGCTGGCCGACCTCCAGGCCCTGCGCGAACAGGTCGCCCTGCTCGACGGCCACGTGCGCGACGCCCTCTAACTCCCTCCCTCACCCGCACGACGACAGAACAGGAATCACACCATGCCTACACGTACCGCACGCACCGGATGGAACGGCAGCCTCGAGGCCGGCGCCGGCCAGGTTGAACTGACCAGCTCGCAGCTCGCGACCTACGACGTGTCGTTCCCGAAGCGCACCGCCGAGACGGCCAACGGCTCCACGAGCCCCGAAGAACTGCTTGCCGCCGCGCACTCCGCGTGCTACGCCATGCAGCTCTCCGCCGTGCTGACCGCAGCCGGCGGCACCGTCGAGGCCCTCGACGTGCAGGCCGACGTCTCGATCGGCGCCGACCCGGCCGGCGGATTCATGCTCACCGGAATCCTGCTCACCGTGCGCGGCGAAGTGACCGGCCTCGACAGCGCCGCGTTCCTCGCGGCCGCGACCGAAGCCAAGGGTGGATGCCCGCTCAGCAAGGCCCTGACCGGCGTGGAGATCACCCTCGACGCCGAGCTCGTCGCCGAAGCCGCATAAGCCGCGTCAGCAGGCTTGGCCTGAAACAAGCGGATGCCCGCGGCCGAGTGACGAATTCGTCACTCGGCCGCGGGCATCCGTCTGTTAGTGCGCCAGCGGAGGGATGAGCCCCTCGCGTTCGTAGCGCTCGAACAGCGCCGTGAAACTGTCGATGGTGCGGTGGAAGCTGGTGAAGCCGGCCAGCCGGCTCTTGCTCACATCGGTCACGACCTCGATCGTGCGGCCGAGGTCGGCGTCGGTGTGCCACCAGGAGGCGAGGCGGGAGACATCCGCTTCGGTGAGACCGTGCTCGGCGGCGATGCTGGCCCAAACCTCGTCGATGCCCTGCATCTGGTCTTCGAGCGGCTGCGGAACGGCGCTCGGGCCGACGGGCTCGACGCCGAACTGGGCGGCGAGCTGCGACCACAGGCGGCGCCAGCGAAAAATGTCGCCGTTGACCACGTTGAAGGCTTCGTCGCGGCCCGCATCGTGGGTGGCGGCCCAGACCATCTGCTCGGCCAGGATGGTGGCGTCGGTGACGTCGGTCAGGCCGTTCCACTGCATCTCACTGCCGGGAAACACGAACGGGCGGCCCGGTGACCGGCAGATCGAGGCGTAGACGGCGAGCGTGAGGCCCATATTCATGAGGTTGCCGACGGCGTGACCGATCATGGTGTGAGAGCGGTGCACCGACCAAGTGAATCCCTGCGCGGCGGCCGCGGCGAAGAGAGCGTCCTCCTGCGCGTAGTAGAAGTTCGGGGCGTCCAGGCGCGGTTCTTCTTCGCGAAACGGGGTGTCGGGCATGTTGCCCTGGCCGTAGGCCTCGAACGGGCCGAGGTAGTGCTTCAGTCCGGTGACCAGGGCGACGTGTTCGAGTGGCGCGACGGTGAGGGCGGCGAGCAGGTCGCGCACCATGCCGCCGTTCACGGTGATGTTCTCCTGCTCGGTCGCCTGGCGTGACCATGCGGTGAAGAAGACGTGAGTGGGGCGTTCGGGCGCCAGCACGCGCCTGAGGTCGTCGGCGGAGCGCAGGTCGGCCGACAGCCAGCGCACGCCCTCGCGGGCCTGGCCCGGGCGGCGGCTGAGTGCGAGCACGGTCCAGCCGGCGCTGAGCAGTTCATCGGTCACGGCGGAGCCGCTGATGCCGGTCGCGCCGACGACGAGAGCGGTTCGGTGCGGGGCGGTGGTCGGTGTGGTGGGGGTGTTCTGTGCGGAAGTCATTGTCAGGCACAACGCGGCGGGCTCGCGTGCCATTCCCGAGGCCCGGAGCGCAGCATCCGTCGCGGGATCGTGTGGCGAAGGGAGGACTGCACGGTGGAAACGGGCCACATCATCCTCCCCTGGATGACACGTGTGCGAATCGTCCTCCCTTCGCCAGGGCCGGCTCAGGTCAGGAAGCGGGGCGCAACTGCGGCTGCAGCACGACGACGTTCGCGCCGTACTGCTCGTCGAGCAGGGACTGCACGGTGCCGTTGTCGAAGAGAACGTCGACAAAGAGATAGCCGTGCGCGATATAGCTGCCGAGGGCCGGGGTCGATTCGGGCAGCGCCAGCTCCGCCTGGATGCGGGTCAGCTCGGCCTCGTCGGTGCTGCCCGGCTGGCTGCCGTCGCTGCGCGGGTCTTCGATCGGCATGGCGTCGTACAGCGAAAGTGGGATCGGGTCTCTCGTGGTGGTCAGGCTCGTGCCGTCCCAGGTTCCGAACACGGCGTAGGTGCCCCAGGTCACGTTTGACACGGTCTGCGACTGGTCGACGGATGTCCACTCCCACCCGATCACCGTCGGCCCACTGCACTGCGGCGGGTACGACTGGGCAATCGGGCCGAGGCAGAGTTCGGGCTCGGCGTCGCCCACCTGGATGACCGTGCCCTGGCCGATCAGCTCGGTCGTCTCATCCGCTGGGGGAGCGTTGCCGGCCGTGGATCCGTTCGCGCACGCGGTCAGGAGCAGGGCCAGGCCCGCCAGTGCCGCAATGCCAGCAGAAACCTGGGAACGACGCCGATTTTCACCCGAAGTTTCTCTCACGGTGCCACCTCTCGTCGACCCGGCTCGGGATATTAACCGAGTGTAGCGAGACGGGCCAGAACATGCTCGGGTACCGCAGTCGACGGAATCTCGGCGAGGAGGAATTCGCCCGCCGGCGGCTGCTCGACGCTGCTACCCGGCCAGAAGGCGGGCGGAATCACGACGCCGGCGCGCTCCTCCCCGCCGGACGGCACCGACAGGCGCACGCCGTCGCTGCCGCGCAACCCGAGCGTCCAGCCGTAGTGGTCTGTCACGTTGCGCACCGGGGAGTAGGTCTCCAGCGGCACCGCAACCGTGGCATCGTCGCCCGGCAGCGGGCGGTCGTCGAGCAGAACGGATGCCAGCGGCAGCACCGCAAATGCGCGCAGCCAATCCGCGACGTACATCGAGGCGTTCTCGGCGTTGTCCGCGTCGAGACCCGCGGCATGCGTCGCCCCGCTGAAGCCATGCGTGCGCGCCAGCCATTGCATGGGGCTGGGAATCTGCAGCACCACCGGTGCTCGCTGGGTCTTGCTGAAGGTGGTCGCAAAATCCACCGCGTCGGCCAGCAGCTCGGCATCGCCGAGCAGGGTGCGCAGCGCGAAACCGGTGCGGCTCTTTGCGGCCATCGTCTCGCGCAGGGCCGCGTCGGACTGCAGCCGATAGGCGTAGAACCGGTCGAGGCTGAGCAGCGCCAGGTCGCTCGCGAGCAGCCCCTGGGCCTGCCCGAAAAAATTGCAGTAGGCCATCGGCTCGCCCCACGGCACCGGCTTGCCCTGCAGCAGGACGGCCTGGGCGTAGTCGTGGGAATCGACGAGCACGGCCCGGGGACGCCCGGTGGGCGGGGCGGCGATCACGGCGGCGAGCGAGAGGGGCATGGGGTCTCCGATATCGATGGGTATAAGCGAGTTGCCGGGGTGCGAGGCCAGTGAGCGGGCCCCGCACCCCGGCGGATGGTACGGCGTGGTGCGGCCCTAGGACTTGTGCACGACCTCCTCGCCGTACTTCTGCTCGAGTTCGCGCACCCGGGCCTCGAGCTTGCTGATCTTCAGCACCCGGCGGTCGGGAACCATGATGAGCGGCAGGTCCTCGAGTTTGCCCTTCACCCGTTCGGGTTCGAGGCCGCCCCAGTGGGTGGCGAGCAGCTGCTCGTCGTTGTCCTGGCCCCAGGATCCGAAGTACAGCAGCTCGGCCGGCGGCTCCTCCGTCACGAACTGCTTGACGAACTCCGCGTAGGGCGTGCCGCGGCTGATGCGGTCGCGGCGCAGCTGCGCGCGCAGCTCCACGGTCGCCTGCTCGTGAACGACGTAGGTGCCGGGCTCCCAGACCACGCCGTACATCGTCGTGGCGGTGTGGGCGCTGATGCGGTCGAGCTCGAGGTCGGTCACCACGAGTTCGGGGTCGCGTTCGAGAACGTCGCCGTAACCGCCGCCGGCGCCCTGGGCGATCATGTACAGCTCGCCCTCCTTGGCCACGTCGAACTGCAGCCCCATGTGCGCGGACTGGTAGTCGCCGCCCTCGAAGGGCTGCTCGTTCATGACGCGTTCCATGGACAGGTCGAACTGTGAGGGGTCCTTCCTGATCACGTCGTAGATGTTGATGTTCTTGACCATCGCGAGCGGATATACCGGGCAGCCGTAGCCGCCGAACATGCCGGGCACCGAGGAGAACTTCGACCCACTGGTGACGGTCATGAAACCCCAGCTGGGTGTGCCGCGGGAGGCGACGATCATCTCGTAGCCCATGCCGCCGCGAAACTTGCCGAAGCCTTGGTTGTCGCGCACCAGGCGCTTGCTGACCAGCTGCAGGAACGGCACCTCTTCCTCCATGACCTCCTGCTCGCCGATGTCGGCCATCGCGCAGAACAGCGGCGCCACGGCGTCTTCGCCGTCGCGGAACGCCTTCGCGCCGCCGCCCATTCCGTTGAGGTCGGCGCACAGGTTGCCGACCTGTTCGCCGTTCTGCGTGGTGCCGCCCCAGAGAAAATCGTTGATCTGGTTGAACCAGGGCGCCACGACGTTCGAGTATTTCTGCGGGGACGAGAACTGCATCTTGGCGAACGCCGTCTGCAGGGCCGAGAACCCGCGGAAGGAGGCCTGCAGCGACTGGCCGACGGGGGCGTCGTAGCCGGCATCCGCCCAGCTGTGCTCCTCGGTGATGACCTCGATCGGGCTCAGCGCGCCCGTCGAGCGGGGCAGGTCGGGCCACCAGTACGACAGGATGGCCTGCGCCATGAACGACTTCGTCGAGGCGAGCGGCGAGTTGATGGCCCGGTTCAGGATTTCCGGGCCGGTCCCGGTGAGGTCGACGATCATCCGCTCACCCGTGATAGTGATCTTGCAGGCGAACTTGATCAGGATGTTCTCTTTGAGGGTCGAGTCGACGAACTGGTTGAAGGTGACCGTGCCGTCGGGCAGCTCGCCGATGCGGCGCTTCACCTCGGTCTCGACGTCTTCGACGGTGACCCGCAGCGAGGCCACGAAGGTCTCCTGGCCGACCTCGTCGATGAGGCGGTCGACGGTGTCCATGATGCGGCGCACCGCGCCCATCTTCACCTTGATGTCGGCGAGCATGAGCTTCGGGTCGCGGGTGGAATGCTGCAGAAAGGTCAGCAGGTCGCGGCGCAGGTGCCCCTTCTCGACGATCTTGATCGGTGAGGCCCGCAGGCCGTCGTCGAACGGCGTCTCGGAGCCGCTCGGCATACCTCCCGGCTCGCAGGCGCCGTTTTCGCCCTCGTGGATGGTCGCGCCGACCCAGGCGATGATGACGCCGCCGCGGATGACGGGCACGAGCATCGACTGGTCGGTGTTGTGCACCATGCCGAAGCGCGAGTCGTTGTGGAAGAAGCCGTCACCCGCGTTGATGCCGACGGTCGGTTCGTCCTTCCAGTTCTTCATGATGTAGCGGATGGGGTGGTGCAGCACCGCGGAGAAGGCGATCACCCCGCGGTTGGAGAGGTAGGTGACGTCGCCCTCGGCGGTGTAGACCGCGCAGGAGAGGTCGGCCCACTTGGCGCCGGGTGCCGCGCCCATGCTCTCGCACATTTCGAAGGCCTCGTCGAGGGCACCGGCCAGGCGCTTGCGGATGCGGTCGATCTCGAGCGGGTCGATGCCCTGCGCGATGCACTCCTCTTCATACGCGGTGCGCGGCATGATCTCGTGGTGGCGCATGATGGCCGGGTCCGGGCCGAGAAAAAGTGTGGTCTCGTCCATGAATTTGTCGACCCACTGCTGTTCCTGGTCGCTCAGCAGCTGGGTTTCGTCGTCGCCGTCGGGGCCGGCGGGGGTGAACTGGTCGGTTGTCAGTGTCATTGTTCTCAAGCTCCTTTGCTTGTGTTCGAAGTGAGGGAAACGATCAGGCGCTGAGCAGCCACACGGCGCCCTGCACGGTCGGCTCGAGCCGCCAGCCCGGTTCGACCAGGTAGGTCGTGTTCTCGGTCGTCACGATCGCCGGACCGTGAATGACGTACTCGTGCGTGAGCGCTTCGGCGTCGTAGACGGGCGTGTCGACGGCGCCCGCGATGCCGGTGAAGTGCACCATCCGGCGGGCGACCGGCTCCGGTTCGGTCTTCTCGCCGCCGGCGAGGATCGACTCGAACTTGATCACCTCGCCCTCGATGTACGACGCCACCCGAATCGTCTGCACCCGGATGCCGGCCTCGGGCGCCTGGGTGCCCTCGCCATAGCGCTCGCCGAAGATCTCCGAGAACGTCTTGATCAGGTGCAGCACGTCGGCGACCCCGTTGACCCGGTTGATGTCGAACGCGACGGCGGTGGTGACGAGCTGGTTGCCGTAGCGCATGTCCATTTCGAGGCGGTAGCGAACATCCGCCCGGTCGTAGCCCTGGCGCACGAGGTCCTCTGCGCCCTTCGCTTCGAGTTCGGCGATGTAGCCGTTGAGCGCCTCGTACTGGTTGTACAGGCTGCGTTTGATGGCCTCGTAGAGCACGACGTAGGCGCTGCGCTCGTGGATGTGCAGCGGCCGCATATTGCCGGCGCCGAGGGCGGAGAACACCGAGGCGAACGGGGGAAACAGGATGCGGCTGATGCCGGCGCTCGCCGCGATGCCGCAGGCGTGCAGTGGGCCGTTGCCGCCGTAGGCGAGCATCGTGTAGTCCTCGATCAGGCCGCCGCGGGAGCGCAGCTCCTTTTCGATTCCAATCGCCATCTGCTCGTCGACGGTCTTCTTGATGACCTTCGCGACCTCCACCGCGTCGAGGTCGAGCTCGTCGCTGAGAGTCTCGTCGATCACGTAGATCGAGCGCTTCCGGTTGAGCTTGATGTGCCCGTTGGCGTAGTTGTCGGGGTCGAGATAGCCGAGCACGAGGTCGGCATCCGTCACCGTGGGCCGCAGCCCGCCGCGGTCGTAGCAGGCCGGACCCGGGTCGCTGCCGGCGGACTCCGGACCGATCTGGATCGCGTGGTGGATGCGGTTGTAGGCCGCGATCGAGCCGCCGCCGGCGCCCAGGGTGTTCAGGTGGATCATCGGCGCCGAGACCATCCAGCGCCCGATCGTGGGCTGGAAGTCGTAGTGCCGCACGCCGCCCTCGGGTACCAGGCCGATGTCGAAGGAGGTGCCGCCCATGTCCATCGACACCACGTCGCCGAGCCCGGTCGATTCTGACAGGTGCGAGGCCGCGCCGACGCCGGCGATCGGTCCGGAGTGAATCGTCTGCAGGGCATCCGTCGAATTGGGCTGGGCCATGCCGCCGGAGTTGTGGATCACGAGCATCGGTTTCTCGTAGCCGGAGTCGCGCAGGTTGTTCGAGAGCTGGTTGAGGGCGTGGAACATGGTCTCGTGCAGGAAGGCGTCGACGATCGTGGCCATGGCGCGTACGTATTCGCCCTTGCGGCCGGAGACCTGGCTGCTCAGCAGCACCGGGATCGACCCGAGCTCGTGCGTGGGGTACTCGTCGAGGATGATCTCGAGGATGCGGTCCTCGTGCACCGAGTTCTCGGTGGCGTTGGTGAGGGCGACCACGATCGCCTCGGCGCCGTTGTCCACGAGCTCGCGCACCATGGCACGCACGTCGTCGTACATCAGCGGCACGAGCACCTCACCGACGGAGTCGATGCGTTCTTTCACCGAGCGGATGAGGCGGCGCGGCACGAGCGGGTCGGGCCGCTGGGCGTCGGGCATGTCGCCCTGTTTGACGCCGTCGAGTCCTTCGCCGTAGCCACGGCCGCGGGAGAGCGGGATGGTGTCCTCGAATCCGTGGGTGACGATCGCGGCGACCCGGGGGCCCTTGCCCTCGATCAGGGCATTGGTGCCGAGGGTCGTCGCGTAGCGCACCGAGTCGACCTCGCGCAGGGCGGTGTCACGGCTGATGCCGGCCCGTTCGCAGGCCCGGTCGAGGGCCTCGTTGAAGCCGAGGGCCAGGTTGTGGTGGGTGGTGAGGGCCTTCGATTCGATGTACTTGTCGTCCCAGACGAAGAAGCAATCGCTGAAGGTGCCGCCGATGTCTACCGAGATACGTTTCACGGTCAGTGCCCTTCGGTCGTGGTGCCGCGGTGGGAGTGGGAGTGGTGGGCGACGGAATCGAACCGGGCACTCAGGTCGGTTTCGGCGTTCTCGCCGGGACCGTAGTTGACGACCTCTTCGGGGTTGCCGCCGTGGGTTTCCCACTTTTCGCGCAGCGAGTCGATGTCCCAGAGCATGTCGACGGTCGGCGGATGTCCCGGCGGCAGGTATTCGGCCTCGATCTGGGTGCCGCAGGTGGGGCAGTAGAACTCCAGGATGCGGCAGAAGGTGGGGTCGGGCGAGAACGTGAACTCGTACTTCTCCGGGTCGATCACCGGCGGATGGATCTCCCGCGGGTCCCGGTCGTAGACGAGGGTGCCCTCCTTGTAATTGCCGCGGGCGTCGCCGAAGTCGTGGGCGCAGATGCGGCAGATCCAGCGCTCGGTGTCAAGGTCGATGAGCAGATATTCGGTCATGGGGACTCGCATGGTGGTTACCGTCCTGATTCGGGGTTGGGGGTGCTCGCAGTGTCTGAGGCGGTGTCGTTCAGCAGCAGGTCGCCGGCGGTGGAGACGTTCAGGGTCCAGCCCTGCGGAACGCGGGCGGTGAAGAACGGGCCCTCCACGATGGCGGGGCCGTCAGCGCGGGCGCCGGGCACCTGGTCGTCGAGCTGGAAGACCTCGACGGTGTCGATGCGGTCAGCGGATGCCCGCACCCGGCGGGTTCCGCTGGCCACGGCGGGGCTGTGTTCGGAGGGGGTACCGCCGTCGAGGTGCGGGTGCGGCAGCCGGTAGGTCGCCGTGAGCAGCAGCACCTCGTGCTCGTCTTCGACGAGGGTGCTCCAGGCGAGGTCGCAGTCGGCGATGTCGTGACCTTCCTGGAACATGTCGCGCGAGGCATCCGTCAGCATCTGCTCGCGGGCGTCGGCGACCGCGGCGGCGGAGAAGCCGGTGATGGTGACCTCGTAGGACTGGGCAATGTCGCTGAAGCTGATGCCGTAGGCCGAGAACACCGCGGCCAGGCGCGGCACCAGAACCTGCGTCACCCCGGCAGTGCGGGCGGCGCTGCACGCGTTCATCGGACCGCCGCCGCCGAACGCGGCGAGGGTGGTGCCGCGGGTCGGGTCGACGAGGTGCGCGAAGCTCTGCGCGAGCCGGTCGGAGTAGGTGCGCTCCATGCGGATCAGGGCCTCGTCGAGGGTGATGCCGAGCGGCTCGGCGATCGTCGCGGTGATCACGGCCCGGGCGCGGTCGGCGTCGAGGGCCAGTTCCCCGTTCAGGTAGGTGGCCGGGTCGAGCACGCCGAGCAGCAGGTTGACGTCGGTGATGGTGGCCCGGGTGCCGCCGAACCCGAAGCAGGCCGGGCCGGGAGCGGCGCCGACACTCTCGGGGCCGACGGTGATCTCGCCGTCCTGCACGGCGATGATCGAGCTGCCGCCGACACCGCTCGAGTGCACGTTGCTCATCTCGTAGGAGATGTCGACGCCCTGGATCGATCCGCGTCGGTCGACCGCGATCGTGGAGTCTTCGACCACGCCGACATCGGTCGTCGTGCCGCCGACGTCGATCATCAGCACGCTCGGCAGGCCGTAGGCCTCGGCGAGGGCGCGGGTGCCTTCGAGGCCGCCGCGGGGCCCGGAGGAATAGGTCTTCAGGGCGACGGACTTGGCGACGCGGGAGGAGGCGCCGTCGTTGCGGTAGATGAGCAGCGGGTTCTTCATCTTGTAGGCCCGCAGCCGGTGCTCGGCGCTGTAGAGGAAGCGTTCCACGGTGGGGTGCAGGAAGGAATTGAGGATGCCCGACCAGATCTGGCGCGGCCGGGAGGTGTCGCTCGCGAACTCGCGGGAGAACAGGATCGGCACCGAACCGAGCAGGTGCCGGGGAAAGTTCCTGAGCATCGTGCGCTTGTACAGGTGCTCGCGTTCGAGGCTCGACGCGGCCACGACGAGGCGTTCGGCGCCGGCCGTGGTGAGCCGGTTGATCTCGGCGACGAGTTCGCTCGCGAGCTCGTCGTCGGCGCCGTGCGGGGAGACCACGCTGATGCGGGCACCGACGAGGTCGTCGAACAGGCCGGCCTTGGTCTCGGTTCCGCGCAGGGTCGCCGCGAGCGTCGGGTCGTCGGTGATGACCCCGATCAGCGGGCCCTTGCGTTCGACCAGGGCGTTGGTGCCCTGCGTCGAGCTGTAACGGATGTGCCGGGTCGAGTGCAGCAGGTCGGCCAGGTTGGCCTCGCCGTAGAGCAGGACCGAGGCTTTGGTCATGCCGTCGAACAGGCACTGGGACAGGTCGACGGGGGTGGTCAGGGTCTTCGTGAACGTGAAATCGGTGCCGGTGCCAACCACGATGTCGGTGAGCGTTCCCCCGTTGTCGATGTTGATGAGTCGTTCCATGAGCGCTCCTTTGCGTCAGGTACTTGCGTCAGGTACTTGCGTCGAGTGGTGTCGCTGGGCGGTGTCGCTGGGCCCTGCGAAACGGCCACGAACCTCAGCGTGCGGCCCCGGGCATCCGTGTCGATGTCCCAGATTGGGACACCGGTCAGGTAGCGCCGGGCCGGCGTTCCAAGGCATGCTTGCAAGGTCCACAAGGGAGTAGACATGCCGCACGCCCGTCTCAAGCGCCTCAAGATCGCCGCCGCGCGCGCGGATTTTCTGCGTGTCGGGCGGGCGCAGGCCGCCGCGGTGCCCGGCGACGCGGTGCCGAGCGTGGTGGCCGCCTCCTGGCAGCGGTCCTTCACCGCGGGGGTCAACGCGGCGACGGCCCAGGCCGCCTTTCACGCGGACCTCGACATGTCGAGCCGGCTGATGCGATGTGCCCGGCCGGTGATCGCCCGCCTCGGCGACGAGATGGCGCAGATGCCGCTGAGCATCGTGCTCACCGACAACCGGGCGCGCATCCTCAGCCGCTCGGAGACGGACGAGACCATCGCCCGCCAGCTCGATGACGTCTCGCTTGCCCAGGGCTTCAACTATGCCGAGGGCTCGGTGGGCACCAACGGGATCGGAACGGTGCTGGAGTCGGGCCAGCCACTCTACATCGTGGGTCCGGAACACTTTCACGAGCAGTTGCAGCCGTTCGCGTGCGCGGGAAGCCCGATTCGCGACCCGCTGACCGGACGGATCGAGGGCGTGCTCGACATCACCTGCCTGAGCGAATTCGCGAGCCCGCTGATGCACTCCCTGGTGCGTTCGGCCACCCACGACATCGAACACAACCTGCTGGCCGACCGCAGCCTGCGCCAGCAGGCCCTGTTCGACACCTTCGTGCGGGTGGATGCGCGCAGCCGCGGCGCCGTGATGGCCGTCGGCGGCACGATGGTGATGGGCAACGCCGCCGCGCAGAATCTGTTCGGCGCGGCCGAGCAACGCACGATTCACGAGCACGCCCGCTACCTGATGCTGGGTGTGGGAACGGCTTCGGATCGCATCGAACTCTCCAGCGGCCGCTGCGTCTCCCTGCACGGGAAACGGGTTGTCGTGGGCAGCGACGTGGCTGGCATCGTGCTCACCGTGGAGGTCCTGGCGGAGATCTTGGCGGCACCGACTGTGCCGGCGTCGGCATCGCCGCCCCGGTCGCCGGTGGCTTCGGCGGCGCCGCAGCGTGGCCCGTCACTGCTCGGCAAGCGCGCCGTGGAGGGGGTCTCGCGGGCGCTCCTCGCGCGCACCGCCCTGCTCGTCGTCGGCGAGGCCGGCTGCGGAAAGCTGTCGCTCGTGATCGAGCGCTACCGCCTGGACGTTCCGGACGGACACAGCGTGGTGGTGGCCTGCGCCCAGGCCGACCGGGCCGATCTCGCGGTGGCCCGCGCCGTGCTGGCGCGCACCGGGCCCGGCGATCGGCCGGGCCCGGTGCTCGTGGTCTTCACCAACATTGACCGGCTGGACACGGCCGGCGTGCTCGAGCTCGAGGCCTTCTTCGTGCAACTCGCGGCGAGTGCGTGGCCCGTGTCGGTGGCCGCGACGGTAGCTCAGGACTCCGTCAACGCGGATCTTCCGTTTCAGCAGTTGCTCGCCCACTTCGGCCAGGCCGTGACCGTGGCTCCGCTGCGGCATCGGATCGACGAGCTGCCCGATCTCGTCGCGGGGCTGCTGCAGGGCCTGCCGCCCCGCCGCGGGGCGACCCTGAGCCCGGCGGCCCTTCGCCTGGTCTGCCGCTACTCCTGGCCTCGCAACATTCGCGAACTGCGGCAGGCACTCGAGTTCGCGCTGCTGCGCCGGCCCGTCGGCGAGATTCAGGAGGACGACCTGCCCGGCCACTGCCACAGCGGTGCCGCACGCCTGCTGACCCCACTCGAGACCGGGGAACGCGACCTCATCGTGTCGGCACTGAACGACGCGCACGGCAACCGGGTGCACGCCGCCGCGGCCCTCGGCATTGCGCGGTCGTCGCTGTACCGCAAGATCAAGAGCTTCGGGATCGACGCGGCGTAGTCATCCGACCGCATTTGCCACCCGCCCGGATACCCCATAGGGTATACACGTCGGCTCGAACGAGCCGGGTGGAGCGAGGGTGAATTCGTGAGCATTCTGGTCAGAGACCTCGGAGCCTGGACCGGTCGCCGCTGGCTGCTCGCGGCCGGCACCGCGGCAGCGGCTTTCATCGGTATGGTCGCCGCCGGCGGTCTGGTCGTGACAGCGGATGCCGCACTCGGCAACCCGAGCGTCGCGGCGTGGTGGGCCCTTCCGGCCGTCGTCGTCGTTTCCGCGCTCGTTGCCATGGTCGTCGCCAGCTACGTCAACACGCCCATCGGCGCCGACGCGACGATGTGCGACACCCGCTGGCCCCTGTTCGGCCTGGTCGGGATCTACCTCGCGACGGAGCTGCGCTCCCTGGAACCGGTGCTCAGCACCCCGGTTCGCCCCGTCGTGGCGCTCGCCGCGGTCACCCTGCTCGTCTGGGCACTGCGCTCGCGGCTCGCGAAGGAACACCGCGCGACCGCCGCCCGGGTCGCCGACTCCGATGCCCAGCCGGGGGGAGGTCTGCACCACCTGCCGGCCGCTGTTCGTCCGCGCGGCGCGGCCCGCCGCATCCGCTCTCACCCCACCAGAAAGCCACCCATGAAGAAGACCCTCGCCACCCTCGTGCTCGCCCTCACCGCCGTCTTCGGCCTGGCCGCCTGCGCGCCGACCGCCGACCCGATCGAGGTGACGGCGAACACCGTGGTGATCGACGTGCGCACCGCGGCCGAGTACGACGCCGGACACCTCGAGGGCGCCGTCAACATCGACGTCGAGTCCGCCGATTTCGACGCCCTGGTCGGGGCGCTGCCGACCGACGGCGAGTACGTGGTCTACTGCGCCAGCGGCAACCGGTCCTCCGGCGCCGTGCTGCGCATGGCCGACCTCGGCTTCACCGCGGTGACGGATGCCGGCGGCATCTCCGCCGCCGAGTCCGCGACCGGCCTCGCGGTCGTCGCTGCCCCCTGACCTGCTGACCCCTGACCCGCTGGGCGCGTTCACGGTCGGCCGCCACTTAGCGCAGCCTGTCCTTCGTGGCGCGCCGGGCGCCCGGTCCCTAGCATGATGCTGTACAGGCAGTCCAGGGCGTGCTGGGCTTCAGCCGATCGCGGTGCTGCCTGGCTCAAGGAGCATCATGTTTGACGTCTTTTTCGGCCTCCCCATGCATCCATTCGTCGTGCACGCGACGGAAGTAACGGTGCCCCTGGCCGCGCTGCTCGTCGTGCTCGCGGCCGCCTGGCCACGTTTTCGCCGGTGGGCCGGGTACTTGCCCCTCGGCGCGGCGCTGGCCGCGCTCGTGCTGGTGCCACTGTCGACGGAGTCGGGCGAGGCGCTCGAGCACCGGGTCGGCGAGAACGCGCTCATTGAAACGCACTCCGACCTGGCGGAAGGGCTGCTCCCGTGGGTTGCCGGGCTGGTCGTCGTCGCGGCCGCGCTGCTCTGGTTCACCCTTCGTGAGCGCCGGGCGAAGTCGGCGCGCACGGGCGCAGAAGCCTCCGTGCGGCGCGACCCCAAGTGGATGGCGATCGCCCTGATCGTGCTCGCGCTCGTCGCCGCGACCGGAACGACGGTTCAGGCCATCCGTATCGGCCACAGCGGCGCGACGGCGGTCTGGTCCGAGGACATGGGCGCCCCGGCGCCCGCCGGGGACTAGGCCGGCGCGGCCCCGCGCCGATTCGATTCGGGGCGCGGCCGCGCCCGCGCCTCCGTGCGGCCTACTGGAAGGCAGAGATGCCGGTGATGGCGCGACCGACGAGCAGGGTGTTGATCTCGTAGCTGCCCTCGTAGCTGTAGACGGCTTCGGCGTCGGCGAAGACGCGCGCCATGCCGAAATCGGTACTGATGCCGTTGCCGCCGAGCAGGCCGCGGCCGAGCGCGGCCGATTCGCGCATGCGGGCGCTTCCTGAGGCCTTCGCCATGGCCGCGTGCTCGGGTCGCAGGGTGCCCGCCTGCTGCAGCTGCGCGATGCGCACCATCGTGCCGAGCGAGGCGGTGGCGTTCTCGAGCATGCGCACGAGCTTGTCCTGCACGAGCTGGAACGAGGCGATCGGCTTGCCGAACTGGGTGCGCTCGAGGGCATAGCGCAGCGAGTAGTCGTAGGCCGCGAACTGCAGGCCCACGGTCTGCCAGGCCACCCAGACCCGGGAATTGGTCAGCAGGGCGTTGGTGTCGCAAAAGGCGGATGCCCCGGGCAGCCGATCTGCCTCGCTCACCACGACATCCGCCAGCGTGATCGTGGCGTTCTGCACGATGCGCAGCGCGATCTTGTTCTCGATTTTCACGGCGTTGAACCCGGCGGTTCGGGAAGCCACGATGAAGCCCTTCACCTGGGCGTCGGCGGTGTCGCGGGCCCAGACCAGCACGTGGTCGGCGAAGGTGCCGTTGCCGATCCAGCGCTTCACGCCGTTCAGGGTCCACGAGTCGCCCGTGCGCGTCGCCGTGGTCTGCATGTTGCGCGAGATGTCCGAGCCGTGGTCGGGTTCGGTCAGCGCGAACGCGCCGATCGTGCGCAGGGCGAGGGCATCGGGCAGGTAGCGTTCGCGTTGCTCCGCCGAGCCGAGCTGGGCGATCGCGGCGGTGAAGAGCTCGCTGTGCACGCCGAGGAAGGTCGACATCGACGTGTCGACGCGGGCGAGCTCGAGGTGCATGAAGCGGTGCAGAAGGTAACTTTCCCCGGCGGCAGGCATGCCCACGAGGTGCAGGGCGGCGAGCGTGGGCACAACAGCGAACGGAAACTCTCCGCGGTCCCAGTGGTCGGCGACCAGCGGGCGCACGTCGAGCTCGAAAACCTCGCGGGCCGCGTCGAGTCGCAGGCGTTCGGCGGGCGTGAGCAGGTCTTCATAGCCCAGGAAATCGGCGGAGTGGAAGCCGGCGGTCGTGCAGTCGGCTGCGACGGCGGCATGCTCCGCAATGCTCATGGGGTCCTCTCTGACCGGTGCTCTCGAGCCTGCGCCATTAGCATCCGCTGCACAACGTCACGATTTCAATCCGTGCAAAGTGCACGCGTGAACCCCGGCGTGCCGTGCCATACTGCGGTACATGCCCACCATCGACGCGATCGACGCCCGCATTCTGCTCGCCCTCAGTGATGACGCCCGGCTCGCTGGGGTTGAGATCGCCCAGCGCCTCGGGCTCTCACGCAACACCGTGCAGAGCCACCTGGCCCGGCTGGAGTCCGGAGGCTTTCTCGCCGCCATCGACCGCCGCGTCATTCCGCGGGCGCTCGGCTATCCGCTGACGGCCTTCGTGTCGGCGCTCGCCGACCAGCACCGCCTCGCCGAGATCGAGATTGCTCTCACGACGATCCCGGAGGTCGTGGAGGTGCACGGCGTGGCGGGGGAGAGCGACGTGATGATCCAGATCGTCGCCCGCGACGCCGATGACCTCTACCGCATCGCCGGCGTGATCCTGGCGACCCCGGGCATCCAGCGCACCGAAGTGGCCCTGTCGATGCGGGAGATGGTCGCCTACCGCACCCGGCCGCTGCTCGAGAAAACCGCGGCCCCGCGCGACTGAGGGGTGTCGGGCGCGCCCTCGTTCTTCAAGGGTCTTGACACTGGCCCGTCCTGCGTTTCACAATGTACTAACTAGTACGTACTGAAGCGCGACTGTGACCACCAACACAGCGACCACGGACACAGTGACCAAGGATATGAATCAATGATGATTTCGGATCGAACAGACCTGCCGGACTCCGCGAGCCTGCCCCTCGTGCTCGTCGTGAACGGGCCCAATCTCAACCTGCTGGGCACCCGAGAGCCGGCCACCTACGGCTCCGAGACGCTCGCCGATGTCGAACAGCGCATCACGGCGGCGTGCGGCCGGCTCGGCCTGCGCGCCGAGTTCGTGCAGAGCAACCACGAGGGCGTGCTCATCGACGCGATCCACGCGGCGCGCGGCCGTGCCACGGGTCTCATCATCAACGCCGGCGCCTACACCCACACCTCGGTCGCGCTGCGCGACGCGATCCTGGCCGTGGAGCTGCCGATGGTCGAGGTTCACCTCACCAATGTGCACGCCCGCGAACCGTTCCGCCATCACTCCTACCTCTCCGACATCGCGCAGGCCGTCATTGTCGGTGCCGGGCCGCTCGGCTACGTCTTCGCCCTCGAACTGCTCGCCCGTCGCCGCGCCGCGCCGGGCAGCGCGCCGATTGTGGCAACGGATGCCGCGGCATCCGCTGCCGACACCGTCACGGCGGCCGTCGCATGACCGCGGCCACCAGCTTTCTCGTCGGCCTGATCGGCGAGGGCATCACCGCCTCGCTGACTCCGCCGATGCACGAGCGGGAGGGTCGCCACCTCGGGTTCGAGTACGACTACCGCACCCTGGACCTGCTGGAACTCGGCCGGGCGCCGGGGGATGTCGGTGCCCTGCTCGCGGAGTGCCGTGATGCCGGTTACGCCGCCCTGAACGTGACACACCCCTGCAAGCAGCTCGTCATTCCCTTTCTCGACGAGCTTGACCCCGCTGCCGAGCACATGGGCGCCGTCAACCTCGTGCTCATTCGCGATGGCCGCTTCCTCGGCCACAACACCGACTGGACCGGCTTTCGCTCGGCCGTGCTCGCCGGCCTGCCGGACGCTCCCCGTGACCGCATCGTGCAGTTCGGTTCCGGCGGCGCCGGCTCCGCGACCGCCTACGCGCTGCTCACCCTCGGCGTGGCGCACCTGGTCATCGTCGACGTGTTGCCCGAACGCGCCCAGGCTCTCGTCGACCGCTACGCCCCGCTGTTTCCGGCACAGGAGGTGGTCGCGGGCACCCCGCAGACGCTCGGTTCCGACCTCGCGACCGCCGACGGAGTCGTGCACGCCACCCCCACCGGCATGAAGGAACACCCCGGCCTGCCCTTCGACGTGACCGCGCTCGCCGCCACCGCCTGGGTCGCCGACATCGTCTACCGCCCGATCGACACCGAGCTGCTGGCCGCCGCCCGGCGGCGGGGACACCAGGTGCTCGACGGGGGACGGATGGCGGTGGGCCAGGCCGCGGACAGCATCCGTCTGATCACCGGCCGCGAACCCGACGCCGAGCGGATGCGTGCCCACTTTCTCGAGCTGCTCGGCGACGACGCGGCCCTCTCGGCCGCGGCCACGGGAGGGCGGGCCTGATGCGTTCCTCCATCGCGACCGTGTGCATCAGCGGATCACTCGGCGACAAGCTCACCGCGATCGCCGATGCGGGATTCGACGGCTACGAACTCTTCGAACTCGACCTCGTGACCAGCCGCCTGTCGCCCGAAGAGGTCGTCTCTCGCTCGGCCGACCTCGGGCTGTCGATCGACCTCTACCAGCCGTTCCGTGACTTCGAGGGCGTGACATCCGACACGCTCGCGCTCAACCTGCGCCGGGCCGAACACAAGTTCGCGCTGATGAACCGGCTCGGCATCGACACCATGCTGCTCTGCTCCAACGTCGGCACCGCGACGCTGCCCGGCGACGCCGTCGCGATCGACCAGCTCGGCGCGCTCGCCGCCCTCGCCGAGACGAACGGCGTGCGCATCGCCTATGAAGCCCTCGCCTGGGGAAAATTCGTCTCGACCTACGACCACGCCTGGGACCTCGTGAAGCAGGTCGACCACCCGGCCCTCGGAGTCTGCCTCGACAGCTTCCACATCCTCTCCCGCGGCAGCGACCTCGAGACGATCGCGACCATCCCGGGCGAGAAGATCTTCTTCTGCCAGCTGGCGGATGCCCCGCTGATGAACCTCGACGTGCTCAGCTGGAGCCGCCACTACCGCCTGTTTCCGGGGGAGGGCAGCTGGGACCTCGCCGATTTCGTGGCCCGGATCGTGCACGCCGGCTACCAGGGCCCGCTCTCGCTCGAGGTCTTCAACGACGTCTTCCGGCAGGGCGACCCCTGGGTCACCGCCCGGGATGCCCGCCGCTCGCTCGTCGTGCTCGAAGACGCCGCCCGCGCGGCCCGGCTGCCGGCCCCGGCCGTCGTCGTTTCGGGCGCCGCGCCGGCCCCCGCGCTGCTCACGGGCTTGCCGGCCGTCGATGCCAGCCGCGGCTTCAGCTTCATCGAGCTGCAGCCGGGCGCCGGAACCGCCGTCGACGTGGCCCTTACCCAGCTCGGGTTCACCCCGCGGGGCCGGCACCAGCGCAAGAACGCCGAACTCTGGTCGCAGAACGAGGTTCACGTGATCGTCAACCACGACCTCGCGGGAGTGCAGCCGCGGGTCGCGGCCCTCGGCTTCGAGGTCACCGACGTGCAGCGGGCGTCGGCCCGCGCGGTCGCCCTGCGCTCGCACCTGCTGCCCCGCGACCGCGCCACCGACGAAGACGTTCTCGACGGCATCCTGGCACCCGACGGCACCGAGGTGTATTTCAGTGAGCGTGACGGCGAAGCGCCGAGCTGGCTGGGCGAATTCGGCCCCGCCGACCCGGCCGAGGCACCCGCGTCGGCAGCCCTGCCGCCGACCGGCATCACCCACGTCGACCACGTCGCACTCGTGCAGCCGTGGCAGCGCGCCGATGAGGCCGTGCTCTTCTACCAGAGCATCCTCGGGCTCGTCGTCTCCGACGGCCTCGACCTCGCCGGAGAGGCGGGACTCGTGCGCAGCCGCAGCCTCGTCACCGCTGACCGCGGCATCCGTCTCGCGCTGAACGTGACGCCGTTGCAGCCGGGGGCGACGGATGTCTACCCCAACCACGTCGCGCTGCACACCGACGACCTGGTCGCCACGGTCACCGCGCTGCGGGCGCGCGGCGCCCGGTTGCTGCCGATTCCGCAGAACTACTACGACGATCTCGATGCTCGCCTCGACCTCGGCAGCGAGGTCATCACGACGCTGCGCGCGCATGAGATTCTTTTCGACCGTGACGAGCGCGGCGATTTTCTGCACGTCTACACGATGCCGGTCGGCCAGTTCTTCTGCGAGATCGTGCAGCGCACCGGCGACTATGACGGCTACGGAGCGGCCAACGCTCCCGTGCGGCTCGCGGCCCAGCGCGCCGAGGAACGCCAGCACCACACCGATTAACCTCCCCCTCACACAGAACAGGATCAACGATGACTCCTCCTTTGACCGCTCCCGCCCCGGGAAGCGCGCCCAGCGTCACCCAGGCCAATCCACGCCGCGCGGCGGCCGCCGCCTGGATCGGCAGCGCCCTCGAGTACTACGACTTCTTCATCTACGGCACCGCCGCGGCGCTCGTCTTCGGCCGGGTCTTCTTTCCCGACAGCAACCCGCTCGCCGGCACCCTGCTCGCCCTGGCCACCTTCGGCGTCGGCTACCTCGCCCGCCCGATCGGCGCCCTCGTGCTCGGCCACCTCGGCGACACCGTCGGCCGCAAGAAGGTGCTCGTCTTCACGGTGCTGCTGATGGGGATCTCGACCGTGCTGGTGGGCTTCCTGCCGAGCTACGAACAGATCGGGGTCGCCGCGCCGATCCTGCTGGTCGTGCTGCGCCTGGCCCAGGGCTTCTCGGCCGGCGGCGAACAGGCCGGCGCCAACTCGATGTCGATGGAACACGCCCCCGACCACCGCCGGGCGTTCTTCACGAGCTTCACACTCAGCGGAACCCAGGCCGGGCAGATCTTCGCCACCGCGGTATTCATTCCGGTCGCGCTGCTGCCCGAGGCCGACCTGCTCAGCTGGGGCTGGCGCATCCCGTTCTGGATCAGCGCCATCGTGATCGTGGTCGCCTTTCTCATTCGTCGCACCCTCGACGAGACCCCGGTCTTCACGGCCGAGGTCGCCGGCGGCGCCGTCGCCGAGGTGCCCGTGCGGGTGCTGTTCCGCGACCACTGGCGGGGAGTGCTGCGCGTGATCGCCGCCGCCCTGATCGCCTCCGTCAGCACGATCTTCACCGTTTACGCCCTGAGCTTCGCCGTGAACACGGTGGGGCTGGACCGCACCACCATGCTCTGGGTCGGGGTGCTGGCCAACGTGGCCGCGCTCGGCACGATCCCGCTGTGGGCCATGCTCAGTGACCGGGTCGGCCGCAAACCCGTCTTCATCACGGGGTCGCTCGGCTGCGCGGCGCTGATGTTCGCCTACCTCTACGCCATCTCGATCGCGAACTACCCGCTCATCTTCATCGTGGGTATCGGCATGTTCGGCTTCATCTACACGGCCACCTCGGCCGTCTGGCCGGCCTTCTATGCCGAGATGTTCCCCGCCGCCGTGCGGCTCTCGGGCATGGCCATCGGCACCCAGATCGGCTTCGCGGTTGCCGGATTCGCGCCGACGATCGCGATCGCCGCGGCCGGGGACGGCCCCAACGCCTGGCTGATCGTGGCCGCCATCACCGCGGTCATCTGCCTGATCAACGTGATCGCCGTCGCCACCGCCAAGGAGACCTTCCGGGTGCCGATGAACGAGCTCGGGCTGAAGCCCGGGGCAACCGTTCGCCAATCCGGTTCGGTCAAGGTGTAGGCGGCACCAGCGGATAGGGTGGGGAACCGGCGAGCACGACGGCCGGCTTCCCCGGCCTGCATTCCAGGTGTGGGACGGTAGAACGGCACGAAGGTCGAAGGAGAACCATGAACGCGATCGTCGCGGAGGACGGCCCGCTCCGCCGTGATCCGGAGCGCACGAAGCGCGAGATCCTCGAGGTCGCCACGGCCGAGTTTTCGGCGAGCGGCTTCGCCGGTGCCCGCGTGGACCGCATCGCGGAGCTGACCCGCACGACCAAGCGCATGATCTATTACTACTTCGAATCCAAGGAAGGCCTGTACCTCCAGGTCATGGAGCGGGCGTACGCGCTGATCCGCACCATCGAGCGGCAGCTCGACGTGGCGGGACTGACCCCGGTCGACGGCCTGCGCGCCGTCGCGGAATTCACCTACGACCACCACACCAGCCATCCAGACTTCATCCGTCTCGTCAACATCGAGAACATCCACCGGGCCGAGCACATCGGCAAGTCGGCCGTGATCCACGACCTCAACTCGACCGCGATCGACACCCTCGACGACCTGCTGCGCCGCGGAGTCGCGTCGGGCGAGTTTCGCACCGATATCGACGCCCTCGACCTGCACCTGCTGATCAGCTCCTACTGTTTTTTCCAGGTCGCCAATCGCTATACGTTTCGCACCCTGTTCGGTCGGGACATGCTCGAACCCGAGCGGCACTCGTATTACCGCCGGCTGGTCGGCGATATGATCGTGGCGACCATGACTGACCTGGCCCGTCCCGATCTGATTCAGCCGGCCTCGGGCAGTGACCGGTCGGGGCCGCTCCGCTAGAGACGACGGATGGCGACCGCATCTCGGTTTGCAACTTCGGACTGCGCTCAGGGACGCCTGAGGATATTCAGAAGCTGGTGCGCGGCGAGTCGGTGGATCCCGCGCGGATGTACTTTCGGTGCAGCATCCGTCTGGACGCTGCCGGGCAACGACGGTCGTGGCTGCGTTCCAAAATAATCATCGAAACGGACGAGCGGTTCACGAACAGCGTGCGTCTCAAGCTCTTCAACGTGGAGTGACGCCCTCGATGGGTGGGGTCTGGTCGAAGGCGATGCGGCGCAGCAGTGAGCGCAGTTGCTCGCGCTCGGCCGGGCTGAGATCACGCAGGGAGTCGTCTTCGGCGGCCTGGATGACGGCCGCGGCCTGCCGGTAGAGTATCCGGCCGGCGGCGGTGGCTACGATCACCTTGGAGCGACGATCGCGCGAGTCCTGCTCGCGGGTCACCGCGCCCCGATTTTCGAGGTGGTCGACCAAGGCGACGATCTGGCTCGGGTCGAGGCTGAGAAAAGCCGCGAGTTCGCGTTGGGAGGGATTCTGGCCGCTGCAGGCCAGGGACAGAACTGAATACGACCGCACGCGCAGGTCGAGTTCGGCGAGCATGGCATTGGCGCGACTTGATCCGATCGACCGAGCCCGCGCGGTCATGAACTCGATCTCGTTGGCCAGGTCCGTGTCGTGCAGCCGGTCCGGGTCGCGCAGTCGGACCCCGATCGCGTCGGCCGACCCCGGTGAGTCGGCTGCGGCGGCGGTGGTCGCCGGTGAGGCGGGCACCGTTGCGCCGGGAATGGACTCTGTCATTGTCATAGAATAAACCATACCTTTTTAGTTGACTTTTTCAACGGTATAGGTTTTCATGGGTTTTACAGCAGCACCAACCCGTGGCACCGACGCCACACCTGAGCTAGGAGTCACAATGACGTTGACCGGCAAAGTACTGAGTGGCAAGGTCGCAATCGTGACCGGTAGCGGCCGAGGCCTCGGCCTGGCCTATGCGCAGGAACTGGCGCGGCAGGGAGCATCTGTTGTGATCAACGACGTCGACCAGCTGATCGCCGATGACGCCGTCGCCAGCATCACGAACGCTGGCGGCCAGGCCGTCGCCGTGGTCGCCCCGGTGGGCTCGACCGCCACCGCGCAGCAGCTCGTCGCCCAGGCCGTGGAGAGCTTCGGCCGCCTCGACATCCTGGTGACCAATGCGGGCGTGCTGCGCGACACCGTGGTCTGGAAGATGACCGACGACGACTTCGACACCGTCATCAACGTACACCTGCGTGGCACGTTCACCTGCGTGCGCGAGGCCGCCATCCGCTTTCGCGAACAGGGCGAGGGCGGCCGCATCATCTGCATCGGCTCGCCCACCGGCCAGCGCGGCAACTTCGGCCAGACCAACTATGCCGCCGCGAAGGCCGGCATCGTGGGCATGGTGCGCACCTGGTCGATGGAACTGGCCCCCGCCAACGTCACCGTCAACGCCGTCGTGCCCGTCGCGGCGACCGCGATGACCGACACCGTTCCCTTCTTCAAGGCCTTCAACGACGCCGCGGCCCGCGGCGAGACCATGCCGCCCTTCGCCCGCCGCGTGCTCGGCTACGGCACCGCCCAGGACGTCGCCGGGGTCGTCGGGTTTCTCGCCTCCGACGCCGCGGCAGGCATCACCGGCCAGGTCGTCGGTTCCGGCGGCGACCGCATCCAGCTTTGGTCGCACCCCGAGGTCGTCGCGACCGCCTTCGAAACCGGCGGCTGGACCGTCGAAACCCTCAGCGAAGACTTCTCCTCGCTGTTCGGGGACAAGCTCCAGAGCGTGGGCGAGAAGCTGCCCGAACTGCCCGCCGAGCTGCAGCCCACCGCGGCAAAATAGCCATGGTCTACGAACTGGGCTTGAACGTTGACGCGCTCACGGCCATCGACACGCACGTGCACATCGAGGTCGGTGACGACGGGCACAACGCCCTGCCGCAGCCGCTCGTCGACGCCGCGAGCAAATATTTCAAAACGGATGCCCCGCGCCCCGGCCTCGATGAGATCGCTGCGATGTACCGCGAACGCGCGATGGCCGCGGTCGTCTTCACCGTCGACGCTTCCCGCAGCCTGAATCATCGCCCCAACAGCAGCGAGGAGATCGCGGTCGGCGCCGCGCGCAACAACGACGTGCTGATTCCGTTCGGCTCCGTCGACCCCACCCGGGGAGCGGATGCCGTGACCCAGGCCCAGCGCCTGGCCGGCGATTTCGGGGTGCGCGGCTTCAAATTCCACCCGACTGTGCAGAACTTCAACCCGAGCGACGAGCAGTTCTACCCGCTCTGGGCCGCGCTGCAGGACCTCAGGCTGCCGGCGCTCTTCCACACCGGACAGACCGGCATCGGCTCGGGCCTGCCCGGCGGTTTCGGCCTCAAACTCGGATTGTCCAACCCGATGCTGCTCGACAACGTCGCCGCCGACTTTCCCGCGCTGCCGATCATCATGGCCCACCCGAGCGTGCCGTGGCAGGACGAAGCCCTCGCCGTCGCCACACACAAACAAAATGTCTACATCGACCTGTCCGGGTGGTCGCCGAAGTACTTTCCCGAAAACCTCGTGCGCCAGGCCAACTCGTTCCTGCAGGACAAAGTGCTCTTCGGCAGCGACTTTCCCCTGATCAGCCCCGACCGCTGGCTGAAAGACTTCGCCGACCTCAACCTCAAAGACGCCGTGCGGCCCAAAATCCTCAAGGACAACGCCGTGCGCTTGCTGAAGCTCGCCTCATGACCGCGTTCTACCCGAGCGACCAGTTCGGCTACTCGACCCTGCTCACCGACCGCGAACTCGACCTGCTGGCGGACCTCCGCACGGTGCTCGAGGCCGACGTGCAGCCACTGCTCGCCGACCACTGGGAGGCGGGAGAGTTTCCGTCTGAGATCGTGCCGAAACTGGTCGAGCTCGACCTCATGAACCGGGGCACCAGCGCGCTCTGTGGGGGCTTTCGCAATTTCGAACTGGCCCGCACCGACGCATCCGTCGCCACGTTCTATAACGCCCAGTCCGGGCTGTTTCGCACCAGCGTGAACCTGGGCGGCAGCCCGGAGCAGGTCGCCGCGCTCGACGCGAAGATCACGCGCTTCGAGTACACCGGGGTCTTCGCGTTGACCGAGCCCGATCACGGCTCCGACATCGCCGGCGGGCTCGCCACCACCGCCCGCCGCACCGGCGACACCTGGGTGCTCAACGGCCGGAAGCGCTGGATCGGCGGCGCCTCGAGCGCCGACGTGCTCGCCGTTTTCGCCCGCGACGAAGCCGACGGCCAGGTCAAGGCCTTTCTGGTGCCGACGGATGCCCCCGGCGTCACCCTGCAGAAGATCCAGCGCAAAACCAGCCTGCGCATCATGCAAAACGCCGACATCGACCTGGTGAACGTACGGGTGGGGGAGACCGACCGGCTGCAGCGCATCAACTCGTTCAAGGATGTCGCAGCCCTGCTGCGGTCGATGCGCTCCGATGTGGCCTGGATCGCGACCGGCCTGCAGGCCGGCGCCTACGAAGCGGCCCTGCGCTACGTGAAGACCCGCGAGCAGTTCGGCAGGCCGATCGCGTCCTTTCAGCTCACCCAGCAGAAGCTCGCCACCATGCTCGGCAACGTGACGGCCTCGCTCGGCCTGGTCGTGCGGCTCACCCAGCAGCAGGAGGCCGGCGTCTTCACCGAGGAGAACTCGGCCCTCGCCAAGATGTTCTGTTGTGAGCGGATGCGCCACACCGTCGCCCTGGCCCGCGAGGTCGTGGGCGGCAACGGCATCACCCTGGACACCGATGTCGCCCGGTTCCACGCCGACGCCGAGGCCGTGTACTCCTACGAGGGCACGCACGAGATCAACAGCCTCATCGTGGGCCGGGCCGTGACCGGCCACAGCGCTTTCCTCTAATCTCCCTCGTCGTTTTCTCCACGTCGTCATCCCTATATATAAGGAGCACCATGAGCACGACCACCACCACCTTCGCCGAACTGCCCGGCTTGGCCGGAACCGACCTCGGCTACACCGACTACATCGAGGTCGACCAGACCCAGATCGACACCTTCGCCGACGCGACCGATGACCACCAGTGGCTGCACGTCGACCCGGTCAAGGCCAAGGACGGCCCCTTCGGCACCACCGTGGCGCACGGTTTTCTCACCCTGTCGCTGGCGATTCCGTTCTGGACCGAGCTGCTCGACGTGACCGACGTCACCACCAAGGTCAACTACGGCCTCGACAAGGTGCGGTTTCCCGCCCCCGTGACCGTCGGTTCGAAGATCCGCATGCGGGCGACTATCGCATCGGTCACCGAGATCGCCGGCGGCGTGCAGCTCGGTGTCGACCAGACCATCGAGATCGAGGGCGGCACCAAGCCGGCCGTCGTCGCGCACGGACTGTACCGCTTTTACGTGTGACCCACAGTTTTTACGTCTGACCCGCAGTTTTACGTGTGACCCGCATTCGCTCCACCGCAGAACACCACACCCCTCACAGTCACCTCAAGGAAGAGGCACTATGTTTCATGTCACCGCACGGTCATCCCGCACCCTGGCCGGCCTGGCCGGCTTCGCCCTCGTCGGCCTGGCCCTCACCGGCTGCTCGGCGGCCGCCACCCCGACCGGCGACGCCACCGACGCCACCAGCGATGCCGCCGACGGGGCGCTGACGCCGGTCACCGTGGGTGTGCTCGCCATCGCACCGTCGGTCGCCATGCAGTACGGCATCGACGAGGGCATTTTCGAGGAGCACGGCCTCGACCTGACGTTGCAGACCGGGCAGGGCGGCGCGGCGATGCTGCCCGCCGTCTACGCCGGCAGCATGGACTTCGCCGTGGGTAACCCGCTCTCGGTCATGGTGGCCGTGGACAAGGGCCTCGAAATGCAGATCGTCACCGGCTACAGCAATTCCAAGGCCGAGGGCGACGACATCAACGGGGTCGTCGTGCGCTCCGACTCCGGCATCGAAAGCTTCGCCGACTTGGAGAACAAGACGGTCTCGGTGAACGCGGTCAGCACCCAGGGCGACCTCACGATCAAGGAGAGCACCGCGATCGACGGCGGCGACCCCTCGTTGATCAACTTCAACGAGATGCCGTTCCCCGACATGGAGGCCCAGCTCGCCGCGAGTAACACCGACGCCATCTGGCTGCCCGAGCCGTTTCTGAGCAAGGCGCTCGCCAGCGAGGACTTCACACTCATCGGCTACCCGAACCAGCAGGCCCTCCCCGGCCTGCCCACGATGGTGACGTTCACGAGCGCCAAATACGCTGCGGACAACGCCGACACGCTGGCGAAGTTTCGAGATGCCGTGGAAGAGACCCTCGCCCTGGCCGAAGCCAACCCCGACGATGTGCGCGCCACGTTGCCCGCCTTCATGGGTATGGACGCGGGTGTCGCCGAGAACATGAAAATGGAAACCTTCGACGGCGAGGTGCAGACCGATGTTCTCGTCGACCTCGGCGAACTCATGCAGAAGTACGCGGTGGTCACCACGGCCCCCGACGTTTCAGCGCTGATCGCCGGCTAGCGCCCGATCATCTCAGGGGTGTGCTCCCCGGTAGTACGGTGAGCACACCCCTGACCCACCCAGTGTCAGTGTCTCCGCCCGCGGAGACGTGTGAAAGGTACATGCAACGATGCATAACCAAGGTCTCGGTTCCTGGATCCACCGCCGACGCGTGAAGTCGGCCACCCACACCGCGCTCATCAGCGGCGACAATCGCCTCAGCTACGACGAGCTCGCCGAGCGGGTCGACCGGCTGGCGAATGCGCTCGATGCCCGCGGCATCCGCTCGGGCGATCGCGTGGCGTATCTGGGCGAAAACCATCCCGCGTTCCTCGAGACGCTGTTCGCCTGCGGGGTGCTCGGGGCGATCTTCGTGCCGCTGAACACCCGCCTGGCCGCGCCCGAGATCGCCTTCGCCCTCACCGATTCGGGCAGCCGCATCCTCGTGCACGCGGCGAGCCTCGCCGCCCTGGCCGAACGTGGATCCGAGGGCACGCAGGTGGCCGAGCGCATCATGGTGGCGGATGCCGCAGCGCCGGCGGCGGGGACCGGCTCGGCCGGGCAGGCCAGCCGCATCGAAATGCTCGATGACGTGATCGCTGGCGCCTCCGCCACCCATCGTGACGAGAACGTCACCCTCGACGACCCGGCGCTGATTTTGTACACGTCGGGAACGACCGGCCAGCCCAAGGGTGCGCTGCTCACCCACGGGAACATGACCTGGAACAGCTTCAATGTGCTCGTCGACTACGACTTCGTCAGCAGTGACGTGGCTCTCATGATCGCGCCAATGTTCCACGTCGCCTCGCTCGGCATGGGGGTGCTGCCCACCCTGCTGAAGGGCGGCTCCGTTGTGCTCGAGCCCAAGTTCGAGCCCGGCCGCACCCTGCACCTGATCGAGCAGCACCGGGCGACCGTGATCAGCGGGGTACCGACGACCTACCAGCTCTTGTGCGAGCACCCCGACTGGGCGACCACCGACATCAGCTCGCTGCAGAAGCTGACCTGCGGCGGCTCAGCCGTGCCGGTGCGCGTGCTCGAAGCCTACGAGAAGCGGGGCCTGTCGTTCTCCGGCGGCTACGGCCTCACCGAAACGGCGCCCGGAGCCACCAGCCTCGCCCCGCATAAGTCACGCGAGAAGGCCGGATCGGCCGGGTTGCCGCACTTCTTCACCGACGTGCGCGTCGTCGACGAGCTCGGCGACGAGGTCGCCCGGGGCGAGGTCGGCGAGATCCAGATCTCGGGGCCGAACGTGATTCGTGAATACTGGAATCGAGCCGAGGCCACCGCCGACAGTTATGCCGGCAACGTCTGGTTCCGCTCCGGCGACATGGGCTACTTCGACGAGCACGGTTATCTCTTCATCAGCGACCGGCTGAAAGACATGATCATCTCCGGCGGGGAGAACATCTATCCGGCCGAGATCGAGCTGGCCATCTCCGAACTCCACTCCGTCTCGAGCGTCGCCGTGATCGGCGTTCCCGACGAGAAATGGGGGGAAGTGCCGTGCGCCATCGTGACCGTGCGCGACGGGTTCACCCTCGACGCCGCCGACATCCAGACGCACCTGCGTGATCGCCTCGCCCGGTACAAGATTCCCAAACGCGTCGTGGTCGTGGCCGAGATGCCGCGCACGGCCAGCGGCAAGATCCGCAAGGCCGACCTGCGGCGAGCCCACGCGGGCTGACAACCCTAGGGAGGCCCGGCCATAACCGGCTTTCGACACAGTCGCCGTCCTGAATTATGTCTGTGGTCGCTGGCCCGTGAGCAGCCGAACGACCTCACACCCAGGGGCATGGCAGCTAGTCGCGGGGAGTTGGAACGGCAGAATACCGTCGCGCAGTCGATCCCAAGTACTCCATGGATTTGACGGACGAATTGACTAGAGGGCGGTACCGGCCCCCGGGCAGCGCCTGTGGATGGCGTGGGGGCAGATATGCCGACCGGAGCGCCAGGGACATTTGCTGCGCCGCCCTGCGCAGAATATCCCGCGTGGCTTCCCATGGCGTCTCGTCGTTTGGCACCACGACGCTGATGGCTGCGACGACGACCTGATTGGCACCGAAGACGGGAACCGCAATGCCACGGGCGTCGGGGTGAATGTAACCGTCAGCCACGACGAAGCCCCGGGAACGAATCTCACTCAAAGTCGCAGTCAGTTCGCTCAAAGAACGGATGGTGTGATTCGTATATGAGAAGAGGCCATCGTTGACAATCTGGTCCACGAACGCGGAAGGCATGTGGGCGAGCAGGACCAAACCGCTTGAAGAGGCATGGAGCGGCAAACGGCCACCGATAAGCGTGGCATTGACGACCGCGTTCCGCTTGGAGAGCCTCTCCAAAAAGAGCACGTCCGTGCCTTCAAGAATACCGAGCTGGGTATGTTGACCAACTACCGCGTGAACATCTTGCAGATAAGGCATCGCAATTTCGCGCAGGCCCAGCGCCCCTGGCGTGCAACACGCCAGCTCCCAGAGGCGAACGCCGAGCCGGTAGGTTTTGTCTTCATTCCGTTCTAGGAGACCGTGAGACTCTAATTCGGTGACAAGCCGATGAGTGGACGCCAGAGGGAGGCCTGCACGTCGGGACAGTTGGGTAAGGGTGAGAAACGCAGAGTCTGCGTTGAAGGCGCTCAAAATTCGCAAGTGGCGACTCAGAGCCGATCTGCCTGCTGATGCATTTGCCATGGCTGCCTTCTCGGATGCCCGGAGTATTCAACTCTGAATGGTCGGGGTCACGCACTGAAATTCAATGATGGCACGTCGTCTGAGCGGAGATTGAATACTTCCGTTCATCGGAATAGTTGCTTCTTGCGTAACTCTGCTGTGTGTTACTTTCCCCGGGTTGGTGTCAAAGAAGACTCAATCCAGGAAAGTAGTCCAATGTCTAAGAAGCGCAATCGCAGTCTGAAGTCAATTCTCCCCATTGTTGGCACAATGGCAGTGCTCCTCACCGGGTGCTCCGGTCCAGCTGCGGGCAGCGCTGCTGATGGTCCACCACCCGTCAAGGTCGGGTATTTTCCCTTGGCTCATACGGCTAGCGTCGTCAACGCAGACGAGGAAGGACTCTTTGAAGCTCAAGGGCTTGACGTTGAGCTTATTCAGACTGGCGGCGGAGCCGCCGCAATCACCACACTCGTTTCTGGTTCTATCGACATCACCTACTCGAACTACACTTCAGCGCTGTTGGCAGCCGAAAAGGGGCTCCCGGTCATGTTGGTCGCCGCTAACGATGTCGGCGGCGCCGATCACGGAATCTTCGTGACCAGCGACTCCGCGATTGGGACCGCGGCAGATCTTTCGGGAAAGACGTTCGCCGTCAACAACCTGCAAAATGTGGGAACTCTCGCCGTGTATGCCCTCCTCGAGGATGCCGGCGTAGACCCGACTGACGTGTCTCTCGTTGAGATGCCCTATCCAGACATGCAGGCCGCCTTGGAGCGTGGAGCCGTCGACGCTATCTGGCAGGTTGAACCCTTTCAATCCGGAGCCCTTGCCGCTGGCTTTGTCAAGTTGTCGGACATGTTCACGGGGACGATGGCTGACATACCGGTTGCCGGGTGGGTCACCACAAAGAAGTTCGCCGAGGAAAATCCTGAAGCTATCAGTGCATTCCAGATAGCAATATCCGAGTCGGGTGAGGATCTGCAGGGTCACCGAGAGCGGTTCGTGGAATTAGTGCCGACCTTCACCAAAGTGCCTGTGGCTGTCGTTGAACAGATGGAACTTCCCGTGTTTGAGAGTGATCTCAATCTCGAGCGGTTGCAGCAGACGGCCGACCTGTTGAAGAAATACGAGATAACGAAGACATCTGTTGATGTGAACTCCCTCGTGGTCAAATGATGCCGCTCGTGAGGAATGTCTTTTTTTACGCATCCACGGTTGTCTGCAACGCACGTAAGGCGATGAAGTCGTGACTGAGACGTCGGGTCATGCTGCTCCTGCGCCGTCAGATCCAGCCCAGATGCAACTGATCGTGCGGGATAAATACTACCAAACGGACGATCTGGTTTCGGTTGTGCTGAGTCGCACGGATGGCGGGAGGCTGCCCGACTGGACACCAGGGGCGCACATTGATGTGTTTCTTCCGAATGGATTGGCCCGCCAGTATTCTCTCTGCGGCGACCCTTGGAACACCGATAATTATCACATCGGTGTGCTCGGCGCTTTAGAGAGTCGCGGGGGCTCGCGCTTTATCCACGACGAGCTGAAGATCGGTTCTGTTGTGGGGCTCGGCGGCCCTCGAAACAACTTCGCCCTCACCCCGTCAAAGACGCTCCTGTTCGTCGCGGGCGGCGTCGGCATCACGCCAATCTTGCCCATGATCAACCAGGCTGAACAGATGGGCATCAGCTGGCGTCTCTTGTATTTGGGGCGGAATCTCGCCTCGATGGCGTTTCGTGATCGCGTCGAGCGGTTTTCTGACCGAGTGACGCTGCACCCCGGAGATGAGCTGGGTCGCATGGCGGTCTCGGACTGGATCGGGGCGCCGAGAGACGGAACAAAGATTTATGTCTGTGGCCCGGAGCGATTGCTAACTACCGTTACGGAGCATTGCGCCGACTGGCAAATGGGCACGGTACGCGCCGAACGCTTTACTGCGAGGAAGTTTGATGCGCCTCTGCGGTCGGGCTCCTTCGAGATCCTGATGGCCGGGTCCGGGAAAGTAATCCGCGTCCTGCCGACTGAAAGTATGGTCGCGGCGCTGCGGTCGGCAGGAGTAAACACCTTGACCTCGTGTGGCATGGGCATATGCGGCACCTGTGAGATGTCAGTGCTCTCCGGTGTGCCAGACCATCGGGATTCAATCTTGGACGAAGACGAACGTCTTGCAGGCAACTGTATGTTTCCCTGCGTATCTCGTTCTTTGACCGACCGACTCGTTCTAGGACTGTGAACATCAATGAAAGGACAGCTCGTGACCGCACCGACCATCAGTACTGACATCGTGACAAGCTCCGAAGATCCCTTCGGACCCGAGGTTCTCCATGATCCCTTGCCTTTTCAAGCACGCCTTCGAGAGGCAGGCCCGGTGGTCTACCTGCCGACGTACAACGTTTACGCCATGGGGCGATACTCCGACGTCCACGCCGCGTTAACAGATTGGCAAACTTTCGAATGCTCTGCGGGAGTCGGCCTCAGCAACTTCCGTAAGGAAAAGCCGTGGAGGCCACCCAGCCTGCTCCTGGAAGCAGACCCCCCCTTCCACAACGCGCCACGCGCGGTACTCAGCAAAATTCTGGGCGCTCGCCAACTGCATACTCTGCAGGCTCAATGGGCCACTGACGCAGACGACGTCGTCGACGCACTGGTGAGCTCCACGCTCGAGTTTGATGCGGTACCGGCACTCGCCGAGGCATTTCCTTTGCGGGTCTTCCCCGATGCCGTGGGTATCCCCCACGAAGGTCGTGAACGCCTGCTCCCGTATGGCGATCACCTCTTCAACGCCTTTGGACCAGAAAACGCACTCGTTCAAAGGGGCGCCGGTACGATCGGAGAAATCTCAGGCTGGGTGAACGATCAGTGCGCCCGAAACGTTCTGACACCCGGTGGCTTCGGAGCTGAAATCTGGGCTGCCGCGGACCGAGGTGATATCTCACATGAGCAGGCACCCACGATCGTGCGATCATTGCTATCGGCGGGCGTCGATACGACAGTTCACGCCCTTGCCGCAGTTCTCTACGCCCTCGCTTCGAATTCTGAACAGTGGGTTTTGCTGCAGAGCGATCCAAATCTTGCGCGGCGGGCATTCGACGAGGCAATTCGTTTGGAATCGCCGGTCCAGACTTTTTTCCGCACAACGACTCGAGACATTCGGGTCGGCGGGACTCTTATTCCCCAAGGCGAGAAGATCCTTATGTTTCTTGGCTCGGCAAACCGTGACGAGAGACGGTGGCAGAATCCAGACGCATTTGACCTGACTCGTGACCCGTCTGGACACGTGGGGTTCGGAATGGGTATCCACCAATGCGTAGGACAACACGTCGCTCGTTTGGAAGCGGCCACGGTCATGGCCGCCCTGCTCAAGAGAGTGAAAACCATTGAGGTCAACGGACCGGTTACGAGGCACTTGAATAACACGTTGAGAGCTTGGGAAAGTCTTCCCATGCGCGTGACGTTGAAATAGGCGCGACCCGGTTACCCAGGCCAGCTGGGAGCGGCCGTGAGTGGAGTAGTGTCCCACGGGATCAAAAACCCGTTTCATGCCAAGCTGATCAGGCAGTCGGTGGCGCGGCATCCGCTTGAAGAAGGTCGTCGATGAGGTCGAGCCCGCGCTCGGCCCACTCGATCTCGTGCTCGGCCCGCGCGATCAGCCCCTCATAGGTGTAGCGCTTGTAGGCGCGGATGCTGGTGTGCTCGCTGGCGGGCGCGTGGGCGAGGCGTTTCTCCAGCATGGTGCTCGTGCCGGTGTCGATCTCGCGTACCTTCTCGAGCCACTCCGTGCGCTGCTGGTCGAAGTTTGCGATGTGCGCGCGCAGCTGGGCGCGGGCCGCATCGGGCTCGGCCCACTCGAGGTAGGCGGCTTTGAGGTGGGCCGGGTCGCGTTCCCGGGTGTAGCTGAGCGGTTCATTCATCCAGGCGCGAAAGGCGTCGAGGCCGGCCGCGGTCACGCTGTACTCACGCTTCTTGCCGCGCGGTCCCCACGGCACCTCGGTGCCGACGACCAGGCCGTCGGCCTCCATGCGGCGCAGCTCCGGATAGATCTGGGAGTCGGGCGCGTGCCAGACGTGCGAGACGGATGCCTGGAACGCCTTGGACAGGTCGTAGCCGGTCATGGGTTCCACCGTGAGCAGCGCCAGTAGTGCGTGCCGAAGGCTCATCGGGTTCTCCTCTCGGCCTTGTGAGTAACTACCAGCATAGATAGTCTGGACCGGAGCCAACTATCTATGGGGATAGTGAGCTGACCGGAGGATTTCAATGACGATTATCCAAACCACGAGTTCGACCACCAATAAGGTGCTCAACTATCCGCTCAACACCTGGTATGTCGCGGCCTGGGACCACGAGGTCACCCGCACGCTGATCTCCCGCACGGTCGCCGACAAGCCGCTTGCCATCTACCGCACCGAAGACGGCCGCCCGGTCGCTCTCGCGGATGCCTGCTGGCACCGGCTCGCCCCGCTGTCCCAGGGCAAGGTGCTCACCCGAGACGAGATCCAGTGCCCGTACCACGGCATCGTGTACAACTCGGCGGGCCGCTGCGTGTCGATGCCGGCCCAGGAGACCATCAACCCGAGCGCGACCGTGCCGTCCTACCCGGTCGTCGAACGCCACCGCTTTCTCTGGGTCTGGCTCGGTGACGCCACCCTCGCCAACCCCGACACGATCCCGGACATGCACCAGATGGATCACCCGGAGTGGGCCGGCGACGGCCTCACGATTCCCGTCACCTGCAACTACCAGCTGGTGCTGGACAACCTGATGGACCTGACCCACGAGGAATTCGTGCACGGCTCGAGCATCGGTCAGGCTGAGCTCAGCGAGAGCGACTTCGAGGTCACCCACGACGATACGACCGTGACCGTCTCGCGCTGGATGCACAACATCGACGCCCCGCCGTTCTGGCTGAAGAACATGCGCGACAAGTTCCCCGACTTCACCGGCAAGGTCGACCGGTGGCAGATCATCCACTTCGAGGCCCCCTCGACCATCTGCATCGATGTCGGCGTCGCCAAGGCCGGGACCGGCGCGCCGGAGGGCGACCGCAGCCAGGGCGTCAACGGCTACGTCATGAACACGATCACCCCCGAAACGGCCCGCAGTGCGCACTATTTCTGGGCCTTCATGCGCAACTACCGCCTGGAGAGCCAGCTCATCACCTCGCAGCTGCGCGCCGGTGTCTCCGGGGTGTTCAAGGAGGACGAGGACATGCTCCTCGCCCAGCAGACCGCCATCGACGCGAACCCCGACTACGAGTTCTACAACCTGAACATCGACGCCGGCGGCCTGTGGGTGCGCCGCCTCATCGAGCGGATGCTCGAGGCCGAAGGCCGACCGGTCTCCGCCGGGCGCGCCGGCCGCCTGAGCACCGCCAACTAGGCGGGCAGCACCATGGCCGCAACAAATATCGAGGTGTGGCAGCGGGCGACGGTGGTCGAATCCGTGCTCGTCGCCGCCAACATCCGCCGCATCGTGCTGGCCCCGGCCCTGCCGAAGCGGGCCGAACCCGGCTCCCATATCGACCTGTACACGACGATCACCGGCGAACGTCAGAAACGCTCCTATTCGGTCGTCGACTCCACCGAGGACGGCACGAGGGTGGCGATCAGCGTGCTGCAGGCGCCGTTGTCGCGTGGCGGGTCGATCTTCATGCACGGCCTTCAGCCCGGGGACACGCTGGAGATCACCCAGCCCCTGCAGAACTTTCCCCTGCGGGTCGGAGCCCCCAGCTACGTGCTGCTCGCCGGCGGCATCGGCGTGACGGCGATCGTCAACATGGCCCGGGTGCTGAAGAGCCTCGGGGCGAGCTACACGCTCGTCTACGCCGCGCGCAGCCGCGAGCGCATGGCCTACCTGCCCGAGCTGCTCGCCCTGCACGGCGACAACCTGCGGGTGCATATCGACGACGAGGGCTCAGAACTGTCGGTGGCAGACCTGGTTGCCGGCGTCGACCCCGCCGCCGAGCTGTACATGTGCGGCCCGATCCGCCTGATGGACGCCGTGCGTCGCGCCTGGCGTGACCGCGAGGTGAACGAAACCAACCTGCGCTTCGAGACCTTCGGAAACAGCGGATGGTACGACCCCGAAGAGTTCATCGTGCGCGTGCCGCGCCTCGGCGTCGAGACGCGCGTGCCCGCCGGCCGGTCGATGCTCGAGGCCCTCGAAGACGCCGGCGTCGAGATGATGTTCGACTGCCGCAAGGGCGAGTGCGGCCTGTGCGAGGTGAAGGTTCTCGCCCTCGAGGGCGCCATCGACCACCGCGACGTGTTCTACAGCGAACGCCAGCAGCACGCAGCCGAGAAGATCTGCTGCTGCGTCTCCCGCGCCGTCACCTCCGCCACCGGCCTCCAGGCGGATGCCGCGCGTGGTGGTCCCGCGATCCTCACGATCGGCGTCTCCTAGTCGCACAGACACAGACACACACAAGCGGATGCCCCGGTGAGGTTCACCGGGGCATCCGCTTGTGTGCCTGTCTGCGACTTACTTACGAGCCGCCTTGCGCTGGGCCGTGATCTGTTCGGTGACCGGGCCGAGCTTGGCCCGCTGGATCTCGGCGTAGACGTGTGAGCGCAGCTCCATGAAGCGGGGCAGGGCGCGGGTGTTAAGCTGGTCGCGTTCGGCGGGCAGGTCGATTTTCAGGTCTTCCTGCACGACGGTCGGCGAACTCGACAGCACGATGACGCGTTCGCCGAGGTATACGGATTCGTCGATGTCGTGGGTGACGAAGAGAATCGTCACGCCGAGCTGCTTCCAGATCGTGCGGATGAGGTCTTCCAGGTCGGCGCGGGTCTGCGCGTCGACGGCCGCGAAGGGTTCGTCCATCAAAAGGACCTGGGGGCGGTAGGCGACGGCGCGGGCGATCGCCACGCGCTGCTGCATGCCGCCGGACAGCTGCCAGGGGTAGCTCTTCGGCACGTGGTCGAGTCCGACTGACTTCAGGGCGGCATCGACGAGTGCGGTGCGCTCGGCCTTGGGCACCTTCTGGTTCTTGAGCGGCAGCTCGACGTTGCCGCGCACGGTCATCCAGGGAAAGAGGCTGCGGCCGTATTCCTGAAAGACGACGGCCATCGACTTCGGCGGGCCGGTGACCTTGCTGCCGGCCAGTTCCACGGTGCCGCTGGTCTGTTCCATCAGCCCCGAGATGCACTTGAGCAGGGTGGTCTTGCCCGAGCCGGAGGGCCCGACCAGGCAGACCAGCTCGCCCTCGGCGAGATCAAAGGTGAGGTCGCGCACGGCCTCGACCTCGCCGCCGGGCACCTTGTAGATTTTCTGCAGGCCGCGCACCGAGAGCATCGGCACGGTCTTGACGGGTCGATTCACGGTTGTGTCGCTAACTGTCATGAGTGATCTCCTTCAGACCGTGGTACCAGTGCAGCACCCGGCGTTCGACGAATTGGAAAATGAGGGCCAACCCCAGGCCGATGAGGCCGAGAACGACGATGCCGCTCCACATCTCGGGAATGGCGAAGTTGCGCTGGAACTGCACGATCGTGAAGCCCAGGCCCGACGACGAGGCGAACATCTCGCTGATGACCATCAGGATCAGGCCGATCGACAGTGACTGCCGCACGCCGGCCATGATCTGCGGTGTGACGGCCGGAAGCACAAAGTAGCGGATGCGCGCGAAACCGCGGATGCCGTAGCTGCGGCAGCTGTCGTTCAGCACCGAGTCGACGGCACGGACACCCTCGACCGTGTTGAGCAGCACCGGCCAGATCGCGCCGGAAATGATGACGGCGACCTTCATGCTGTCGTTGACACCGATGAGCAGCATGAGCAGCGGCACAAGCACGGGCGGCGGAATCGCACGGAAGAACTCGAGCATCGGTTCGAGCAGGTTGCGCAGCCAGCGGGTGGAGCCGATGAGCAGGCCGAGTACAATGCCGAGGCCGATGGCGAAGAGCAGCCCGACCGCGAGGCGACCGAGGCTCGGCAGCACGTCCTCGAAGAAACGCTCACCGATCCAGGTGGTCCACAGCGTTTGGGCGAGTTCGAAGGGTTTCGGCACGAAGAAGTTGGTGGAACCGAAGGACAGCGCCCACCAGAGCACGATGAGCACGATCGGCAGGCCGAAGAAATAGGCGACACGTTTAAGGGGACTCACAGCACAACCTCTCCTCTGACCGAGGGGTGCCAGGACAGCACCCGTTTTTCGATGATGCGGGCGGCGAGGTTGATGAGCACTCCGATGAGGCCGGTGGCCAGCACGAGGGCGTACATCGACGAGATCGCGCCGCCGGACTGGGTCAGGGCGATCTGCTTGCCCAGCCCCGGGGTGCCGATGATGAGCTCAGCGGTGATCGCCAGGATGAGGGCGACGGCCGCCGCGAGGCGCAGGCCCGTCATCAGGTACGGCAGGGCCGTTGGCCAGATCACGTACCGTACCCGGGCGAGGCGGCCGAGACCGTAACTCTTGGCGGTATCGTTGGCGACGGCATCCACATCGGCAATGCCGTAGAGCAGTTGCAGCAGCACCTGCCAGAAGGAGGCGTAGACCACGAGCAGCAGCGTCGACTCGATGCTGGTGCCGAAGATGAGCACCGCCAACGGAATCAGCGCGACGGAGGGAATCGGCCGCAGAAACTCGATCGTGGTGTGGGTGGCGCGGCGCAGAAAGCGGCTCGAGCCGATGATGAGTCCCACGACGATCGCCGCGACGGTGGCGATCGCGAGGCCCAGGGCCCAGCTCGTCATGGTGTCGGCGACGTCCTTCCAGAACGCGGCCTCGGTGAAGTACTGAGCAAGCCGCACGAGCACCTCGCTCGCCGGCGGCAGGTAGCGGTCGCTGACCAGGCCCAGGCGCGGGGTAGCTTCCCAGATCAGGAAGAACAGGACTATTCCGCCGATGCCGAGGCCCAGGGCTTTCGCCCGGGGCCCGGCAGGGCTTCGTTGTTTTTTCATGCTGGCAAGCCACTTCCTTGTGGTTGGGGGGAGTGAGAGGGGGTTGGGCTTAGGGCAGGAACGTGCTCATGTCGGGTGCGGTTTCGACCACGCCGTATTCGAGAGCCGCGTCGCCGAGGGCGGTGACGGCATCCACGTTGAATTCGGTCGGGAACTTGGGCAGCACGATCTTCGCGAGCACCTCTTCGGGCGTTGCCGTGAAGGTGGCAATAATCGCGCGCACCGCGTCAGGGTTGGCCTGGGCGTACTCGAGGGACTTGGTCATGGCGGCCTGGAACTTGGTCACCATCTCCGGGTCAGCCGATACGGTGGCGGCCGACGAGAAGTAGGCGGCGACGTCGAGGTTGACGTCGAAATCGGCGTAGCCGTAGGAGATGACGCGCTGGCCGCTTTCGAGGGCGGCGGTCACGAAGGGTTCCACGACGAAGGCCGCATCGACCTGGCCGTTCTCCACGGCGGCGCTGGCATCGGGGAACGGGATCTCGACGAAGGAGATCGACGACGAGTCGCCGCCGAGGCGGTCGATCGAGGAGCGCATGACCGTGTCGACGATGTTGTTGAGGCTGTTGCCCGAGACGGTGCCGCCGTCGAGGTCGGCGAGCGACGTGACCGGCGAGTCGCCCTTGACGATGACCGCGCCGAAGTCGCTGTCGACGTCGCCGGTGGAGGCAACGGCGGGGCTGACGACCTCGAGCGGCAGGCCCTTGTCGTTGGCGACCATGAGTGAGATCAGGTTGCTGAACCCGAACTCGTAGTCCCCGCTCACGACGGCGGGAACGATGGCGGCGCCGCCGGTCGCAGTCTCGATGGTGAGCTTGAGGCCCTCCTCTTCGAAGAAGCCCTGTTCGAGACCCAGGTAGAGGGGAGCGGTGTCGGCGATGGGGATGACACCGACCGTGACGGGGGTGAGGGCGTCGCCGTCGGCGGCGGGGGTCGTGGCGTCGGTGCCCGCGGAGCAGGCGCTCAGTGCGATGACGGATGCCGCGGCGAGTCCGATCATGAACTTTTTCTTCATTTCACTCCATTGTGTGGGGGGTCGCGGTCTGCGGGGGTGGTGCTGGGGTCGAAGACTCTGTTGTCTACTTCGGATAGTAGCCAGCGCCCACAAGCACCGTCGCGACGTTTCCGCTGAGTGGAAGGTCTAGGGCTGAGGCGGTCTTGGTTACGCTGAAACCGGGGTGAAGAAGGGTATTGAAAGTGGATCTGAACCTATTGCGCACATTCCTCTCGGTCTATGAGACCGGCAGTCTCACCAGATCAGCGCGGGATCTGTACGTCACTCAACCGTCAGTGAGCCATTCTCTGGCGCATCTGCGCCGCGAATTCTCCGATGAGCTGTTCGTCCGCCGGGGGCGGGGCATGGTGCCCACGCTCCTTGCTGACGAGCTGTATCCCGTGGTGAAGGATTCTGTGGGAAGCATCGATAACGTCGTGCTGGGGATGAAATCCTTCGATCCTGCGTCATCGACCCACCGATTCCGACTGTGCCTGTCGGATTTGGGCGAGTTGGCTTTTCTGCCCCAAATTCTCAAGACCATTTCGCGAGATGCGCCCGAGGTGGAGATCGAAGTGGTTCCCATGGATATCCGCCTTCTGCCGGATTGGCTGACGCGGGGTTCTGTGGATGCGGCTATCGCATCGTGGCCGCTCGCCGGTGAATACGGCGGCACGCTCCTCAAGACGGAGGAGTACGTGTGTGTGCTTCGTGCGGACTATCCAATGGCCGGGCCCGAACTGACCCTGGACGAGTTCCTGCGTGCGCGGCACGTCATTGTCGATCCGGTCACGGGTCATCAGCTGGCCGAACAGGCGATGCAGGCGCTCGGAATCGTCCGTCGATCGACCGTCGTCGTGCAGCACTTCGCTGTCATCCCCGAGTTGATCTCGGAGTGTAATCTCTTCGCAATCGCCCCGGAGAGCATGGCGCGTCGGTGGCTGGACAAATGGCCGGTACGACTGGCTGCATTGCCTTTTGATGTGGGCGCCGTGGAAGTGAAACTCTACCTTCGAGCAAATGGGCGTGAATCATCCGCCCTGGCGTGGTTTCGCACTGCCGTGAGCGAAGCTCTCAAGTATTAGTTTTATCTATTCTGACCGGTCAATTTATTCATTGGACTGATGCAATTCGTCCCCGTAGGCTGCGAACAACTACCAATCGCGTCAACACAAGGATGTGTGCATGATGAAAAGATTGACAATGACTCTGGTCGCGGTCGCCTCCGTGGTTTTGGTAAGCGGATGCGGCGCTGCCACTCCTGAAAATTCCGCCGAACCCGGCGCCGCCGGCCTCACACCGGTCACGGTGGGTGCTATTCCGATTGGCGACGTTGCTCCCCTGCACCTGGGGCTCGCCGAGGGCTTTTTCGAGGATGAAGGTATCGACCTGTCCATCGAGACGATCTCTGGAGGCGCAGTCGCTGTGCCCGGTGTCGTCAGCGGGAGTTTCGACTTCGCTTTCGGCAACACCGTTTCCCTCATGGTCGCCCAGGATAAGGGCCTCGACCTGAAGTACGTCACGAACGGAACGACAAGTACGGGGTCGTCCGACGCTGACTTCGCGGGCGTTGTGGTGATGGATGACTCCGCCATCGAGACCGCGACAGATTTGGAAGGCAAAACGGTGTCGTCCAACAATCTGTCGAACATCGGCGACACCAGCATTCGCACAGCCGTCGACAACGCCGGCGGCGACGGGGCGTCACTGACGTTTGTCGAGGTCGCGTTCCCCAACGCCCTCGCCGCGCTGGAAACGGGGCAGATTGACGCGGCGCTGATTCTGGAGCCGTTCCTGACGCCGGCACTTCAGAATGGTGCTCGCGTGGTGTCGTGGAACTATGCGGAAACGCACGAAAACCTTGATATCGGCGGGTACTTCACCACGGGTGATGTCATCAAGGACAGCCCCGAACTCGTCGCCAGCTTCGCCGCCGCCATGAATCGGTCTCTCGAGTACGCCCAAGAACACCCTGCTGAGGTGCGCACAGCCATAGGCACCTACACCGAGATTCCTGCCGACGTGCTCGACCAGATCACCCTTCCGAGGTTCACGACTGAATTCGACCGTGATGCGGCAGCAGTGCTGGGGGCTGCGGCGGTGAAATACGGCACCATCAGTCAGGCGCCAGACCTTGACGCTCTGCTGCCCTCATGAACCTCGACACAGCTGTCCCCGCAAGGCTCGATACGAAGGAGATGCACACAATGAGAGTCGCAGAAGCTGTCGGTCGCACCTTGGCGCTCCTCGGGGTCGGCCACGTCTTTGGCGTGGTGGGCAGTGGGAACTTTCACGTCACGAACGCCTTGATCAGCGGCGGGGTCACATTCACGGCGGCCCGCCACGAAAATGGGGCGGCCTGCATGGCGGATGCATTCGCTCGGGCCAGTGGACACGTCACCGCCCTCACGGTTCACCAGGGTTGTGGCCTGACCAACGCCCTAACGGGCATCGGCGAGGCGGCCAAGAGCCGAACGCCCGTGCTGGTCCTAGCCGGGGAGACGCCGGGAACAGACCAAACGTCCAATTTTTGGATCGACCAAGCGGGTGTCGTTGCCGCGCTCGGCGTGCGTGTGGAGCGGATCCACAGCGCAAAAACGGCCGTGAACGACACCATACGAGCCTTCAGGCTCGCCCGGGACCAGCGGCGTACGGTGCTGCTCAACCTTCCGCTGGACGTGCAGGAGGAAGAGGTGGCCTGGTCCCCTGACCTGGTCGGGGAGCTGTCACCGCGGATGGCGTCGGGTCCGTCTCCAGATGCCGTGGGGCGCCTGGCCGACCTGCTCGCGGGGGCGGATCGCCCGGTCCTGGTTGGCGGTCGGGGTGCCTTCGGCGCCGTCGAAGAGATACGGCGGGTGGCAGCGATCTCGGGTGCGCTCCTGACCACGTCGGCGGTAGGTCGGGGTCTCTTTCACGAAGACGCGTGGTATCTCGACGTCATGGGTGGTTTTTCAACACCGGTGACCGCAGAACTCATCGAGGGCGCGGACCTCATCGTCGCATTCGGGGCGAGCCTCAACCGATGGACGACGCGCAGCGGGGCACTTCTGCGTGGATCCACCGTGGTGCAGATCGATGACACGGCTGATGCCATCGGCGTCCACACTCCGGTCGCCCTGGGAATTGTCGGCGATTGCGCCCAGGTTGCCGGACTCGTCGCGGCCGAGCTCGCCCGCCGCGAGGTACAGCAGGTCGGCTACCGCACCGAACTCGTGGCGGGAGTGATTGCATCCGGCGTGCGTTGGCGCGACGTGCCATTCGACGACATCGATTCGGCCTCAACGGTCGACCCGCGCGCTCTGACCATCGCCCTTGACGACATGTTGCCGATGGAACGGGTCGTGGTGCCCGATGGTGGGAATTTCAATGGATACCCGGCCATGTTTTTGCAGATACCTGACGAAAAAGGCTACTGCGTGCCGCTGGCGTTCCAATCCATTGGGCTCGCTCTCCCGTCTGCGATCGGGGCGGCTCTGGCGACCCCTGGGCGGCTGGCCGTCGCCGGGATCGGCGACGGGGGTTTCATGATGAGCCTCGTGGAACTGGACACTGCGGTGCGCCTTCACCTGGGCCTGGTGGTGATTGTCTACAACGACAACGCGTACGGCGCCGAAGTTCACCACTTCGTGCACGGTGGCGGCTCGCTGGAGACCGTCGAATTCCCGGAGACCGATATCGCGGCGATAGCTCGAGGGTTCGGTTGTCGCGGAGTGACCGTGCGCTCCATCGCCGACCTTGTCGGCGTAAAGAGTTGGCTTGACGGCGAGCGCAGCGTGCCTCTGGTCATTGACGCCAAGATCAGCTCGTTCCCGTCCTGGGTCCTGGCCCACACGTTTGACGAAGAATGACCCTCGTTTCGACTAGCGTGGGGACCGATGTCAGGAAAGCCGGAACGGACGAGTCGCCCCGAGAGTGCTTTCGACGCTGCCGCCGACCGCCGCTCGGTCGCAGCGCGGCTGTTCGCCATTCTTGATGCCTTCGCCGCCCCCGCCGGGGCGACCTCGCTGACCCTGACCCTGACCGCAATCGCGCAGCGTGCGGGCCTGCCGCTGTCGACCACCCACCGGATGGCGGCCGAGCTGGTGGGCTGGGGCGGGCTGACCAAACACGACAACGGCCAGTACTCGCTCGGCATGAAGCTGTGGGAGCTCGGCGTGCAGACGCCGACCGCGCGCAACCTGCGCACGATCGCGCTGCCCTACCTCGAAGATCTCTATGAGACGACCCGGGAGCACGTGCACCTCGCCATTCTCGACGGGCGTGATGCCCTGTACCTCGAGAAGCTCTCCGGACACCACGCCGTGCGGCTGATCTCCCGGGTCGGCGCGCGGTTGCCGCTGCACTCCACCGGTGTCGGCCTGGTGCTGCTCGCCTACGCCCCGTCCGAGGTGGTGCAGCAGTACCTTGCGACGAGCCTCGAGCGCTTTCTGCCGCGCACGGTCACCGAGCCCGAGGCCGTGCGCCGGCGACTCGCCGAGATTCGCCAGCTCGGCCTCGCGCGCATGTCGGAGGAGATGACGGCCGGTTCGAGCTCGATCGCGGCGCCGATCCGGGACCGCACCGGACAGGTCGTGGCGGCGGTCTCGATCGTCACTCGCACCACCGAGCTGGTCGACGCCGGGCAGGAGCGCGCCGTGCGCGAGGCGGCCCAGGGGATCAGTCGTGCGCTCGGCTATCGCCGCGCCCAGCAGTGAACCGGCCGGCAGTGAACCGGCAGCGCGCCGTTCCTGACAGAAGATCAGCACTTTCACTGAGTGGAAGAATCATACTCGGGGTGGGCCGGGCGCAGCACACTGGGTACACCACCCCCTGTCATCGTCGCTAGGAGAGCCCGTGCCCCATGAAACCACCCGTGTCGCCATTATCGGCGCCGGTCCCGCCGGTCTTCTCCTCAGTTGGGCCCTGCGAGATGCGGGCATCGACTCGATCGTCATCGAAAATCGCTCGCAGGACTACGTGCTCGGCCGCATCCGCGCCGGCGTTCTCGAACAGGGCTCGGTCGAGACCCTGACCCGCCTCGGGCTCGGTGACCGCCTCGCATCCGAAGGCCTCGAGCACGACGGAATCTTTCTGCAGTACGCCGGCGAACGCCACAACGTGAACTTCAAAGACCTGATCGGCCGCACGGTCACCGTCTACGGCCAGCAGCAGGTCGTGAAAGACCTCGTCACCGCCCACGAACAGGCCGGGTCGACCATCTACTACGAAGCCGCCGACGTCGCCGTCGACGACCTGACGAGCACCAACCCGACCGTCACCTTCAGGCACGGCGGCGAGCAGCACACGATCAGCGCCGACTTCGTCGTGGGCGCCGACGGGTTCCACGGCATCTGCCGCGCCAGCATCCCCGCCGCGGACATCACCCTCTTCGACCGCAGCTACCCCTATGCCTGGCTCGGAATCCTGGCCGACGTCGCCCCGTCCTCCGACGAACTGGTCTACGCCCTGCATGAAGACGGCTTCGCCATGCTGTCGATGCGCTCACCGGTGGTCTCGCGCCTGTACCTGCAGGTCGACCCCGCCGACGACATCGGCAACTGGTCAGACGCCCGCATCTGGGATTCCCTGCAGACCCGGCTCGGAACCGACGGCTGGACCCTCAACGAAGGCCCGATCACCGACAAATCGATCACCCCGATGCGCAGCTTCGTGGCCTCGAGGCTCACCTACGGCAATCTCTTTCTGGTCGGCGACGCCGGCCACATCGTGCCGCCGACCGGCGCCAAGGGCCTCAACTCGGCCATCTCCGACGTCACCCAGCTGGCCGCGGCCCTCACCGCGTTCTACTCCGACGACGAGACGCTGCTGGGTCGCTACAACGACATCGCGCTCGCCCGACAGTGGCGGGTGCAGCAGTTCTCCCGCTGGATGACCGAGATGCTTCACACCAGTCCGGCCGACGAGCAGACCGGCGCGTTCGACTACCGCAGCCAGCTGGGCCAGCTCGACTACGTCACCCATTCGCCGCTCGCCCAGCGCATGCTCGCCGAGCAGTACACCGGCCTCCTGCTCTAACCGCACCGCCGACCGAGGACACCATGAGCCACACTTCTTCCCCCGCATCCAGACTTCGCCCCGGCACCGGCGCGTCGAGCCAAGACGAGATCAACGCCGAAATCGTCGCGATCGAAGCGGATGCCGCCGCCCGCGTCGCCGCCGGTGGCTCGCCCGAGCTGCACCCGCGGCGCGACTACGCCCCCTACCGCAGCTCCCTGCTGAGGCACCCGACCCACGAACTCGTGCGCATCGACCCGGAAGAGGTCGAGCGCGTCTCGCCCGCCTTCGGCCACACCGACGTGAACAGTCTCGAAAGCGACCTCACCATCCAGCACGCCGGCGAACCGATCGGGGAGCGGATGACGGTGGGCGGCCGGGTGCTCGACGGCGAGGGCCGCCCCGTGCGCCACCAGCTGATCGAGCTGTGGCAGGCCAACGCCGGCGGTCGTTACGTGCACAAACGCGACCAGCACCCGGCGCCCCTCGACCCCAACTTCACCGGGGTCGGCCGCGCCATCACCGGCGACAACGGCGAGTACTCGTTCACGACCATCAAGCCGGGGCCCTACCCGTGGAAGAACCACGTGAACGCCTGGCGACCGGCGCACATCCACTTCTCGCTGTTCGGGAACGCGTTCACCCAGCGGCTCATCACCCAGATGTACTTTCCCGGCGACCCGCTGTTCGCCCTCGACCCGATCTACCAGTCGATCGCCGATGCGGATGCCCGTGCCCGCCTGGTCGGGCAGTACGACCACAGCCTGAGCGTGCCCGAGTTCTCGCTGGGCTACCGGTGGGACATCGTGCTCACCGGCCCGAAATCGACCTGGATGGAAGGCGAAGACGCCGATGAGTGACCTGACGACGCCCCAGAGCCCGACACTGCAGAGCCCCGCGCTGCAGACCCCTTCGCAGACGGTCGGCCCCTTCTACGGGTACGCCCTGCCGTATACGGGCGGGCCGCAACTGGTTGCCGGGTACCATCCCCGCGCCATCCGCTTTCACGGCACGGTCACCGACGGGGCGGGCGAGCCGATCCTCGACGCCCTGCTGGAGATCTGGCAGGCCGACGAGAGCGGGGCGCTCAGCCGGGAGCTCGGCAGCCTCGACCGTGACGGGTTCACCTTCTCCGGCTTCGGCCGCTGCGCGACCACGATCGCCGGCCACTACACCTTCACGACGCTCAAGCCGGGGGCGGCCGGCAGTGCGGCGCCCTACATCCTGGTGTGCGTCTTCGCTCGCGGCGTGACCCACCACCTGTTCACCCGGGCGTACTTCGCCGAGGACGCCGCCCGGCACGAGACGGACGCCCTGCTGAACGCGGTGCCGGCCGACCGCCGCGACACGCTGGTCTGCGTCTCCGAGGGCCTGGTCGGCGGCGCGGAATCGTACCGCTTCGACATCCGGCTGCAGGGCGAGAACGAGACCGTGTTCCTGGATTTTGATGCTTGACCACACGTTCGACGCCGGACTGCTCAACCCGCTCAGTCACGGCACGCGCGAATCCGAACTGACCAGCGACCAGGCCTGGCTGCAGGCGATGGTCGATGCCGAGCTGGCGCTGACCCGGGCGCTGATCGATGCGCAACTCGTCCCCGAGTGGATGGCGGCGGTCTGCGACGCCCTCGCCGACGCCAGCCTGCTCGACCTCGCCGCGATCGCGGTCGAGGCCCGCGGCGGCGGCAACCCGGTCATTCCGTTCGTCAAGCACCTCGGTCGCGCGGCCGAGAAGGTGCGCTCCGGCGCCTCCGACCACCTGCACGTCGGGGCGACCAGCCAGGACATCCTCGACACCGCCGCCATGATCGTGGCCCGCCGGGTCAGCTGCGAGCTCATCCACCAGCTCGATAACCTCGGTGCCACCTTCGCTGACCTCGCCCACGAGCACCGCGGCACGGTCATGAGCGGCCGCACGCTCGGGCAGCAGGCCTCCCCGACGAGCTTCGGCTTCGTGGTGGCGGGCTGGCTCGACGCCGTGTTGCTCATCGTTACCCGCCTCGAGCGCCTGCGCGACACCCTGCCCGTGCAACTCGGGGGAGCTGTCGGCAATCTCGCCGTGCTCACCGAAATCGCCCGAGCCCGGCGCAGCGACGTGGCCGATGGCACGGTGAGTGTCGATGCCGTGCTCGACACGGTGCTCGAACGCTTCGCCGACCACGTCGGCCTGGTCGTGCCGCGCCTCAGCTGGCACACCAACCGGGTCGTCATCTCCGAGCTGGCCTCGGTGCTCGCCGCCGCCACCGGGGTCGCCGGAACCTTCGCCCTCGACGTGTCCGTGCTCTCCCGCACCGAGATCGCCGAGGTGAGCGAACGGCTGGCCCCCGGTCAGGGCGGGTCGAGCGCCATGCCCCACAAGCGAAATCCGGTCTCGTCGGTGCTGATCACGGCGGCGGCGCTGCAGACGCCGGGTCTCGCATCCACTCTCTACGGCAGCATGCTGGCCGAAGACCAGCGCCCGAGCGGTGCCTGGCACGCCGAGTGGCAGTCCCTGCGGGTGCTTGAACGGCTGACGATCTCGGCCGTGACCGGGGCCGCCTCGCTCGCCGCCCGCCTCGACGTGGCCCCCGACCGCATGCGCGCCAACCTCGACCTCACCGACGGCCTGGTGTTCAGCGAGCGCGTCACCACGATCCTGGCCGAGACCGTGGGCAAGACCACCGCGTTCGCTCTGGTCGAACGCGCCTCGCAGGAGGCGTTCCTCACCAACCGGCCGCTGCAGGTGGTGCTCGCGAGCATGCTGATCGCCGAAGGCTGTTCCGATGTGCTGCGCACCCAGGTCTGGGCGGCCTTCAACTACGAGGGCCAGCCCGGGCAGTCGGGGGCCGGCATCGACCGCGTCGTGCGCAGCTTTCGGCAGCGAGCGGATGCCGCGGCCCTGCTCGCCGCCGCCCCCATCCCCGCTCTCGCCCGCGCCAACCCGAGGACCCCATGACCCAGCCTGCAATCCTGTGCACCGTCAAGCCGGCGGGCACCGGTGACATCAACGCGCCCCTCATCGTGCTGGGCCCCTCGCTCGGCACGACCGCCGACCTGTGGGCCGCGGTGGTGTCCTCCCTCGCCGCCACCCACCGGGTGCTGCGCTTCGACCTGCCGGGCCACGGTTTCAGCCCGCCCGCGACCGAGCCGTTCACCCTGGAAGAACTGGCCGACGCCGTCGTCGGCCTGGTCGACTCGGTCGGCGTCACCGCGTTCCACTACGCCGGCATCTCCCTCGGCGGCGCCGTGGGACTGGCCATCGCCGCGCGGCACCCGGGCCGGCTCGCGAGCCTGGCCGTGTTCTGCTCCGGCTCGAAAATCGGCACGGCCTCGGCCTGGACCGACCGGGCCGCCGGAGTGCGTGCGAGCGGCACCCCCTCACTCGTCGCCGGCAGCGCGGCACGCTGGTTCGCCCCCGATTTTCTCGGCCGGGACCCCCGGGCCGGCTCGCACGCGCTCGACCAGCTGCTCGACATCGACGATGAGTCCTATGCGCTCGCCTGCGAGGCCCTCGCGGTCTTCGACCAGACGGATGCCCTCGGCGGCATCCGCACGCCCGTGCTGTGCATCTCGGGCGAGCACGATACCGTGACGCCGCCCGCCCAGCTGCAGGAGCTGGCCGCCCGCATTCCCGGCGCCCGGGCCGTGCAACTCGCCGGGGTCGCCCACCTGCCCGCGCTCGAGCAGCCGATCGAGGTCGGCGCGCTGCTCGGTGAGTGGATCGCGGGGGCCGGCGCTGCCCGCTCCGCGGCATCCGCCCACGACGCCGGCATGCTCGTGCGCCGCGCGGTGCTCGGCGACGCCCACGTCGACCGGGCGAACGCGTCGATCACTCCCGAGACGGCCGACTTTCAGGACTTCATCACCCGCTACGCCTGGGGCGAGATCTGGACCCGCCCGGGGCTGGACCGCCGCACCCGCAGCTTTCTGACCATCGCGGCCCTCGTCACCGGCGGCCACGAGGGCGAACTCGCCATGCACGTGCGCGCAGCCCTGACCAACGGGCTCAGCCGCGCCGAAATCAGCGAGGCCATCCTGCACACCGCCATCTATGCCGGAGTGCCGGCCGCCAACGCCGCCTTCGTCGTGGCCCGCGAGACCTTCGCAGGCCTCGATGCGGCCACGACGCCGAGCGAAACACCCTAAGGACAGCTCATGGACAAGTCATTTTCCACTGCCGCCGCCGCCGTCGCGGATATTCCCGACGGGGCATCTATCGCCGTGGGCGGGTTCGGCCTCGTCGGCGTGCCGATCGTGCTCATCCGCGCGCTGCTCGCCCGCGGTACGACCGACCTGCGGGTGGTCTCCAACAACTGCGGTGTCGACGGCTGGGGACTCGGCGAACTGCTGCGCGAGGGCCGGATCAGCCGCGTGATTGCCTCATATATAGGAGAGAACAAGGACTTCGCCCGTCGCTACCTCGGCGGTGAGCTCGAGGTCGAACTGACCCCGCAGGGCACCCTCGCCGAGCGGCTGCGTGCGGGCGGCACCGGGATCCCGGCGTTCTTCACCGCGAGCGGGGTGGGCACCATGGTCGCCGACGGCGGGCTGCCGTGGCGCTACGGACCGGATGGCGAGGTCACGGTGTCGAGCCCGCCGAAAGAGACCCGGTTGATCAGCTCGCTCGGGTCGGAAAAGGAATACGTGCTCGAAGAGGCGATCGTGACCGACTACGCCTTCGTGCGCGCGGCGAAGGGCGACCGGCACGGCAACCTCGTCTTCGAGAAGTCGGCCCGCAACTTCAACCCGGTCGCCGGTATGGCCGGCCGCATCACGATCGCCGAGGTCGACGAACTCGTCGAACCGGGGCAGATCGACCCGGACGAGGTGCACCTGGCCGGAATTTACGTGAACCGCATCGTGCAGCTCGGGGCAGCGGATGCCGCCGACCTGCCCATCGAGAAGACGACGACCCGGCCGCGCCCCGCGGCGGCAACCCCGAACGGACAGCGCTGATGCCCCTCACCCGCAACCAGATGGCGGCCCGCGCCGCCCAGGAACTCGCCCCGGATTCCTACGTCAACCTGGGCATCGGCCTCCCGACGCTGATCCCCAACTTCCTGCCCGCAGGCGTTCACGTGGTGCTGCACTCCGAAAATGGGGTGCTCGGCGTGGGCCCCTACCCGTGGGAGGGTGAAGCCGACCCGAAGCTCATCAACGCGGGCAAGGAGACCGTGACGGTGAACCCGGGCGCGGCCTACTTCGACTCGGCGCAGAGCTTCGGCATGATCCGCGGCGGCCTGATCGACGTGGCCGTGCTCGGCGCCATGCAGGTGAGTGTCAGTGGCGACATCGCGAACTGGGCGGTGCCGGGCAAGATGATCAAGGGCATGGGCGGCGCGATGGACCTGGTGCACGGCGCCGACACCGTCATCGTCGTGATGGAACACACGACCAAGACCGGTGAGCACAAGATCAAGACGGTCTGTGATCTGCCGCTGACCGGCAAGGCCGTCGTGACGCGCATCATCACCGACCTCGCCGTGATCGACATCACGCCCGACGGCCTGGTGCTGCGCGAGCTCGCGCCCGGCGTCACCGTCGACGAGGTGCAGGCCGCGACCGAAGCACCCCTTCTGGTGCCGGAGCCGCCGCTGACAATCCGCACCCTGCTCGACACACCGACGTCCGATGGAGCTGCCGCATGACGAACACCCGAAACCCCACCGTGCTGCGTCAGGTCGTCATCTGTGAGCCGCTGCGCACCCCGATCGGCCGGTTCGGCGGCGCCTTCAAGACGGTCGCCCCGGCGGACCTTGCCGCGGCGGTGATCGCAGCGCTGATCGAGCGCACCGGCCTTGACGGCTCTCTCGTCGACGACGTCATCTTCGGCCAGGCCTATCCCACCGCCGAAGCCGCCCCGGTGGCCCGCGTCGCCGCCCTGAACGCGGGCCTGCCGGTCACGGTCGGCGGCGTGCAGGTCGACCGCCGCTGCGGTAGCGGGCTGCAGGCCGTGCTCGACGCCGCGATGCAGGTGCAGACCGGGGTCAGTGACCTCGCCATCGCCGGCGGCGTCGACGTGATGAGCCAGGCTCCCTTCTATACGGTCGATTCCCGCTGGGGAGTGGCCGGAACCGCCGGAATGCTGTTGCGCGACGCCCTCGGCCGCGGCCGCGAGACGGCCGGCGGGCGGCGGTTCCCGGTTCCGGGTGGCATGCTCGAAACCGCCGAGAACCTGCGCCGCGACTACAACCTCGGCCGGGTGGAACAGGATGAACTGGCGGTGGAGTCGCAGCGCCGCGCCCTGGCATCCGTCGCCGCCGGCCGCTTCACCGACGAGATCGTGCCGGTCACCGTTCCCGGCCGCAAGGGCCCCACCGTCGTCTCGGTCGATGAGACCCCGCGCGCGACGAGCCTCGAGGCCCTCGCCGGGCTTAAACCCATTTTGGGCACGGCGGATGCCGACGCCACCGTCACCGCCGGCAACGCCAGCGGGCAAAACGACGCGGCCGCGGCCTGCATCGTGACCACCCCCGAACGCGCCGCCGAACTCGGCCTCACCCCGCTCGTGCGCCTGGCATCGTGGGCGCGCGCCGGGGTGGAACCCTCGCGGATGGGCCTCGGGCCGGTGCCGGCCACGAAACTCGCCCTGGAACGGGCCGGACTGAGCCTGGCCGACATCGACCTGATCGAACTCAACGAGGCCTTCGCCGCGCAGGTGCTCGCCGTCACCCGGGAGTGGGACTTCGCCGAGAAGGACTGGGACCGCACCAACGTCAACGGCTCCGGCATTTCGCTGGGCCACCCGGTCGGCGCGACCGGCGCCCGCATCCTGGCGACCGCAGCGCGGCATCTGCAGCGCACCGAGGGGCAGTTTCTGCTCGAAACCATGTGCATCGGCGGCGGCCAGGGCCTCGCCGCCATCTGGGAACGCGCCTAGCCGGGCGCACCCACCGCAACGGCCGACGCCGGGGAATCCGCTGGTGACGAGTGCCCCGGCGTCGCTGTCTGCGCGAATGGTGTCGATACATGACAGCTGTGAGCGCGCCACCCCGTTATACGGGGGTGCCGCGCTCACAGCTGTCACGCATCGACGAACGGAAGCTCCCTAAAGGGGACTCCGCCGGGGAGCGGCCCCAGACGGCACCCGTTCAGGCCGGTTGTCGAGCCAGCCTGCGGCGGAACGGTCCGCGTGCGCTCAGGGCGACGCCCCTGCGTTAGGGGATGCTATTCCCGAACTCGCGGAGCGGGGTGGTACCCGCGGACTCGCCATCGACGATTCGCTTCGCCATCCAGGCCGGTACGGATGCCGCCCGGCGGCTCGGAGCGCTGCTCGGCTAGCGCCGCGCGTCTTCGGCTCGCGGTGACTTCCTCCAACGGGATTGGTGACTATCCCGAAATGAGGGTAGACAACCAGCATCAGGGCCACTATCAGGGCAGATACCACCGGCGTTTCTGGGCCCGGCGGATGTTTCGATACTGGAGTGAAGCTCATGACAACACAGAACCTCGAGAGAACACAGAAGCTGACGAGAACACCTAACCCGAAGAGAACACGGAACCTGAAGTCCGGTGCCCTCGCGGCGGTGCTGGTGGGGGCACTGTTCACGGCGGGTGGACTGCTGGCCGGCGGTGGGGCATCCGCTGTCGCACAACCGGCCGCCGGCTCGCGAACGACCGACGTCGACCAGTGGAACGTTCCGCAGGCGGAGCAGGGCTCACACTATTGGACCCCGGAACGCATGCAGGCCGCGGCGCCGGGCGACGTGCTCGTGGAGGAGAAGGCCGCCCGGAAAACCGACGAGCCGCCGCAGGCCGCGGCCCAGTCTGCCCGGTCCGCGTCGCCCCGGGGTCGGTCCCATGGCACCCGGTCCCACGGTTCCGGGTCACACACGGCGCCCCCGGCCGTGCCGGCAACCTCCTCGAACCACATCGGCAAGGTCTTCTTCACCCTGCAGGGCCTCGACTACGTCTGCTCCGGCAACGCGATCGTCGCCGCCAACGAGAACACCGTGGCGACGGCCGGGCACTGCGTCAGCTCCGGACCAGGGGCCTACGCCTCCCGCGTCGTCTTCGTGCCCGCCTACCTCAACGGTGCCGCGCCATTCGGCCAGTGGCTCGCGACCGACCTCTTCGCCCCCACCCAGTGGAGCGAGGATGGCGACATCAGCTACGACACCGGTTTCGCCGTCGTGCAATCCCCGACCGGCTCGACGTTGAGCGACACCGTCGGCGCCTCGACCGTGGCCTTCAACCAGAGCCGTGGCCTCGGCTACACGGCCTACGGGTACCCCGCGATGGCCCCGTTCAACGGCGAATCACTGCAGACCTGCGGCGGCGGCGCGATCGCCGACCCCTACGCGCAGACCCAGTCGCAGGGGATCCCCTGCGACCTGACCGGCGGGTCGTCGGGCGGCCCGTGGTTCATGGGCGGCGACTTCGGCGGGGTGCAGAACTCGAACAGCAGCTTCGGATACGGCACGATGACGGGCACCATGTTCGGCCCGTACTGGGGCTCCGTGATCGAAAACGTGTACAGCACGGCATCCGCCTGAGCCCGCCTTTGCCTGAGCCCGCTCACGCGGGCGTCGTGCGCCCGAAAGCCGCTCGTGCGCGCGAAACCTGCGTGACGTCGTGCGTCCGGACGCTGCGTCTGCGCTCGAAACCTGCGCGCTCGGGCGCTCATGCGCCGCAAAACTGCACGTGCGCCTGGCCTGCCACGCGCACGAGCAATTTTGAGGCGCATGAGGCTCCACGCGGGCGGGATCGCGGGCGGGATCGCGGGCGGGATCGCGGACCGGCGCGGGGCCCACGGGTCAGTTGGTCCGGCCGAGCTGCTCGACGATGGCGCCCCAGCAGCCGGCGTCCTGCCAGCGGTAGTCAGCGCCGGTGCCCGCGTCGCCGTCGAGGGCGGAGGCCCAGGCGTCTTCCTGGGCCGGGGTGAGGCCGTCGGGAAGCGCGGGGTTCGAGTAGTCCGCCGGGTCGTGGTCGTCGGCCCGGTTCCACCACTCGAAGTAGAGGTACTCGTGGCCCTCGGCCGCCATGCACTCGCGCACGAGTTGCTGCTGGGCGAGCCAGCTCTGGCGCGGCGTGAGGGCAGAGTCGGCGTCGAGCTCGGTCACGGGCCCAGTCTCGGGCTCTGTGGTCGCGGTGGTCGGCTCTGTTGCCGCGGGGGTGGCCGCTTCGGTGCCGGATGCCTCGGCGCCGGTCGTCGGACCGACCGACGCGGTCGGCGCGGGCTGCGGCACGGACGTGCTGGTCGGGGTGGCGGTGCCGGCCGCGCTGTCCTGTCCCGTCAGGGTGAGGGTGGCTGCGGGGCCGCTGGCCGCGGAGCCGGGTGGGAGCAGCGCGACCGCGGCTGCGAGCAGCCCGGCTGTGGCGAGCCCGGCCGTGGTGAGGGCGATGGTCTTGGTGATGCGTGTTTTCCCGAGGTGCAGGTGCATGTCGTCGACTCCTTCTCGTGATCAGTGGACGGTGTCGCCGGTGATGTGCAGGCCGTAGCCGGAGCATCCGCTCTCACGCCAGTCGGAGGAGGGATTCAAGCGATTTGCGCCGTACATCGCCTGCAGCCAGGCTTCTCTCTCGGCGAACTCCTGACGCGGCGGCTGGGGGCTCTCATTCAACCGCCAGTCGAAGTCGAGAAACTCGAGGCCCTGCTCGGTCATGCACTGTCGGATCACGTCCTGCAGCGCGTACCAGGTGGTCATCTCCGCCTCGGTCACGTAGGCCGGGTCGCTCGGCTCGAGGAACGGGTTGTACGCGGCGGACATCGGGTCGAGGGCGACCGGGATGGGCGGGGCGACCGGCGCCGGCGCCATCGAAGGATCTGCGGGGGCCGTCGGAGCGGGCTCCCGCGTCACGTCGCTGGTGATGCCGCTCATCACGAAGGACTCGCTCGTGCCAGCCGACTCGGCGGTGGCGGTGTCGGACATCGAGGCGCCGAGATAGAGGGTGAGGCCGCCGATCAGGATTGAGCCCGCGGTGATTCCGGCCATGAAGGCCGCTGTGCTCGTGCGCATTGTTCCTCCGGTTGCGTCGGTGCTCTGTAGCACTCCACAATCTATAGGAAGATAGGTGCTTTTAGCAAGGATTGGGCGCGAGTAATATAGGGGGAGTGAATGAAACTCTGCCCCCGTGCCCGAAATGCTCCAGTGACCTGACCTATGAAATGGGCGCCCTGCTCGTGTGCCCGCTCTGCGGCCATGAATGGAATGACGAACCGGTCGAAGAGGCGCAGGACGAGGTCATCAAGGATGCCTTCGGAACCGTGCTCACCGACGGCGACACCGTCAGCGTGATCAAGGACCTCAAGTTCAAGGGCAGCTCCACCGCCATCAAGGTCGGCACCAAGGTGCGCAACATCCGCCTCGTGCTGGATGCGACGGACGGCCACGACATCGACTGCAAGGTCGACGGCTTCGGTGCGATGCAGCTCAAGTCCAGCGTCGTCAAGAAGGTCTAAGCCGCCCGCCGGGCCTCGCCTCAGATCGCGAGGCTCGGGTGCAGCCGCGCAACGCTCCAGAACCGATTGCGGTGCGCCGCCATAATCGACAGCCCGAGGGCGATCCCGAGGAACAGCACCAGGTGGGCCGCGGCCGCCCAGGCGTACTCCACCCCGCCACCCGCGATCAGGTGCCGCAGGCCCGAGACCGCGTAGGACATGGGCAAGAACGGGCTGATCGCCTGGAAGAACGCGGGGGAGACCCCGACCGGGTACGTTCCCCCCGACGACGTGAGCTGCAGCATGAGCAGGATGAGCGCGACGAGTCGCCCCGCCCCGCCGAGCAGCGCCACGAGTGACTGGTGCACCGCCGTGAAGACGATGGCGACGAGCACCGTGAACGCGATCACCGCGGGCAGGTGCGGCGACTCCAGCCCCACGAATCCGATCAGCACCGCCATCAGCACAAGCGCCTGAACCACGCCGAACAGCGCGCCGGGCGCGAACCCGGCGAGGGCGACCCGCCAGGAGCGTGCCGTCGACGCCAGCGCCCGCGGCGACAGCGCGCGCAAAATCATGAACGTGACGATGCCGCCGATCCACAGCGAGAGCGGGATGAAGTACGGTGCCATGCCTTCGCCGTAGGCGTCGACGGCATTCTCGTGCACCCGGTCGACGGCGATCGGATTCGACCCGACATCGGTCAGGGCGGCGCGCTGCGCTCCGGTGTACGACGGCACCGCCTCCGCGCCCGCCGTGAGCCCGTCGGCCAGGGTCGCCGTGCCGGTGGCGAGCGTGCCGAGGCCGGTTTCGAGGTCGTTGGCTCCGGCATCCGCCGTCGCCGTGCCCGCGGCGAGACTCGTTGTTGCCGTTGCCAGGCTGCCGGCGCCCGCCGAGACGGATGCCGCCCCTGCGCCAACGCCGTCGGCCCCGGCGGCCGCGTTCACGATGCCGGCGCGCAGCTCGGGGGTTGCCTCCGCGAGCGCCTGCGTGCCCGCCGAGAGGGTGCCGAGGCCGGTCGCCACGGTGTGGGCCCCGGTTGCCAGCGCCGTGGCGCCCTCGGTGAGCGGGGTGAAGGCGGCGGACAGGGTTGCGGCGCCGGTGCTGACTCCGCTCGCCCCGGTCGCGACTCTCGCGGCCCCGTCGGCTGCGACCGCGGCGTTCGTCGTGAGGGCTTCGGCACCGTCGGCGGTCGTGTTCGCCCCGGCCGCGAGCTGCTGCAGCAGCGCGCGGCGCTGGCCGTCGCTGAGGGTCTCGTAGCTCGAGAGCAGGGCCGCGGCCGCGTCGGAGACCGTTCGGCTGGCCGTGGACAGGGTGTCCGCGCCGGTGGCCAGCGCGCCGGTGCCCGTGGCAAGGGCGGCGCTTCCGGTGGCGACCGCGGCCGCTCCACTGGCGAGCGTGCCGGCCCCGGTCTGTGCGGTGCCGAGGCCGGTCGTGAGAGCATCGGCGCCGGTGGCGAGCGTGCTGCTGCCCGACTGGGCGGATGCCGCCCCCGCCTCCAGTGCGCCGGTCTGCTCGGTCAGCCCCGCGGTCGCCGAGGTGAGGGTGCCGAGGCCCGCTGACAGCTCGGCGGTGCCGGATTCGAGGGTCGTCGCGCCGGCGGTGAGGTCGGTGCTGCCCGTGGCGACGTCGCCGCTGCCGGCGGCCAGCTGGTCGAGTCCGGTCGCGAGCGTGGTGGAGCCGTCGTGGGCGGTTGCGGCGCCCGTACTGAGGTCGGTGGCGCCGCTGCCGGCCGTCGTCAGATCGTCGTGCACGGCGCTGAAGGCGAGGTAGATCTGGTCGAGATAGGAGTCGGTCGCCCCGCCCTGTACCTGCTGGCGCAGGGTGGCGGCGATGGAGTTGCTGACCTGCCCGACGATGTAGTTGTCGGCGTCGTTCGTGGTCACGGTGAGCAGCGCCTGCTCGGGGGAGTCGCTGCCCATCGAAGCGAGGTGGGCCGAGAAGTCGGCCGGCACCACGATCGTGGCCGCGAAGGTGCCGTCGTCGAGGCCCACCCGTGCGGCGGCCGCATCGGTTTCGACCCAGGTGAAGCCGGCGTCCGAGCTGCTGCCGGTGAGCGTGTCGGCGAGGTCGGCGCCGGCCGCGAGAGTGCCGGGCTGCGTCGTGGTGCCGGGGGCGGCATCCGTCGTCACCGGCTCGTCGTTGTTCACGACCGCGGCCGTCAGTTGGTCGAGGTTGTCGGTGGGGCTCCAGGTGGAGGACAGGTAGAGCCCGCCGTAGAGCGCCGGGAGTACCGCGATCACGACCAGGGCCGCCTTGGTCAGGCGGGTGACCCGAAACCGGGACAGCTCGATGCGGGGCAGGGAGAATACGGGCATCAGGCGCCTTCGAGGATGGGGAGAGCCGGGACAGCGGGTAGGGCGGCGGCGGGCAGATCGAGGTCGAGCACCGTGACCCGACGCAGCGATCCGTCGGCGTGTGACGCGGCAAGGGCCAGCACGGCCTCGCCAAGCTCACGCGTGTCCTGGCAGGTCACGATGATCGTCAGGTTCGGGATGCGCTGGGTCGTCAGAACCAGCAGGCTCGCCCAGGCGAGCCGACGGTCATCGGTGTCGCGCAGCACGTCGAGGTCATCGATGACGAGCACCTCCGGTGCCGACATGAGGGCCAGCACCACGCCGAGCACGAGGCGCGGCAACGGCTGCGTGCTCGCGACGATCTCGTCCCGCCACAGCGGTTCGAGGCGGTGCGCCTGCCGTGCGGTGGAGTCGGCGTTGGAGTCGGCGTTGGTCGGCGCGAGGGAATCGATGACCGCGTTGGCACGCGCGATGATGGCATCGACCTGGGCGTGGGTGGTCCAGGGGCGCCACCACGGCCCGTTCAACACAATGGCCTCCGCGACGTGCTGGCCGACCGTGAGGGTGTCGTCGAGGGCATTGATGGCCGTGTTGTTGGCGAGGGCTACCCGCTGCCGCACCGGGCTCGCCTGCCGGGGCAGCTCGTGGCCGAGCACGGTGAGCTCGCCGGTGCTTGCCTTCATGCGCCCGGCGAGCGTAAGGGCGAGGGCCGACTTGCCGGAGCCGAATGACCCGGCGATGACGCACAGGTCGCCCGCGGCAACGTGCAGGTCGACACCCGCACGCAGGCGTGGCCCGGTACCGGCGATCGTCATCGCGGTGGCGCGGATGATGGTGGCCCTGGTGGTCTCAGCTGTCATGTCAGCCAGTCTCGCACGGTTTCAATACTTTCAGTATCAAAAACTTAAAGTATTCATAGCGCTTTCAGGCGCCGAAATCTGAGACACTGGAGTCAATGTCCGAGACGACCCTGCAGCCATCCGTATCCCCGCCCGACCCCGCCGTCGATCTGACCGTCTCCGGCTCCGTTCGACGCCGCCCGCGCCGCGAAGACGTGCGCGCGGCCCTGCTCGAAGCCGCCGTCGAGGTCTTCGAGGAGACCGGCTACCTGGCGGCGCGCCTCGACGTGATCGCCGAGCGCGCTGGCTACACGAAGGGTGCCATCTACTCCAATTTCGGCTCCAAGCAGGAACTCTTCGCGAGCCTGCTCGCCGAGCGCCTCGCCGGCATCACCGCCGACTTTCTCGCCAAGTCCGCGGACTTCTCCTCCTTCGGTGAGCTGCTGCAGTATTCGGCGGCTCGCCTGGCCGACGAGGTGCTGCGGGAACAGGCCTGGCACACGCTCGTCGTCGAATTCACCATCCAGGCCGGCCGTGACTCCGAGGTGGGCGCGGTCTACCAGGCCCAGCGCCGCATCCGCCGCGATCTGCTCGCCGCGACCATCGCCGACCGGGCGGCGCCCTTCGGCGGATCGGCCGACCCGAACGATTACAGCGTGCTCGCGATGATGCTGCTCGCAACCGTGAACGGCCTCGCGATCGAGGTCGCGGCCGACCCCGACGGTGTGACCCGGGAACAGATTCGGGACAGCCTCGCCGCGGTGCTCACGGCCGCGCTCGCCCTGCGCTCGCCGTAACGGCGGCGTCGACGGTCGGGGGCGCTCGTCGGGAGGACTGCCGCCTGATCACGCATCAGGAGAAGTCGGGCGCGCATCAGTGCGAAACGGGGGTGACCAGGCTGCCGTCGAGCAGGAAACTGTGCAGGTTGGCCAGGGTCAGATCCGCCATCATCGCTCGGGTTTCGGTTGTCCCGCTGGCAAGGTGCGGGAGCAGCACCACGTTGTCGAGGGCGAGCAGCGCCTCGGGAACGTGGGGTTCGGCCTCGAAGACATCGAGGCCAGCGCCGCCGAGTGCTCCGCTCAGCAGGGCCTCGACCAGTGCAGCTTCGTCGACGACGGTGCCGCGCGCAATGTTGATGAGGACTCCCTGCGGGCCGAGGGCCGCAAGAACCTCCGCGGTGATGAGTTTTACGGAGTCGCTACCGCCGGCGGCCGCCACGATGAGGGCGTCGGAGTCGGTGGCGAGTTCGGTGAGCGAAGCCACGTAGCGGTAGTCCACCCCGACGGCTGGCTTGCGGTTGTGGTACGAGATCACGCAGTTGAATCCCTCGACGCGCTGGGCGATGGCCGTGCCGATGCGCCCCAGGCCGACAATGCCGATGCGCTTGCCGGAGAGCTTGGTGGCGAGCGGGAAGTTACCGTTCAGCCAGTCGCCGCGGCGCACGAAACGGTCGGCCGCGCTCGTGCGCCGAAAGACGTCCAACAGCAGGGCAAGAGCCGTGTCGGCCACGCAGTCGTTGAGTACGTCGGGAGTGTTGCTGATCAGGATGCCGCGGGCGCGAGCCTGGGCGACATCCGTCGTGTCATAGCCGACGCCGAAATTGACCACCGCGCGAAGATTGGGCAGTGCGGCCATCAGCTCGGCGTCGACGCCGACCTTGCCCGACGTGACGGCCACGGTGAACTCCGAGCCGTGTTCGGCGAGAAACGCCGCTCGTTCGACTCCGTCGGGAACCCGCACAGCCCCGTGCTCGGCTGCGATCGTGGCCTGCACGATCGGCATCAGGGGCCCGACCTGCAGGACACGCTCGGGCGCACGGGTGGGAATTGTCGGCGCCGAAAGACCCGCGGCTTGGACGTCTGCGTTGATAGTCACATTCGCAGGTTAGTTTCCGGGACCGATACCGTCCAACACGTAATTCGTATGGATCGATACCCGCGGTGAATGAAACGGGTGTTCCCGGTTGACTTCCGCGTATTTCCGCGGCGCCAGGGGGCCCACGATGGGGCACAACTGCCGAAAACCGCCCTCGGGGCACCGTCGACGCCGGCCCGCAATACATTCGTGCCTTGACCTTGCCTGCATGGCCCCACAAGCTAGGGCGTGTCTACAAGCACAGACTCCAGCTTCATCCGTAGACGAGAGGGCAGCGCAGACGCTGCGCTCGACACAGCTTTGTGTGAGATCACCCCGTGTGCCAGATCAACCGGAGGAACCAATGAAGTTTTCTTTTACCCGTAGTGCACGGTCACCCCAGGGTGTCATCGTCGGCGCCGCGGTCGCCGCGAGCACCGTGCTGCTGCTGAGCTCGTGTGCGGTCGCCAATTCCGAACCGACGGGCGGCGGCGAGTCGTCCGACACCATCCGCATCGTCCTGCAGCAGGAACCGCCGACGCTCGAGGCCTGTGAGTCCAACCTCACCTCGACCGGTGTCGTCACGCGGTCCAACATCACCGAGCCGCTCGTGGAGCGCAACCCCACAACCGGTGACCTCGACCCGTTGCTCGCCACGTCGTGGGAGCAGACGAGCGACACCGAGTGGACCTTCACCCTGCGTGACGACGTGACTTTCTCCGACGGCACCCCCTTCAACGCCGAAGCGGCGGCCTTCACGATTGACCGGGCCGTCAACTCCGACCTCGCCTGCAACGTCGAGGGCTACGTGTTCGGCGACGATGACCTCGTCGTGAACGCCGTCGATGACACGACCCTCACGGTGACCACCGTCTCGCCCGACCCCATCCTGCCGCTGCGGCTCTCGTTCATCGAGATCGTGCCGACCTCGACGGATGGCACGGCCAAGGTCCGCGAGCCCATCGGCACCGGCCCCTATGCCATCGCCCAGTGGGATGCCGGCACCAAGCTCACCCTCGAGCGCAACGACAGCTACTGGGGTGACGCTCCCGCCTACGCGACCGCCGAGTACCAGTGGCGCTCCGAGGGCACGGTTCGCGCGGCCATGATCACGAGCGGCGAAGCTGACCTCGCGATGGGCCTCGGTCCGGACGACGGCGCCGGCGACCTCGGTATCGACTACCCCAACAACGAGACGGTCGGCCTGCGCATGACCGCCGAGATCGCGCCCCTCAACGACATACGCGTTCGTGAGGCCGTAAACTACGCCATCGACAAGTCGGGCATCATCGACTCCCTCTACCAGGGCGCGCACCTCCCGGCCGCCCAGCTCGTGCCGGAAGGCATCGTGGGCCACAACGCCGACCTCGAGCCGTGGGAATTCGACGTCGAGCAGGCCAAAGCGCTCGTCGCCGAGGCCAAGGCCGATGGCGTTCCCGTTGACGACACGATCACCATTGTCGCCCGCAACGCGCAGTTCCCGAAGGTATCCGAGATGGCCCAGGTGCTGCAGGAGCAGCTCACCCAGGCCGGCCTCACCGTGGAACTCAAGATGGTCGACACCACCCAGCACCTGCAGTACCAGCTGCGTCCGTTCGTCGAGAACGAGGGTGCCATCGCCCTGCTGATCCAGCACGGCAACCAGGCCGGGGATGCCCAGTTCAGCGCCGACCAGTACATGACCACGACCGGTGCGCAGAGCGTCTACGGCACGGCCGAGTTCGACGCCATGCTGGAAGCGGCATCGACCGAGACCGGAGCCGACCGCCAGGCCGCCTACGAGGACATCTTCGAATACCAGAACGATGAAATCGTGCAGTTCGCGTTCATTTCGCACCAGACCGGCATTATCGGCAAGGCGGCGAATGTGAACTACGAGCCGAACTCCTCCTCGGGCGACGAACTCCGCATCGCGGAGATCACCCCCGCGAGCTGATGCAACCGCTGACACTGCGCATCCGCTGACAGCCATTCAAAGGTAGAAGACACTCATGCTGACATTCCTCAGACGCAGAATCGTCTCCAGCGCACTTCCCCTGCTCGTGGTGATCCTGGGCGTCTTCGCCCTGGCTCGCCTGACCGGTAACCCGGCGAGCCTGTACCTCCCCCTGAACGCCACCGAGCAGATGCGCGCGGACTTCACGGAGAAGAACGGGCTCGACGACCCGATCTGGGTGCAGATGGCCGACTACTTCGGCGGGGTGCTCCGGTTGGATTTCGGCGAGTCTCTTCGCACGGGAGAGTCCGCAGCCGCCATGGCGCTGCGGGCCTTCCCGGCCACCCTCCAGCTCGCCGGCACGACGATGCTCCTCGCCGTCGTACTGGCCGTCATCGTCGGCAGCTGGGCAGCCCTCAAGCCCAACGGCCTCGCCGACCGCATCTCCAGCTTCATCTCGATGGCCGCCGCCAGTGTTCCCGATTTCTGGCTCGCGATCATGGGCATCTGGGTCTTCGCCATCACCCTCGGTTGGGTCCCCACCTCGGGCGTCGGCGGACTGAGCGCCTGGGTGCTGCCGATCCTCACCCTGCTGTTGCGCCCGTTCGGGGTGCTCGTGCAGATCGTGCGCGGCGCCATGGTCTCGTCACTGTCTGAGCCCTACATCAAACTAGCCCGCAGCAAGGGTGCCAGCGAGTACCGGGTCGTCACCCGGCACGCCCTGCGCAACGCGGCGGCGCCGGCCCTGACGGTGGCCGGCGACCTGGCCGTGGGCCTGGTCAACGGCGCGGTCGTCGTCGAGTCGATCTTCGGCTGGCCCGGCATCGGAAAGCTCATGATCGACTCGATCCTGCAGCGTGACTTCGCGGTTCTGCAGGCGGCGGTGCTCCTGACCGCCATCTCGATCTTCATCCTCAACATCCTGATCGACCTCGGTTACGCCGGGCTCGACGCCCGGGTGCGCCCCGCCGGCAAACGCTCGAAGGCCCCCAAGGCCGTCGTGCCCGCCGCTGCCGTCGCCGTCGAGCCGAAGGAACGGAACGCCCATGTCTAAGCCGCCCCGCAACGTGAACCAGCTGCCCACCGGGGGCCGCGCCGTCGCCCCGCCTGGCACCGAAGCGATCGCCCTGCCCCGGCCGGAGTTGCCCGACAAGAAGGCCAGCCTCTTCCACCTGCTGCTCAAGGACCGCTTCGCCACGGCCGCCGCGATCGTGCTCGTCTTCGTCGGGCTGACCGCCCTGTTCGGCCCGACCCTGATGAGCGACCTCGCCACCCGCCAGGATCTCAGCGCCACCAACCGGCCGCCGTTCAGCCTCGGTGACGGCTGGGCCTTTATCCTCGGCAGCGACTCCCTCGGCCGCAGCATGGTCGCCCGCCTCGTCGTGGCCACGCAGACCACCCTCTCGGTGGCCCTGCCCGCGGTCGGCATCTCCCTGATCGTCGGATCGCTCTGGGGCGTCTGGGCCGGCTATCACCGCGGCATCCGCGAGACCGTCTCGATGCGCATCGCCGACGTCATCATGAGCTTCCCGTCGCTGCTGCTCGCCGTGGTCATCCTCTACGTGTTCTCGCCGAGCGCCGCCAACATCGTGCTGATCCTCGCGGTCACGCGCATCCCGATCTACCTGCGCACCGCGCGCGCCGAATCGGCGGAGCTGCAGAGCCGTACCTTCGTCGACGCGGCCCGCACCTTCGGCACCAAGCCGAACGCCATCATCCGTCGCCACGTCATTCCCGTCGTGACACCCACCCTGCTCACCCTCGCCACACTCGAATTCTGCTACGTGATGCTCGCCGAGAGTTCGCTGAGCTTTCTGGGCATCGGCATCCAGCCGCCGGACGTGAGCTGGGGTCTCATGGTCGCCCAGGGCCGCCAGTACCTGCAGACCGCCTGGTGGCTGTCGTTCTTCCCGGGACTTGCGATCGTGCTCACCACCGTCGCCGCCAACGTTCTCGCCGCCTGGCTGCGCATCGCGACCGACCCCGCCCAGCGCTGGCGGCTCACGCTGCCTCGCAAGCGGATGATCCGGCGCATCACCCCGAAGGAGGTTCAGTCGTGACCACCCAGACCGCCCGTTCCAGCCAGACCGCCTTGGCGTCCCGCGACCAGCTCACCGAGAACGAGGTCGTTCTCACCGTGACCGGGCTCGACGTGGACATCCGCACCCCCAAGGGCGTGTTGCGAGCCGTGAACAACGTCAGCTTCGAGGCCCGTGCGGGGCGCACCTTAGCCCTGCTCGGCGAATCCGGCTGCGGCAAGTCGATGACGGCCAAAGCCGTCGCGGGCCTGCTCGACCCGGTCGCCGACGTCACCGGCGGCACGGTCGTGCTGAACGGCACCGATCTGGCCGCCCTCACCCCTAAGCAGCGCCTGAAGTATGCCGGCCCCGAGCTGGGCATCGTCTTCCAGGACGCCCTCACTGCCCTCAACCCGGTGTACACCGTGGGAACCCAGCTCGGCGAGGCGTTTCGCATCCACCAGGGCCTCTCGAAGAAGGCCGCGAGGGTCAAGGCCATCGAACTGATGGGCCACGTCGGCATCCCGCAGCCGGAAACCCGCGTCGACTCGTTCCCGCACCAGTTCTCAGGGGGTATGCGCCAGCGCATCCTGATCGCGATGGCCGTGGCCCTCAACCCCCGGCTGTTGATCGCCGATGAACCCACGACCGCGCTCGACGTGACCGTGCAGGCCCAGATCATGAAGCTGCTGCGGGACCTCCGCACCGAGAGCCACATGGCCGTCGTGCTGATCACCCACGACCTCGCCCTCGTTGCGGAGGAGGCCGACACCGTGGCCGTGATGTACGCCGGCAACGTCGTGGAGACCGGCCCGGTGCGCGAGGTCTTCGGCTCGCCCAAGCACCCGTACACCCGCGGACTGCTCGATTCCGTGCCGGCGGATGTGGGGCGTGGCGCCGACCTGAACTCGATCGCCGGGTCCCCTCCCGAACTGCACCGCATCCCCGAGGGATGTGTCTACCAGTCCCGCTGCCCGCTCGTGCAGGACGTCTGCCGAGCCATCCGCCCCGCCCTCGAGCCGGAGGGCGACGGCAACCGCACCGTGGCCTGCCACTTCGCACTGACGACCGACAGCAAGGAGCTGGACAATGTCTGACACCATCGCCTCTACCCTTGCGCCGGTTCCGTTGCTCGACGTGCGCGGGCTCACCAAGAACTTCCACGTTCCCGGCCGCGGCAACAACGTGCTCTGCGCGCTCGACAAGATCGACCTGCACGTGGGCCACGGCGAGACGCTGGGGCTCGTGGGTGAATCGGGTTGCGGCAAGTCCACCCTGGCCCGCACCCTGCTGATGCTGGAGCAGCCGGACGAGGGCAGCATCCGCTTCGAGGGAACCGACCCCTTCGGGCTCAAGGGCAAGCAGCTGCTGGCCTGGCGGCGCCGGGTGCAGATGGTCTTCCAGGACCCGTTCGCCTCCCTCAACGCCCGCATGACCGCCGGGGAGATCATCTCGGAGCCCTGGGCCACCCACACCGACCTGTACCCGGGCAAGAAGGCCCGCGCGGCCCGCCTGGCGGAACTCATGGAACTCGTGGGCCTGCGCCCGAGCGACGGCGGCAAGTCCCCGCAGGAATTCTCCGGCGGCCAGCGCCAGCGCATCGGCATCGCCCGCGCCCTGGCACTCGACCCCGACGTCATCGTGCTCGATGAGCCCGTCTCGGCGCTCGACCTGTCGGTGCAGGCGCAGGTGCTCAACCTGCTCAACGACCTGCAGAAACGTCTCGGCGTGGCCTACATCTTCATCTCGCACGACCTGTCGGTGGTGCGCCACGTCGCCGACCGGGTCGCCGTGATGTACCTCGGTCGTATCGTGGAGACCGGAACCACCGAGCAGGTCTTCGACCGGCCCCGGCACCCCTACACAGCCGCCCTGATGTCGGCGTCGCCGCACCTGGATGTGAGCGGGCTGACCCCGCGCAACCGGATCGTGCTCGAGGGCGAGATGCCCTCGCCGCTCGACCCGCCGAGCGGCTGCCGATTCCGCACCCGCTGCTGGAAGGCGCAGGACGTGTGCGCCACGACGCCGCCGCCGGCATCGAGCTCGGCGGCGGAGCCCCTCCACGCGGCGGAGTGCCACTTTCCCATGACGCCCGAGGATCTGAAGACGGCTGGTGCCCCGATCAAGCCCAAGAACGCGGTGAACTTGCTCGCACCCACATCGTGAGCGCCCGGGCGTACGGCCGGCGCTCGTGACCGGGCTGGAGATCGCCATCATCGCGGTGGCGATCGTGGCGGCGTCAGCCCTGCAGGCGTCGATCGGCTTCGGCATGGGTATGCTTGCCGCACCCGTGATCGGGCTCATTGACCCGACCCTGCTGCCGGGCACGGTGATCATGCTCGCGGTGCTCCTCACAGCGGCGGTGGCCCTGAAGGAACGCTCGCACCTCGACCTCAGGGGCGCGGGCTGGGCCCTCGTGGGGCGCATACCGGGCAGCCTGATCGGGGCGTGGCTGGTCTTTGTGCTGCCCGCGAGCGGGCTGGCCTGGGCCGTGGCGGTCGTCGTGCTCGGCGGTGTGGTGATGGCGCTCTCCGGCTGGGCGCCCGTACCCAATCGGGTCTCCCTCATCACCGCAGGGGCGGCATCCGGCGTGATGGGAACGGCCACGTCGATCGGCGGCGCCCCGATGGCGCTGATCTGGCAGCGCTCGCGGGGGCCGCAGCTGCGCGGCACCATGAGCGCGTTCTTCCTGGTGGGCTCGTCAATCTCGCTGATCGCACTCGCCGCGCTCGGCACGGTCACCCCGGCAACGCTGCAGCTGGCGGCTTGGATGGTGCCCGCGGTGCTGGTGGGCTATGTGCTGTCGCGGTTCGTGAACCGGTTCCTGAACCACCGGCGGCTGCGGATGACGGCGCTCGCGGCATCCGCTCTCGGCGCGGTGCTGCTGATCGGTGCCCAGCTGCTCTGACGCCGCGATGCGCGCGTCTGAGCGGGCGCACAATGCCCCATGACGCCTGGCCGCACCGCGCGAGTGGGCGCAATCTGCCCCGTGAACGCCGGGCAAGGGTCCGTTTGAGCCCACTCGTGAAGGTGAAGGGGCGATTTGCGCCCACTCGTCGGGCGTCAGTGCACGACGCGGGCAAGCGGGCGGCCGTGGGCCAGGTTGTCGACGTTCGCGGCGATGTCGGCGGCGCGCAGCTGAAAGGTGCGCTCGGCGTGCCCCGAGTAGTGCGGTGTGAGCACGACCGTGTCGAAGCCGGCGAAGCGGGCGACGGCGGATGGCGCGGCGCCGGTGGCGTTCGGAGCGCCCCACCACACGTCGAGCCCGGCGCCCGCAATGCGCTTGTCGTCCAGGGCTTCCACGAGCGCGTCCTCGTCGACGAGCGGCCCGCGGGCCACGTTGATGAGGATCGCGGTCGGCCGCATCTGGCCGAGGGCCTCGGCGTTGATCACGCCACGGGTGGCGTCGCTGAGCGGCAGGGTCACCACGACGACATCGCTGCTGCCGAGCAGCTCGGGCAGCTCGTCGAGGCCGCCGACCCAGTCGAGGGTCAGGTCAGCGGGCACGGCGCCAGCCGGGTTGTGCCGCACGGCGCGCACGCGCATGCCGAGGCCTGCGGCCAGGCGCGCCACCTCCTGCCCGATGCCGCCGAAGCCGAGCAGCCCGAGGGTTTGACCCCGCAGGCTGACATGGAACGGCACCGCAGGGTCGTTGGCGACCGTGCGCCAGGTCCCGGCGCGCATCTCGCGGTCGACCGGAATCACGCGGCGGGACAGCATTAGGGCGGTCATGATGACGTGCTCGGCGATCGGCTCGCCGTGGTGGAAGGTGTTCGCGACCCGGGTCCGGGGCGCGAGCGACGCGAGCGGGATCTTGTCGAACCCCGCCCCCGTGACGTGCACGAGCCGCAGCCGCGCTGCGGCGGCCACCATCGCCGGGGACATCGAGGAGCAGACCAGCACATCCGTGGTCGGCAGCGCGCCGAGCACCTGCTGCTCGCTCCAGGAGTTCGCGATGGTCCAGTCGTTGCCCCCGTCGCCCTGGGTGAGCTCCGCTTCGAACCGGCTCATGATGTTGTCCGTCACGAGCACCCGCTGCGCGGTGAAAGCGGTCTCGGCGCTCACCAGCGCGGGCTTTGCAGCTCGTAGTCGGGCTGGATGCGCTGCATGTAGCCGGTGTCGTCGCGGTTCAGCAGCCCCGACTTCAGGTACTGCTCGTGCAGGCGTGCGAGGGCGTCGCGGTCGAGTTCCACCCCGAGGCCGGGAGTGGTGGGCACGGCAACGGCTCCGTGATGGAATGACAGCACGCCCGGCACGATCACGTCCTGGTCGGTGTCCTTCCACGGCCAGTGGGTGTCGCAGGCATAGTCGAGGTTGGGCGTCGCCGCAGCGAGGTGCACCATGGCCGCGAGGCTGATGCCGAGGTGCGAATTGGAGTGCATCGACAGCCCGAGGTCGAAGGTCTCGGTGATGCCGGCGAGGGCCTGAGAGCGCCGCAGCCCGCCCCAGAAATGGTGGTCGGAGAGGATCACGTCGACGGCACCCTCGCGCACGGCCGGGGCCACGTCGTCGAAGCTCACCACGCACATGTTGGTGGCCAGCGGCATCGGCACCGCGCGCCGCACCGCGGCCATGCCCGGGATGCCGGGGGTCGGGTCTTCGAGGTACTCGAGCACGCCGTCGAGGGCCTGCCCGACCCTGACCGAGGTGGGCACCGTCCAGGCGCCGTTCGGGTCGAGGCGCAGCGGATGCGTCGGGAAGGCCCGGTGCAGCTCGAGCACGGCGTCGATCTCTTCTTCGGGCGTGAACACACCGCCCTTGAGCTTGAGCGCGGTGAACCCGAAGTCGGTGACCATGCGCTGGGCCTGGGCGACGATTCCGGCCGGGTCGAGCGCAGCGCCCCACGAGTCGTCGTCCTGGCCGGGATGGCCCGCCCACTTGTAGAACAGGTAGCCGCTGAAGGCAATTTCGCTGCGCACGGCGCCGCCGAGCAGGTCGCTGACCGGTCGCCCGACGACCTTGCCCTGGATGTCGAGCGCCGCCACGTCGAACGGGGACAGCACCCTGTCGGGCGTGCTCGACCCGGTGACCATGCCGCTCATGCCGTGGCCGCCAACGGTGGTGTCGGCGCGCAGCGACACGATGATGCGTCGCCGCATCTCGCTGATGTTGAAGATGTCCAGGCCGACCAGCTCGCGGGCGACCAGGTTCAGCCGGGCCAGGTGCGGGGCGTCGCCGTAGGTCTCGCCGAGGCCCGTGTAGCCCGAGTCGGTCTCGATCTCGACGATCGCGCGCAGGGCGAAGGTCTCGTGCACGCCGACCGTGTTGAGCAGCGGTAGGTCGCGAAAGGCGATCGGGGTGATCACGATTTTCGTGATGAGGTGACGTTCGGATACGACGATGGGGCTGGTCACTGCGGGTGACTCCTTCGGGTGTCAGGTCTTTTCGGAAACAGGTGAAATCGAAGCGGCAGACTAAATCCAGGCGGCGTCCTTGATCGGGCGCACGATTCTGCAGACCTTCTGCCCGGCCAGGCGCAGCGCGGAGATGACCTCCGCCTCTCGTGCGGGAGCGAGGCCGGCCAACGGCAGCGAGACGCTGATCGCGTCTGACGCCGGGTCTGCGTAGGGAAGGGCCACTGCGAAGCAGCGCAGGCCGGGCGTGTTCTCCTCGTTGTCGATGGCAAAGCCTCGGGCGCGGGTCTGTTCGAGGTCGCGGTCGAGGTCGGCGCGCACGGCGAGCGTGTGGGGGGTGAGGCGGGCCGCATCCGTCGGGATATGACGCGAGCGGTCGGCGCCGGTGCGCTCGGCGAGCACCGCCTTGCCGAGCGAGGTGGCGTATGCCGGAAGTCGGCGCCCGACCCTGCTGAGAGGACGCGAGTACCGGCTCGACTCCCGGGTGGACAGGTAGACCATGTCGAAACCGTCGAGGCGCCCGAAGTGGAAGGTCTCGTCGAACTGCGCGTGCAGCTCGTCGAGATAGGTCTGCACGATCGGCAGGTAGGGGTCGGCGTCGAGGTAGCTGGTGCCGGCCAGCAGGGCACGGATGCCGATCCGGTACAGCGACCCCGAGCTGTCACCGCTCACCCAGCCGTGTTTGGCGAGCGTGCGCAGGAGCGCGTGCAGGCTGCTGCGCGGCACGTTCATCGCCTCGCTCAGCTCCCGGATGCTGGTGGGCCGGTTCTGGCGCCCGGCCAGCAGCTCGAGCAGCTCCACGGTACGCGCCGCGGACTTCACGTCGCGCACCCCGGATTCCATCGGGGTTCCGGTGTCGCTGGGCTCGCTGGGCACGCTCACGTTCGGAATGGCGGAAAGCGACATGGTCATCTCCTTCGTGAGGCGCCCGTCCTTGGACGCCCAGATGCTGGTGAGCCTAGCCGAGCGTCCCATCGACGTCTACGTATATGGACGCCGGCTTCATCCGTGGAAGGTTCAGCCGACCAGCACGGCGCGATCGGCGAGGACGCGGCGCCCCGCGGCGATGATGCTGACCAGCTCGGCCTCGTGCGCCGCCGTGATGTCGCGCAGCGGCGGGCGCACGGCCCCGGTCTGGATGCCGCCGAGTCGGGCGCCCGCCTTGACCAGCGCCACGGCATAGCCGGGAGCCTGGTCGCGCAGGGCTACGAGTGGGTGGAAGAACTCGCGGCTGAGGGCGTTCGTGAGCTCGGTGTCGCCCGAGATCAGGGAGTCGTAGAAAGCGACCGAGAGCTCGGGGGCGAAGGCGAAGGTGGCCGAGGAATACAGCTCCACGCCGATGGCGCGGTAGGCCGCCTGGGACGACTCGGCTGTCGGCAGGCCGTTGAAGAACTGGAATTCCTTGCCGGCCGCGGTGGTCGCGTCTTCGACGGCGCGCACGATGCGGCTCATCAGATCGAGGTCGCCAACGCCGTCTTTGAAGCCGATGACGGTCGGGAAGGTGGAGACCTCCACCGCGGCCGCCACCGTGAACTGGGCGTTGCCGCGGTGGTAGACGATGATCGGCAGCTCGCTGGCATCGGCGACGGCGCGCACGTAGTCGAGCAGGCCCTCGACGGGGCTGCCCACGAGGTAGGGGGGCAGCAGCAGCAGGCCGTCGGCGCCGGCCTCGGCTGCCTTCCGGGCCATCAGCTTCGCGGAGGCGATCGGGCCGCCGACTCCGGCGAAGACGGGGGTGCGGCCGGCGGTCACCGTGACGGTAGTGGCCACGATCTCGGTGAATTCGTCTACCGCCAGGGTGTGGAATTCGCCCGTGCCGCAGGCCACGAAGATTCCACCGGGGCCGTATCCGATGCCGTGCTCGAGATGGGCGGTGAGCGCCGCGTGGTTGACGGTGTCATCCTCGTTGAAGGGCGTAATCGGGAAGAACAGAATTCCGTCGAGCACGGGAGGACTCCTTAGGTCGGCTGCGCATTGCTGGGCGGCTCTGGGTGGCAGCGGGTATGTCCAGAACGATAAAAGACAAATCGATTCAAGTCCAAGCTAAAATATGCACAGACTGATACAAGGAGTAGATCGATGTTTTCGCTGGTGCAGTTGGAATGCTTTGTTGCCGTGGCCGAAGAGCTGCACTTCGGGGCCGCCGCCGAACGCCTGCGCATCACGCAGCCGCCGCTCAGCCGCCAAATCCAGCTGCTCGAGCGTGAGCTCGGCGCCCTGCTCTTCAACCGCACGAGTCGACGGGTGGAGATGACCGCCGCCGGGCAGTCGCTGCTGCCGAGCGCGCGGCGGGTGCTCGACCTCGCCGCCAAGATGGCCATCGACGTGCGCCGGGTGGCGTCGGGCGTGGCCGGCACGCTCACCGTGGCCTACACGGCCATGGCCGCCCAGAGCGCGCTGCCCCTCTTCATTCGCCGCGCCGCCGAAGACATGCCCGATGTCAGCCTGGTGCTGCGCGAACTCGTGACCACCGATCAGATGGACCAGCTCGTCAAGGGCACGGTGGACCTGGGGCTGTTGCGGCCCCTGGTGGCGCGCCCCGGCATCAGTACGCGGCAGATCATGTCAGAGCGGATGGTTGCGGCGATCCCCGCGACCAGTCACCTGGCCCTGCCTCCCGGCCCGATCTCGCTGCTGGACTTCGACCGCGAGCGCCTGCTGATGTATTCGCCCACGGAAGCCCGATACTTTCACGACCTGCTCCTGCGGCTCTTCGCCGCCAGTGAGAGCCAGCCGGTGGTGATCCAGTACGCGAGCCAGGTCCCGGCCCTGCTGGCCCTCGTGCAGGCGGGGCTCGGCCTCACGCTCGTGCCGGCATCCGCCCAGCGCTTCGCTCCGGAAGGAGTGGTCTTTCGTGACCTCGACACGCACTCTCCGGCCGACAGCCTGAATATCGTGCACCTCGACGTTGCCTGGAGTGACGAGAGTGCCAACCCGGCCGTGGCCAAGGCCGTTGAGATGCTGACCCGGGCGGAAACCGGCACCGATCCCGCCGCCGACCCGGCCACCCCGGCGACGGACCCGTCGCACGCAGCAGCACCAGCGACCGGCGACGTCGGGCTCTGAGAACGTTCGCACGGCGGATCGATCCATTCCACGTATCGGTGCATGCGGATTTCATGTTGAATCAACATCGGTTCGTTCCTAGGCTGAAAGCAGACAGCGCGACCCCGCCGCCCGAAGGAGTGCCCTCATGACCGTGCAGACCGCCACCGTTTCGACCAGTACCGACCTGACGGGTTTCTCGTTGATCGGCGGAGTGCCCGTAACCGGAACCCACGGCGAGGTCGCCGGCGTCAACCCGGTCACCGGTGAGACCCTGGCTCCCGGATACGGACTGGTCGGCGTCGACGAGGTCGATCGCGCCGCCGAGCTCGCCTGGACGGCCTTCGCCACATACCGCAAGACCGCGCCCGAAGCCCGAGCGGCCTTCCTCGAGACCATCGCCGACAACATCGCGGGCCTCGGCCAAGCCCTCACCGACCGCGTCATCGCCGAAACCGGCCTGCCGCTGCCCCGCGTGCTCGGCGAAACCGGGCGCACCGTCGGCCAGCTGCGCCTGTTCGCGGCCGTGCTGCGTGAGGGTAATCACCACGGCGCCCGCATCGACCCGGCCCAAACCGACCGTGCCCCGCTGCCGCGCCCCGACATCCGCCTCACCTCGATCGCGCTCGGCCCCGTCGCCGTGTTCGGCGCGAGCAACTTTCCGCTGGCCTTCTCGGTGGCCGGCGGTGACACCGCGTCCGCGCTCGCCGCCGGATGCCCCGTGATCGTCAAGGCGCACAGCGCCCACCCGGGCACTTCCGAGCTCATCGGCCGCGCCATCAGCGACGCCGTGGCCACCCACGACCTGCCCGCCGGAGTCTTCTCGCTGCTGTTCGGCGGCGGTGCCTCCGTCGGAGCGGCCCTCGTCAGCCACCCGCGCATCAAAGCTGTGGGCTTCACCGGCTCCCGCAGCGGCGGACTCGCCCTGGTCGCCGCCGCGGCAGCCCGACCCGAACCCATCCCGGTGTATGCCGAGATGAGCAGCATCAACCCCGTCTTCGTGCTTCCGGGCGCGCTTGCACAGGGTGCGGCCGCCCTCGGTGAGCAGTGGGTCGCATCCGTCGCCACCGGAACCGGCCAGCTCTGCACGAGCCCCGGCCTGGTCTTCCTGCCGCAGGGCCCCGACGGCGAAGCGTTCACGGCCGCTGCCGCCGCCGCCATAGAGAAGCTCGTCGCGACCCCGATGCTCACCGGCGGCATCCGTGACGCCTTCGACCGGGGCGCGGCCGTGTTCCGTGACCATGCCGGCGTCGAGAACGTGGCCGTAGCGCGGGCCAACCCCGACGTGGCGATCGGGGCAGCGCCGCAGCTCTACGCCACGGATGCCGCCACCTTTGTGGCCGACCCGGCCCTGCAGGAGGAGGTCTTCGGCCCCGCGAGCCTCGTGGTGACCGTGCGCGACACTGCCGAGATGGCCCGGATTCTGGCCGGCCTCGAAGGCCAGCTGACCGTAACTCTGCACACCGATGGCGCCGAGAACGGCGCCGCGGAGTTGCTGGATGAGGCCGAGTTACGCGCCGGCCGGGTGCTCTTCAACGGCTGGCCGACCGGGGTCGAGGTCGTCTCCGCGATGGTGCACGGCGGACCGTTCCCCGCCACGTCCAACGCGCAGGGCACCTCGGTGGGCACACTCGCGATCGATCGTTTTCTGCGCCCGGTCAGCTACCAGAACGTGCCGGCCGCACTGCTGCCGGCCGCGCTCCGCGACGACAACCCGCTCGGCATCTTCCGCCAGCACGACGGCCAGCTCGCTCGCGACTAGACCTCGACTCGATCAGACCCGACAGAATCAGACCCGACAGAACAGAGACCCGCAATGATGCCTAACTCGACAATCGAGAGCGCCACCCGCACTTCGGGCCCAACCATCGAGTCGATGCGGGTGGTGCCGGTCGCCGGCCACGACAGCATGCTGCTCAACCTCAGCGGCGCCCATGGCCCGTTTTTCACCCGCAACATCGTGTTGCTGACCGATTCCGACGGCAACACCGGTGTCGGCGAGGTGCCCGGCGGCGAGCCGATCCGGCGCACTCTCGAGGACTCCCGGGAACTCGTGGTCGGCGCGGGCCTCGGCGACTACCTCAACACGCTGCGGCGCGTGCGCCTGCAGTTCAACGACCGTGATTCCGGCGGTCGGGGCGCGCAGACCTTCGACCTGCGCACGACCATCCACGTCGTCACCGCGCTCGAGGCCGCGCACCTGGACCTTCTTGGCCAGCACCTCGGCGTGCCCGTGGCCGCCCTGCTCGGCGAGGGCCAGCAGCGCGATGCCGTCGACACCCTCGGCTATCTTTTCTTCGTCGGCGACAAGCACCGCACCGACCTGCCCTACGTGGAGACCGCCCCGGGAACGGATGCCTGGTCCCAGGTTCGCCACGAAGCCGCCATGAACCCGGAGGGCGTCGTGCGCCTGGCCGAGGCCGCCTACGAGCGCTACGGTTTTCGCGACTTCAAGCTCAAGGGTGGCGTGCTGCCGGCCTGGGAGGAGGCCGAAGCCATCAAGGCCCTGGCCACCCGGTTTCCGGAGGCCCGCGTCACCCTCGACCCGAACGGCGGCTGGCTGCTCGAAACGGCCGTGGCCGTTGGCCGCTCGCTGCGCGGCGTGCTCGCCTACGCCGAAGACCCCGTCGGGGCCGAGGGGGTCTACTCCGGGCGCGAGATCATGGCCGAGTTCAAGCGGGCCACCGGCTTGCCCACCGCGACGAACATGATCGCGACGGACTGGCGGGAACTGGGCCACACCATCCGCTCGAATGCGGTGGACATTCCCCTGGCCGACCCGCATTTCTGGACGATGGCCGGGTCCGTGCGGGTGGCCCAGATGTGCAACGACTGGGGGCTTCAGTGGGGCTCGCACTCGAACAACCACTTCGACGTGTCCCTGGCCATGTTCACCCACGTGGCCGCGGCCGCGCCGGGAACCCCGACCGCGATCGACACGCACTGGATCTGGCAGGACGGCCAGAACCTCACCTCGAATCCGCTGCAGATCCAGGGCGGCCAGATCGCCGTGCCGACCGTGCCGGGCCTCGGCGTGACCATCGATGAGGAACGCCTGCAGGCCGCACACGAGCTGTACCTCAGCCAGGGCCTCGGCAGCCGGGACGACTCGGTGGCGATGCAGTACCTGATTCCCGGCTGGGGCTTCGACCCGAAGCGGCCCGCCCTCGACCGCTAGCCGAAGGCTTCGACGACCGGACGAAACTTCATCTTGGTCTCGGCCAGCTCGTGCTCCGGGGTCGAGTCGAGCACGATTCCGCACCCGGCGTAGGCGGTGACGTCACCGGTCGGGGTGACCTGCGCGCAGCGCAGCGCGATCGCCCATTCGCCGTCGCCGTCGGCGCCGACCCAGCCGACCGGCCCGGCATACCGGCCGCGGTCGAAGGGTTCGAGCTCGCGGATGAGGGCGAGCGCGGCGAGCGTCGGGGTTCCGGCGACGGCCGCCGTCGGGTGCATCGCCGCGATCAGGTCGAGCGAGGTCGACCCGTCGCTGAGCGTGCCCTCGAGGTCGGTCGCGAGATGCCACAGATTCGGTAATTTCACGGTGAAGGGGATCTCGCTCGTGGCGAGCACCGAGGTGTGCGGGCGCAGCGACTGCAGCACGCTCTGCACGGCGAACTCGTGCTCGTCTCCGTCTTTCGCGCTGGTGGCCAGGGCGAGGGCCGCCTCGAGGTCGGCGGCGGCATCCGTTCCCCGGCTGATCGTGCCGGCGAGAACGCGGGCGTTGACCTCGCCGTGGTCCACTCGAATCAGGGTCTCGGGGCTCGAGCCGACCAGGCCGTCGACCGCGTAGGTCCAGCAGTCCGGGTACCCCAGCGCGAGCTTGGTGATCGCCCGCCGCAGGTCGCTCTCAGCGGGCAGGTGCCCGGTCAGGTCGCGGGCCAGCACGACCTTGTTCAGGTCCTGCTGGGCGATGCGACGGATGCCCTCGGCTACCGCATCGGTGAATCCGGCGGTCGTGAGGGTGCCCGGTCGCAGCGAGATGCGGTACTCGTCGCCCGGCGGGCGCGCGGTCAGCGGAAGAGCCGGGGCCGCGCCGCCGGTGGGCCAGATGCGGGTCACCCAACACTGGCCGTCTTCGCGACCCACGATCACCTCCGGCACGATCAGCACGCTCTGTTGGGCGGAGGAATCATCGAAGGCGAAGGTGCCGAAGGCCAGCAGCCCGGTGCCCGTTCGGGCCAGCGGGTCGGTGACCGTCGCGTTCGCGACGACGGCGCGCCAGGCGGCCGCGGCATCCGTCATGCGGGTGGGGCCGGAAAACTCGAGGCGCAGGGCAGTGCCGATACCGGCGAGGCCCTGATTGCGGCGCATCCAGAGCAACGGTTGCCGTTGATCGAGCAGCGGAATGAGTTGGCGGACATCGGCAATCGGGGTGGTTTCGACCGTCAGGGCCTGCGCATTCACGTCAGTAGCCTACGCCCCGCGTGGGCCGGGGCCGGGGCCGCCGCCTGTGGGAGTGCCGGACGTGCGCCCCCGGGCGGCCGCCCGGGCCGCGGAACATCCTAGACTGGACGAGTGAATAGAGCAGACCTCAATAAACGGCCCGCCCAGGTGGCGGCGATGTTCGACGAGGTCGCCGCGCACTACGACCTCACCAACGCCCTGCTGTCCGCGGGCAACGCCTCGCTCTGGCGTATCGCCACGACGCGTGCCGTGGCCCCGCAGGCCGGTGAACGCATCCTCGACATCGCCGCCGGAACCGGCACCTCGAGCGCGGCGATCGCCAAGAGCGGCGCCCACGTCGTGGCCGCCGACTTCAGCGAGGGCATGATCAACGTCGGGCGCGAGCGTCAGGCAGGCAACGCCAACATTGAATTCGTGCAGGCGGATGCGACCGCGCTGCCCTTCGCCGACGGGGAATTCGATGCCGTCACGATCTCGTTCGGCCTGCGCAACGTGGTCGAGCCGAAAAAGGCGCTCGCCGAGTTCTACCGGGTCACCAAGCCCGGCGGCCGCGTGGTCATCTGCGAATTCTCGACCCCGCCGTTGACCCCGGTGCGGGTGGGCTATTTCGCCTACCTCAACCGCGTGATGCCCGCCGTGGTGCGCCTCGTCTCCTCGAACGCGGAGGCCTATGACTACCTCGGCGAGTCGATCGCGGCGTGGCCCCAGCAAACGATCCTGAGCGGATGGCTGCGGGACGCCGGCTACGACGCCGTCGCCTACCGCAACCTCACGCTCGGCATCGTGGCGCTTCACCGCGGCATCAAAGCGGCCGGCTAGGCCATCGGCGCCGTGTTTGCCCGGGTGCGGTCCATCCCCGTGCGCGTGTCGTCAGCTGCGTTCAACCACCAGCGACTCATCGGTAGGCTGACAGAGTGAAATCGAGACCACCCGTCGTGCGCCGCAGCCCGTCGATCACATCGCAGGCCGGCATTGCCGACCGCATCTTTTCGACGAAAAACGACCGCGGCCTCGCCGCGAACATCGACGCCGGAATCGTGCAGGTCGAGACCGGCCTCGTGGCCGAGTCCGTCTTCGCGAACGAGATCGCCAACGTCACCGGCCGCTACCTGCTGAACGCCGGCGGTAAACGCGTGCGCCCAATGCTCGCCCTGCTCACCGCGCACCTCGGCCGGGGCGTCGTGCCCGAGGTCATCACCGCCGCGACCGCCATCGAACTCACCCACCTCGCCTCGCTCTATCACGACGACGTGATGGACGACGCCGACAAACGTCGCGGCGTGCCGAGCGCCCAGATGGTGTGGGGCAATTCCGTCGCGATCCTCACCGGCGACCTGCTCTTCGCCCGCGCCAGCCAGCTGATGGCCCGTCTCGGCGAACGCGCCATCCGACTACAGGCGGTCACCTTCGAACGCCTCGTGCTCGGCCAGTTTCGCGAGACCGTCGGCCCCGCCGTCGGGGAAGACCCGGTCGAGCATTACATCCAGGTGCTCGCCGGCAAGACCGGCTCGCTCATCGCCGCCGCGGCCCAGGCCGGCGTCGTCTTCGGCGAGGCCCCGCCCGAGTACGAACAGCCCGTCGTCGACTTCGGCGAGAAGATCGGCGTCGCGTTCCAGCTCATCGACGACGTGCTCGACCTGTCGCCGCAGCCGCAGGAGACCGGCAAGGTGCCCGGCACCGACCTGCGCGCCGGCGTCGTCACCCTGCCCCTGCTGCGCCTGCGCGAACGCGCCGAAACGGATGCCGCCGCCCGCGACCTGCTCTCCCGTCTCGACCGCGACGTGATGAACACCGCCGGCACCGATCTCACCCCAGAGCTGGCCGAGGCCGCGGACTCCGCGATCACCGCGCTGCGCGAGCACCCGGTCACCGCGGAGACCCTCGCCGAGGCGCACGCCTGGGCGCGGGACGCGGTGGCCGCCCTCGATCCGCTGCCGCAGGCATCCGTCAAAAAGGCATTGACCCGCTTCGCCGAGACCATCGTCGAACGATCCAGCTAGACCCACGCTCCAGCCAGACCCGCTCCAGCCAGACCCATCCCGCTAGAACAGAGGTTCCCTTGACGAAGTTGCGATTGGCCATTGTCGGTGCGGGTCCGGCCGGAATCTATGCCGCCGACATCCTGCTCAAGGCGGAGCGCAAGTTCGAGGTCTCGATCGACCTCTTCGACCACCTGCCGGCCCCCTACGGGCTCGTGCGTTATGGGGTCGCTCCCGACCACCCCCGGATCAAGGGCATCATCACCGCCCTGCGTGACGTGCTCGACCGCGGCGACATTCGCGTGTTCGGCAACGTGCGGTTCGGCATCGACCTCACCATCGACGACCTCAAGAAGCACTACAACGCGGTCATCTTCGCGACCGGCGCCGTGCGCGACGCCGACCTGCTCATTCCCGGCGCCGACCTCGTGGGTTCCTACGGCGCCGCCGAGTTCGTCAGCTGGTTCGATGGGCACCCCGATTTTCCCCGCACCTGGCCGCTGGAAGCACGCGAAATCGCCGTCATCGGCAACGGCAACGTCGCCCTCGACGTGTCGCGCATGCTCATCAAGCACGCCGCCGACCTGCTTCCCACCGAGATCCCCGGCAACGTCTACGACGGCCTCGCCGCCTCGCCGGTGACCGACGTGCACGTCTTCGGGCGCCGCGGACCGACCTCGGTCAAATTCACCCCGCTCGAACTGCGCGAGATCGGCGAACTGAACGACGTCGACATCATCGTGCACGAGGAAGACTTCGACTACGACGATGCCGCCCGCGCCGCCGTCGCCGGCAACAAGCAGGTCTTCGTGATCGACAAGGTCATGACGGCTTGGCGGAAGCGTGAGGTTGGCGCCGCTTCCCGGCGCCTGCACCTGCACTTCTTTGCCAAGCCCCTCGAAATCCTCGACGACGGCCACGGGCGGGTCGGCGGTATCCGCTGGGAGCGCACCGCGCCCGACGGCGAGGGCGGCGTGGTGGGCACCGGTGAGATTCGCGAGCTGCCGATCCAGGCGCTGTACCGAGCGGTGGGCTACTTCGGCTCGCCCCTGCCGGGTGTTCCCTTCGATAAGAAGCGCGGCATCATTCCCAACCGCGAGGGCCAGGTGCTGCGCCGTGACCCCTCGGCCGGCAGCGGCGGCCTGTTCAACCAGCAGATGTACGGCGTCTACGCGACCGGCTGGATCAAGCGCGGCCCGGTCGGCCTGATCGGCCACACCAAGAGCGACGCGATGGAGACGATCAAGCACCTGATCAACGACGCCGGCAACTGGTGGCGGCCCGAAGCGCCCGAGGAGGACGCGATCGTGGCGCTGCTCGACTCCCGCGGCATCCGTTACACCGGCCTCGATGGCTGGCACAACCTCGACCAGCACGAACTCGCCCTTGGAGAAGCGGCCGGCCGGGTGCGGATCAAGGTCGTGCCGCGCGACGAAATGGTCGACATCTCCCTCGGCCGGTAGCGGCAGATGGCGTCGACGGATGCCCCGGCCGACCCGGCCGATGCGAGCTGGGGCCCCGACCTGCTCGGGGACGACTTCGAGAGCACCACGCTCGACCTCGAGGCCGACGCCGAGGGGCCCGTGGTGGCGACCCTGGTGCGGCACCGGCCGGGACGGCTGCGGCATCCGCTCTCACCGATCGGCCCGGCCACCGGAACCGACGTGCTGTACCTGCACGGCTGGTCCGACTACTTCTTCCAGGGTCATCTGGCCGAGTTCTGGCACTCCGTCGGGGCTCGCTTCTATGCCCTCGACCTGCGCAAGTATGGTCGCAGCCTGCGCGAGCACCAGACGCCCGGGTACATCACCGACTTCGCGACCTACGACGAAGAGATCGAAGCGGCGCTCACGCGGATGGGCCACGGCCGTGGCGGCGCCGACCGACCGTTTCGCCGACGCCTGGTCGTGATGGGGCATTCGACCGGTGGACTGATCTGGAGCCTGTGGGCCGCCCGGAATCCCGGCCGGGTCAATGCCGTCGTGCTGAACAGCCCCTGGCTGGAACTGCAGACGGGGGGAGCGGGGCGGGCATTCATCGCGCCGCTCGTGCAGCTCGGGGCGCGAATGCAGCCGCTCGGCAACCTGCCGCAGATCGACCTCGGGTTCTACTCGCGGTCGATCTCGAAGCTGACCGGCGGCGACTGGTCGTTCAACCCGCTCTGGCGGCCGGAACGGGGCTTTCCCGCGCACCGGGCCTGGTTCGGCGCCGTGATCGCCGGGCAGACCCTGGTGCAGGCGGGCCTCGCGATCGATGCTCCCGTGCTCACGCTGCTCTCGGCGCGCTCAACGATCCTTCTGCGGTGGACCGAGCAGATGCGCACGTCCGACAGCGTGCTGGTCGTCGATGATATCGCCCGGCAGGCCACCCACCTCGGCCCGAACCTGACCGTGGTGCGGCTGGAGGGCGCCGTGCACGACATCTTCCTCTCGCACGAGGCGGTGCGCGAGGAGGCCTACAGGCAACTGCGGCGCTGGCTCCGCGGCTACCTGTAGTTGCGCAGCCGGCGGATGCCGACGCCGGGCGCCTAGCGGAAGTTGACGAACTGCAGGGCGACGGCGAGGTCCTTGCCCTTGAGCAGCGCCATGACGGCCTGCAGGTCGTCGCGGCTCTTCGAGCTGACCCGCAGCTCGTCGCCCTGGATCTGGCTCTTGACGCCCTTGGGGCCCTCATCGCGAATGATCTTGCCGATCTTCTTCGCGTTCTCCTGGTCGATGCCGGCCTTCATGGTGGTCTCGATGCGGTACTCCTTGCCCGAGGCGAACGGCTCCCCGACCTCGAGGCTACGGAGAGAAATGCCGCGCTTGATGAGCTTCGCCTCGAAGACCTCGAGGATCGCCTTGACGCGCTCTTCGGTGTTCGCCTTCATGAGCACCTTCTCGCCGCTCATCGCGATCGACGCGCCCACATTCTTGAAGTCGTAGCGCTGCGCGACCTCCTTGTGAGCCTGGTTGAGGGCGTTGTCGACCTCCATCGGGTCGACCTTGCTTACGATGTCGAAAGTTGAATCTGCCATAGCTGCCATGGTACCGGGACCGGCCGGGAGCGACTTTCGCCCGGTTGATTCCCGGTTGATTTCACACTGGGAGCTTTGCCGGGTAATGTTAACCCGCGTGTCCGGTCAGGTGAATACATCTGGGCGGGAACGTCTGGCGAGTTACCCAAGCGGCCAAAGGGATCTGACTGTAAATCAGACGGCGTAGCCTTCGTGAGTTCGAACCTCGCACTCGCCACCAGCACGACAGCAGCAATAGGCGGACCTCTGGTCCGCCTATTGGCGTTAACCCCTATGTCGTAACCTGCATGTCGTAGCCTGCACAGATGACTGAATCGGCAGCACTGACTGAAATGCTCGGCCTCGCCCGCGAGACGGCACTGACCGCGGGAGCGCTCGCGAAACAGCGCCGCGCCGAAGGCGTCGAGATCGCCGCCAGCAAGTCCTCACCCGAAGACGTCGTGACGCAGGCCGACCGGGAAACCGAGCGGCTCATCCGTCGCCTGCTCGCCGAAGCCCGGCCGAACGACGGGTTCTACGGCGAGGAGTCGGAGGGGACGACCGGAACCAGCGGCCTGACCTGGGTCGTCGACCCGATCGACGGCACCGTCAACTATCTCTACGGCATCCCCCTGTATGCGGTGAGCATCGCCGTCGTCGAGGGGGAGCCGGACCCCGCCAGCTGGCGCACCCTCGCCGGCGCCGTGTACAACCCCGCCCTCGACGAGCTCTACACCGCCGCGGCCGGGCAGGGGGCCTTTCTCGGCGCCCGTCGCCTGCAGGTCAAGACGGATGTCCCGCTGGCCCTGGCCCTGGCCGGCACGGGATTCGGATACCAGGCTCCCCGGCGACAGTGGCAGGCCGACGTGGTGCGCGACCTCATCGGCGAGGTGCGGGACATCCGTCGCCTGGGTTCGGCCGCCCTCGACCTGTGCGGGGTGGCGGCCGGCCGGCTCGATATCTACTATGAGCGCGGGCTGCATCCGTGGGACCACGCCGCAGGCGCTCTGGTCGCCCGGGAAGCCGGGGCCCGGGTCGGCGGCTTCGGCGGCGACCGCGAGGGTGAAGACCTGCTGATTTCGGCCGATCCGGGCCTGTATTCGCGGTTTGAACCGGTACTGGCAAAAATCTTTGCCCGGCACGCGGCAACCGCGGTCTGACCGCTCAGGGGCTGGTCGGAGCGCATTTCTCAGTTTCCGAGAGACACCCCCTTTCGGGGGTCATTCGGTGCGCACGTCTGGCCTTCCGGGCCTCGCGCGTTAGTGTTGACTGAATCGTTCTTCTGGCAAGGCCCACGAGGAGCTCCATTCTCCCCTGTCCGCCACGCCGAAAGATTCCCTTTGACACATCGCGACCCAGCCCTGGACACTTCTGTGTCCGCTGAGCGTGATGCAACGTCCCCGGCGGTGCCCCTGGTGGCCCTGACCCGTCGTGAACTGCGTGAGCAGGAACGCCTCGCTAACGTAGCGACGGCGCTCACCGCCGAGGCAACCGGCGTCGTGGCGGCCGAGCTGGCCTCTCCCGACGTCGAAACGGCTGTACTTCCCGAGGGATCGTCGGCGAAGACGGCTGTCGATCCCGTCGCAGACCACACCCTGCTGGCCCCGGAGTCGACCGCCACCAGCTCCACCCCGATTCCGCTCCAGAGCCGCGCGGACCTGCGTGCTGACCGGGCTGACTCCCGGGCCGGGCGTCCTCGTCGCCAGCCGGCCGCCACCGCGCGCCTCGCCGACGTGGAAGCGCCGTTCGCGCCCACCCGCCGGTTCGTTCCCAGTGCGACGCCGCCCGCGGCATCCGCTCGCCCGGTGCGAGCCCCCGTGGCCCGCGCACGGCGCCTCGCCACCAAGGCCGTCACGGTCGCGGCTATGTCGTTCGTTGCCCTGATGGCCGTGGCCACGTCGCTGCCCGCCGAGGCGCTGCTGAGTTCCTCCGACGTGCAGACCGCGGTGCAGGCGTCGCAGCAGCCGACCGACTCCGAGCCGCTGCAGTCCCTCGACCTCGCCGGCGGCGACACCATCGTGCTCGAGCGTGACGGATACGCGTCCAGCACCATCGCCGATTCGGCCGCCGCGAGCGGAATCCGGATGGAAGACACCTTCACGAACAACCCGAATGGCACCATCCAGTGGCCCTTCGCCGTCGGTGTTCACATCGGGGACCAGTTCGGATACCGCAACTGCGCCGGCTGCTCGGTGAACCACGGTGGCCAGGACTTCAACCCAGGGCTCGGCGCGCCGATCCAGGCGATCAGCGATGGGGTCGTGAGCTTCGCCGAAGACGGCGAAGGCAGCCTCGGCGTGCACATGATCATCGACCACATGGTTGACGGCGAACTCGTTTCCAGTGTTTACGCGCACATGATCCACGGCTCGATGCTCTTCAAGGCCGGCGACGTCATCAAGGTCGGCCAGGTCATCGGCCAGACCGGCAGCACCGGCATGTCGACGGGCCCGCACCTGCACTTCGAGATCCGCCTCGGCGGCATCAATGGCGTCAAGGTCGACTCGCTGCAGTGGCTCTACGCCCACACCGACTAGGCACGTCCCCCGCGCTACGCCTGGGTCGTCGCATCAGCTTCTTTCGCTGGCATGCGGCCATTGTTGGCAACTGGCTCACGACATGCCAAAATATGCCCCTTGAGGCCCGTCAACCCCTGTGAGCCGCCTAAAAGCGGATGCGGCGGCATCCGCTGCCAGGTCCGGCGCCCGGCCAGGCGGCGATGGCACAGGGCCGCAGGGGCAGGCAGCTACTCGGCTGCGGGGGCCACCGGGCTGCGGCCGCGCACGAAGGCCTCGAGCAGGTTGCGCGGCAGTGGGAACGGCGGCAGCCCGGCGAAGTTGAGCATGTCGGCGTCGGCCGCGTCGCGGGGCGAGGTGTCGAGGGCGACGACCTGGTCGTGCAGAAATTCCATCTTCTCGTCGAGGCGATTGGATGCATCCGCGGCCTGCTTCAGGTCGTCGACGAGGGCGTCGGGCACCGCTCCGTCGTACTTGTAGAAGATCTTGTGTTCGAGGCTCGCCCAGAAGTCCATCGCGACGGTGCGAATCTGCACCTCCACGGTCACGGGCTGCACCCGGTCGCTCATGAACACCGGAATCGCGACGATCAAGTGCAGGCTCTTGTAGCCGTTCGCCTTCGGCGTCTGGATGTAGTCCTTCTCGAGCAGCACCGTGACGTCGCGCTGGTTGATCAACATGTCGCGCACGCGGTAGGTGTCCGAGATGAAGCTGCAGGTGATGCGGATGCCCGCAATGTCCTGGATGTTCTCCCGAATGCTCTCTAAGGCGAGCGGGTACCCCTTGCGCAGCGCCTTCTTCAGGATGCCCTCCGGCGACTTCAGCCGCGAACTGACGTGCTCGATCGGGCTGTAATCGTGGATCGACCCGAACTCCTCCTTGAGAATGTTGATCTTCGTCATCATCTCGTCGGTCGCGAACTTGTACGACATCATGAACCGCGTCAGCTCGTTCTTCAGCGCCCGCAGCTCGGCCACGTCCACCGTCGACGTCGCATCCGCGGCCGCCTCGGCGATCGCCTCGACCGCATTGCTCGCGGCGGTCACCGACATCGGGCCGGCGGGTGCCTCCACCCCGGCACCCGTGTCCCCGATCGTCCCCCCGACCGTGGTCACGCGGAACGCAGCCAGACCGTCGTATCGTTCGGCAGAATACGCTCGCCGTTCGGTCCCGTGAGAATCGGTCCGCTGGCCAGCAGCAGGTCGCCGGCGGGCAGGGCGACGGATGCCGCCCCCGCGTTGCCGATGACGGTCACGTCGCCGTTCACGAACGCGACGATCTCGGGGCCGAAGCCGCCCAGCCAGGCGACCGTTCCCGGCCCGAGCAGGTGCTCGCGGCGCAGGGCCAGGGCCAGTGTGTACAGCTCGAGGGTGGAGCCGGCCGTGCCGCGCTGCACGTCGCGGGCGAGGTGCGCCCACTCGGCGGGCTGGGGCAGCCAGCTGGCGCTCGTGGGGCCGAAACCGTAGGAGGGGGCGGCGGCTTCCCAGGGGAGGGGCACGCGGCATCCGTCACGGCCGTAGCGTTCGCCGTTGGTGCGGAACCAGGTCGGGTCTTCGCGGGCCTCGTCGGGCAGGTGGATGACCTCGGGCAGGCCGAGCTCCTCGCCCTGGTAGAGGTAGCTGGAGCCGGGGAGCGCGAGCATGAGCGTGCTCGCCGCACGGGCGCGGGCCAGGCCGAGCACGGGGTCGGGCAGGCCCAGCGACTTCGGGCCGATGCCGTGGCCCTGCAGGTTCTCGCCGGTCAGGGCGAGGCGGGAGGCGTGGCGCACCACGTCGTGGTTGGAGAGCACCCAGGTGCTCGGCGCTCCGACGTCGCCGAAGGCCTTGAGGGAGTCGTCGATGACCCGGCGCAGGGCCGGCGCGTTCCACGGGGTTTCGAGGTAAGCGAAGTTGAACGCCTGGTGCATCTCGTCGGGGCGCACCCATTCGGCCACCCGGGTGAGCGGATCGACCCAGGCCTCGGCGGCCAACACCCGGTCGCCGGGATACTCGGCGAGCACCTGGTGCCAGTCGCGATAGATCTCGTGCACGCCGTCCTGCGCCCAGTACGGCGGGGTCTCGGCCGGCGGGGCATCGATGCCGGGCTCGAGCGCCGTGGCGCCGCCGCCCATGCTGCCGCCATCGGCCGGCGGGGTGTAGTCCGGCAGGCCCGCGGCCTTGATCATACCGTGCGCTACGTCGACGCGGAAACCGTCGACGCCGCGGTCGAGCCAGAACCGCAGCACGTCGCGGAACTGCTGGCGCACCCACGGGTTCTCCCAGTGCAGGTCGGGCTGGGTGGTGTCGAAGAGGTGCAGGTACCACTGGCCGGGAGTGCCGTCGGCGTTCTCGGTGCGGGTCCAGGCGAGGCCGCCGAAAACGGACTCCCAGTTGTTCGGCGGCAGTTCGCCGGCCTCGCCCTTGCCGTCGCGAAAGATGTAGCGCTCGCGTTCGTGGCTGCCGGGCGCGGCCGCGAGGGCCTCCTGAAACCAGTCATGGTCGCTCGAGGAGTGGTTGGGCACGATGTCGACGATCACCCGGATGCCGAGATCGTGGGCGGTGCGTTGCATCTCGTCGAAGTCGTCGAGGGTGCCGAACAGCGGGTCGACGTCGCAGTAGTCGGCCACGTCGTAGCCGGCGTCGCGCTGCGGCGAGGTGTAGAACGGGCTCAGCCAGATCGCGTCGACGCCGAGTTCCTGCAGGGCGGGCAGCCGGCTCGTGATGCCGGCGAGGTCGCCCATACCGTCTCCGTTCGCGTCGGCGAAGGAGCGGGGGTAGATCTGGTAGATCACCGCGGTACGCCACCATTCCGATCCGGTCGGAACGGTCATGCTGTGGTCAACTGCGTCGGGGCCGGTCAACGTGGGGCCGGTCACACTGGTGCCTGTCATAGAAGAAGGGTACGTCAAGCACCTGCGCGTCCCTGCCGCATCACTCGCTCGTGTGCCCGTCGCGGGGCGTGTGCCGGGGGGCAGCGGATGCCGCGCGCGGCTCCACAAGGCCCGTGATCGCCTGGGCGGCGGCTAACAGGCCGTGCGTCTCGGCGTAGCGGGAGGCAAGCACCCGCGCCCGCCGACGAAACCGCGGGTCGCCGAGCACTCGGCGCACCGCGAGCGTGACGTCCTCCGCGCCCGGGTCGGCGCTGTGCAGGCAGACGCCGACGCCGGCCCACTCCACCCGGGCGCTCACCTCGACGGTCTCGTCGGTGCCGCCGGCGACGATCACCGGGATGCCGGCGGTCAGAGCCTGCTGGATGCCCAGATAGCCGCCCGTGGTGACGAGTACGTCGGCGCGGGGCAGCACCTCCGAGAAGGGCAGAAACCGTTCGAGCCGCAGGTTCTCGGGCCGGCGTGAGCGGGGCAGCACCGCTTCGGGATCGATGCTTCCCGTGCAGCCGATGACGAGGGCATTCTCGGCCGCGAGTCCGCGAATGGCCGGCAACAGCAGGCGGTGGCTTTCGCTGTCGTGCAGGCCCTGGGTGAGCACGATCACCGGGCGACCGGCATGTCGGGCGGCGGCCACGTCGCCCCACCACGCCGGGGTGCGCCAGCCGCGGCTGCGGCCCGGCAGCAGCGGGCCGGTGAACTGCAGATGGGGTGACAGATCGCCGCGCGGATATTCGAATTCGGGCACGGTCGCGGCCAGGTAGCGGCTGGCGAGTTCGACATTCCAGTTGAGAAAGAAACTGTGCCGCGGCGGCAGGCCGCAGGCGCGGCGCACGCCATTCGCGGCGGCCTGAACATCGGCGAGAAGAACGTGCTCGTAGCTCCAGTTCAGGGCACGATTGCGGGCGTGTCCCGCACCGGAGGCGGCCGGGGCGAGGCCGGTGCCCACCGGGGCGGTGTCGCTCGACGGGACGGCGAGCGGTGTGGTCGAGAACGCGACGCTCGGCAGTCCCAGCTTTTCGGCCAGGAACAGGCCGGCCAGAAACCCGTGTTCGACGACGACGACCTGCGGGCGCACGCGGTCGGCCAGCGCTTCGAGTTCGTGCAGCCAGCCGGGGATCGGGTCGAGGGAGACGTGCCGGTGCGCCCATTTCTGGGCGGCAACACCCGGTTTCGGGTTGGCGACCGCGTGCATCCGCGCAACGGATGCGTCGGAGTAATCGTGTGGGGGCGACATCGGCACCGCGATCGCCCCGGTCGAGGCCACCTCGGTGGCATACGTCGACCCGGTGTACCAGGTGACCTGATGGCCGTCGGCGACGAGGCGGCGGGCCAGGGGCAGGCCGGGGCGGACAGCGTTGGTGCGGGGCATGCTGCCGAATAAAATGCGCGTCATCAGTGACTCCCGATGGGACGGTTTTCGTCAATAGCGTGGGGCGCAAATCCGCGTGAAACTGGCGTCATTGCGGGGCACAAGGGGGCGCCGAGGGGAGCGCCCGGGGCTTGTCGGAGCCATGTTATCCGGCCTCGGTAACTGGATGGCCTCAACTGGTGATAATCTAGACAGGTTGCCAAAACTGGCGGCTGCTTCGCACGGTGAAGCGTCGCCCCCTTAGCTCATTGGTAGAGCACTTCCTTGGTAAGGAAGAGGTAGTGGGTCCGATTCCCACAGGGGGCTCAGGCTTGCAGCACTAAGCTGCTGACAGGTCGTGGCGGGGTAGCTCAGTTGGTTAGAGCACACGGCTCATAATCGTGGTGTCGCGGGTTCAATTCCCGCTCCCGCTACACAGTTCTCAGAGAAATACCCCGGACTTCTGCGAAGGTCCGGGGTATTTTTTTACCCAGCGGGGGCCGCGGCCGGCTCCACGTTCAGCGTGTCGGGCGGCCAGCCCGTGTTCTAGGCGACAGGCGAGAACCAGTACTGTCCGAGCCATTCCAGAAATTCTTCCGCCTGCCGGTTGGCGTGTGCAAGCTGGACCTTGCCGGTGCTTCCGTCGAAAATATCGTCATATCCGGCCAATTGGTCCAGCGCCATACTCGAGAGCGGTCGAAAGCCCATCGTCCACCCGGGAAACTGGCGCGACGTGATCTTCTCCTCACTCACCGTGTGGATGCTGCGGTGCCGCGGGTCTGCGCGGATCACGGCGAATCGATCGCGAACTTCGTCATCGGGGCCCTCGAGGATTTGTATGAATTTGCCCTCGTGATAGATGAGGGCGCCGGTGAGGTGATGCTCGTCGTTGTTCGCCCGTGCCTGCACGAGGATCGCGGCGATGTCTTCGTCCGACAGGGGGACCGCCGAAGCGCTCACATAGGCAATTGATAGCAGGGTGTCCTCCGGACGTGAAATATGTTTCATGTTCCTCCTCGGCGAAGCGACCGAACAGACCCCAACCGAGGGGCGCGGAGTACCCGCGACACGGGCAGCTATCGTTGAGAAGAGAAATTCGTGGTGTGGTGACAAGTAGGAGGCGACCCGGTGTGACCTCCACCACCGATCGCGCCTCGATGCGCACGCGCACCTTTCGCCGCCTGGCCCGTTCCGGCTACGCGGTCAACGGTCTGATTCACTTTCTGATCGGCACCATCGCCCTCACGGTCGCTTTCGGCGGCACGCCCGCCGCGGGCGCCGATCAGTCCGGCGCCCTGCGGGAAGTGGCAGGGTCACCGGGCGGCGGCCTCCTGATCTGGGCGGCCGTCGTGGGGCTGGGGGCGCTCGGTCTCTGGCAGGTGACCCAGGCCGGGCTGATCGTCGACCCGAATCCCCTCAAGAAGTGGGGCCGCCGCGCGTCAGAGGCCGGTAAGGGTATCGCTTACCTGGCGCTCGGGTTCACGGCCATGGCGGTTGCGCTCGGCGGCCGCACGAGCTCGTCCGAGTCGATCCAGGCCGTGAGCGCCTGGCTCCTGGAGAGCGACCTCGGTGTCCTGCTGCTCATCGCGATCGGCCTGACCGTGTTCGGCGGCGGCATCGGCTTCATCGTCATTGGGCTGCGCCGGGGATTCCGCAAATTCATCCGCGTGCCGGGCGGCCGCCGCGGCCTCTTCGTTCTGCGGCTCGGCCGGTCGGGCTATATCGTGAAGGGGTTGTCTCTTGGCATCATTGGATCCCTCCTCGTGGTCGCCGCGCTCACCAGCGATGCCGCCCAGGCGGGTGGCCTCGATGGAGCCCTCCGTACCCTCGGGCAGCTTCCGCACGGGGCCATCTACCTGACGATCGTCGGGCTGGGCCTGGCGCAGTATGGCCTGTTCCTGATGATCCGGGTGCGGCTGGCCCGCTTCTGAGCCGTGACGAAAACCGGAGGAGACCGTGAAAAAGTCCCCATTCATCCGGTTTTCGATGAGAACTGCTCAGTTCATCCGGTTTTCGTCACTCCGTCGAGCTGGCCGAGGTTGATGTTGTCGCGGAAGACGTTGTGCGGGTCGACCCGGCTCTTGACCGCCTGCAAGCGCTCGAGCGTTGCCGGGGGGAAAGTGAGCCTTAGCCGCCGGGCGTCGAGCTGGGTTTCGAAGCTCAGGTACGCGCCGACCGCGTGCCGTTCGAGCGGCGCCCAGGCCGAGTCGAGGGCCGCGTTGTTCGAGCCGAGGGCCACGACGGCGAAGTTGGCGCTGCGGCCGGCGTAGGCCGTCGCATCCGCTGCCACGTCACTGACCGCCCCGCCGACGGAGCGCACGCTGAGCACCCCAGCCGTCCCGGATTCGAGCAGCGCGGCAATGTTTTGCCCGACCTCCGCGGTGAAGTGGTCGATCAGGATCGACCGGCCCGCCGGTTGGCCCTGGCCGCGGTGAGGGTCGGTTGAGGCCATCATGGCGTCGGTGTAGCGCTGCAGGCGCACGTCCTGCCCGATCAGCGGGGCGATGTCGGCGAGCGGCTGCAGCGCCGAGAGGATCTCGCCCTCGTCGTCGGAGTCGACGAGCGCCATGACGAGGGCCTGGGAGGGGGAGCCGCGGCGCGACGAGCCCATCATGATGTTGGCGGTGAGACTGCGCGGGGCCGCCTCGACGGCGCGCCCGAAGCGCTCGAAGAAACCGGCGACATCCGTCGCGTCGAAGGTCAGCTGCGCGAACGCGACCAGGCCGACCGGGTCGGCGATGATCTCGAAGGCCGTCGCGATGCCGAGGGCAGAGCCCGCGCCGCGCATGGCCCAGAACAGCTCCGGGTCATGGTCGGCGTCGACCCGCACGACCTCGCCGTCGGCCAGCATCAGTTCGACGGCTTCGATATGGTCGATCGTCAGGCCGTTCTGGCGGGCGAGCCAGCCAATGCCGCCGGCCGTCGCCAGACCGCCGACGCCGACTCCGCCGTAGTCGCCGCTCGAGACCGCCCAGCCGTAGGGGGCCAGCGCGGTCGCGACATCAGACCAGCTGGCCCCCGGTCCGATACGCACCAGTCGCCGTTCTTCGTCGATCACCTCGATCGAGTCAAGGTGCCGCAGGTCGATGACGATGCCGCCGTCGTTGGTGCTGCGGCCGCTGATCCCATGGCCGCGGCTGCGCAGGGCGAGCACGGCATCCGGATGCTTCCGGGCAAATTCCAGGGCCTCGGCTACCTCAGCGACGCTGGTCGGCTGCAGCACCACGGCGGGGGAGCCGCCGCGCAGATAGGTGGAGCGCACGTCGCGGTAGCCGGCGTCGCCGGGTTCGATCGCGGCCAGGTTCGCCGGAATGTCGTCGTAGGAGATTCCCGGGCGGCGGTGCGCGAGTGTCGCGGTGCTGCGTGCCGCGGGGCTGGCGGGGCTCGTGCCGCCGCGCTCGGCCGTGACGAGTTCGCGCACCGCGGGGGCGACGTTCTCGATGAAGCCCTGCAGCGTGCGCGGGTCGTCGCTCGCGAGAATGAACAGGCTGACCTGTTCAGTGAGCACCAGGCCCGACAGCTCCTCCGCCCAGTCCGCCGGATCGCGGCCGGGAACCGGCATGACGTTCAGCAGTCGGCGCACCTCGCTCGGGTCGCGGCCGGCGCCGACCGCGGCATCGTCGATGATCTTGTTCGCCTCGGTGAGCGTGGGGTCGCGCAGGTACGGCTGGCTGGGCAGCCAGCCGTCGGCCAGTCTCCCGGTGAGCGCGAGCATTTTCGGCTTGAGGGCGCCGACGATGATCGGAATCGGATGCTCCGGCGCCGGACCTCGTTGGGCCCCGGCCACGCGGTGGTACCGGCCGTCGACGGTCACGCCGCCGGGGGCATCCGTCTGCCAGATGCCGCGGATGATGGTGATGGCCTCCTCGAGCGCGGTGATGCCCTGCCCCGGGGTCAGCCGGGCGCCGCCCATCGACGCGATCGCGTCCCAGAACGCCCCGGCACCGAGGCCGAGATCGAAGCGGCCGTTCGAGAGCAGGTCGAGGCTGGCCGCGGCGCGCGCCACGACGGCCGGCGGGCGCAGCGGCAGGTTCAGCACGTTCGGCGCGATGCGGATGCGTTCGGTTTTCGCGGCGACGTAGGACATCAGCGTCCAGGTGTCGAGAAACGACGCCTGGTACGGATGATCCTGAAACGTCACCAGGTCGTAGCCGAGGCGCTCCACCAGGGTCGACAGTTCGACGACGGCTCCGGGCTGAGCGGCCGTCGGCGTGAGGAAAGCACCGAACTCGAGGGGGTGGTTCATCAGGCAGCCGCGAGGCGGGCGGCACGTCGGGCGGCCAGGCTCTGGCCGTGGCGCACGGCCTGGGCCTCGGCGAGGGTCTTGAGCTCGTTGGCGATCTCGGTGAACTGGTCGAGGGCTGGGTTCACGCCGACGAGGGTGAACTCGCGGGTGACGACCTCGAGGTCGAGCTGCCAGACGTCTTCGAGGATGCGGCGCATCCAACCGGTGGCGTGGTCCCAGCCCTCGCGGGGTGTGCCGGCGGAGTAGTTGCCGCCCTGCACGGTGACCAGCACGGCCGGCTGGCCCGCCGTTGCGGGAGTCGTTCCCGAGGCCATACGCGGGTCGGTCAGCACGAGGTCGACGTAGGTCTTGAAGTGCTGCGAGACGCCGAAGTTGTAGAGCGGAACGGCGAACAGCAACGCGTCGGCATCCGCTAACTCATCGGTCAGTGTGCTGGCCAGGGCCGTTGCGGCCTGCTGCTCGGGCGTGCGCTCGGCCGCCGGGGTCATCGACGCGGAGACGGCGTTCGACCAGGAGGTGGCGGGGATCGGGTCGGTACCCACGTGGCGGCGCACGGTCGAGGTGAGCGGATGCTCGGCACGCCACTCGGCTTCGACGAGGTCGCCCAGGGCGCGACTCGACGAGCCTTCGGTGCGCATGCTGGCGTCTAAACGGAACAGGGACATGACTCTCCTCGGTACTCGCCGGACCGTCGACCCGGGCTTTAGTTACCATCAGTAACTCTGAAGATAACTCTGTACGATGAGAGCCTGTAACCGCAAACGATGCCCTGTTACCCCACGGTAACCGATGGAGGCCCGCATGGATCAGGACGCCCGTTTCGAGGCGCTGCAGGACCGTCTGAGCGCATCACACCCGACCATGAGCCAGCTCTGCACGAGCGATTCTCCCGACCTGTTCCGGTCGCTGCTGTCGCGTATCGGCGACAAATGGACCCTGATCGTGATCGGGGTGCTGGGGGAGGAGCGCAAGCGCTTCACCGAGCTGGTCGACTTCATCCCGGGCATTTCCCGGCGGATGCTGACGGTCACCCTCCGAGCGCTCGAGCGCGACGGGCTGGTGTCGCGAACCGTCTATGCCGAGGTTCCGCCTCGTGTGGAGTACGAGGTCACCCCGCTCGGCCGTTCGCTGCAGGCGGTGGCCCTCACCCTCGGTGACTGGGTCAGTGAGCACCAGCACACGATCGCGCACCATCGCCGGGAGTTCGACGCGGCCACCGCGCCCTGAGCGGCGTGCCGGCGGGAGGATGAATTGCCGAGGTGTCGTCGCCGGGAGGATGAATCGGCCGGTTTTGCCGATCGCATCCTCCTTTCGCGGCGGGCTAGCGGCCGAAGAGGCGCGACAGGAACGAGCCGGACGACACGGGCGCCGGGTGGTTTCCGGGGCAGCGCTCGTTGCGCGGCACGTTGCGCATGACCTGGTCGACGTGCTGGCCGCAGCCGGCCCAGGTGGTCTTCTGGCAGGTCTTGCAGGTGACGGCTCTACACATGGGGATTGCCTTTCGGTGACGCGGTTGGTGGAGGGTGGCGAATAGAGAGGGGTCAGGACTGCGCGGCGACCTTGGCGCGCACATCGTCCATGTCGAGGGCCTGCACACCCGTGACGAGCTCCTCGAGGGTCGCGGCATTCAGCGCGCCGGGTTGGGAGAACACCAACACCCCGTCGCGGAAGGCCATCAGGGTTGGAATCGAGCGGATGCCCGCGGCCGACGACAGCCCCTGCTCGGCTTCGGTGTCGACCTTGCCGAACACCACATCGGGGTGTTTGTCGGAGGCGGCGCTGAACGTGGGTGCGAAGGAGCGGCACGGGCCGCACCAGGCGGCCCAGAAGTCGACGAGCACGATGCCGCCGGCGTTGACGGCCGCGCTGAAAGTGGTTTCGGTGAGATCAGTGGTTGCCATAGGGGAACTGTATACCCCTTGGGGTATACAGTTCAAGTTCCGAGGGTGATTCTCAGATACCCCGGTGGGTACTCTTCTGCACGAGTCCCCAGGTGACCACGATGGCGACGAGAACGAGGGCGGCAGCCCCCAGGCCCGAGTACCCCAGGAGCACGAGGATCGGCCCGGCAACCGCGCCGCCGAGCGCGCCGGCGGCGTTCATGGAGAGGTCGGAGAAGCCCTGCAGTGATGAGCGGTCCTCGATGTCGACGGCCTCCGAGATGAGCGCCGAGCCGGCGACGACGGATGCCGACCAGCCGAGTCCCAGCAGGATCAGGCTCACCGTCAGAACCGGCTGGGAGCCGTCGCCGAGCCACGCGGTGAGCAGCGCGGCGAGGAGCATCCCCTGGCCCAGCAGAATGGTCGGCAGGCGACCGAAGCGGTCCGAGAGCCAGCCGAAGACGGGGGAGAGGGCGTACATGCCGGCCACGTGCAGGCTGATCGTCAGCCCCACAATGGTCAGGCTGGCGCCATGGTCGCGCAGGTGCACCGGTGCCATCGACATCAGGGCGACCATCGTCATGTGGCTGAGCGCGACGGTGACGACGGCGAAACGGGCCAGCCCATTGGCGCGCAGAATCGTGAGGCCGCCGTGGGCGCGCCGGGCGCCGACCTGGCCCGCGCGGGCGGCGAGGGCGGTGAGCAGCGGGTCCGGCCGCAGCCCGAAGGAATAGACGAAGGCCGCGGCGACCGTGGCCGCGAGGGAGAAGGCGAAGGCGCCGGTCATGGCGGGCAGCCCCAGGGCGGCGCCGAGCGCCTCGCCGGGGCCGAACAGGTTGGGCCCGAGCACCGCCCCGATCGTGGTCGACCAGACGACGAGCGAGAGGTCCCGGGCACGAAACCGCGTGCTGGCCAGATCGGTCGCGGCGAAGCGGGCCTGCAGGTTCGTGGCCGATCCGGCGCCGAGCAGCATCAGGGCCAGCAGTAACAGCGGGAAGACGCCGATCGCCGCCGCGACGATCGCCAGCACCGCGCCGGCGCCGGCGATGAGCGACCCGGAGGCCAGCGAGATGCGCCGGCCCCGGCGCTGCGCGAGACGGGCCAGCGGAACGGCCACGACGGCCGCCCCGAGGGTGCTCATGGTCGCCGCCATGCCCGACCAGGCGCTCGACCCCGAGAGCTCGGCAGCGAGCAGCGCCCCGAGCGACAGGGTCGCGCCCATGCCGATGCCGCCGAGGATCTGCCCGGCGACGAGCACTCGCACGACCCGCTTTTGCAGGGTGGAGTGCGCGTCGGCGGGCCGGGCGCGGGCGACGGATGCGGCATCCGTCGTCATCGTCGGCCTCGGGTCGAGCAGGACAAGCGATCGGCGATCATGTGTCTCCAGTGGTGCTAGTGGCTGCTCTTGGCCAGCCGGTACATGGTGAAGTTGAGCATCAGAAAGCGCAGCAGTTGCACTCCGAGATTACTGCGCCGGGCGAGTTCGGCGGCGCCCGGAAGTGGGGCTCGGTCGATGCGGTCCTGGGTGGTGGTCATCGTGTTCTCCGTCGGTAGAAGGGGTGGGGTGGGGCGTGCGGTCATTCCGGGATCAGGTACCAGAACGGATAGGCCTTGGCCTTGTAGAGGAACATCGTGTGCAGCACCCGTTTGACCCAGTGCGCGGCCAGGCCGATCTCACCGGTCGTGGTGCGCGGGTCGCGTCCGTTGGTGTCGGGGTACCGGGCGTTGTCCGGCACGATCGGCGACATCGACATCGCCGCGGCGGTGCCCCGGCGCAGGCCGGTTCCGGTGGATGCGATGCAGGCGGCGGCCATTTCGCCCATCGACGCGTGGTGGGTCGGGGCGAGGGCGCCCTTCAGGATCATGTCGGCGATCGTCATCGCGACAACCTTGCCCATCGCGCCCGAGGGCATGCCGGTGCGCGGCGGGGCGGGCGCGACGGCGAGGCCGCCGGGCGTGGCGTAGGGGCGGGAGATGGCGTGCGGCGGCGCGAAGGCGATTCCGACGCCGAACATGTTGGCGTAGGTCGGGTTCTGGTAGGTTTTCGGCCAGTCCTCGGCGGTCCACTCGTCGAACGGCTTGGCCGTGTAGTCGGCGTCGACGCGCATGAAGCCGCTCGGCGCGAAGATCGTGTCGGTGATCTCGGCACCGGTGCGGTCGAAGGCTTTCAGGCCCACCCCGCGGAACGGCGGCAGCAGCATGGCGAAGTCGAATTTCTGGGTGTTCTCGGTGCCGTCGATCTGCGTGTAGTTGATGACGCCGGGATCAATCCGGGTCACCGCGGCCTGGGTGATGGCCTTCATTCGGCGCTCGCGAAAGAGCGATTCCATCCAGGCCTCGCTCGTCACGCGGGCACCTCCGGAGTTGAAGGTCATGCCGCCGACGCCGAAGTCGCCGAGCTCGTGCTCGTTGGTGAGGTAGATGACCTCGGCCTTGTCGCGCACGCCGGCGCCCTGCAGCTCCTGCTCCACGTTGAAGGCGTATTCGAAGGCGGCGCCCTCACAGGTGCAGGTGCCGTGGCCGACACCCACCACGAGGGTCTGCGGGATTCCCGCTTTCAGGGTCGTGATGACCTCGGCCAGGCGCTTCGCCGCGCCGACGGCGTGGCTCGGCGTGCAGACCGAGACAGTGTTGCCTGCGTCCGGCCCGAGGCCGGGTGTCGCGGCGAAGTTCAGCTGGGGCCCGGTCGCGTTGATCAGGTAGTCGTAGCCGAGGCGTTCGGTCGTGCCAACCCGGGTGGGGTCGGTGTAGACGATCTCGACCTGCCCGCGCGGGTTGTGGGCGTCGCCGTCGGGGTAGAGGGCCACGGCCTTGGCCTGGTGAAACTCGATTCTCTTGCGGCGATAGATGGGGGCGAGGGGAAACACCACCTTGTCGGCGCCCATCTTGCCGACTCCGACCCAGATGTTCGAGGGAATCCAATTCCACTTCGAGCCCGGGGAGACCACGATCACCTCGTGATCCCGGCCCAAACGCTTCTTCAAGTACAGGGCCGCGGTGTGGCCGGATACCCCTGCTCCCAATACGACGACACGTGCCATGTCAACCTCTTATCTTGTGCGGCTGCGACCGTGCAGCTGCGCTTCTGAGGCGACCCTACTCCTATACCCAATGGGGTATCTACCACGACGGATGCCGTTTTCTGCTATACCTCATAGGGTATTCATTTCCCGACATGAACAGGAGTCACAATGTGTAGTCCAATTCGGTGCAGCAAGTGCGCAAAGGTCACCTGGGTTGGCTGCGGCCAGCACGTCGACGAGGTCATGGCGGACTTCGCACTCAGCCAGCAGTGCACCTGCGTCGAGCCCGGACGGTAGCTGGTTCAGGGGCGTGCGGGACGCCGTGGAGTCCTGCGGGACTCGCATTTCCTGGAGTTTGTCAGTATGTTAGAACAATAGTCATCCGGCATCGGTGGCTACCGACTGACATCACCGAGGAGATTCCGTGCCACTGGTTCGTATCGACGTCAACGTGGGCCGCAGCCCCGAACAGCTCGGCGGCATCAGCGCCGCCATTCACGGCGCGATCCTCGCCGTCTACGGCATTCCCGAGCGTGATCTGTTCCACATCCTCACCGAGCATCCCCTGGGCCAGTTGCGCGCGCAGGACGCCGGTCTCGGCTTCGAGCGCACCGACGGCGTTGTCATGATTCAGATCTTCACCCAGGGCGGGCGTGACCAAGCGGCCAAGAGCGCCCTCTTCGACCGCATCTCGAGCGAACTGGCCGCGGTCAGCGTCGACGGAGCGGATGTCTTCATCGGCTACGTCGAGAACGGCCCCGGCGACTGGTCCTTCGGCTTCGGCCGTGCCCAGTACGTCACCGGGGAAATCGCGGTCCCCGCCTCCTGACCTCGCCTCTCGACGCGCCCGTTCTTGCCGGGGTCCAGCGAGCGCACTCCCGTCCCGCTGGTTGAGCCGCGCCCGTTCTTGCCGGGGTCGAGCGAGCGCACTCCCGTCCCGCTGGTTGAGCCGCGCCCGTTCTTGGCGCGGTCGAAACCAAGTGAGCCGACCTCCGGATCGCGGGAGGGCCGTTAGTGCTCGTGCACCGGCAGCAGCTCGGGCCGCTTGGCCGTGCGGCCGTCGCCGCTCGAACGTCCGGTCAGTCGGCGGCCGATCCAGGGCAGCACGTGGGTGCGATAGTAGTGTTCGCCCTGCACGCGCGCCGCGACCGGGGCAGCGGATGTGTCGGCGCCGGCGCCCGAAGAAATCGCCGGGTCCCAGTCGGCGGGAACGGGCACGTCGAGTGCCCGCAGTACGTTCTCGGCGACGCGGGTGTGGCCGCGGGCATTCAGGTGCAGCCGGTCGGACGACCAGTACTCGGGCTTGGCCAGGGTGATGTCTCGCCAGTTGTCGACGAAGGTGACGCCGGGGCCCGTGAACGTGGCGCGGCAGGCATCCGCCAGGCGATCGCCGCGGCGCTGGATCAGCGCGCCCATCGGCAGGTGCCGGGTGGGGTCTCCGCCGGTCAGCATCAGAACGTGGGCACCCTGCGCGGTGGCACGCTGCACGACCGTGTCGAGCAGGGCCACGATCGCGGCGTTCTCGACCCGCGGGCGCATGACGTCGTTTCCGCCGCCGCAGATCGACAGCAGCGTGGGCGCAAGGGCGAGCGCCGGCTCGAGCTGCTGCGACACGATCGGGCCGAGCAGCTTGCCGCGGATGGCGAGGTTCGCGTAGCGCACGCCGGGCGCGGCATCCGCGGCGCCCGCATCCGCTCTCGCGGAGGGGATGGCGGCCGCGAGGGCGAGGGCGACGAGGTCGGCCCAGCCGCGCTGGGTGCCGTCGGGGAGGTCGTCGCCGACGCCCTCGGTGAAGCTGTCGCCGAGGGCGACGTATCTGTCAAACCTGCCGTCCTGCATCCGTTCCCCTGACGATTGCGTGCGCGGTTGTTCCGAGCTATTCCTTCGGCAGGCCGAGGCGCTTCGCGATGGCGTCGCGGGCCTGCTGGGCCGCGCGGCGCACCTCTTTGTCGGGGTCGCGCAGGCGCACGGCGATGGTGTCGAAGTTCTCGGGCGTGCCCTGGGCGGCGAGTGCGTGCAGCGCCGCAGCGCGCACGCGCGGGGTCTCGTCGGTGGTCAGGCGCACGAGCTTGGGCACGGTCTGCAGATCGCGCAGCAGCACGACCTTGGCGCACATCTCGCGCACGCGCCAGGACTCGTTGTTCAGGCCGACCACGATGTAGGGCGCGGCGGCTTCGCTCCAGATGTGCAGGAATGCGCGGGCGCCCCACAGCTCGGGCCAGTACAGCGCGGGCGCGCCATCGAGAATGCCGAGGGCGTGGCGTCCGCCGGCGTACATGAGAAAGTCCTTGCCGGCGTTCTTGCCGCGCAGCAGGGCGATGGAGTTGTCGACGACGACGGTCTCGCCGTAGTGCGCGACGGCGGCGTGCAGGCGCTCAGCCGTGGGCAGGTCGATCGGAAGGTCGGGGTGCGGAGTCAGTTTGTTATGCATAGCAGTACCAAACTACCGCGCGGGCCTGTGAAGCCCGCTGTTCAGGCGATAACTCGCGGCCTGCGGTAGCGAAAGGAGGACGATTTGACCCGATGTCGGCACCGGGAGGACGATTTGGGCCTCTGCGAGGGCACGATCCTCCTTTCGCGACGGGTCAGACGGCGAGGGGGCGCGCGGCGGGCGCGAGCTCGAGTTCGAAGCCGAAGGCGCTGTCGTAGATGCCGTAGTTTCCGATGTCGGCATAGCCGAGGCCGCGGTACAGGGCCAGGGCCTCGGGCTGGGCGTAGCCGGTTTCGAGGCGTACCCGCAGGTAGCCGAGCTCGACCGCGATCGCTTCGAGGGCGTGCAGCACCGTGCTGGCGTGGCCCTGGCGGCGGAAATCGGGGTTGGTCCACATGCGCTTGACCTCGGCGGTTCCGGGCGCATAACAGCGGATGCCGCCCCCGGCCACCGAGATCCCCTCGTGCACCAGCACCACGAAGGCCCCGACGGGAGGGTCGAACTCTTCGGCGGCGACGTCATAGGCCGAGTCGCCGGAGCCGTCGCCATAGCGGGCGTCGTACTCTCGGTGCAGGTCGGCGAGCAGGGGGACAACTTCGGGGTCGCTCAGACGAACGCGTACGATTTTCACTCGGGATAGTCTGCCGTATGCGGCTGGGAGAACGGTGGTGGGGCATCCGTCACCGTCGCAGTCACCGCGTAAACTGGCGCGGTGTCAGTAAACCCCGAACTTCAGGGGCGGGTCTTCCCGCCGGTGCCGCCGTATCTCGTGGGCCGGGAGAAGGTGCGCGAGTTCTCGCGGGCCGTCTTCGCGACCAACCCGATCAACTTCGATGCGGATGCCGCCCGCGCGGCCGGCCACGCCGACGTCGTGGCCCCGCCGACCTTCGCCGTCGTGGTGCAGGAGGCGACCCTCGCGCAGCTGCTCGCCGAACCCGACGCCGGCATCGACTTCACCCGGGTGGTGCACGGCGACCAGCGTTTCACCTACAGCCGCCCCATCGTCGCTGGCGACGAGCTCACCGCGACCCTGTCAGTGTCGAGCATCAAGACCCTCGGCGGCCACGCCATGGTCACCGCCGAGTCCCGCGTGGTCGATGCGACCGGCGCGCACGTCGTGACCGCGATATCCACTCTTGTTGTTCGGGGAGACGAATGAGCCAGACCGTGACGACCCCGAACTTGTCCACGCTGACCGTCGGCGAGGTCGTCGCCAGCCGGGAATTCGCGCTGACCCGGGATTCCCTCGTTCGCTACGCAGGGGCATCCGGTGACTTCAACCCGATCCACTACCGCGACGAGGTCGCCGTGTCAGTCGGCCTGCCCGGTGTGCTCGCCCACGGCATGCTGACCATGGGGCTGGCGGTGCAGCCGGTCGTCGACTGGGCCGGCGACCCCGCCCGTGTTGTGGACTACCAGGTGCGTTTCACCCGCCCCGTGCTCGTCGACGGCGTGACCGGCGCACTCGTCACCGTCACCGCGAAGGTCGGCGCTCTCAACGCCGAGGCGCAGATCGTGCGGATCGACCTCACGGTCACCTTCAACGAGCAGACCGTCCTCGGCAAGGCGCAGGCCCGTGTGAGCCTGGCTGTGGCCCCCGTCAGCGTGGTGGCGTAGCCCGATGCCGATGATCGAACCCGTTGCGCTGAGCACGCTCACCACCTTTCGCGTCGGCGGCGTTCCGGCCGCGATGGTCGCCTCGCAGACCGAGCAGGAGCTCGTCGATGAGGCCCTCGTGGTCTGGAGCCTCGACGAAGACTGGATGCTGCTCGCCGGCGGCTCCAACACCGTCGCCGGCGACGAGGGTTTCGAGGGAACCGTGATCCGCATCGTGACGCGCGGCATCGAACGCCTCGATGCCACCCAGACAGCGGATGCGTCGGCGCCCGACACCGTGCTGCTGCGCGTGCAGGCCGGCGAGCCCTGGGATGAGCTCGTTGCCTACACGGTCGCCCAGGGCTGGGCCGGCATCGAAGCGCTCTCCGGCATCCCGGGCAGCTGCGGCGCCGCGCCCGTGCAGAACATCGGCGCTTACGGCCAGGAGCTGGCCGACAGCCTCGTCGCGATCAGCTTTCTCGACTACGAGACGGGCGAGGTGGTGCGCCTGACAGCGGATGCCCTCGGCCTCGACTACCGCACGTCGGCGCTGAAGCGCGGCCTGCGCGGCATCGTGCTGGCAATCGAGCTGGAGCTTCACGACACCGAGCGGGAGGCATCCGTCGTGGGTGCCGTGCTCGGGCAGCCGATTCACTATGGGCAGCTGGCCGGGGCGCTCGGCGTGCAGGTCGGGGACCGGGTGGCGCTGTCGACGGTGCGCGAGACCGTGCTCGCACTGCGAGCCGCCAAGGGCATGGTGCTCGATGCGGCCGACTCCGACACCTGGAGCGCCGGGTCGTTCTTCACGAACCCGATCGTCTCCGAGAACTTTGCCCGCTCGCTGCCGACCGCGCTGCCGCGCTGGCCGCTCGCGGTCGAGGTGCCCGACCGGGTCATCCCGCTCGACGATTACTTCGGCGTCGGGCCGGTTCCGGGAATCGACCAGGTGCAGCTCGTGAAGCTGAGCGCCGCGTGGCTGATCGAGAACGCCGGCATTCGCCGCGGGTTCTCACTGCCGGGCTCGCAGGCCGCGGTGTCGAGCAAGCACACGCTCGCCCTCACCAACCGGGGCGGGGCATCCGCCGAGCAGATCGCGGAGCTCGCCCGCTACGTGCTGGGCCGGGTGCAGGCCGATTTCGGCATCAACCTGCAGCCCGAGCCTGTCCTGGTAGGCCTGACCCTGTAGCTCCGGAGGCGGCGATGGGGCGATCTGTGACACCTCGTGAGCGAGGTGTCACAGAGTGGTTGCGGGTTGCGGGTTGCGGGTTGCGGGTTGCGGGTTGCGCCGGGCCGTTCGCGGCCGTGCCGCCTGCCAGACGCCGGGCAAGGGGCCATTTTTGGCTTTTCGCTCACGAGAAGCCAGAAACCGCCCCATGAGGCGAAGAGCCACGACGCGAAACGCCAAAATCTGCCCCTTGGGTTCGAGGTAGGACCAATCAGTCGGTGCGGCGGGTGGCGGCGGCGATGCCCGCGATCACGAGCACGAGGCCCACGCCGATCACGGCGGCGAGCAGCCACAGGGTCGGGTCGAGCGTGCCCGGGAACAGGGTCCACGCGGCCATGAACACCGCGAACCCGAGCAGCAGGGCTCCCCAGAGGATCGTCGCGAAGCGCGGCCGATGGCGAGCGGATGCCGCAGGCTGCTCCCACGCGAAGGGTGCGGCGGGCGGCGTGGCCGCGGCGGGCGCTGTGGCCGGTGCCTCTGCGCTGGTGGTCGCCGTCGCGGTTGTTTCGGTGGCGGCCGAGGCCGCCGCCGGGGGAGTGAGCGTCGGCGTGGATGAGCCGGTCGGGCCGGTCGGGCCGGTCTCACGCGCGAATAGCTCGGGAAGTACCAGCGTGGGTCCGGTCAGTGGCCGGGTCTCGGTGGAGTCCGTCGACGGTGCCTCCGTAGAGGGTGTCTCCGCGGACTGTTCCGGGGCGGTGTCGGGAGTCGGGCGAGCCGGGTTTGGAGTGTTGGTGGGGTTGGACATGACGGCTCCTAGCGGGCTTCGATGACGTCGACCTGGCCGATGAGCGACCAGACGCGGATGACGGGAATGGGAACGTCGTACTCGGCGTCATCCGCTGAGAATGTGCGGGAATCGTGCAGGAACACGCCACCGCGGTCGACGGTGTCCGCGTCGGCGGACCCAGAGCCGAAATTAGCGCCCGCGGCGTAGTCGACGGCTCCGATGAAGGTGTTGGTCTCGACCCGGATGGCGGTGTTGCTCGGCAGTTCGAGCTGGGTGACGCCGAGGCCGACCCAGACGTCGATGACGCGGCCCGCGACGTCGTCGGCATTGCGGGTGTCGGCGAGGGCGCGCAGGTCGACGGTGGCCTCACCGGCGATCATCGCGTAGCCGGGCACGGTTTCGTTCCCGAAGTCGGTCGACGAGCCGGTGGCCTCGGCGCGCCAGCCGGAGCCGCCGAAGGCCGAGAACTGGGTGCCGGCCGGAATCACACCGACGACGAGCAGGGCGACCGCGGCGAGAAAGGCGAAGCCGCCCATGGCGCCGCTGACCCGGCCGCGAATGCCCGACACGATGATGCCGAGGGCGAGCACTCCGAGGCCGACTGCGAGCCCGATCACGAGCGCGTCCGGTGACCAGGTGCCGCCGGAGAAGACGACCGCGGTCGTGGCGGCGGCGAGCAGGGCGATGCCGAGCACGATGGCGGTGAAGCCGGCGCCCGGGTTGCGGCGGCGGTAGCGGGCCGCTTCCTTCAGCCGGCGGGCCTCGCGCTGGGCACTGTGCTTTTCGGTCAGGGCGTCCCAGGAGCTTCTATCGGTGATGGGCGGGGTCGCCGTAGCGCCCGGTGCGGCGTACGCCGAACCGACAGAGGACGATCCGCCATAGCCGGAGGAGGTCGTGCCGGTGCCCGCACTGCTCGTCGGCGCTGCGTCTGCGGGGGCGAAACTGCTCGCGGTCGGGCGGGCCGGGGCATCCGCTGCCGAAGGACCCGACGGCGCACCGGGCGTCGCGGGGGGCTGCGGCGCGGAGCCGTAGCCCGAGGCGGGCGGCGTGGGTCCGGGCCGGAAGGTGGAGGCGGGCAGGTGGCGCAGCAGAACGACCACGAGCCAGATGACGCCGGCCGTGAGCAGCAGGGCCCAGCCGACCGAGAACGTCGTGGCGAGCCAGTCCGGAAGACCCCAGGCACCGGGCATGCCGTTCCACCAGAATCCGCGGAAGGCCGGCACGATGGTGAAGAACAGCAGGGCGCCAATGGCGATCATCGCCGGTTCGAAGCGCTTGCGAAAGGCCTCTTCGAGGTAGATGCGACCCTCGGAGTTGGGGATGAGTGCCCAGCCGATGGCGTACGCGAACACGAGCGGGCCGCCGAGAATCGCGATGACGATGGCGATGCCGCGCACGATCAGCGGGTCGAGCCCGGTGCGGGCGGCGATGCTGCCGCAGACACCGGCGATCCAGCGGTCGGAGCCGCGCGTGAGGCCGGAGGCTCGGATCCAGTCGAAGAATCGGGCGAGTTGGTAGCTCGCGCTGCCGGTGCGGTTGGTGTTGCCGCTGCTGGGCGGCGGCGGGGTGCCTGCAGGATCGTACGGTGTCTCGGTCATGGTTCAAGCTTCCCAGCGGGCACGGCGCACGGCCATGGGGGATCACCCTGACTGAACCCTGAGATCGCGCGCGAAGCCCGGTGAATAGGTCAGCGTGTCGGCGGGTCGTGCTTGGATAAGACCATGAGAACAGAGCGGATGCTGCGCCCCCGACTCCGCCTGATCGGCGGCGTCTGCGCGGGGTTCGCCGAGCACACCGGGCTGCCGGTCAACGCCGTGCGTACTGCGGCGCTGCTGCTCACCGTGTGCGGCGGCGCCGGGGCGTTGCTCTACGCCTGGCTGTGGGTGACCGTGCCGAGTGCCCCGGCAGAGTCGGGCCGCTTCGCGACACCGCTGCCTAAGGCAAGCCTGGCCCGCCCGGCCCGAGCGGCGGGCGCCTCGGATGGCCAGTTCCGGTCGGGGCCCGGCGCGGGTTGGGCAGGAAAGGCAGCCGGCGCGGGCTCGGAGGCGACTGCCCCGAAACTCGGCAATGCCATCCTCGAAGGCGCCTCGGCGGGCACTGCGGTGGGCGCCAACCCCCGCGCCGCCCCGATTACCGAAATCTTGCTCGGGGTGGCCCTGCTGACCGCCGGCATCACCCTCGTGGCGAGCCGGCTGGGGGCCAACATACCGCTCGCCGTCGTCGTGCCGGGCATCGTCGTGCTCGCCGGAGCCGCCCTGGCCTGGCGGCAGTTTGCCGACATCCGCAGCGGCGAGGCGCAGCAGGCATCCGCCCGGCTGGTGCGTGCCCTCGGCGCCCTCGTGCTCGTCGTCGTCGGCATTCTCTTGTTCTTCGTCACCGGCAGCGCGCCGAACGTGTGGACGGTGGTGGCGGCATCCATCGCCGTGCTGCTCGGTGTTGCGGTGGTGATCGCGCCGTGGCTGCTGCGACTGGCCCGCGACCTCGCCGACGAGCGTGCGGCCCGGGAACGCGAGTCCGAGCGCGCCGAAATCGCCGCCCACCTGCACGATTCAGTGCTGCAGACCCTCGCCCTGATCCAACAGAAGGCGGGACCGCACAGCGACGCCGCCCGGCTGGCCCGGGCGCAGGAGCGCGAGCTGCGCGAGTGGCTGTTCGCCGACACGCCGACCGGGGTGAGCGACACCGTCGACCTCGCAACCGAAGTGCGCCGGGTGTCGAGCCTGATCGAGGCCGACTTTGCGGTGCACTTCGAGTTGGTTGCGGTCGGACCGAGCGTGGCCGACGCCCCGGAGGCCCTCGTCGCGGCAGCCCGCGAGGCGATGCTCAACGCGGCCCGGCATGCCGGCGGCAGCGTCTCGATCTATCTCGAGTCGCGACCGAGCGGCATTGAACTCAGCGTTTCCGACCGCGGCCCGGGGTTTCTGATTGACGAGATTCCCGCCGACCGTCACGGCGTGCGGGAATCGATCCTCGCGCGCATGACCCGGGCCGGCGGCAATGCCCTGCTGCGACCCGGGCCCGGCGGGGTGGGTACCGAGGTTGTTCTGACCCTGCCTGCCGCCACAATCGCGGCGCCCGGAACGGCTGCACCCGGCACTCCCGCCGAGCACACGATCGAAACGAGAACCACATGACCGAGGCCACAGCGAATGTCGGGGCCGCGGCATCCGTCGCCCTGCCGGTTCTGATCGTCGATGACCACTCCATCTTCCGTTCGGGGCTGCGCGCCGACCTCGACGCCGGGCTGCACGTGCTCGGCGAGGCGGCAACCGTGGATGAGGCGATCGCGCTCGTGATCGAACTACAACCGCGGGTGGTGCTGCTCGACGTGCACCTGCCCGGCGGGCAGGGCGGTGGGGGCGCTGAGGTTATTCGGGTGGCCGCGCCGAGCGCGCCGCACACCCTCTTTCTGGCATTGAGCGTGTCGGACGCCGCCGACGACGTGGTGAGCGTCATTCGTGCCGGCGCCCGCGGCTACATCACCAAGAGCGCCTCCGGGGCCGAGGTCAGTGACGCGGCCCGACGAGTGGCCGATGGTGACGCCGTGTTCTCGCCGAAACTGGCCGGCTTCGTGCTCGATGCCTTCGGTGCCGTGGCAGGGGAGACCGCCGACACCCTCGAGGAACTCGACCGGCTCTCGGCCCGGGAAACGGAGGTCATGCGCCTCATCGCCCGCGGCTATTCGTACAAGGAGGTCGCCGGCAGCCTGTTCATCTCGATCAAGACCGTGGAGACCCACGTCTCCTCGGTGCTGCGCAAGCTGCAGCTCTCCAATCGCCACGAACTCACGGCCTGGGCGCTCGCCCGCAAGCTGCTCTGAGGTACGCGGGCCAGGCTGAATGGTCCCGGTAAAGAAAACTGGAAAGTTCTTTTTTCGTTCGGCTGGTTGAGGCTCGATTTCGGCCCGTGGTCGGGGCGGGTATGTCAGAGGTGCAGTGTTGACTAATGCTCATGAAGATTCCCGAGGATGTACCCGAGGAGGAGCCTGATGATGAGGAGACTGACGATGAGGAGTGCCCGTCTGGCAACGTTCGGCTGCTCGCGCAGACGGTCGAAGCTAGAGACGTTCGAAACTAGAGACGGTCGAGACGGTCGAGCAACTTCTGCATCGCCGTCATCGCGCCACCCAGTACGGCGGGGATGCCGCCGCCGGGGTGAACCGACGCGCCCACCCGCCAGAGCCACGGTCGGGCACGGCTCGTGTAACCCGGCCGGTGGAACGGCCCGCTCTGCCAGAGTGGGTTCGTCGCGCCGTACAGCGCGCCACCGGTCGACCCCCAATCCGAGAAGTACTGCGGATCGAGCACAACATGGTCCCGAAACAGTTCACTGATGGGGCGATCGAGTCCCACGGCCGCGCTCACCCGCGCGATCTCCGCCGCCACCCAGGGGCTCTCGAGGGTGTACTCCCGGCCGTCGGCGGGTGCGGTGAGCAGCACCGCCACGGTGGCCAGGTCATTGGGGTATACCTCATGGGGCCGGTAGTAGTTGAGAAAGGCCATCGTCTGCTCCGGCGGCACCCCCGCGTCAAGGCTGCGGTGCAGCGCCGCCGGATCGTCGGGCAGCACGACGGAATGAGTGGCGATGCCGGCGGGAAGCGGCGCGGCCAGAGTTGCGTAAATTGCCACCCCCGAGCAGGAGAGCGGGCGCGGCCGAGCCGCCGGCAATCCGAGCAGCCCGTCGATCACGCCGCGATCGAGTCCACTCACGATGACGTCGGCCGGGTAGGTGGCCGACTCCGTGACGACCCGCCCCTGGGCGACGGATATGACCGGCTCACCCAGGTGAACCTGGGCGCCGGCGTGCAGAGCGAGCCGGTGTAGGGCCCGCGGCAGCTCGTTCACGCCGCCTTCGGGCACCCAGACCCCGTCGGTGGCCATGATGGCCGGCATGCTCGCGTAGAGGGCGAGGGTCTGCCGGGGTGAGACGCCCGCGTTGAGGGTGTGGATGGCGATGACCTCGCGCAGGCCGTCGGGCATCCAGGTCAGGCCGTCGAGAAAGCTCCGGGTGGTCAGCCGGGTGCCGTAGCGACGAAATACGCCGCGCACGGCGGGGAGTGATGCCGGATCGGCCGGGTTGGTCATGAGCATGCTCGAGACGAGGGCGCCCAGGCCGCCGTGTTCCCGTTCGAACCGAGCCCAGGCGGAGTGCCACGGATGCCCCGCCGGTACCGGCAGGGTGACGCTGTCACCGCGATAGAAGTATCGACCCACTTCGGGCAAGCGTTGCAGGGTCACCCCGGCCACAGCGGCAGCCTCACGGGGCGCCGACCCGCGGGCGCCTAGCGCGTCGTATCGGGCCAGCAGCTCGTTCCAGACCGGCGGGAACGTGACCAGGGCCGGTCCGGTGTCCACCCGCTGCCCGCCGATCTCGAGCCGGCGGCTCTTGCCGCCGACCCACTCAGCGCCTTCCAGCACGGTCACCGAGTGTCCGGCTCGGCTCAGGAGCGCGGCGGCCGTGAGCCCGCCCAGGCCTGCTCCGAGCACGACGATGCGTTGTGGCTTCGTGCGCGTGGCCATGCGGGTCATCGGTAGACTCCTAGCAGAATTGCGGCTACGACCTGGGTTCCGGCAACGGAACCAGCCACGTAGGGGAACGCGATCGAGTAGCGATACAGACGTCGGGCTGTGGCCGGGGTGGGGTCCCTGCCCAGCGAGAACACGAGCCAACCCGCGATGAGCGTGTTCACGACGGCGACCGGCCAGCTCACGAACGCGAATCCGATGCTGGACAACGTCCACCAGACGCCGCTCCACACCGTGGCGCCACGGGCACCCAGGGAGACGGCCGTGGTGTGGATGCCGACGGCTTCATCTTCGTCGATGTCCTGAACCGCGTCGTAGGTGTGTTTGGCCACGCTCCAGGCCATCAACCCGATCACGGCCGGCCAGATCGGGGTCTCGCCGAGCGCGAGCGGCACAAAGGCCAGGGGGAACGCGTAGGCGGCGTTGCTGAGTGAATCCAGGTAGCGCCGGGCCTTGAACCGTAGTGGAGGCGCGGAATAGAAGATGAAGATGACCGCATAGGCGACGATCCAGGCCAGCGCGGCCGGCGGCAGGAAGAGAAAATACACGAGGAACGGCACGTTGGTCAGCACGACTCCCAGCAAAATGCTGCGCGTCTCCGAACCCAGGATGCGGGCACCCTCCAGGCCGCCCTTGCGCGCGTTGCCGGCATCCGTGTCCTGGTCGAAGATGTCGTTGATGCCGTAGATGAGCAGGTTGAACGGCAGCGTCAGCCAGAGCAGTATGGGCACCGCTTCCCAGCGCCACAGGTCCCCGATCAGCCACATGCCGATCACAGCGGTTCCGATCGTGTTCACCCAGAGCACCGGTCGTGAGATCTGGACAAGGCGCGCGAGCATTTTCTTACTCTATCGGCGTGCGCGGGAGGGATTCTTCAGAGCAAACCGATCTCCATCGCCCGGGTCACGGCGCGGGTGCGATCATTCACGTCGAGCTTCTCGAAGATGTGCACGAGATGGGTCTTCACCGTTGCCTCGCCGATGAAAAGAGTGCGGGCAATGGTGGGGTTGCTGTCGCCGCCGGCGACGAGACGCAGCACCTCGAGTTCGCGAGCCGTCAGGCGGCACGGCGTGGCCACAGCCGCTCGCAGCCCCTGTTCGCGCAGGCGCTGCACGAGTGTCGCGGCGATCGACGGTGCGAGCACGGTCTGACCGCCGGCGACCGAGCGCACCCCCTCGAGAATCTCGGCCTGCGGGGCCGCCTTCAGCAGGTAGCCGCTCGCACCGGACTCGATCGCACCGAGAATCTGGTCGTCGCTCTCATAGGTGGTCAATATCAGAACGCGGATGCTGCCGGCCACGGCCAGGATCCGCGCGGTCGCCGCGGCGCCGTCGAGCAGCGGCATGCGCAGGTCCATCAGCACCAGGTCGGGCACGAGCGTCACGGCCAGCCGCACGGCCTCCTCCCCGTCGGCGGCCTCGCCGACCACTTCGATGTCATCGGCGAGCGCGAGCAGCGCCACGATTCCGCTGCGCACGATGGGGTGGTCGTCGGCGACGAGGACCCGGATCATGAAACGTGCGCTTCGAGGGAGGCTCGGACATCCCGCGCCGCGTCAGGCCCTGTGGATACGCTGACCCGCAACAGGGTCCCGCCGCTGTCGCCGGTGCGCACCTCCAGGCTGCCGCCGACCAGCGCGAGGCGGTCACGCATGCCCGACAGCCCAAAGCCGGTCTCGCGTGCCGCGGAGTAGTCCCCGAGGCCGCGGCCGTTGTCGGTGACGTTCAGAGTGACGAGGTCTTCGGTGCGGGTCAGGGTGACGGATGCGGCGCTTGCCCGCGAGTGCTTGCGCACGTTGGCGAGTCCCTCCTGGGCGCAGCGCAGCAGTACCACCTCGAGTTCGCGGTCGATGCCGCTGACGTGCGCGGCGGCATCCACCCGGATGCCGGTCTCGCGTTCGAAACGTTCCGCCAGCCGGCCGAGGGCGTCGCCGAGGCTGGAGTCGCCGACCCGGACGGGCGACATCGCGGCAACGAGGGTGCGGGCCTCGGTGAGGGCGTCGCGGGCGTAGCTTTCGATCAGGTCGACGCTGGCCCCGGCCACGGCGGTGTCCGCGGCGACGCCGGCCAGCTCGATCCGGGTGCGCTGGGCGAGCATGACCAGACTGGTGAGGCTCTGGGCGATGGTGTCGTGCATCTCGCGGGCCAGGCGCTCACGTTCACTCGTGGCGCCCGCCGAGCGGTGCAGGGCGGCCAGTTCACCCTGGGCCGCGGTCAGTTCGGCGACGAGGGCGCGCTGCTGTTCACCGGCAACGCTGATGTGGCTGATCCAGAAACCCAGCGCGAGCGAGAATGCGAACGCGAGCATCTCGATGATGCCCGCCTGCAGCGCGGCGTCGAGGGTTCCGCCGAGGCTCGCGGTGAGGCTGGCGAACATCGTGAGGGTGAGCACCGCGTTCCAGATCACTGCCGAGGTGATCGTCGGTGCGAGCACCCAGAGCAGCGGAAAGGCCAGCGACTGCAGCGTCGCCATGCTGGGAGAGAAAGCGGTGGCGACACCACAGCCGACGACGACGACCACCCTCAGCGACAGCGCGGCACCCGCATGCCCGGGCCGGGCATCAGGTGGGAGCTCGCAGATGCCGCGGCGACCGAACCCGGCGTAAAACACGCCGATGGCCGCGAGAGTCCACAGCGCGCCGGTGCGGGCGGCATCCGTCAGGGCTGAATCGGCAACGGCCACGAGGGCCATCAGGGTCAGCGCCCCCGCGAATGCCACGTCCCACCATCGTTGTGCCGTCATGTCCTCACCTTCCCAGAGATTCGAGGCAGGTCCCGGCGAGAGCGGATGACGAGTCGGTCTGAGCGGCCCACAACGACGACCCGACCGCTCTCGCGGGACACTGCGAATGGCATGGTCAGGCGTCGCGGCGGATCCAGCGGAAGGTGACCCGGCTGAGCACCAGGCCCACCACGAGCCACAGGCCGAGGGCGACCGCCACCGCGACCAGGTCCCAGGCGCCGTTCTGCTCGGCGGCCGCGAAGCTGTCGGGCAGAAAGACGGAGCGCATGCCCTGCGCCATCCACTTCAGCGGAAAGACGCTCGCGAGGTTCTGCATCCAGTCAGGCAGGGTCGTGAACTGCAGGTAGACGCCGGAGATGAATTGCAGCACCAGCACGATCGGGGCCACGACGGCCGTGGCGCTCTTACCCGAGCGCGGCAGCGCCGAGAGTGCGATGCCGACGAAGGCACTGGTGATCACGCCGAACACGAACACCCAGGCGAAGGTGGCCCACTTCTCGGGATCACTGGGCAGTTCGATGCTGAAGAGCACCCGCGCGACGAGCAGTAAGAGCGCGGCCTGCAGCGTGGCGGTCACGAACACCTGGCCGATCTTGCCGAGGAAATAACTCAACGGCGAGAGCGGAGTGCCGCCGAGGCGCTTGAGGGTGCCGTCGCTCTTCTCTCCGGCGATGTCCACGGCGAGGTTCTGCACCCCGGAGAGCAACATGCCAGCCGCGAGCATGCCCGGCAGGTAGTAAGCCCCCACGCTGACGCCGCCCACACCGTTGTCGTCTCCACCAATGTTGCCCGCCGCACTGAACGCGGCGGTGAAGATGCCGAGCATGATGAACGGAAAAAAGAACGTGAAAAGCAGGGTATCCGGCGAGCGGAAGTACAGGCGGGTCTCGTAGCGGATGCGAGAGATGCCCAGCCGCACAGTGGTTCCGGGTCCCGGCACGCGAACGGTTGTCGTGGTCGGCCGCGGTCTCGCGGCGCTCGTCGTGGTCATGCCCGCATCTCCTTCTGGATCAGTCCCGCGGTAGTCGGAACGTCGGTGGCCGGGATTTTCGCTTCGTCGTCGCGCACCAGGCCGAGGTAGACGTCTTCCAGACTCGGCCGAATGATCTCCAGTTCGTCGGGCTCGGCACCATCGGCGGCGGCGACCAGGTCGGCGACGAGCCGGGCCGGGGAATCCGTTCGTTGCTCGCGTGGCCGACCCGATGCATCACGCCAGCGCACGAGCGGCACGCGGGCGTCGGCGCCGCCGAGCTCGTCGATGGGCCCGATCTCGATCAGCCGGCCGCCGGCGATGATCCCGGCGCGGTCGCCGAGCTGCGCGGCCTCGTCGAGGTAGTGCGTGGTGAGCAGGATCGTGGTGCCCTCGCCCTTGAGAGTGCGGATCAGATCCCAGAACTGGTGCCGCGCTTCCGGGTCGAAGCCGGTTGTCGGTTCGTCCAGGAAGAGCAGTTCGGGGCGACCGATGATGCCGAGCGCGACATCCACCCGCCGGCGCTGCCCGCCGGAAAGTTTGCTGATGCGGGTCCTGGCCTTCCCGCGCAGGCCGGCGGCGTCGATCACCTCGTCGATGTCGCGTGGGTTGGGGTAGAAACCGGCGAAGTGGCGGAGCTGCTCAGTGACGGTTGCGTTGCCGGTCTCGGCGCTGGTCTGGAGCACGATGCCGAGCCGGGCCTTCCAGTCGAGGCCGCCCCGGTGCGGGTCGACTCCGAGCACGCTCACCTCGCCGGAATCGCGGCCTCGGTAGCCCTCGAGGATCTCGATCGTGGTGCTCTTGCCGGCGCCGTTCGGGCCGAGCAGCGCGAAGGTCTCACCGGCGGCAATGGAGAAGCTGATGCCGCGCACGGCCTCGAAATTTCCGTAGGACTTGCGGAGGTCCTGCACGCGCACAACAGGGCCTGTGTTCGTCAGAGCGTTGGGTGTCATAGGTCCAGAATCCCACCGCAACCCGCCCGCGACTAGCCGTCTACCGGACGACTATGGCATCCCCCGATCGATGGATGCCCCTGCAGTCGGGTGTCAGGAGGCGAAGAGGCGCTGCAGGCGTCCGATGCCCTCGAGCAGCAAGGCGTCACCCAGGGCGTACGACAAGCGCAGGAACCCGCTCGGCCCGAAGGCCTCGCCGGGAACGACGGCGACCTCGGCCTGGTCGAGGATCAGGTCGGCCAGTTCGAGCGAGGTCGTGGGGGTGACGCCGCCCCACGTGCGGCCGAGCAGGCCGGTCACATCGGGGTAGACGTAGAACGCGCCCTGCGGGGTCGGGGTGGTGATGCCATCGATCTTGTTGAGTTCGGTGACCATCAGGTGCCGGCGGCGGTCGAAGGCCTCGCGGAACGCGACCGAGGCGTCTTGCGGGCCGTTGAGGGCGGCGATGCCGGCGCGCTGGGAGATGTTCGAGACGTTCGAGGTCAGGTGTGACTGCAGGTTCGACGCGGCTTTCATCGCGTCGAGCGGGCCGACCATCCAGCCCAGGCGCCAGCCGGTCATGGCGTAGGTCTTGGCGACGCCGTTCACAAGGATGGTGCGGTCGGCCAGGGCGGGGACGGCCTCGACGATCGAGGTCGCTCCGCTCGACGGGGCATAGGTCAGGTTCTGGTAGATCTCGTCGGAGATGACCCAGAGGCCGTGCTTCTCGGCCCAGAGGCCGATGTCGCGGGTCTGCTCGGGCGAGTAAACAGCGCCGGTCGGGTTTGACGGGCTGACGAAGAGCAGAACCTTGCTGCGCGGGGTACGCGCGGCCTCGAGCTGTTCAACGGTGACGAGGTAGCCCTGGTCGCTGCCGGCGAAGACGTTCACCGGCACGCCGCCGGCCAGGGTGATGGCCTCGGGATACGTCGTCCAGTAGGGAGTCGGCACGATGACCTCGTCGCCCGGGTCGAGCAGGGTCTGGAATGCCTGATAGACGGCCTGCTTGCCGCCGTTGGTGATGACCACCTGGTTCGCGGTGACGGCGAGCTTGCTGTCGCGCAGAGTCTTGGCGACCACGGCCTCGCGCATTTCGGGCAGTCCGGCCGCCGGCGTATACCGGTAATTCTTCGGGTCCTGCACGGCCGCCGCCGCGGCATCCACGATGTGCTGCGGGGTCAGAAAGTCGGGTTCGCCGGCCGCGAAGCTGATCACGGGGCGCCCCGCCGCCTGCAGGGCCTTGGCCTTTCCGTCGACTTTAAGGGTCGCCGACTCCGCAATGGAGCCGATCCGGGTAGAAATCCGCTTGAGTTCGTGTGCCACGCTACGAGCATACGACGCAGGCCAGCGGATGCCTACGGGCCACTCCCGCAGTCCGCCGCGGTTGCCCCTCAGCTTGCCCCTCAGCTTTACATGGTCCACCCCGGTGACCTAGACTGGCTGAAGGTAGTTGAAGTCTGCCAAACTTTTTTGCGCCCTTTTCACTGGGGTGCGGCAAGGGCGATGGATTTCTCTCCATAGGGTGGTGGCTCAATTGGTAGAGCAGCGGTCTCCAAAACCGCAGGTTGCAGGTTCGAGTCCTGTCCGCCCTGCAAGCCGGTGGTAATTCTGTCGGCCCAGGAAAGGTGTAACTGGTGGCCCGAAAAGTTGTCGACGAACCCAGTGAGGAAGTCGTCGCGAACGCGAAGATTGCCCGCGACGCCAAACGTGGACCCTTCGCTCGGCTGTCCCTGTTCTTCAAGCAGGTCATCGCTGAACTGAAGAAGGTCGTCACCCCGACCCGCAAAGAGCTCTTCAGCTACACCGGCGTCGTGCTGGTCTTCGTGGTCATCATGATGGCCATCGTGTCGGCATTCGACTGGGTGTTCGCCCTCGTCGTGACGTATGTGTTCGGAACGCCGAGCTAATACTGCCCTTGTTGCAGCTGCTCCGCCCCGAACCCGACCAACACCGAACGATAGACAAGGATTGAATTTTAGTGACTGAGACGAAGCACGACGATGTCGACTGGGCAACCGCTGCCGAGCAGTCCTCCGAAGAGGACGAAGCGCAGGAGGGCAACACCCTCGCTGCCGCCGAAGACTCCGTAGAGGCCTCAGAAGAAGCCGCCCTGCACGTCATCGACGAGTCCGCCGGTGTTGAGGTCAACCTCGACGCCGCCCTCGACGCGCTCGCCGAGTCCACCGATCCCGAAGCCGACGCGATCGTCGACGACGCCCTCGACATCGACTCCGCCGCCGAGGCGGACGCCTCCGTCGAAGCCGTCACCGATGAAGAAGAGACCGACGAAGAAGACGCCGCAGTCGAAGGCTCCGCTGACGCCGAGCCCGCTGAGGTTGACCCCTACGCTGCGTTCCGCACCGAACTGCGCATGATGCCCGGCAAGTGGTTCGTCATCCACTCCTACGCCGGCTTCGAGCGTCGTGTGAAGTCGAACATCGAGAACCGCAAGCAGTCGCTCGGCATGGAAGATTTCATCTACCAGTGCGAGGTCCCGATGGAAGATGTCGTCGAGATCAAGAACGGCCAACGCAAGATGGTCACCCGCGTACGCATCCCCGGCTACGTGCTCGTGCGCATGGACCTCAACGAGGACAGCTGGTCGGTTGTGCGTCACACCCCCGGTGTCACGGGCTTCGTGGGCAACGCCCACAACCCCACCCCGCTGCGCTTCGAAGAATCCTTCGGAATGCTCAAGGGCCTCGTCGAGATCGCCGAAGCTCCGGTCAGCAAGTCCGGCACCCCCGGCAAGAGCGCCCAGCGCGTCATTGCCGCGGAGATCGACTACGAAATCGGCGAGACCATCACGATCAAGGAAGGCTCCTTCGCGGGCCTGCCCGGCACGATCAACGAGATCAAGCCGGAGAGCGGCAAGCTCATCGTGCTCGTCTCGCTCTTCGAGCGCGAAACCCCGGTCGAGCTCAGCTTCGACCAGGTCACCAAGCTTTAGCCGATAGATGACGGATGCCCCACACCGGGGCATCCGTTTTCTGCGGTTTTTCGAACCACCGGGGCCCATCCGGGCCACCGGGAGAGCAGCTCGCCTGCTCGAACATCACAACGTAAGGAAGAACAATGGCACCGAAGAAGAAGGTTACCGGTCTGATCAAGCTTCAGATCAAGGCCGGCGCCGCGAACCCCGCACCCCCCATCGGCCCGGCCCTCGGCCAGCACGGTGTGAACATCATGGAGTTCTGCAAGGCGTACAACGCAGCGACCGAAGCCCAGCGCGGCAACGTCATCCCCGTCGAGATCACCGTCTACGACGACCGCTCCTTCACCTTCATTCTGAAGACCCCGCCCGCCGCGGAGCTCATCAAGAAGGCCGCCGGAGTCGCCAAGGGCAGCGGAACCCCGCACACCGTCAAGGTTGCCAAGCTCTCGCAGGCCCAGGTTCGCGAAATCGCCGAGCTGAAGATGGTTGACCTCAACGCCAACGACATCGACGCCGCCGCGAAGATCATCGCAGGAACCGCCCGCTCCATGGGCGTTACGGTCGAGGCTTAATCTCGGCATCCCCCGGGTGACAACAAGTCACTCGTTAGCAGTTCGTGGAAGAGCCTGCCAGGTTCACGAAAACCACATTCCCAGTACAGGAGATTCACCATGGCAACAAAGTCAAAGGCCTACCGCGCCTCTGCCGAGAAAATCGGCGAAGACACCTTCTACACCCCCGCAGCAGCCGTCGCGCTCGCCAAGGACACCGGCTCCGCCAAGTTCAACTCGACCGTTGAGGTCGCCCTGCGCCTCGGCGTCGACCCCCGCAAGGCAGACCAGATGGTTCGTGGAACCGTCATCCTGCCCCACGGCACCGGCCGCACCGCCCGCGTCATCGTCTTCGCAACCGGCCCCGCCGCCGAAGCCGCTATCGCAGCCGGCGCCGACGAGGTTGGTGGCGACGAGCTCATCGAGAAGGTAGCCGCCGGTTACACCTCGTTCGACTCCGCCGTTTCGACCCCCGAGCTCATGGGTAAGGTCGGTCGTCTCGGAAAGGTCCTCGGCCCGCGTGGCCTCATGCCGAACCCGAAGACCGGAACCGTGACGCCCGACGTCGCCAAGGCCGTGTCCGACATCAAGGGCGGAAAGATCGAATTCCGCGTCGACAAGCACTCCAACGTGCACTTCGTCGTGGGCAAGGCCTCGTTCTCCGTTGAGCAGCTCAACGAGAACATCTCCGCCGCCCTCGAAGAGGTCGTTCGATTGAAGCCGAGCTCCTCCAAGGGCCGTTACATCACCAAGGGCGTCGTCTCGACGACCTTCGGCCCGGGCATCCAGCTCGACGTCAACAGCATCTAATCTCGCTGTAAACACAAAGAAGGGCCCGTCTTCGGACGGGCCCTTCTTCTTTTGCGTTCGCCGCGGCTCAATCGCCGGGTGTGGATGTCGCTGGTTGAGCCTGCGCGCGAAGCGCGCTGGTCGAAACCGGGCGAGCCGATCTTCGGTCTGAGGATCGGCTTGCGTGGTTTCGACCGCTCCTTCGTCGCGGCTCAACCGGCGGGTGGTGGAGGATCCCGCCGGTTGAGCCTGCGCGCGCAGCGTGCTGGTCGAAACCGGGCGAGACGATCCTCAGACGCGGGGCCTCAGCCGATGTAGCTCATCACGTGCTTGAGGCGGGTGTAGTCCTCGAGGCCGTACATCGAGAGGTCCTTGCCGTACCCGGAGTGCTTGAAACCGCCGTGGGGCATCTCGGCGACCAGCGGAATGTGCGTGTTGATCCAGACGCAGCCGAAGTCGAGATTCTTCGCCATCCGCATCGCGGTGCCGTGATTACTCGTCCAGACGGATGACGCCAGCCCGTACTGCACATCGTTCGCCCAGGTCAGGGCCTGCGCCTCGTCGGTGAACTTCTGCGCCGTGATCACCGGGCCGAAGATCTCGTTCTGCACCGCGGCATCCGTCTGGCGCAGGTTGGACACGATCGTCGCCTCGTGAAAGTAACCGCGGCTGCCCTGGCGGTGGCCGCCGAGCGCCAGCGTGGCGTGGTCGGGCAGCCCGGCGACGACGGCCTCGACCCGGGCGAGCTGGTCGGCGCTCGAGAGTGCGCCGTAGAGAATGTCGTCATCGAGGGGCGCGCCGGTGCGCGCGTTGTCCCGCGAATAGGCGGCGAGGGCCGCGACGAACTCGTCGTGGACGCCCTCCTGCACGAGAATGCGGGTGGCGGCGGTGCAGTCCTGGCCGCCGTTGTAGAACGCGGCGGCGCTGATGCCGGCCACGGCCTGCTCGATGTCGGCGTCGTTGAAGACGATGACCGGGGCCTTGCCGCCGAGCTCGAGGTGAACCCGCTTCACGTCGAGGGCGGCCGCGCCAGCGACCTCCATGCCGGCGCGCACCGAACCGGTGATCGACACGAGCTGCGGCACCCGGTTGGTGACCAGCGCACGGCCGGTCGTGCGGTCACCGGTGACAACGTTGAAGGCCCCGGCGGGAAGGAATTCGGCGGCGATCTCGGCCATCAGCAGGGTCGAGACCGGGGTGGAGTCTGACGGCTTCAGCACGACGGTGTTGCCCGCCGCGAGGGCCGGCGCAATCTTCCACATCGCCATCATCATCGGATAGTTCCACGGCGTCACCTGGCCGACGACGCCGATCGGTTCGCGGCGCACGAATGAGGTGTGGTCCTTCATGTACTCGCCGCCGGACTTGCCCTCGAGCAGGCGGGCGGCGCCGGCGAAGAAACGCAGCTGGTCGACCATCATGTCGACCTCTTCGGCGACAAGGTTCGGGCGGGGCTTGCCGGTGTTCTCGCTCTCGACGTCGGCAAGTTCCTCCGAGCGGTCTTCGAGGGCATCGGCGAATTTCAACAGCGCGAGCTGACGTTCCCCGGGGGTGGTCTCACCCCAGGTCTCGAAAGCGGCGGCCGCTGCCGAGTAAGCGGATGCGACATCCGTTTCACTGGAAATCGGGCTGCGGGCGTAGACCTCTTCGGTGGCCGGATTGATGATGTCGAGCTGTTCGCTCGCATCGGACGACACGTACTCGCCGTTCACGAAGTTCTGGAGTTCACGGATTCCCATAACTGACCTTTCGAGGCATCGTTGACCACTGAAGACTGTAGGCCGACGATACCCCAGATGAGCCCTCGAGATGTGGCCGCCAAGCCGGCACGGAACCGGCCTCGGATGGGGGGAGTCGGGCGTGGCTTACCGAAACAATCTCGCAACAGGTCGGCAGTACGCTCGCATCATGGTTGACCTGTTCGCCGGTTACGGCGCCACTGCACGAGATCGATCCAGGCGCGGCGCGCCCACGGCGTGGGATGAGATGTTCCCCGACCCGACGTCGCTGACGCCCCTGGAAACCCGCGCCGCGTACAAGGATGTCTTCGGGGCGCTCGCCCGCATGACCCAGGAAGATCTGCGCGGACGAGCGGATGCCCTCGCGAGCTCCTATCTGGCCCAGGGCGTCACCTTCGACTTCGCCGGCGAAGAGCGGCCATTTCCGCTGGACGCCGTGCCGCGCGTCATCGAGCAGCAGGAGTGGATCGGCGTCGAAGCCGGCATCAAGCAGCGGGTGCTCGCCCTCGAAGCATTCCTCGATGACATCTACGGACCGCAGGCCGCGGTGCGCGACGGCGTGATCCCGGCCGCGCTGATCAGCTCCTCGAAGCACTTTCACCGGCAGGCCGCCGGCATCGTCTCGGCCAACAACGTGCGCATCCAGGTCTCGGGTATCGACCTGATCCGCGACGAGAAGGGTGCCTGGCGGGTGCTCGAAGACAACGTGCGGGTGCCCAGCGGCGTCAGCTACGTCATCTCGAACCGTCGGGTGATGGCCCAGACGCTGCCGGAGCTGTTCTCGTCGATGCGGATCCGCCCGGTTGGGGACTACCCCAACAAACTGCTGCAGGCCCTGCGCGCCTGTGCGCCGGCCGGCGGCGACGACCCCAACATCGTCGTGCTCACCCCCGGCATCTACAACTCCGCCTACTTCGAGCACACCCTGCTCGCCCGGTTGATGGGCGTCGAACTCGTCGAGGGGCGCGACCTGTTCTGCTCGGGCGGCAAGGTGTGGATGCGCACCACGGCCGGCCCGACCCGGGTCGACGTGATCTATCGCCGGGTCGACGACGAGTTTTTGGACCCACTGCAGTTTCGGGCCGACTCGCAGCTCGGCTCGCCGGGCATCATGCTCGCCGCCCGGCTCGGCAACGTCACGATCGCCAACGCGGTGGGCAACGGCGTCGCCGACGACAAGCTCGTCTACACCTACCTTCCCGACCTCATCAAGTACTACCTCGGGCAGGAGGCGATTCTGCCCAACGTCGACACCTGGCGCCTCGAAGATCCGGGCGCCCTCGAAGAGGTGCTCGACCGGCTAGACGAGCTCGTCGTCAAGCCCGTCGACGGCTCCGGGGGCAAGGGGCTCGTCGTCGGCCCCGCAGCATCGAAGGGCGAGCTCGCCGCACTGCGCGCCCAGCTGATCAAGGACCCGCGCGGCTGGATCGCCCAGCCCGTGGTGCAGCTGTCCACGATCCCGACGCTCGTCGACGAGGGCCTGAGGCCTCGCCACGCCGACCTGCGACCCTTCGCGGTCAATGATGGCAGCGACGTCTGGGTGCTGCCGGGCGGCCTGACCCGGGTGGCCCTGCCCGAGGGTGAACTCGTCGTGAACTCCAGCCAGGGCGGCGGCTCCAAGGACACCTGGGTGCTCGGCCTGGAACGCGACTTCGTCACGGGATCGGACATGGATGCCGCCCACGATATCGCCGGGCTCGTGGCCGAGCAGGCCGCGAACACTCACGGCACGCCGACGCAGTCGATCCCGGTGATCGGCCAGACCGTCGACCACTCGCCCGAGGACCGGCCGAAAGACCGCGACCAGCAGGAACAGCAACAGCAACAGCAGTCTCAGCAGCAACCCGCCCAGCACGTCACCCCGGAGGTCAGCGCATGCTGAGTCGCATCGCCGAAAGCCTGTTCTGGATCGGACGCTACATCGAGCGCAGCGACGGAACCGCACGCATCCTCGATGTGCACCTGCAGTTGCTGCTCGAAGACCCGTGGATCGAGGAGAACCTGGCCTGCCGCTCGCTGCTGCAGCTGATGGGCTCCGAGGTGCCGCTGCAGGAGGGCCTCACCCGGCAGGATGTGCTCGCGAGCCTCGCGATCGATCGCACCAACGCCGCATCCATCGCCTTTTCGCTGGAATCGGCGCGGGAGAACGCCCGCCGGGCGCGGGAGATCGTGCCCACGGAACTGTGGGAGTGCCTCAATACAACCAAGGTGCGGATGCCGCGCCGGGTGGCCCTCGAGAAGACGCACGACTACTTCGCCTGGGTGCGTGAGCGCGCCGCCCTCGCCGTGGGGATCGTCGAGTCCGGCTCGAGCCGCGACGAGGCCTGGCATTTCTTCACCCTCGGCCGCAGCCTGGAACAGGCCGACATGACCGCGCGACTGCTCTCCACCCGCTCGCTCACCCTGGCCAGCGGGCCATCGTGGACGACGATCCTGCGCTCCTGTGGCGCGTACGAGTCGTACCTCCGCACCTACCGCGGGGTGCCGTCGGCGCACAATGCGGCCGAGTACCTGCTGCTGGATCGCCTGTTTCCGCGCTCGATCCTCTACTCGGTGTCCCGCGCCGAGCAGTGCCTGCGCGAGATGGAACCGCGCACCGACCGCATCGGTGTGAGCGACCGGGCCCAGCGCATCCTGGGCAGGATTCGCAGCCAGCTCGAGTACCGGCCGGTCGCGGACGTGCTCGTGGAACTGCCCGCCCAGATGGAGGTGGTGCAGAAAGCCATCAGCACCGCCTCGGAAGCCATCGCGGAGCGCTATTTTCCGACCCACGCGACCCCGACCTGGACGGGAGAAGCCTCGTGAACCGCCTGCGCGTGCGCCACACCACCGGATATCGCTACAAGGGCGAGGTCGCGGCGTCGTACAACGAGGCGCGGATGCTGCCGGTCAGCTCCGCCGACCAGTTCGTGCTGCACTCCCACCTCGATATCTCCCCGGTGTCGAGCAGCCACACCTACCTCGACTACTGGGGCACGCGGGTGTCGTCGTTCGAGGTGCTCGTGCCGCACGAGGAGTTGACCCTGAGCGCGAACAGCCTCGTGGAGGTGCGGCCGCGGGCGCACCACACCGAGCCGTTGCCGTGGGACGCCCTCGCCGCGATGACGGCACGGTCGACGAGTTCGGTCGAACACACCTGGCAGACCAAACTGACCGATCCGACGACGGATGTCGCGGAGCTCGCCGCCGAGATCGCCGGCACGCACTCGAATCCCACGGATGCAGCGTTCGAGATCTGCTCCGAGATCGGCGACCGCATGCAGTACGTGCAGGGCGTCACCGGGGTGCACTCGACCGCCAAGGATGCCTGGACCGACAAACGCGGCGTCTGCCAGGACATCACCCACATCGCGCTCGGCGCGCTGCGTTCGGTCGGCATTCCGGCGCGCTACGTGTCGGGGTACCTGCACCCGAAACCGTCGGCCGAGATCGGCGAGACCGTGACGGGGGAGTCGCACGCCTGGGTCGAGTGGTATTGCGGCGACTGGCGCGGCTTCGACCCCACCAACCTGATCGATATCGGCGACCGGCACGTGGGGGTCGGCCGTGGCCGCGACTACAACGACGTCGCCCCGCTGCGCGGGGTCTACGCCGGGTCGTCGGGGTCTCAGCTGTTTGTGAAGGTCGAGATCACCCGGGAGGGCTAGCGATCACGGCACCCGCTGGAGCCGCTGGACCCGCTGGGCCCGCTGGGCCCGCCGGTCCCGCCGGTCCCGCCGGTCCCGCTGGTCCCGCTGGTCCCGCTGGTTGAGCCTGCGCGCGCAGCGCGCTGGTCGAAACCTAGCGAGCCGAACCTCGGACTGTAGGTCGGCTTGCGGGGTTTCGACCGCTCCACAAGCGGGCCTGCCGCCGGATTGAGCCTGCCGAAATCTCAACCAGCGGTGGTGACCGGTCAGTGCGGGGCGTGGGCCTCGAGAAACTGGTAGACCTCGGTCTGGTCGACACCCGGGAACGTGCCCGTCGGCAACGCGGCCAGCAGGCTCGTCGGAGTGCGGGCCGCCGGCCAGGACTGGCCGGCCCAACGGTCGGCGAGGTCACCGGGGGCGCGGCGACAGCAGGAGTCGTCGGGGCACTTCGATACTTCGCGGTGCACCGTCTCGCGGCCGCGGAACCACTTCACGTGGTCGAACGGCACGCCCACGCTCACCGAGTACTCGCCTTCCTTGGCCTTCTCGACCCGCGCGGTGCACCAGAACGTGCCGGTGGGGGTGTCGGTGTACTGGTACCAGGCGCTGAATCGGTCGGGTACGTCGAACACCGTGCGGGCCGTCCAGCTGCGGCAGACCGTGGTGCCCTCGACCGCGCCGAGCGCGTCACTCGGAAACCGCACCGAGTCGTTCTCGTAGGCCTTGATGATCGTGCCTGACTCGTGCACCTTCATGAAGTGCACCGGAATGTCCAGCCGCGCGGTCGCGAGATTCGTGAAGCGGTGCGCGGCGGTCTCATAGGACACCGCGAAGGCGTCGCGCAGGTCCTCCATCGAGATGCGGCGCAGGGATTTCGCCTCGGTGAGCATGCGCACGGCGTCGCGTTCGGGCAGCAGGATGGCCGCGGTCAGGTAATTCGTCTCGACTCGCTGGCGCAGAAATTCCGCGTAATTTTCGGGCTCTTTGTGTGCGCAGAGGTGGCTCGCGAAAGCCTGAACGATGGGGGAGCGGGAATCCCGCGACGATGACCGCTCGGTCGGCAGGTAGATGCGGCCGTTGCGCTTGTCGGTCACCGTGCGCGTCGAGTGTGGCAAATCGTTCACGTAATGCAGCGAGTAGCCGAGGTGGTCGGCCATGTCCGCAATGTCCTGCTGCGACACCGGGCCGCCGGAGTGCCCGACCGCGGTCAGCAGTTCGAGCGCCTGGGCTTCGAGCTCCGGAAAGTAATTGTCCTGTTCGCGCATGATGCCGCGTAGCTGGGCGTTGGCGCGGCGCGCCTCTTCCGGGGTAGCCACCCGCTCCCGATGCAGGCGGTCGATCTCATTGTGCAGGCTCAGGATCGTCTGCAGGGTATCGTCGCTCTGGCCCTTGCTGACACGGATGCGGGGCAGGCCGAGCGCCTCGAAGACGGGCCCGCGCACGGCACGCTCTACCGCGATCTCGAGCGCGGCGCGCGGAGAGGAGACCTCGGTGGTGAGCAGCTCGTCGAGCGTCGTGCCGAGTGCGAGTGCGATGGTGCGCAGCATTGACAGGCGCGGTTCGCGCTTGCCGTTCTCGATCATGGAGACCTGGGAGGGCGCGCGATCGATGGCGGCGGCGAGAGCGTCGAGGGTCATGCGACGTTCGGTGCGCAGCTCGCGGATGCGCCGCCCGAGGGTGAGCGCGTCGAGGGCCGGTTCGTCCGCGGGCACGGACAGGGCAGCGAGAGCGGTGGGATCTGCGGTGATCATGACTCGATCTTCATCATGACTCAGTGTGGCATGAGAATTCGTTGAAGTGGCAAAAGTTTCGCGGATCAGAAGAACTGGGTTGTTTCTGTCTGGGATTGGCCGGCGTGTCGCTTCCGCTGCCGCCATGGTTAGAACACAGGCAATCAACTACGACCCAACACCCCCGGGCCTACCTACTACTTTCCAAGGAGAAAACCATGACCCCCACCAGCCCGGCGACCATTGACCGCCCCGCACAGACCGCGCCGAAGACCGTGAAGACCACGACCGGCAGCTTCGCCACGATCCGTCCCCACCTCGACGTGACCGGCCCGCTCGGTGCCCGTTACGACGAAATCCTCACCCCGGAGGCCCTCGAGTTCCTCGCCGAACTGCACGAGCGCTTCGCCGGCACCCGCCACGACCTGCTCGCCACCCGTCTGAAGAACCGCGTGAACGCCGCCAACGGCCGCGACCCGAAGTTCCTCGGCGAGACCGCGGGCATCCGTTCTGACCCGAACTGGACCGTCGCCGGCGCCGGCCCCGGCCTCGAAGACCGCCGCGTGGAAATCACCGGCCCGACCGACCGCAAGATGGCCATCAATGCCCTGAACTCAGGCGCCAAGGTGTGGCTCGCCGACCAGGAAGACGCCACCAGCCCGACCTGGGCCAACGTCATCGAAGGCCAGATCTCGCTCTTCGACGCCGTGCGCGGCCAGCTCGACTTCACGAGCCCCGAGGGCAAGCACTACACGGTGACCGGCGACGCCAACGGCAAGACGCCCACCATCGTGATGCGCCCCCGCGGCTGGCACCTGGTGGAGAAGAACGTGACCTTCGTCGACCGCGCCAACCGCCGCATGGCCGCGTCGGGCAGCATCATCGACTTCGGCCTCTACTTCTTCCACAACGCGAAGCGTCAGATCGAGAACGGCCACGGCCCGTACTTCTACCTGCCGAAGCTCGAAAGCCACCAGGAAGCCCGCCTGTGGAACGACATCTTCACGTACTCCGAAGAGCGCCTCGGCATCGACCACGGCACCATCCGCGCGACCGTGCTGATCGAGACGATCCACGCCGCCTTCGAGATGGAGGAGATCCTCTACGAACTGCGCGACCACTGCGCCGGCCTGAACGCCGGCCGCTGGGACTACATCTTCTCGATCATCAAGACCTTCCGTGCCCGCGGCCGCCGCTTCGTTTTCCCGGACCGCAAGGAAATCACCATGACGGTGCCGTTCATGCGGGCCTACACCGAGCTGCTCGTGGCGACCTGCCACCGTCGCGGTGCCTACGCGATCGGTGGGATGAGCGCCTTCATCCCCAACCGTCGTGACCCCGAGGTGACCGAACGCGCCCTCGCGCAGGTGTCGGCCGACAAGAAGCGCGAAGCCGGCGACGGTTTCGACGGCACCTGGGTGGCTCACCCCGACCTGATCGAGACCGCGCAGGCCGAGTTCGACGCCGTGCTGGGCGAACGCCCGAACCAGCTCGAGCGCCTGCGCCCCGAGGTTAGCGTGACCGCCGCTCAGCTGCTCGACATCTCCACCGTCGGCGGCCAGATCACCGAGGCCGGCGTGCGCGGCAACGTGCTCATCGCGCTGCGCTACATCGAGTCCTGGCTGCGCGGCACGGGCGCCGCAGCGATCGACAACCTGATGGAGGACGCGGCCACCGCCGAGATCTCCCGCTCACAGCTCTGGCAGTGGATCCACGAGAACTCGGTCACCGCCGAGGGCCGTCGGATCGATCTCCCCTGGGTGGAGCAGGTGCTCGCCGAGGTGGTGGCCGGTCTTGACCGAACCCCGACCGACCGGTTCGACGACGCGCTCGAGGTGCTGCGCGACGCGGCCCTCTCGCCGGAGTTCCCGACGTTCCTCACCGTGGGTGCGTACGCTCGCTTCTTCTAGTCAGGCAGCTGAGCCGGTTGACGCCCCGCCGCCTGGTCCGCTTTCGCGGGTCAGGCGGTGGGGCGTTTCAGTTCCGCGTAGGCGGCGAGGGCCGCGCGGCGGGTCTCGCCCAGATCCACGAGCGGGGCAGGGTAGGCATCCGTTGCCCATTCCGGAATGTTCTGCCGGATATATTCCTCGTTCGGATCGAACTTTTTGGCCTGCAGTTCGGGGTTGAAGACCCGAAAGTACGGGGCAGCGTCGGCGCCGGACCCGGCCACCCACTGCCATCCGAAGGGGTTGCTGGCCGAGTCGGCGTCGACTAGGCAATCCCAGAACCATTGCTCGCCCTGGCGCCAGTCGATCAGGAGATTCTTGATCAGGAATGAAGCCGTGACCATACGTACGCGGTTGTGCATACTTCCGGTGCGCCACAGTTCGCGCATGCCGGCGTCGACGAGGGCGAAGCCGGTTCGGCCGTGCTTCCATGCTTCGAGCGCCCGCTCGTCGAGAGGCGGCCAGGGGAAAGCGTCATAGTCCCGCCGCAGGTTGACAGTGGCGAGGTCGGGGGCGTGAAAGAGCACGTGCCACGCGAACTCCCGCCAGCCGAGCTCAGTGAGAAAACGGATGCCGCTCGCCGCGTCGGCTCCCGTGGCCGTGCGCTGCACCTGCTGGGTGGCGTGCCAGACCTGGTACGGGCTGATCTCGCCCCAGCGCAGGTGCGGAGACAAACGCGAGGTCGCCTCTTCGGCCGGGGCATCGCGCTCGCTGGCGTAGCGGGGGAGGGTGTCGCGCAAAAACGTGGTGAGGGACTCGTGGGCGGCGTCTTCGCCGGGAACCCACGCGGCTCGCAGGCCACCGGCCCAGTCGGGGCGGGTCGGCAGCAGGGCCCACGATGCGAGGTCGTCGGAGTCGAGGGATGCTGACCGCCCCTCGAGAGATTGCGGCGCCGGGTACGGTTGCCGCGGAGGTGGCGCGGCGTTGCAGGCCCGCCAGAACGGGGTGAACACCGAATATGAGCCGCCGGCTCCGGTACTGATCGTCCACGGCTCGAACAGCAGCGACCCGGCGAAGCTGTGGGCGAGTACCCCGTTTTCGCGCAGACCCGCCTTGATCTCGGTGTCGACCGCACGTTCAGCGCCGCCGTAGCGCCGGTTCCAGAGCACGGCTTCGGCGTCGACGGATGCCGCGAGCTCGGCGATGATCGGCCCGGCGGCTCCCCGGCGCAGCACGAGAGGCACGCCCAGACGCGCGAGGGACTCGGCGAGGGCGGTCAGGCTGCCGTGCAGCCACCAGTGCGCCGCTGCGCCGAGCGGCCGAATACCGGGGGACTCTTCATCCAGGACATAAACGGCGACGATCGGGGCACCATGCTCGGCCGCGGCGTGCAGTGCCGGGTGGTCGGCGAGGCGCAGGTCATCGCGAAACCAGACTATCGATGGGCGTGTGGTCAAGCGTGGCCTCCAGTGTCACATCCAGTGTCTCGCATGGGTCTGACAGTTCGCTACGGAGACTAGACGTGTCTGTCTAGGGAGAACTCGCTTCACAATGAGTGAAGGGAGCCTAACGAGTCCAGCTTAAATTTAATGCCATTTGACGGCGTAATAACTGATGTAGCACCCTGAACCGGGCGAGAGGATTGGATACTGCAGGTACTGAATGTGACCTTTACTGGGGGCCTTGGGTGGACAGACAACTCTGTCTGTCCGTTCTAGAGTCAGATCAACGGATCGGAAACAGTCGAGGACCATCAGGCCAGTCGGAGTTCAGTCCGCAAGAGCTCGATACCCCGGACCCGGTGTCGCGAAAGGAATTCTCATGAACACCCTCCTCAAGGGCAGCATTGCCGGAGTCGCCGGTATCGCCCTCCTCCTCGGCGGAGCCGGTACCTTCGCCCTGTGGAACTCATCCGCAACAGTCGACGGCGGCACCATCGTCGCCGGTGAGCTGGACGTCGAAGCCGCGGCGGCTGGAGTCTGGACGGTCAATGGGGCCGCGACCATGGCTACGCTGGATGACTTCGTGGCCGTCCCTGGTGACACTATGGTCTTCACCCAGACGCTCAACATCACCGCCTCTGGCGACAACCTGGTCGCCACCCTCGAACTCGATCCCGCCTCGATCGGTGCGAGCACGGTGGGCAACGACGCGGATGATGCGCTCGCCCTCTATCTCCAAAAAGGGGCTGTGCTGGCGGCAGACGGCACCGGCATCGGCGTCGTGTCCGCGGACAATGTGACCACCATCACCGCTGGCGCCACGGGCGTCACGGAGGCAGTCGACGTCACGGTGACGATTGATTTTCCGCAGAATGCGGTTGCCGGTTTCGAAAACGACACCATGCTCGGCTCGGTCGACCTGTCCGACATGGCACTGACCCTCACCCAGAAGTAAGCCCCACGGGCTGCTCCCACCGACCGGCGTGTCTGCCTCCCCCCGGGCAGGCACGCCCACCTCTCTAAACACCTAACCAGCAATACGCCACGACGGAAAGGGCGGTGGTTTCCATGATTCATGGACGCCACTCGCCCTCCCGCCGTGGCTTTTTCTCTGCGCTGTCGGTGCGGTCGATGCTCCTCACCGCCGCGATGCTCGCGCTCACGCTCTGCATGGTCGTGGTCTCGTCCGGCGGCACGTACGCGCGGCTGAGTTCGCGGGCCCCCATCCCGGCCTCGACGATTTCGAGCGGCTCGGCGACCCTGACAGTCTCGGCCCTCAGCCTGCCGACGACCCTCCTTTACCCCGGGCTCACCCTGGCGGCAGCGGTGACCGTCACCAATACCGGCGACGTGCCGCTCGTGCTCTTTCCGAGCCTGACGCCGCCCGCCACCACCACCGCCCTCTCCGGTGTCCTCACCGTGGGCGTCGCGGTCGTCGACTCGCCCACCGCCTGCACCGCCGCCACGGCGGCGACGTGGACCAAGACCTTCGCCGGCCCGGCGAGCGACAGCTTCTCTTCGACCCTGCCGATTGGCGGATCCGCGACCCTGTGCGTTCAGGCCACTCTGCCGATGAACGCGCCGGCCGCGTCCAGCAATTCCGCCACAAACTTTGCCCTGGTCATCACCGGAATCCAGAACTGACCATGTTCCCACAACACCGCACCCGCACCTCCCGCGCACTGCTGATCGGCGCGGCCGCGATCGCCATCGCGCTCGCTGGCGCGGGTACCGCCCAGGCGACCTGGTCTACTTTCGCCAGCACCACCGCATCCGTCGCCTCGGGAAAGGTCAGCGTCAGCCAGACCGGCTTCGCCGCGCTGGACATCGACTACACCTCACAGGCGCAGACAATTGTGAAGCCGGTCACCATCGTGAACGGAAACGTGCCCGCGACATACACGGCCGTACTCAGCGTCGCCTCCAGCAGCGGATCGCTGGCCTCGAAGGTCTCGGTCAGTACCTGGAACGCCGCCACGAGCCCCTGCGCGGGTACCATCCCAGCGAGCGCCACGACGGGATCATGGAGTTTGACCACGAGAAATCTCACGGGAACCCTCGCCGCCGGTGCCTCCGCGACGTACTGCGTCAGTGCGACTCTTCCCTCCGCCGTCACAGCGACCAGCACGAAACAAACCGTGACCGCACAGCTGAGCCTCAGCGCCGCGGCGGGTACCTGGACGGCGGCGGCCCCGGCCGCGACCGCCGTGCAGACCCTGACCGATAACGTGGCACCCCGGGCACCCGGCCGGCCCTGCATCAATTCTGTGACGGATGCCAGCATCACCATGGACTGGAGGGCCCCCGAAGGCGGCCAGCTCACCTACAACGTCTATCGTGACGGCGGAACGACGCCGGTCGGCACGGCGACGTCGACCGCAAGCGGGGCCACGGTCGTGTTCACCGACACCGGACTCAGCGTCGGGTCGACGCACAGTTATACCGTGCAGGCCGTCGATGCGGCCGGCAATGCGTCAGCGAAGTCACCGTCGACGACCGCCGAGACGTCGTCGCTGCCTTCGGAAAACGCGACCTACCAGGTGCGCAACAACGGCCTCTGCGTCGCGGGCGGAACGGCTGGAACGCCGCTCACGATGGCGGCCTGCAACGGGTCCGCCGCGCAGGCGTGGAAGTACACGCTGCGTTCGTCGCATAATTCATGGAGCTACTCGGTGCTCGGCGCGTCAACCAACGTGGCCTGGGATCGCTCGAACTCTCCCGTGCGTGCAGCGACCTACAGCTCCGCCTCCAGCTGGCAGAAGTGGTCGGCTGAGTTCGGCCAGAACGGCCAGTTCAGCTTCACTAACGGCGGCGATCAGTGCCTGACCGTGTCCGGTTCGACCCTGGTGATGCTGACGTGTACGGACGCCAATGAAGCCGCCCAGGTCTTCACCATCTGGCGGGTGGGCTGACCATGGCCGGCACCCGTGGCCGGGCGGCACGCGCCGTGCTGGCGGTGGCCGTGACGGCTCTGCTCGCCCTCACGATCGGTGTCCCGTCTGCCACGGCGGCGCCGATCGACCTGACCCTCAGCACCGATGGCGTGACGTTTTCCGAGACCCTTCCCGGTGGCCTGTTCGACGACCTCGGCCTGCTCATTCCGCGGGGTTCGCAGTCGGCGACGCTGTGGGTGAAGAACCCGACCGATTCGGCGGCCTCGCTGCGCATCAGCACGCGTGACCTGGTCGTCTCCGACCCGGTCTTCGCCGGGGTCGTCTCGCTGGCGACGTGGAATTCCGCTACCGGCGCGGCCGCCACCACCACGCTGGCCGCCGCCGACGGATGCCGCACCCTGGTTTCCACCGGCAGCCTGGCGGCCGGCGAGACGGTGCGAATCGTGGTGACGTTCACCATGGCGGACGCGACGGGGCTCACGGGACAAAACGGGTGGGCCACCCTGAACTTTCTCGTCACGATGCGGCAGGACGCGGCCGGTGTTCGGCCGGAGTCCGCGTGCGATGACGGCGGCGTGCTCGTGCCGGTCGTCGCGCCGACCGCTGAGGGGGTGGCTGACCCGGGCCATCGGCCCGTACTGCCGCTCACGGGTGTGCCCCAGGCACTGCCCCTGCTCGTGCTCGCTGCGTTGTTCGTGGGCGCCGGCGTGATCGCACGGGTGGCACACGACATCCGTGGTGCCGCCGAGTGCGCCAGACTGGGCACGGGGAGGAATCATGGCGGGCATCCGCTCGGTCACACGCGGTCGAGGTGACCAGCACCGCGGCCTGGGGCACTATCTCGGCGTGGCGTTGAGCGCCGCCGTGCTGCTGCTCGTGCTCGCCCTCGCCGTGCTGCTGATCGTGGTGCCGAAAGTGGCCGGCGGGATCCCGCTCACCGTGCTGACCAGCTCGATGGAACCGGGCCTGCCGCCGGGAACCCTCATCGTCGTCGCCCCGGTCGACCCCGATACGCTGCAGATCGGCGACGTGGCGACCTACCAGATCCGATCCGGTGAGCCCGGGGTGATCACCCACCGCATCACCCAGGTCATCTCGAGTTCGAACGGTGAGCGCAGCTTCATCTTTCAGGGCGACAACAACAGCGATCCCGACGCCGATGTGGTGCTGGCCGAGCAGATCCAGGGTCGCCTCTGGTACTCGCTGCCGTTCGTGGGATACGTCAACAATGCGGTCAACGGGGTGAATCAGGCCTGGATCATCCCGCTCGGCGCGGGCCTGCTGTTTCTCTACGCCGGCTGGTCGATCGGGCGCGGCATCGTGACCGGGGTGCGCGGGCGGCGTCGACACCGGATGCCGACGCACCGCGCCGACTGACGCGCGGCTACTCGCAGACCCGCAGCACGATCTTGCCGCGGGTGTGGCCCTGCTCGATCTGTCGGTGGGCGGATGCCCCCTCGGCCAGGTCGAAGACCCGGTCCACGTGTGCGCGCACCAGGCCGGCGTCGAGCAGCTCGGAGATCTTCTCGAGGGTGTGCCGGTCGGAAGACACTCGAAAGCCGGTCGCCCGCACGCCGGCGGCCGCGGCGTCATCGGCCATGGTGGGCCAGCTGCCGGTCGGCGCGTTGACGAGCAGGCCGTCGGGCTTCAGCACCGCGAGGGACCGGGTGCCGGTGTTGTCGTGCACGTTGCCGATCAGGTCGATCACGGTGTCGAAGCCGCTCAGCTGCTCATCGAAACGGCCCGCGGTGTAGTCGAAGACCTCGTCGGCACCGAGCTCCCGCAGGAACTCAAGGTTGCGGGTCGATCCCGTGGCCGTGACCTGGGCGCCCTGGGTGTGGGCGAACTGCACCGCGAAGTGGCCGACGCCGCCGCTGCCAGCGTGGATGAGCATCCGCTGCCCGGCCGCTGCCTGGGCCGTTTCGACGACCATGCCCCACGCCGTGAGCGCGGCGAGCGGCACGGCCGCCGCCTCGACGTGGCTCAGCCGGGCCGGTTTGCGGGCGACGCTGAGCGCCGTGACGGCAAGGTATTCGGCGAAGCTGCCATTCGTGCGGGGAAAACGGGTCATGCCGTAGACGGCGTCGCCCGGCTGCAGGTGGAACGCGGGATAGGGCGAGGTGACGACAACGCCGCTGAAGTCGTAGCCGAGGATCGCGGGGAAACCGGCGATCTCGGAGGCGGCACCCTTGCCCGCGCGAATCTTCGCGTCGATCGGGTTCACGCTCGCGGCCATCACGCGCACGATGAGTTCATCGAAGATGGCCGTGGGGGTGGGCACGGAGGCAAGGTGCAGCTCGTCGGCATCTCCCGTCTGGTCGATCACGAGGGCACGCATGGTCGTGGGCATCTCTCTGAAAGTCAGCATGAGGCCCAGTCTGGCGCATGCACCCGCCGACGCGGTTACCGGTCGTTGTAGGGATTGTCGGGGCCGCCGTGGCGGTCGCCCTCCGGAGCCCGGTGCGGCACCCCGCGTCGGGCGGCTCGCTCGGTGGCCTGGCGGTTCAGAATCTCGATCAGGTCGTTGGCAAAACCGACCAGGATCGCGATCTGGTCCTCGTCCCGCTCGATCCACTGAAACTCGGGCACGTCGCTGATGGGCACGAAGTTCTCGTGCTGCTCCCACACCAGCAGGGTGCGGTCGGCGCCGAGCACGTACTGCTGCCACCAGACCTGGCGCAGGTAGTTGCGGGGAATGCTGCGCCACGCCTTGCTCGTGGTCTTGATCTCGCACAGCTCAAGGGTTCCCGCGGTGCCAGGGCCCACGCCGTCGGGGGTCGCCAGATGGCGAGGCGCGTCGGCGGCATGAAAGAGGTTGGTACTGGGCTCGATGCCGTAGTTCTGCAGAACCCAGTCGGCGATCACGGGTTCGCGCGCACGACCGTGGTCGGTGAAAGTATTGCCGCCGAAGTTCGACCGGTTCATTTTGTCGTTGGCGGCGTTCTGCACGGATTTGGGGGTCGCGAGTTTGGCGACATCCGTTGCCGTGATGCCCTGGTTGCGGGCGCGCATCCAGGCGACGCGGTCGGTGGAATCGGCGACGATGCGCAGCGTGTGCGGGGCGATGAACTGCGGCAGGGCCGCGGGTGCCGGTGCCGATTCCGGTGCGGAGCCCTCCAGATCGAAGAGGGCAAGCAGGGTATGAGGCACCCCGCTATTCTCCCTCTCTTGCCGAACGTCGCGCGCCACCGAGCCCGGCGCGCCCGACGGCAGGGTTAGGAGTCGGTGCCGAACTCGCGATCGATGAGTGACTGCACGTCACGGTCGAGGACATCGATGCGCGCGCTGACCTCGGCCAGGCTGGCTCTCATCTCGGCCCGGTCTGCCCTCATCTCGGCCCGCACAACGGCGAATTCGGCGGTCATCTCGGCGCGCAGCCCGCGGAATTCGGCCTGCATCTCGTTCCGCAGTCCGCCGATTTGAACCGTGATGGTGCGGTTGACCTGACCGGTCAGGGCCGCGATCGTGCCGAACAGGGCAGCGGCGAGAACGCCGATGACCGTCCAGACCTGCGGTTCCGTCATCGTCACCCCTCCAGTGTGCATCCCGAACAGGGCACACGCTAGACCCGCCGCGGCGCGAAACACACGTCCGGGAGCCATCCGTGGAGAACCCCGCACAGTTCCGGCCTGTGGAGAGATCGCGCAATCGTTGTCTCCGCGTAACCTGGGCCCGATAGCGTGGCAGTACGTAACCAGATGCACCAGATGGGGGTCTGCCATGTCGCATCCGATTCGATTCGCCCCGCTGAGATCAACGCTGAGATCAACCGCGACGGTGAGATCGACCGTGACCGTGGCTGCGTTCGCGGCCGTCTTGCTCCTGAGCGGATGCGCCGGCCAGGCCGGCCCCGGCGACTCGCGCGACGCGGCGCCCGCCGAGGTTGTCGCCGGAGTGGACTGTCAGGCGCCGAATCTGAACCAGGGCATGCCGGTCTACCCGTCAGCGCCGGAGCCGGCGACGGATGCCCCGGTGCGCCCCGACGCCCCGGCCGCCGGTGACGTGCCGGCCGGCTTCGACCCCGTCACGCTGTACCGGTGCACCTTCATGGACACGGTCGAAGACGAGCAGGGCCTGTGGTCCGCGGTCACCGTCGAGACGCTCACGGGCGATTTCACCCGGCTGGTCACGGCCCTCGCCGAACCCGATGACGAGCCGGTATTCAATCAGGCCTGCACGGCCGACATGGAATTGGTGCCCGATCTTTGGCTTGAAAACGCGGCCGGGGAGGCCATGCGGGTGGCCTGGCCGGTGACCGTGTGTGGCAAGACGAAACCCGCCACGCACGCCGTCGTCGATTCGTTCATGGTCACCGCGACCGAGAAGCTTCCGCTCACCCTGATCACGAGCCGTGAAGCTCTTGATGCCGGCTGCGCCATGCAGGGGTCGATCCCGCTGTGGGGCGGCCTGGAGCAAATCGAATGGCCGCCGCTGGTCGCCGACGGTTCCCCGGCGGTCGTGGCTGAATCGGCGGGCACGACGCCCGCACCCGGCGCGCTGTGCCTCTACACGGTCGAACCCGGCCAGGGCGAGCTCGAGCCTATCCCGGGTGCCGATGCCGAGCTGCAACAGCAGCTGCAGGACTCTGCCGTGTTCATCGTCAACGGTGGCTTTTCCGGAGCCGTGACGTTGCCGGCCGCCACCCGTGCGCTTCTGGAGGGCGCGGCATCCGGTGACGGTGCGCCCGCCGCCGACTGCGACACCGTGGCGTCGCGGTTCGCCCAGGTCGGGTCCTCCTCGTCGGGGTCGGCCGTGGTGACCGCTCCGGTCACGGTCGAACTCGACGGGTGTGAGCGCGTCTTCAGCTCGACCGGCACCGCCTGGCAGATGTCAGCCGAGCTGCGCGCGGCGCTCGCCGGCGTGTGACACCGCGCCGGAGCATCCGCCTGCCCGTACCATTCGACGGCCCGTACCATTCGCTTGCCCGTACCATTCGACGGAGATCGACCGCTGCCGCGCTCACGCCGGGCATAATCGGCCGTCGGCGGCGCTCAACTCCGTCGAATGGTACAGGGGCGGGTCAGGCGACCTCTGTCAGCACGCCCTGCTTGATGTGCAGGCGGCGCTGGGCGCGGGCGGCGACGGCCGTGTCGTGGGTGACCACGATCAGGGTGAGGCCGCGGTCACGCCAGAGGCCCTCGAGCAGCTCCATGATGTCGTCACGGGTGTCCTCGTCGAGGTTACCGGTGGGTTCGTCGGCGAGCAGCACGGTCGGTTCCTTCACGAGCGCGCGGGCGATGGCGACCCGCTGCTGCTGGCCACCGCTGAGCTCAGCCGGCAGGTGGGTGAGGCGCTCGCCGAGGCCCACCGCCGCGAGCGCTTCAGCGGCCCGGGACTTGCGCTCGCTGGCCGGGATCCCGAGCGGCGCGAGGGCGGTCTCCACGTTTTCCTGCGCCGTGAGGGTCGGGATCAGGTTGAAGCCCTGAAAGACGAAGCCGATCTCGGTCGCCCGAATCTTGCCGAGCTTGCCGTCGCCGAGCGTCGAGAGGTTCGACGTGCCGAGCTCGACGGTGCCGTCGGTCGGCCGGTCGAGGGCTCCGAGCATCTGCAGCAGCGTGGACTTGCCGCCGCCGGTCGGGCCCTGGATGGCGACCATCTGGCCGTTGGGAATCGAGACGCTCACGTTCTTGAGCGCGGTGACGGTGCGCTTACCCTGCGAATAGGTCTTGGTGACGTTGGTCAGTTCGTACATGATGCTCTCCTATAAAGGTATGTAAGTGGATGCCGCGGGGTTACGCGATGCTGCGCAGCGCCTCGGCGGGGCGCAGCGACGAGGCACGCCAGCCGCCGATCATGCCAGCGATGAGGCCACCCAGCACGGAGAGACCGACCGCGAGCAGGATGACGGAGAAGGTGACCGGCACGCTCAGCAGGATGTCGCTGGTGGCGGCCGCTGCCGCCGCCTCGCCGAAGCCGCCGGGTCCGCCGCCGGGGCCGCCCATGGCTTCGGTCGATGTCGCGGCGCCGGCCGTCAGGGTCGGGGCGACGAGGTTGATGACGAGGATGCCGGCCAGGCCGACCACGATGCCGACGGCGCCACCGATGAGCCCCTGCACGAGCGATTCGCCGGCCACCTGCCGCACGATCTTGCCATTGCTCCAGCCGATGGCCTTGAGGGTTCCGAATTCCCGGGTGCGGCGGGTGACGCCGCTGATCGTGAACAGGATCGCGATCAGGAAGGCGGCGGCGAGCACGATCAGGGAGAGCCAGAGGCCCAGGTTCTTGACCAGGTCGGAGGCGCTGGAGAGCGATCCGGAGACGCTCGAGGCGAGGTCGGACTGAGTGTTGACCGTCGAGTCCGGCAGGGCCGTCTCGATGTCGGACTGCACCTGGTTGATCGCGGTGGAGGCGCTCGCCTGCACGTAGATGTCGGAGACCTGGTCGGTCAGGCCCGAGAGGGTCTGCGCTACGTCGAGGGGGATGTACACGTTGGAAGCGGTCGCGGCATCCGCCGTCGTGGCGGTGACGAGGCCGACGATTTCGAAGTCGGTGTCGGCGATCGTCACGGTGTCACCGACGGCGAGCGAGGCGGTGGTCGCATAGCTGGAGTCGAGCACGGCGACGTTGGTGTCGGCATCCGCTGCGGCGAGGGTACGGCCCTCGGTGAGGGTCACCGAGGAGAGCGGACCGACGGCCTCATCGGCGGGGTCGAGGCCGAGCACGGTGAAGGAGTCGACGCTGAAGGCGCTTCCGCCGGCGCCGTCGGGCCCGCCGGCGGGGCGTTCGCCCGCGGCCGGCATCGTGCCGGTGGCTGCGGCATCGGTCGAGTCGGTCGCGGCCATGTCGGGTACTTCGCCGGCGAAGCTCGTGTTGCTCAGGGCGAGCGTCGCGGCGGCGGCGGAGACATTGTCGACGGTGGTGACGGTGTCGAGCGCGGAGGCGTCGAAGGTGGTGGTGCCGCGTTCGGGTTCGAGCCGGGATTGGCTGACGCTCGTGGTGCCGTCGGTGGTGGCGCCGTCGTCGGCGCCGAAGTCGAACCGCTGCGGTCCGCCGGTGCCGGCCTCGCCCTCGGTTGGGGCGACGGCTTCCTGGCTGACCGTGATGTCGGTGCCCACGCCGTATACGGATTCGAGCACGGTGGCCTGGGCGTTCTGCACGCCGGCCGAGACTGCGTTGACGATGATGACCAGGGCAATCGCCAGCGCCATGCCGATCGCGACGATGGCGGTCTGCTTGCGGCGGCCCGCGAGTTCCCGTCGGAGGTAGGTGGTAAACATGGGGCTCCAGTTCCGGCGACCGAGCGGGTCAGGATCACCAGAACCGACGCTAGGGAGGCCGTCTATGCCGAAACTATGGGGGATGTAAGAGTCGGCTATGAATGATGTGCCCCGCCGGTGAAGCGGATGCACCGGGCTGCCCCACAGGTAAGCCCAAGACCACCCATAGCCGGTTCATAGCAAAGCTGCGAATAATAGGAGTCATGAGCACACGAGCCGTCCCCCAGTCGATCCATGGTCCGCGCCTGCACAAGGCCGACGGCAGCGCCATCCGCGTGCTGGTGGTCGACGACGAGCCCACGCTCACCGACCTGCTCTCGATGGCCCTGCGTTACGAGGGCTGGGAGGTGCGCACCGCGGGGGAGGGCCGTCAGGCGCTCACGATCGCCCGCGAATTTCGGCCCGACGCGATCGTGCTCGACATCATGCTGCCCGACATCGACGGCCTGCAGGTCTTGCAGCGGGTGCGCGCCGACGGCTCCGAAACCCCGGTGCTCTTTCTGACCGCCAAGGACTCCCTCGATGACCGGATCGCCGGCCTGACCGCCGGCGGTGACGATTACGTCACCAAACCGTTCAGCCTCGAAGAGGTCGTCGCCCGGCTGCGCGGCCTGATTCGCCGTTCGACCCTCGCCGTGGCCGAATCCACCGACCCGCGCATCAGCGTCGGCGATCTCACCCTCGACGAGGACAGCTATGAGGTGTTCCGCGACGGAACCCAGATCGAACTGACCGCGACCGAGTTCGAACTGCTCCGCTTTCTGATGCGCAATCCCCGCCGGGTGCTCAGCAAAGCGCAGATTCTCGACCGGGTGTGGAGCTACGACTTCGGGGGAAAATCATCCGTCGTCGAGATCTATATCTCCTACCTGCGCAAGAAGATCGACGCCGGCCGTGACCCGATGATCCACACGGTGCGCGGCGCGGGCTACATGCTCAAGACCGCCCAGTGACCATCGATACGCCAGTGACCGTCCCGACGCCTGAAGCCGGGTCGAGGCCCCGCGCCGCGCGTGCGCCGTGGACCCTGCGCCGGCGCCTCGTGCTCGCCGTCGTCGGCCTGCTGGCGCTCGTCAGTATTGTGATCGGCGTGATCAGCGTGGCCATTCTGCGCGGCAACCTGCTGACCGGCCTCGACACCCAGCTGCGCTCCGCGGCCGATCGTTCGGGCGCGGCCCTCGGCGGCAACGACGGTGACGGCGACGACCGGGGCGGCTCGCTGCCCGGCCTGTTCGGCGCGCCGACCGCCGACAATATTCTGGGCGGTCCCGCCCAGCCGCCCGGCCTGCTCGCGCTCGTGTTCGACGGCACGACCATCACGACCGGGTATACCAACGACGAAACCGGCGCGATCGAGTCCCTCAGCGCCAGCCAGGTCGCCGAGCTCGCCGAGCACGTGCGGGTCTCGACTCCGATGACCGTCGACCTGCACGGCTCCCTCGGGCACTACCGGGTGATCGCCGAGACCAGCCGCAGCGGGGTGGTCTACCTCGTCGGCCTGCCGTTGTCGACCGTCGACGGCACCGCCGCCCAGCTCGCCGCCATCATCGGCTTCGTCTCCCTCGGCGGACTGATCGGCGCGGCCGCCGTCGCCGCCTGGATCGTGCGCCTGGCCCTGCGCCCCCTGCAGCGCGTGACCGAGACGGCCGCACGGGTGTCCCGGCTGCCGCTCGACCGGGGCGAGGTCTCCCTCGTCGACCGGGTGCCGGCGGCCGACACCGACCCGCGCACCGAGGTCGGCCGGGTCGGCTCCGCCCTCAATCGCATGCTCGACCACGTCGACCTGGCCCTGGAGACCCGGCAGGCCAGCGAACGCAAGGTGCGCCAGTTCGTCGCGGATGCCAGCCACGAGCTGCGCACGCCCCTCGCTTCCATCCGTGGCTACTCAGAGCTCACCCGGCGCAGTGGCCAGGAGCTGCCGCCCGATGCCCTGCACGCGCTCGGCCGCATCGAATCGGAGTCGGTGCGCATGACCGGCCTCGTCGAAGACCTGCTGCTGCTCGCCCGCCTCGACGAGGGGCGTGAACTCGAGCAGAAGCCCGTCGACCTGACCATGCTGCTCGTCGACGCCGTCAGCGACGCCCACGCCGCCGGCCGCGACCACGTCTGGAACCTCGACCTGCCCGAAGAACCCGTCGAAGCGCTCGGCGACGCGCCGCGGCTGCACCAGGTGATTGCCAACCTGCTCGCCAACGCCCGCGTGCACACCGAACCCGGCACCACCGTCGAGGTAGCGCTCGCCGCCGACGACGGCCGCGCCGTGATCACGATCACCGACAACGGCCCCGGCATCCCCGAGGATCTCAAAGCGACCCTGTTCGAGCGCTTCGCCCGCGGAGACTCGTCACGGTTCCGCGGCACCGGAAGCACGGGCCTCGGACTCTCCATCGTGGAGGCCGTCGTCACCGCGCACCACGGCGAGGTCACGGTCGACAGCGAACCCGGTCGCACGGCCTTCCGTGTCTCCTTGCCGCTGGCCTGAATCCCGGCCGCGCTAGGGCGTGTTGAGCTGGGCCAGCAGCCGCCGCAGCTCGTGCAGGTCTTCGGTGCTCCAGCTGGACAGGCGGCGGTGCACGATCGCCGTGTCGCCCGCGCGCAACTCGTCGAGCTTGGCCACGGCCAAGGGAGTCACGGCCAGGAAATGTGCGCGACCATCATTCGGATCGGGCTGCGTTTCCACCAGGCCCAGCTCGCAGAGCGGTTTGGTATGCCGGCTGATGACACTCTTATCCACCGCGAGCAGCGTGGCGAGGCCGCTCGCGTGGGTCGGCCCGTTGCGGGACAGCTGCCGCAGAATTCTGAGGCCGAAGGCCTGCAACCGGGGATCGATGCGTGCGGCTCCCTCGCGCTGGCTGGCGCGAATGCTGCTGGCAAGCACGTTCATCTCCTCGACGACTTCGGTGATCATGGCGCTCGTCTCGGGCTTCTCATTCGCACTCTCAGTCACGGCTTAAGGGTAGGGCCCCGGGCGGGTTGTGCCGTCCCACCGGCGTGAGGGCGATGGATGCCGTGCTCACGTCGATCAGGATGTCCTCCATGTCGTCCCGCTCGCGCTGCCCGCGGGCATCCGCCGCCTGCTGCTGGCCCTCAGCATGGGCGCGGGCGATGGCGGTCTTGCCGCCGAGTGGGATGTTCGGCAGCACGGCCACCATGATCACGGTGACCAGCGCCAGGGGAGCGCCGAGCAGAAAGACCGTGCCAGCGCCGGAGCCGTAGGCGGCCTCAACGACCACCTGCAGCACCCGCGGCAATTCGGAGATATCCGGGATGGTTCCCGAGCCGAGCACACTGCCCGCCGCGGCCTGCTGGGCTGGTTCGAGGGCGCCCACGCCGCGACGGATGCCGTCGGTTACGACGGTTCCGAGCACCGAACCGAGAACCGAGACCCCGACCGTGCCGCCGAGGCTGCGGAAGAACGTGATGCCGCTCGTGGCCACGCCGAGGGTCTTGACGTCGATGGCGTTCTGCACCACGAGCACGAGATTCTGCATGAGCGAGCCGAGGCCGGCTCCGAGCACGAACATGTACACGCCGACGAGCACGAGGCTGGTGGTGGAGGTGAGCGTGCCGAGCAGCACCTGCCCGGTGACCACGAGCACGCTGCCGGTGACCATGATCGCCTTCCACTTGCCGGTGCGGCTGATCAGCATGCCGAACGCGGTCGACGAGACGAGAAAACCGCCCATCATCGGGATGGTCAGTAGCCCGGACTGGGTGGGCGTGGCGCCGCGGGCCAGCTGCATGTACTGGCTGAGAAAGAGCGAGGTGCCGAACAGGGAGACGCCGACCGAGATGCTCGCGACAGTGGCGATGCTGAACGTGTGGTTGCGGAACATGGCCAGCGGAATGATCGGCTCGTCGACGGTCGCCTCGACGATCACCGCGGCGACGAGCAGCAGCACCGCCCCTCCGACCATGACGAGCGTCGTGAGGGATGCCCACTCGAAGTTGGTCCCCGCGAGCGTCACCCAGATCATCAGCAGTGACACCCCGCCGGCGATGAGCACCGCGCCGAGGTAGTCAATCTTCACGGCGCGCTTGGCTCGGGTGGGCAGCCGCAGCGTGCGCTGCAGCAGCACAATGGCGACGATCGCCACGGGCAGGGCGATGAAGAAATTCCAGCGCCAGCCGAAGGCATCCGTGATCACGCCGCCGATCAGCGGGCCGCCGACGGTGCCGAGCGCCATGACGGCACCGAACAGGCCGGCGTACTTGCCGCGGTCCCGGGGGCTGATGATGTCGGCCATGATGATCTGGCTCAGGGCGGCCAGGCCGCCGGCGCCGAGGCCCTGCAGCACGCGGAAGCCGATGAGGGTTCCGGTGTCCTGCGAGAATCCGGCCAGCGCCGAGCCCAGCACGAAGATCACGAGCGACAGCTGGATGAGCAGTTTGCGGTTGAACAGGTCGGCGAACTTGCCCCAGATCGGCGTGGAGACGGTGGTCGCAAGCAGGGTCGCGGTGATGACCCACGTATACGAGGACTGGCCGCCGCCGAGGTCGGCGATGATCACCGGCAACGAGGTGCTGACCACCGTTCCGGCCAGGATGGACACGAACATGCCGAGCAGCAGGCCGGACAGGGCCTCGAGCACCTGCCGATGCGTCATGGTGCCGTCGGCCGCGATCATGGGGCGCACGCGTGACATGGAACTCCGATTTCTAATTGACAGATGTCAACTATATGTAGATAGTAGACACGTGTCAACTAAATGTGGGGCTTCACGCCGGGCTCGATGTGCACGGGTCTGATGTGCACGGGTTCGATTTGCGCTGACGGATGCCGTGACGTACTGTTATCGATAGCCACAGACCGCCGGTTGTCGCCTTGCCCAGAAATGAGCGAAGTGACCGAAGGTTCATTCACGTGAACGGCCCGCGCAGGTGTTCGAAGTTCAGTTGCAGTCCTATGGATTGTTCCCCAAGCTCCGGCGCCCTGCGCTGGAGCTTTTTTCATGTCTGCTCCAGGGGCTACCCGGCACATGACACCATATTTTTAGGGAGCACCATGGCGAACAAGGAAGCAACGGTCGCCGAGCTTACGGAGAAATTCCAGAGCTCGACCGCCGTTCTGCTCACCGAGTACCGCGGTCTCACTGTTGCGCAGCTCAAGAGCCTGCGCGTCTCCATCAGTGAGGACGCCACGTACGCCGTGGTAAAGAACACGCTCACCAAGATTGCGGCCAACAACGCCGGCATCACCTCGTTCGACGAGGAACTTGTCGGTCCGTCCGCTATCGCCTTCGTGCACGGAGACCCCGTCGCCGTCGCGAAGACCCTGCGTACCTTTACCAAGGCAAACCCCCTCCTGGTGGTTAAGGGCGGTTACTTTGACGGTAACCCGCTCACCGCAGCGGAGGTTGGCAAGCTTGCCGACCTCGAGTCCCGCGAGGTGCTGCTGGCCAAGCTGGCCGGCGCCTTCAAGGCATCGCTGTTCGGAGCCGCTTATCTCTTCCAGGCACCGCTGTCGAAGGCTGTTCGCACCATCGACGCGCTGCGTGAAAAGCAGGAGTCCGCGAACTAGGCATCTGCCTGTTTCACGGTTCACGAAATCTTTAAGAAACTATTAGGAGTACATCATGGCAAAGCTTTCCACTGAAGACCTGCTTGAGCAGTTCAAGGGCCTGACCCTCATCGAGCTCTCCGAGTTCGTCAAGGCGTTCGAGGAGACCTTCGAGGTCACCGCAGCCGCTCCCGTCGCCGCTGCCGGAGCCGCTGGCCCCGCCGCTGCTGCTGAAGAGGTCGAAGAGCAGACCGCGTTCGACGTCATCCTTGACGCCGTCGGCGACAAGAAGATCCAGGTCATCAAGGTTGTGCGCGAGCTCACCAGCCTGGGCCTCGGCGAGGCCAAGGCCGTTGTCGATGGCGCGCCCAAGGCCGTCCTCGAGGGCGTTGCCAAGGATGCAGCCGAGAAGGCCAAGGCTTCCCTCGAGGCCGCTGGCGCCACCGTCACCCTCAAGTAATCGAGGCCCCGCGAGGGGTCTGATTCGAGAGTTACCGGCGTCTGCCATCTGGTAGAACCATGCACGAAAGAAAGGGCGTCATCCGCGAGGATGGCGCCCTTTTCTGTCGCTGTGCAGGCCGACCGATGTCAGGCCTTCGGACGCGGTCCGCTCGTGCTGGCCCGCATCACGAGTCGGGGCGGCAGCTCGGTGAGTTCGCCGTCCGCGCGGTGCTCGGTGGGGTTATCGAGCTCGGCGAGCAGCGACACCACGGCGAGACGTCCCTGTTCGCGCGGGTGCTGCTCCAGGGTCGTGAGCCGAAACATCTCGGCATACGGATGCCCGTCGATCCCGATCACGGAGAGGTCGGCGGGAACGCTGATGCCGAGCTCGCGCGCCGCGACGATGATGCCGACGGCGATCTCGTCACAGGCGGCGAAGATACCCGTCGGGCGACGACGCGGGTCACCGAGCACCTCCATGCCGACCGCATGGCCGCCGGGCAGGGTGAATTCGCTCGCGTAGAAGCATCCGTCGGTGGCCAGCCCGGCGCTCATCATGGCCGAGGTGAAGCCGCGCAGGCGGTTGCTGTGCACCGCGAAGTCCATCTCGTCGACGAGCACCCCGCCCACGTGCACGATGTCGGTGTGGCCGAGGCTGAGCAGGTGCTCGGTGGCTAGGCGGGCAGCTTCGACGTCGTCGATGGCGATGGTGTGCACGCCGCGGATCGGACCGCCGATGCCCACGAGCGGGCGTCCGAGGCGGTGCAGCTGGTCGACCTCGGTCTCGCTCAGGGCGACGCCGACGGAGATGACGGCGTCGAAACGTTTGCGGGCGAGGAAGTACTCGAAAATGCGGTCCCGCTCGGGGCTCGCTGCCGGCAGGTTGTACAGGGTCATGTCGTAGCCCTGCTCGAGCAGGGCCACTTCCATTCCCTCCAGCACCTCGGCGAAGAACCACCGATTGATGAACGGGATGATCACCCCGACGCTCTTGGTGCGCCCGGTGACGAGGCTCGCCGCATTGGGGGAGGCCACGTAGCCGATGGACCGGGCGGCATCCACGACCTTCTGCCGGGTCTCCTCCGAGACATAGCCGCGGCCGCTGAGCGCGCGGCTGGCGGTGGCCTTGGCGACGCCGGCGAGGCGCGCGACATCGGCGATTGCTCTCATAGCGTGGCCTCCGACGTTGGAATCGTGCTTCTTCGTAGAGCACAGACTAGCGCGGTGATGGGATGTGTGAAACCGATTCCACATCGAGCCGGGATTACGGTTCGGTCACGACGGGCTTTTGGGGGGTGGACGTCAGGTCCTTCGACTCTATTTCTCGATTAGTACCGTTTTGTGACCTCAGAAGGTTGCAAACCGTCATCTGCTCACGTACTTTGACATGTGGAACCGGTTCCTGAAACCCGCGGGACGGCCCGTGTACAGCCCACTCAATGAGGAGAAATACAGATGCGGTCTTCCCTGCACCGTCGCTTCACAGCACCGATCGCCATTGCGGCGATCGCCGGATTGACGCTCGCCGGTTGTTCCGGCGGCCCCGGCACCACCACAGCGGATGCCGGCGCCGAGGGCGACGGAACTGTCAGCGTCTATGGCACCATCTCCGAGACCGAAGCCGAACTGCTCGAGCAGTCCTGGGCGGACTGGGAGACCGAGAACGGTATCGACATCCAGTACGAAGCCTCGAAAGAGTTCGAGGCCCAGATTTCCATTCGCGCGCAGGGTGGCAGTGCCCCCGACCTCGCGATCTTCCCGCAGCCGGGCCTGATGGCCGACCTCGCGACCCGCAACTACCTGAAGCCCGCCCCGCAGGCCGTCGAAGACAACGTCGACGAGTTCTGGAGCGCGGACTGGAAGGCCTACGGCACCGTCGACGACACCTTCTACGGCGCACCGCTGATGGCCAGCGTCAAGGGCTTCATCTGGTACTCCCCGGCCAAGTTCGCCGAATGGGGTGTCGACGTTCCCGAGACCTGGGACGAACTGCTCGAGGTGACCGCCACCATTCAGGCCGCGACCGGAACCGCGCCCTGGTGCGCCGGCTTCGGTTCCGGTGAGGCCAGCGGATGGCCCGGCACCGACTGGGTCGAAGACCTCGTCCTGCGCGAAGCCGGCGCCGACGTCTACGACCAGTGGGTCAACAACGAAATCCCCTTCACCGACCCGGCGATCGCCAGCGCCCTCGACGCCGTCGGCGAGATTCTGCTCAACCCGGACTACGTCAACGCCTCCCTCGGCGACGTGACCTCGATCAACAGCACCGCCTTCGGTGACGTGGCCACCCCGGTCGCCAACGGAACCTGCGCCATGACCCACCAGGCCTCGTTCTTCGACGGTTTCATCACGGATGCCGGTGGAGAGGTCGGACCCGACGGCGACGTCTGGGCGTTCCTCACCCCCTCCAACGACTCCGACGGCCAAGCCGTCACCGGTGGTGGCGAAATCGTCGCAGCGTTCTCCGACGACGCCGACACCCAGGCCGTTCAGGCCTACCTCTCGAGTGATGACTGGGCCAACAGCCGCGTCGCCCTCGGCGGAGTGATCAGCGCCAACACGGGTCTCGACCCGGCCAACGCGCAGAGCCCGATCCTCCAGGAAGCAATCACCATCCTGCAGGACGAGAACACCACGTTCCGCTTCGACGGATCCGACCTGATGCCCGGTGCCGTCGGCTCGGGAACGTTCTGGAAGGGCATGACCGACTGGATCAACGGAACCCCGACCGACGAGGTGCTCACGGGCATCGAAGCCGGCTGGCCGTCGAGCTAGCAGCACCGGCACCATCCGCCTGCGGCGCGGGCCGTCCACCTCATCGTGGACGGCCCGCGTCACGGGCATCCGTCAGCACGGCCTTCATCAACAACTTTGTAGCTACGTTCCGACTCGGGTTCAGTCCACCGTCGTACCTCACTCGAAAGGCCCCCAATGTCCGCGTTTTTTGCCTGGCTGGCGCAGCTGCCGGCCCTGGTGCAAATCCCGATCGTGATCCTGGCCTTTGCCGCCGTGATCGGCGCCATCCTCTTCTTCGTTGAAATCGCACCCCGATCGGGCACCGTTTACACGGTCATCCGCCTCGTTGTGTGCGTGGCAGCGCCCCTGCTGATCTTGCTGCTTGCCGGGTCATACCCGTGGGCCATCATCGGCGCGGCCGTACTGGGTGGACTGTTCTTCATCATCGACTTCCGCGCCCGAAAGGGTGCCGGTTATCTCTTTCAACTCGTCGGGTTTCTCTCCCCGGCGATCCTGCTGCTTGCTGTCGGTCTCATCATCCCGACCATCCAGACCACCATCCAGGCCTTCATGAATTCGCGCGGTGAACGGTTTGTGGGCTTCGACAACTTCATCTGGGTGTTCACTCAGCCCGACGCGATTCGCACCGTGGGCAACACCGTCGTGTGGGTGCTCATCGTGCCGCTGATCTCCACCATCGCGGGCCTCGCGTACGCGGTCTTCATCGACAAGAGCCGCGGCGAGAAATACTTCAAGATCCTCGTCTTCATGCCCATGGCCATCTCGCTCGTCGGTGCTTCGATCATCTGGCGCTTCGTCTATACGGCCCGTCCGGCCGACCAGGAACAGATCGGGCTGCTCAACGGCATTCTCGTCTTCTTCGGCGGACAACCCGTCGACTTTCTCGCCGTCGCCCCGTGGAACACCCTGTTCCTCATTGTCATCCTGATCTGGGTGCAGACCGGGTTCGCCATGGTGGTGCTCTCCGCCGCGATCAAGGGCGTACCTGCCGAGCAGCTGGAGGCCGCCGAACTCGACGGCACCAATGCCTGGCAGCAGTTTCTGAACGTGACCGTTCCGGGCATCCGCAGTTCCCTCATCGTGGTGCTGACCACGATCTCGATCGTCTCGCTCAAGGTCTTCGACATCGTGCGCACGACGACCGCCGGCTCCAACGACACCAGCGTCATCGCCAACGAGATGTACACCCAGTTCAAGAACTTCGAACAGGGGCGCTCGGCGGCCTTCGCCGTGGTGCTGTTTTTGCTCGTGCTCCCGATCGTTGTGTACAACGCCCGCCAGATCCAGAAGCAGAAGGAAATCCGATGAGCACGGCTGTCGACCTGCCGGTAGAGCCGGCCACCCAACCTGAACCGCGCGGTCCGGTACGCGGCGCGAAGGTATCCGCTGCCAGAAAAGCGAAGAAGCGCCTCACCAGCCGTGGTGCGACGATCGCCGCCCTCCTCATCGCGGTGCTCTGGACCGTGCCGACGCTGGGGTTGTTCGTCTCCTCGTTCCGGCCCGCGCAGGAGGTGCGCACCACCGGTTGGTGGACCATCTTCTCGAACTGGGGCCTCACCCTCGACAACTACTCCGAAGCGCTCGCGGCCGGTAACAGCCAGCTGAACCTGGCCGGGTCGTTCATCAACTCCCTGGCGATCACCCTGCCGGCGACGCTGCTGCCGCTGCTCATCGCAAGCCTCGCCGCCTACGCCTTCGCCTGGATCGACTTTCGCGGCAAGAACGCGCTGTTCATCGCGGTGTTCGCCCTGCAGATCGTGCCGATCCAGATGGCCCTCGTGCCGCTGCTGCAGTTCTTCTCCCGCGGCGAGATCTTCGGTTACCCGATCGTCACGGCCCTCGCCGATAACAGCGGCTACACTCAGGTGTGGATCGCGCACACGATGTTCGCGCTGCCGCTGGCAATTTACCTGCTGCACAACTTCATCTCCGAGATCCCGGCCGAGGTCATCGAGGCCGCCAGGGTGGACGGCGCCGGTCACGGACAGATCTTCTTCCGCATCGTGCTGCCGCTGACGATGCCGGCCCTCGCCTCGATCGCGATCTTCCAGTTCCTCTGGGTCTGGAACGACCTGCTGGTGGCGTTGATCTTCGCCGACGGCGCCGTCGCGCCCATGACGAAGCTGCTCGCCGAGCTGTCGGGTAGCCGTGGTCAGGACTGGCATCTGCTCACCGCCGGCGCGTTCATCTCGATCCTCGTGCCGCTGATCGTGTTCTTCGCCCTGCAGCGCTACTTCGTGCGCGGCCTCCTCGCCGGTTCCACGAAGGGGTAGCCCGCACCACCTCCGCGAGTGAGCAGTTTCTGCACTTCCCGAGCCCGGGAAGTGCAGAAACTGCTCACTCGGGACGTCTGAGGAGCCGCGAGTGGGCCGCCGAATGGGGCCCTCGGCAGCACCTAAAATGAGCGTATGAGTTCAGGGCACGGTCACGGTTCGGTCGGAGTGGGTCCGCGGCAGAACGCCGGCATGAAACGCAACCGCGTGAGCAGCGCGGATGCCGTGGCGCAGCGCGCCGAGAACGCNACGCCGGCATGAAACGCAACCGCGTGAGCAGCGCGGATGCCGTGGCGCAGCGCGCCGAGAACGCCGAAGCGCCCCGCATTCCCCACCTTCTGCAACGCATTTTCGCGCTCTTCGCCCCCCACCGGGCCACCCTGATCGTGACCGTGGTGCTCGTTCTGGTCAGCGCCGCGCTCTCGGTGATCCCGCCGCTGCTCACCCAGCGCGCCTTCGACGAGGGGCTGTTCCCGCCCGGCAACGTGCCGAACCTCCCCATTCTCGGCACCCTGGTCGGGCTGATGCTCGGCGTTTACCTCGTATCGGCGCTGCTCGGCGTCTGGCAGACCTGGTTGACGGCGACGGTCGGCAACTCGGTCATGGGAGCGCTGAGGGTGCGGCTGTTCACCCACCTGCAGGCGATGGAACTGAGCTTCTTCACCAAGACCAAGACCGGGGTGATCCAGTCCCGGCTGCAGAACGATGTGGGCGGCGTCGCGAGCGTGCTGACCAACACGATTTCCAGCATCCTCGGCAATACCGTCACCGTGATCGCCGCCTTCGTGGCGATGCTGCTGCTGAACTGGCAGCTCACGATCGTGGCCCTCGTGCTGATGCCGATCCTCGTGTTCGCGCAGCGCCGGGTTGGCCAGGTGCGCGCGCGCATCGCCGGCAAGACCCAGGAATCGCTCTCGGACATGACGGCGATCACCCAGGAGACCCTCAGCGTCTCGGGCATCCTGCTGTCGAAGAGCTTCACCCGACAGCAGAACGAGATCGCCCGCTACGCCGACGAGAACGCCAACCAGGTGCGGCTGCAGGTCAGCCAGCAGATGAGCGGCCAATGGTTTTTCGCCACGGTCAGCATCTTCCTCTCCAGCATCCCCGCGATCGTGTACCTCGTGGCCGGCTACCTGATGTTCAATGGCACGACGGATGTCACCCCCGGCACGATCGTGGCGTTCACCACCGTGCAGGCCCGGCTGATTTTTCCGTTGCTCGGCCTCATGCGGGTCGCGCTCGACCTGCAGACCTCGAGTGCGCTCTTCGCCCGCATCTTCGAGTACCTCGACCTGACGCCGGCGATCAGCGACAAGCCGGCGGCTCTGAGGGTTCCGGCGGCCGGGGCAGCCGGGGCGGGGGAGCTGGGGCGTGTCGCGTTCGACCACGTCACCTTCGCGTATCCCGATTCGACCGGGGAATCGAAGCCCACCCTCGACGCGGTGTCGTTCACGATCGAACCCGGCCAGTTCGCGGCGTTCGTCGGTCCTTCCGGCGCCGGGAAAACCACGGTGTCGTACCTGATTCCCAGGTTTTACGAAGCCTCGGCCGGCCGGGTGGTGTTCAGCGGCGTCGACGTGCGCGATCTCGAGCAGGAGTCGCTCGTCTCCCACATCGGAATCGTGAGCCAGGAGACCTACCTGTTCCACGCATCCATTGCCGAGAACCTGCGCTACGCGAAACCGGACGCGACGCTCGAGGAGCTCGAGAACGCCGCACGGGCGGCGAACATCCACGACACCATCGACTCCTTCCCCGAGAAGTACGACACCATCGTCGGGGAGCGCGGCTACCGGCTCTCCGGCGGTGAGAAGCAGCGCATCGCGATTGCCCGGGTGCTGCTGAAGGACCCGCCGGTGCTGATTCTCGACGAGGCGACGAGCGCCCTCGACTCGATCTCGGAGGGGGTCGTGCAGGCGGCCCTCGACACCGCGAGCCACGGCCGCACCACGATCGCCATCGCCCACCGCCTCAGCACCGTGGTCGACGCCGACGTGATCTTCGTGATCGACGGCGGCCGCATCGTTGAGCGCGGCACACACTCGGCACTGCTGGCGGCCGACGGCGTCTACGCGAACCTCTACGCCCGGCAGATCACGTCGTCACCCGTGCCTTTCCCACTACCCGCCGACTGACCGGCCCCATCCCCGGTGCGCCCCGCCGGCTGCGGTCTCGCCGAGCGGTACTTGCGCCACTGCGCGGTACCTGCGCCGAGCGCGTCTCGCGCGCTGGCGAGCCGAGCGGTACTTGCGCCGGTGCGCGGTAGGCGTGCCTATGGCGCAGCGGCGTTGATGCCGCGTTGCGCCGAAGTCGAGCCGCGGGTGCTCCGCTGCGCTGTACTTGCGCCGCTGCGCGGTAGCTGCGCCGAGCGCGGATCGGGCGCTGGTGAGGTGCGCGGGTGCTGCGCCGTGCCGTGGAACTGGCGCGGCGGTGCGTAGTGGCGCTTTTGCTCTGCACCACACGGCCGCGTCGGCTCAGGCGACGGATGCCGCTAGCTGCGGTCCTCGAGCATGCCGGTCATCAGGTCGATCTCGGACTTCTGGCTCAGCACCACCGCGTTCGCGAACCCGCGCACGGTGGAGTTGTCGCTGCGGTCGAGCACCGCCTCGGCCATCTCGACCGCTCCCTGGTGATGCGCGATCATCAGCGTGAGAAACTCGCGCTCAGCGTCGATACCGGATGCCGCGGTCAGCGACGCGATCTGCTCACTCGTCGCGAGCCCGGGCATGGGCTCGCCCGCAACATGCTCGGTGTCGTGAGCATGACCCGAGTCTGAGCCGGAGTCCGTCGGGGCCGGCCGGGTCATCCAGGTCATTGACGGTTCGGCGCCAGCCTGGCTCAGGTCCCAGAGCACGAGCCAGGCGTACATCTGCCCCGACTGCTGGCCCTGGGTGACGGTGATGTCGTAGGCGAGCCGGCGCACGGCCTCGTCATCGGTGCGGTCCCGAATGATGAGCGCGAGTTCGACCCCCTGGTTGTGGTGGGTCTGCATGTCCCGGGCAAACCCGGCCTCGGCGCTCGTATCACTCGGCCGCGGGTCGACGAGCGTACTCAGCCGACCGACCGAGAACGCGGCGACGCCCACGACCAAAGCGGTCAGCATGATCGCCACCAACAGCGTGACCCGGCGCACACCGCGGCGGGGGGCGGCCGCCGCGGCCTCCGTCTCAGTCATGGTGAGACTTAGGATTCCTTGCCGGGCGCATCAATGCCGCCGGTGCAGGGGGCACCCGGCTCTGGCACGGTCGAGGCCTTCCAGAATTCCTGGAAGAACTCCGTGATGCGCGGGTCGCTGGCGTCCTCGACCTGAAGCTGGGAGTTCCAACCGCTGACGACGATGGGGGAGGGCAGGCCCTCGAACGGCGAGAGCACGACGTAGGTCGATGGCAGCACGGCCTTGAGGGTCTCGAGCTGTTCGTCGCCGAGGCTCGGGTCGTATGTCACCCAGAGCGCACCGTGCTCGAGTGCGTGCACGGTGTTCTCGTTGGGAACCGCTTCGGAGTACACGCCGCAGTTGATCCACGCGGAGGCGTGCTCGCCGCCGGCCGGCGGGGTCTGCTCGTAGGTCACCGCTGTTTCGACGTGCGCGGCCGTGTTCTCGAAGGTCTCCACACCCTCGATCGTCGATGCGTCACCGTCACCGCCGCCGGCATAGTTGGCCGCCTGCGGGCTCAGCACGATCGAGGCGATGATGACGCCCACGATGGCGACCCCGGCGACGGAACCGGCGATGATGCCGATGCGCCGGTTGCGCTTGGCGCGTTTCTGGGTGCGGTGGTATTCCTCGAGCTTCTTCGCCCGCTGGGCGGCGCGCTGCTCTTTGACGGATGCTTTGTTTGCGGGGGAGCCGGGGTTGGGCGTCACGGGGGCCTCTCTCGATGGTGCAGTAAACATTCGTGCAGTATCTATTCGAACGTATCAGTGTGACCCCGGACGTCGGCTGGGAACCTCCCGATACCCCGGGATACAGTTGAAGGGGTCGACGGATGCCGCGGCCGACTCCTCTCGCAGACTCTCACCGCACACTTTTCACCGCATACAAAGGACTCATTCCGATGCAGATTGCCGACACTATTCTTGACCTCATCGGCAACACCCCGCTGGTCAAGCTCCACAAGGTCACGGATGGCGTGGCGGCCACGGTGCTCGTGAAGCTCGAATACCTGAACCCGGGCGGCTCGGCGAAAGACCGCATCGCGGTGCGCATCATCGATGCCGCCGAGCGTGACGGCCTCCTGAAGCCCGGCGGCACGATCGTCGAACCGACCTCGGGCAACACCGGGGTCGGCCTGGCCCTCGTCGCCCAGCAGCGCGGCTACAAGTGCGTGTTCGTGCTTCCCGACAAGGTCGGCGAGGACAAACGCAATGTGCTCACCGCCTACGGCGCCGAGATCGTAGTGACGCCGACATCCGTCGCCCCCGACGACCCCGACTCGTACTACAGCGTGTCCGACCGGCTGGCGCGCGAGATTCCGGGCGCCTTCAAGCCCAACCAGTACTTCAACCCCAACGGTCCGCTCAGCCACTATGAGACCACCGGCCCCGAAATCTGGCGCGACACCGACGGCACCGTCACCCACTTCGTCGCGGGCGTCGGCACCGGCGGTACGATCACCGGCACGGGCCGCTACCTGCGCGAGATCTCGGGCGACACCGTGCGCATCGTCGGCGCCGACCCGGAAGGCTCGGTCTACTCCGGCGGCACCGGCCGCCCCTACCTCGTCGAGGGCGTCGGCGAGGACTTCTGGCCGGGCGCCTACGACCCCTCGGTCGTGCACGAGGTGATCGCAGTGACGGATGCCGACAGCTTCGCCATGACCCGCCGGCTCGCCCTCGAAGAGGGCATCCTGGTCGGCGGATCGAGCGGAATGGCGGTCGTCGCCGCGCTGCGCCTCGCCGAAACCCTCACCGCCGACGACACCGTTGTAGTGCTGCTGCCCGACGGGGGCCGCGGCTACCTCGGCAAGATCTTCAACGACGGGTGGATGCGCAGCTACGGTTTCACCAACGCACCGGCCGGTCACACGGTCGCCGACCTGCTGACCTCGAAGACCGGGCTGATGCCCGCCTTCGTCTACGTGCACCCGAGCGACACCGTGCACGACGCGATCGAGACGATGACGAGCTCGAGCGTCTCGCAGCTGCTCGTGCTGAGCGCCAAGCCGCCCGTCGTGATGGGCGAGGTGCTCGGCGCCCTCGACGAGCGCGCCTTGATGAGCCTCGTCTTCTCCGGGGAGGCGAAACTCACCGACCGGGTCAGCACGATCGTCGGCGACGCCCTGCCACTGATCGGGGTGAACGAGCCGGTCGGCACCGCCCGCGCGGCCTTCGCCACGCACGACGCGCTGCTCGTGACCGACGGCGGCAAACCACTCGGCGTCATCACCCGCCACGACCTGCTCACCTACCTGAGCCTCTGATACCTTTCACTCTTCTTTATAAGGACAGCCATGACTGACAGCACGACGCACAACTTCGACACCCTCGCCATCCACGCCGGACAGGCCTACGACCCCACCACGGGAGCCGTGATTCCGCCGATCTACCAGACCTCGACCTACGTGCAGAACAGCATCGGCAACCTCAAGGGCGGCTATGAGTACAGCCGCGGCGGCAACCCCACCCGCACCGTGCTCGAGACCCTGCTCGCCGCCCTCGAAGGCGGCAAGCACGGCCTCGCCTTTGCAAGCGGACTCGCCGCTGAGGACACCATTCTGCGCGCCATCCTCGCACCGGGCGACCACGTGGTGCTCGGCAACGACGTCTACGGCGGCACCCATCGTCTGATCAACCGGGTGCACGGCGCCTGGGGCATCCGCAACACCACGGTCGAGATGAGCGATCTCGCCGCCGTCGAAGCCGCGATCATCCCCGGCGAGAGCAAGATCCTCTGGGTCGAGACGCCGAGCAATCCGCTCATGAAGATCAGCGACATCGCGGCGCTGAGTGAGCTCGGGCACCGTCATGGCCTCGTCGTGATCGTCGACAACACCTTTGCGTCACCCGCGCTGCAGCATCCGCTCGCCCACGGCGCCGACGTCGTCGTGCACTCGACCACCAAGTACCTCGGCGGCCACTCCGACGTTCTCGGCGGCGGCCTCGTCATCAACGACGACGAGCTCGCGGAGAAGGCGACGTTCATCCAGTTCGCCGCCGGCCCGGTCGCGGCCCCGCTCGACGCCTGGCTCACCGTGCGCGGCATCAAGACCCTCTCAGTGCGTATGGAACGCCACTCGAGCAACGCCCTCGCCATTGCGAAGCACCTGCAGGCGCACCCCGCCATCGAGCGGGTCTACTACCCGGGCCTGCCCGAGCACCCGGGGCACGAGCTGGCTGCGAGGCAGATGAGCGGCTTCGGCGGCATGATCTCCATCGCCTTCACGGGCGGCGCGGTCGTGGCCCGCACCTTCGCCGAGTCGATGCACCTGTTCCAGCTCGCCGAATCACTCGGCGGCGTGGAATCCCTCGTCAACTACCCGGCCGAGATGACCCACGCCTCGGTGCGCGGCACGGAGCTCGAAGTCGCCGACAACATCGTGCGCCTCTCGGTCGGCATTGAAGACGTGCGCGACCTCATCGCCGACCTCGACGCGGCGCTGCCCGCTTCCTAGGCCGCGCGGGAGAAGGCTGACGCCCGGGCGATCTGCTCGGGCGTCGGGCGGATGCCGGTGTACAGCACGAACTGTTCTTCCGCCTGGAGGGCGACCACCTCGCCGCCGGTGATGACGGGCTTTCCGGCCTCCCGCGCGGTCTGGATCAGTCGCGTTTCCGACGGCGACGCCACAACATCGAAGACGATCCGGGCGGCCGCGATCGTCGCCGGCTCGAATGAGAGCTGGTCTTCGTCGGGGGTCATGCCCTGCGGGGTGACGTTCACGATCAGGTCCGCCGTCAACTCGCCGACCCGCGGTGCCCACGCGTACCCGCATTCCGTGGCCAGGGCCCGGCCGGTGACCTCGTTGCGCGCCACGACGGTGCCGGCGGCGAACCCCGCATCGCGCAACGCGGCCGCGACGGCCTTGGCCATGCCGCCGCTACCCTGCACGATCACCGACAGCTCCGGCGACACCGCGTGCTGCTCGATCAGTCGGCGCACGGCCGTGTAGTCGGTGTTGTACGCGCGCAAATACCCGTCGTCGTTCACGATCGTATTCACCGAGTCGATGGCGAGAGCGGATGCATCGAGCTCGTCCACGAGCGCGATCACCGCTTCTTTATAGGGCATCGAGATGGCACAGCCGCGGATGCCGAGGCCCCGCACGCCCGCGATTGCGCCCTCGAGGGTGACCGGGGCGAAGGCCTTGTAGACGAAGTTGAGACCGAGTTCGTCGTAGAGAAAATTGTGGAACCGGGTGCCGATGTTGCTCGGCCGGGCGGCGAGCGAGATGCACAGGGTCATGTCCTTGTTGAGAATTGGCATGGCCCCATTGTTGCGCGTTCTGCCTGCCGTGCGCCCGGGTGAGGGGAGCTTTCCCCCCGGTGAGCGCCGTGTTATCGGAGCGTTACCGGTGGCCACTTGACATGAGCAAGGCTCAGGGCCAGCATGACAAAGCTCTGGCGCTCTGCGGGTTCAATGCCACACACAGTTGGAGCTCACACCGGTCGACGACGACAAGGGAAGGCTTCAATGTTGAACAGCCCGGTCATTCTCGAAATGCGATCCATCACCAAGGAATTCCCCGGCGTCAAGGCGCTGTCCAACGTCTCCCTCACCGTGAAAGCCAGTGAGATCCACGCCATCTGCGGCGAGAACGGCGCCGGCAAGTCGACCCTGATGAAGGTGCTCTCCGGCGTCTACCCGTACGGCTCCTACTCGGGGGATATCTACTTCGAGGGCAGCGAGATGCGGTTCAAGGACATCCGTTCGAGCGAAGCGGCCGGCATCGCGATCATCCATCAGGAACTCGCGCTCATTCCCGAGCTGTCCATCACCGAGAACATCTTTCTCGGCAACGAGCCCACCCGGTGGGGCGGCATCGACTGGGTCGGTGCCAAGCGCACGGCCTACGAACTGCTCGCGCGGGTCGGCCTGCGCGACGACCCGGACACCCTGATCAAGAACATCGGCGTGGGCAAACAACAGCTCGTTGAGATCGCCAAGGCGCTCAACAAATCCGTCAAGGTGCTCATCCTCGACGAACCGACCGCAGCGCTGAACGAGTCGGACTCCCAGCATCTGCTCGACCTGATTCGCGGGCTGAAGAGCAAGGGCATCAGCTCGATCATGATCTCGCACAAGCTCAACGAGATCGAACAGGTTGCCGATTCGATCACCATCATTCGTGATGGCAAGGCCATTGAAACGCTCGACATCGCCGCCGACGGGGTCAACGAGGATCGCATCATTCGCGGCATGGTCGGTCGGAGCCTGGAAAGCCGGTTTCCCGAGCACACCCCCCAGATCGGCCCCGTGTTCTTCGAGGTGCGGGACTGGACCGTGCAGCACCCGCAGGTGGCGGAGCGACTCGTCGCCAAGGGATCGAACCTCACCGTGCGCCAGGGCGAGATCGTGGGCATCGCCGGTCTGATGGGCGCCGGCCGCACCGAGCTGGCCATGAGCATCTTCGGCCGTTCCTACGGAAACTTCGTCTCGGGCCAGATCTTCAAGGATGGCAAGGAGATCGAACTGCGCAGCGTGGGGGAGGCGATTGAACATGGGCTCGCCTATGTCAGCGAAGACCGCAAGGCGCTCGGCCTCAACCTGCTCGACGACATCAAACGATCGGTCGTCTCGGCCAAGCTCTCGAAGATCTCGGCCGGACCGGTCGTGAACGACTCCAAGGAATACGCGATCGCCGAGGAGTACCGCAAGAACCTGCGGATCAAGACGCCGACGGTGGACATGGGCGTGAGCAAACTCTCCGGCGGTAACCAGCAGAAGGTCGTGCTGGCGAAGTGGATGTTCACCGACCCCGACATTCTCATTCTCGACGAACCGACCCGCGGCATCGATGTGGGGGCCAAATTCGAGATCTACGGCATCATCCAGACGCTCGCCGCCCAGGGCAAGGGCGTGATCTTGATCTCCTCCGAGCTTCCCGAATTGCTCGGACTCGCCGACCGCATCTACACGATCTTCGAGGGCACGGTCACGGACTGCATTGACGCGGCCGACGCCGACCCCGAAACCCTCATGAAGAGCATGACCTCTGCCAGGAAGAAGGTGCGCACAGTATGAGCGACACAACCCCGGTCGCGACACAATCGACCGAGAAACGCCGGTTCGGCAACGGACGAAACAGCATCCGACAATTCGGAATCCTGTTTAGCCTGATCGCGATCATTATTCTCTTCCAGATTCTCACCGACGGCCTCACCCTCAGCTCGGGCAACCTGATCAACCTGGTCAGCCAGTACTCCTACATTCTGATCCTGGCCATCGGAATGGTGATGGTGATCATCGCCGGCCACATCGACCTGTCCGTCGGATCCGTCGCCGCGTTCTGCGGGATCGTCGTGGCCAGCTCGATGGCGGACTGGAACTTTCCCTGGCCGGTCGCCATCCTGTTCGGTCTCTTCGTCGGGGCGCTGATCGGTGCCTGGCAGGGCTTCTGGGTGGCCTACATCGGGGTTCCCGCCTTCATCGTGACCCTGGCCGGCATGCTCATCTTTCGCGGCGGCAACCAGTTCATCGGCAACGCCAACACCGTGCCCGTACCCGAGGGGTTCACGACGATCGGCGCCGGCTACCTGCCGGAAGTGGGGCCCGACACCGGCTACAACAACCTCACCCTGCTGATCGGCCTGGTCATCGCCATTGCGATCGCCGTGCGGGAATGGCGCGCACGCCAGGTGCAGAAGACCATGCACTCCGAGTCGGCGCCGCTCTGGGCGAGCATCGTCAAGGTCGGCCTGCTCGACGCCGTGGTCATCTACGCCACGTTCCTGTTCGCCGGCGGCCGGGTCGGCACGAGCTTCCCGGTCTCGGGCATCATCCTCGGCGTGCTGGTGCTGCTGTACGGCTTCGTCACCCGCAACACCATCCTCGGCCGGCACGTCTACGCGGTCGGCGGCAACAAGCTCGCCGCCGAACTCTCCGGGGTCAACTCCCGGCGGGTGAACTTTCTCGTCATGATGAACATGTCGATCCTGTCCGCCCTGGCCGGCATGATCTTCGTAGCTCGCGCCGGGGCATCCGGCCCCCAGGACGGCCTCAGCTGGGAGCTCGACGCGATCGCCGCCGTGTTCATCGGCGGAGCCGCCGTCTCCGGCGGAATCGGCACCGTCATCGGCTCCATCGTGGGTGGCCTCGTGATGGCCGTGCTGAATAACGGTCTGCAGCTGCTCGGCGTGGGGTCAGACCTGGTGCAGATCATCAAGGGCCTCGTACTGCTGGCAGCTGTGGGGGTGGATGTCTGGAACAAGAGCCAGGGCCGGCCCTCGATCATCGGCCTGCTCACCCGCAACCGCCGTGCCCCCGGCCCGTCTGAGCCGCCACCCGCCGTGCTGCCCACCGCTGGCACCCCGTCGACCGCGCAACCCGCCGACCGGGCCACCAACTGATTTTTTCTCCTCGTTCCCTGCCCAGGGAAACCCGCAATCAATACTCATCAACACAGAGAAAGTGATGGACATGCGAAAAATCTCGGTCAAGGTCACAGCGGTCACAGCAGTCGCCGCGGTCGCCCTCATGGCACTCTCCGGATGCTCCACCCGAGCCCCCGATTCGGCCGGCGCCGGAACAACTGAATCAGGGTTCCCGGCGGACTCGGTCATCGGCGTCGCCCTCCCCTCGAAGACGAGTGAGAACTGGGTTCTCGCCGGTGGGCTCTTTGAGGACGGCCTCGCCGAGGCGGGCTTCGAAGCCGACGTGCAGTATGCCGGCGCGTCGACGACGGTCAAGGACCAGCAGGACCAGATCTCCGCGATGATCACCAACGGCGCCAAAGCCATCATCATCGGAGCCCAGGACGGTGCCCAGCTCGGCACCCAGGTCAAGGACGCACACGACGCCGGTGCGATCGTCATCGCCTACGACCGCCTGATCCTCAACACCGACAACGTCGACTACTACGTTGCCTTCGACAACTTCAAGGTGGGGCAGTTGCAGGGGCAGGCGCTGCTGGACGGACTCGCGGCGAAGAAGCCTGAAGGACCGTACAACATCGAACTGTTCTCGGGCAACTCCGCCGACGCCAACGCGCCGGTCTTCTTCAACGGCGCGATGGACGTGCTGCAGCCGAAGATCGACGACGGCACCCTCGTCGTCGCCTCCGGGCAGACCGACATCAAGCAGACGGCGACGGCGGACTGGAAGGCCGAGAACGCCCAGAGTCGCATGGACTCGCTGCTGACCAGTACCTACGGTGACAAGGAAATCGACGGTGTGCTCTCGCCCAACGACACTCTGGCCCGCGCCATCATCACCTCGGTGAAGGCGGCCGGCAAGCCGATTCCGGTGGTGACCGGTCAGGACTCGGAAGTGGAGTCGGTCAAATCGATCATGGCGGGCGAGCAGTACTCCACGATCAACAAGGACACCCGACTGCTGGTGACCCAGGCGATCGACATGGTGAAGGCCCTGCAGGTCGGGGACACGCCGGAGACCAACGATGACAGCTACGACAACGGCAACAAGATCGTTCCGGCCTACCTCATCCCGCCGGTGATCGTGACCAAGGCCAACGCGGCCGAGGCCTATGCTGACGACCCGAAACTGGCACCGCTGACCGAGTAGCACCAGAGCGCTGCTGCACCAGCACGAGGGCCGGAACGGATGCCGTTCCGGCCCTCGTGCCGTCTGCCCGCGACACGCCGCAACACGGTAAGGGAGTTTCCACAGGGAAGATTTTTGGTGTCCCACAGGTTGTGGATAAGTGCGGGAAAACCGCGGAATTCAGGGGCCCCATTCGGGGGCGGCCTGTTGAAAACCTCAGAATGTCAGTGGATAACTACATAATTGTAATTACCGCATGTAGTGGCTGTTCCTATCGGGAAGCCCTAGATGTAGTATTAAGACTCCAGTTGGACCCTACGGGTCCGCGGCACAGATTTAGCGGGGATCCCCGCACTCTTCGAAATTATCCTTCGAAAAATACTCAGCATAATTCACAACAGAACTCACGAAAGAAAGGCCATCACCAATGGCAATCACGGTCTACACGAAGCCCTCCTGCGTGCAGTGCAACGCGACGTACCGCGCGCTCGACAACAAGGGCATCGAGTACCAGGTCCTCGACCTGTCCGTGGATGAAAACGCGCTCGAGGCCGTCAAGGCGCTCGGATACCTGCAGGCTCCCGTCGTCATCACCGACGAAGATCACTGGTCAGGCTTCCGCCCCGACAAGATCAACGAGCTCGCCGCCCGCCTCGCGTAACCGCACGGCGCCGCATGGCTGACATCGTCTATTTCTCGAGCACCTCGGGCAATACCGCGCGATTTATCGAGAAGCTGGGTCGCCCGGCCGCCCGCATCCCGCTGCACGCCTGTGACGAACCCCTGCAGGTCTCCGAGCCCTACGTGCTCTGCCTCCCGACCTACGGCGGGGGCAGCAACGCCGGCGCCGTGCCCAAGCAGGTCATCAAGTTTCTGAACAACGAGACCAACCGGTCTCTCATCCGCGGCGTCATCGGCGCCGGCAACACCAACTTTGGTGAGGCCTACTGCCTTGCGGGCGACATCATCGCCAGCAAGTGCAAGGTGCCCCACCTGTATCGCTTTGAAGTATTTGGAACACCGGATGATGTGCGCATCGTTCACGACGGATTGGAAGCATTTTGGACACGACAGCCGTAAGAGCGACTCCGCTGGAATCGCCCCTGGGCCAGGGAATGGATTACCACTCCCTGAACGCCATGCTCAACCTGTACGGGCCGAACGGAGAAATCCAGTTCGACAAGGACAAGGATGCCGCTCGCGAGTTCTTCCTGCAGCACGTCAACCAGAACACCGTCTTCTTCCACAGCCTGCGCGAGCGCCTCGACTATCTCGTCGAGCACGAGTACTACGAGCAGGCCGTTCTCGACCTGTACTCGTTCGAGTTCATCACGAGCCTCAACGACCTCGCCTACTCGAAGAAGTTCCGATTCCAGACCTTCCTCGGCGCGTTCAAGTACTACACCTCGTACACGCTCAAGACCTTCGACGGCAACCGCTACCTCGAGCGTTTCGAAGACCGCGTCGTGATGAGCGCCCTCGGCCTCGCCCAGGGCGACGAGAAGCTCGCGGTCGCCCTGGTCGAAGAGATCGTCGCCGGCCGGTTCCAGCCCGCCACCCCGACCTTCCTGAACTCCGGCAAGGCCCAGCGCGGCGAGCTCGTCTCCTGCTTCCTGCTGCGCATCGAAGACAACATGGAGTCGATTTCTCGTGGCATCAACTCCTCGCTGCAGCTCTCCAAGCGCGGCGGCGGCGTGGCCCTGCTGCTCTCGAACATTCGTGAGGCCGGCGCCCCGATCAAGCAGATCGAGAACCAGTCCAGCGGCATCATCCCCGTCATGAAGCTGCTCGAAGACTCCTTCAGCTATGCCAACCAGCTCGGCGCCCGACAGGGTGCCGGAGCGGTGTACCTGCACGCGCACCACCCCGACATCATGCGTTTTCTCGACACCAAGCGCGAGAACGCCGACGAGAAGGTGCGCATCAAGACACTCTCCCTCGGCGTCGTCATCCCGGACATCACCTTCGAGCTGGCCAAGAAGGGGGAGGACATGTACCTGTTCTCTCCCTACGACGTGGAGCGCGTCTACGGCGTGCCCTTCGCCGACATCTCGGTCACCGAGAAGTACCACGAGATGGTCAACGATTCCCGCATCAAGAAGTCGAAGATGAAGGCCCGGGACTTCTTCCAGACCCTCGCCGAGATCCAGTTCGAGTCCGGCTACCCGTACATCATGTTCGAAGACACCGTGAACAAGGCGAACCCGATCGAGGGCCGCATCAACATGTCGAACCTGTGCTCGGAGATCCTGCAGGTCAACACCCCGACCACGTACAACGAAGATCTGTCCTACAACGAGATCGGCAAGGACATCTCCTGCAACCTCGGGTCGATGAACATCGCCCTGGCCATGGACTCCGGCAACCTCGGACGCACCGTGGGAACGGCCATTCGCGGCCTGAACGCGGTCTCTGAGCAGAGCCACATCTCATCCGTTCGTTCGATCGAAGACGGCAACGACCGCTCGCACGCCATCGGCCTCGGCCAGATGAACCTGCACGGCTACCTCGCCCGCGAGCGCGTCTACTACGGCAGCGACGTGAGTATCGACTTCACCAACATCTACTTCTACACGGTGCTGTTCCATGCCCTGCAGGCCTCGAATGAGATCGCGATCGAGCGTGGCCACGCGTTCGAGGGCTTCGAAAACTCGACCTACGCCACGGGCACGTTCTTCGACAAGTACACCGTCGAGGCCTGGGTGCCCGTCACCGAACGCGGCGCCGAACTGTTCACGCAGGCCGGGGTGTCGATTCCGACGCAGGCCGACTGGGCCGAGCTCAAGGCATCCGTCATGGAGCACGGCATCTACAACCAGAACCTGCAGGCGGTGCCGCCGACCGGGTCGATCTCGTACATCAACAACTCGACCGCCTCGATCCACCCGATCGCGGCCAAGATCGAGATCCGCAAGGAGGGCAAGCTCGGGCGCGTGTACTACCCGGCGCCTTTCATGACCAACGACAACCTGGACTACTACCAGGATGCCTACGAAATCGGTGCCGAGAAAGTCATCGACGTCTACGCCGCGGCCACCCAGCACGTCGACCAGGGACTCTCGCTGACCCTGTTCTTCAAGGACACCGCCACCACCCGCGACATCAACCGCGCGCAGATCTACGCCTGGAAAAAGGGCATCAAGACGATCTACTACATCCGCCTGCGCCAGATGGCGCTCGAGGGCACCGAGGTCGAGGGTTGCGTTTCCTGCGCCCTATAAACGACCTGTTTGTAGATGAGCTGTTTATGAATCACCGGAACACCAACGGATTTAAGAAAGAAGAATCATGACGAGCGCCAAGCTCAAGCTGGTCTCGCACGTGGATGCGATCAACTGGAACAAGATCGAAGACGAGAAAGACGTCGACGTCTGGAACCGGTTGACCAACAACTTCTGGCTGCCCGAGAAGATCCCGCTCAGCAACGACATCCAGTCGTGGAACCAGCTCACGCCGGAAGAGCAGCAGCTCACCCTGCGGGTCTTCACCGGACTGACCCTGCTCGACACGATCCAGGGCACGGTCGGCGCGGTGTCGCTCATTCCCGACTCGATCACCCCGCACGAAGAGGCCGTGTACACGAACATCGCGTTCATGGAGTCCGTGCACGCCAAGAGCTACTCGTCGATCTTCTCGACGCTCAGCAACACGAAGGACATCGACGAGGCTTTTCGCTGGTCGACCGAGAACGAGAACCTGCAGCGCAAGGCCTCGATCGTCATGGACTACTACCAGGGTGACGACCCGCTCAAGCGCAAGGTCGCCTCGGTGCTGCTCGAGTCGTTCCTGTTCTACTCGGGCTTCTACCTGCCGATGTGGTTCTCAAGCCGCGCCCGCATGACCAACACGGCCGACCTCATCCGTCTGATCATTCGGGATGAAGCGGTGCACGGTTATTACATCGGCTACAAGTTTCAGAAGGGCCTCGAAGCGGCAACGCAGGAGCGTCGCGACGAGATCAAGGACTACGCCTTCAACCTCGTGTTCGAGCTCTACGAGAACGAGGTGCAGTACACGCAGGACCTCTACGACGGGGTCGGACTGACCGAAGACGTGAAGAAGTTCTTGCACTACAACGCCAACAAGGCCCTGATGAACCTCGGTTATGAGGCCATCTTCCCGAAGGACGTCTGCGACGTGAACCCGGCTATTTTGTCGGCCCTGTCGCCGAACGCCGACGAGAACCACGACTTCTTCAGCGGGTCGGGCTCCTCATACGTGATCGGCAAGGCCGTGAACACCGAAGACGACGACTGGGACTTCTAGCCGCGAGAGTCGCCGAAGGCCCCCGAGATCATTCTCGGGGGCCTTCGTTGTGTGCGTCAGAGGTTGGCGACGCAGTTGATGAAGCGGATGCCGCAGCCTGAGCCGCAGCGGCGGCGCGCTCGGCCCATTTCGGCGTGTCGCCGAAGCGCTGGAAGGGAACCAAGAGACCGGCCGCGCTGTCGTCGATCAGCTGGGCCAGCCGCCGTTCGCGGGTGGCCGCCTGCTTCGCAGACAGCGCCCAGTGGGTGACCTGGTGGCGGTACGTCACTGTGGCTGCTTCCCAGAACGCGGTTGCCGCCGGGTTTGCGGCGAGCCGCGCTGCCGCCTGCGGGGGCAGATCCTCGTGGGGGTTTTCATGGGCATAGACCCCCGATTTGTCGGCGCGTCGGCGCGCGAATGCGGCCAGGCCGGCCTCGTGCATGCGCCCCTCAGCGGTGAGTTTCTCGATCCAGGCGATGTTGACACTCGACCAGATGCTCGAGGGCTTGCGCGGTGTCCACCGTTGGCGACGCGCATCCTCATCGATGCGCTGGGACACCGAATCGATCCAGCCGAAGCACAGTGCTTCGGGAACGGCCTGCTCCCAGGTGAGCCCGCGGCCCGGCACGTGCTTCTTGTTGAGGACCATCCAGAGTTCCGTCGCGGTGGCATGGTTCGCCTCCAGCCAAGCGCGAAACTCCTCGGGCGAGGCGAAGAAGAGTGCCGGCCGCTCTGGTGTGCCGCCCGGCGTGCCGATCGTCGTGGTCATGGCCCGAGTCTGCCAGAACATACCGCGATATCGGTGGCACCGAACACTGGTGCAATCACTCCGACCGGGACTACCGTGTGGGCGTGCCCGCTGCCGTGCTCGACGCCCAGAGCGCTCACGCCGCCGGCGTGCAGCGCCTGCTGGCGAGCTACCGGGCGTTGCCGGCAACGGCCCCGATTCGACTGGCCAAGCCCACCTCGAACCTGTTCCGCACTCGAACCAAGACGGGTGCTGCCGGGCTCGACACGAGCGGCCTGACGGGCGTCATCGCCGTTGACGTGGAGGGGCGAACGGCCGACGTAGCCGGCATGTGCACCTACGACGACCTCGTCGCCGAGACCCTGCGCTATGGGTTGGCGCCGCTCGTCGTGCCGCAATTGAAGACCATCACCCTGGGCGGCGCGGTCACCGGCCTCGGCATCGAGTCGACGTCGTTCCGCAGCGGCCTGCCCCACGAGTCGGTGCTTGAGCTGGACATTCTGACCGGCGGCGGTGAGATGCTCACCGCATCGCCTGGCGAGAACGCCGCACTGTATCGGGCCTTTCCCAATTCTTACGGAACGCTCGGCTACGCGACGCGCCTGCGCATCGAACTCGAACCGGTCAAGCCCTTCGTCGCCCTCACCCACGTGCGCTTCCACACGCTCGCCGACCTGATGACGACGCTCGAGAGCATTCTGGCGACCGGTCGTCTCGACGGTGCTGCCGTGGACTATCTCGACGGCGTCGTCTTCGCGCCCGACGAAAGCTACCTCTGCGTGGGTCGGCAGACCAGCGCGCCGGGCCCGGTGAGCGACTACACCGGCCAGCAGGTCTACTACCGTTCCCTGCGACACGCGAATGGCGCGACCCACGACCGCCTCACCCTTCACGACTACTTCTGGCGCTGGGACACCGACTGGTTCTGGTGCTCCGAAGCATTCGGCGCGCAGCATCCGCTCATTCGAAGGATCTGGCCCCGCCGCTACCGGAACAGCCGCACCTACGGCAAGCTGATGAAGATCGAACAGCGGTTTCAGATCGGCGACCGAATCGAGAAGCTGCGCGGCCGGCCACCCCGCGAGCGCGTCGTGCAGGACGTGGAGGTACCCACCACGCGGTGCGTGGAATTTCTGGACTGGTTCCTGAGCTCGGTGCCGATCACGCCCATCTGGCTGTGCCCGCTGCGCCTGCGGGATGACGACCGCTGGCCTCTCTACCCGATCCGGCCTGAGCAGAACTACCTCAACGTGGGGTTCTGGTCGACCGTGCCGGTGGGGCGTACCCCGGGGGAGATGAACCGGCGCATCGAACGAAAAGTCGGTGAGCTCGACGGGCACAAGTCGCTGTACTCCGACTCCTACTACTCCCGGGCGGAGTTCGACGAGCTCTACGGCGGCGACGTCTACCGGGCCGTGAAGAAACGCTACGACCCCGATTCCCGACTGCTCGACCTCTACTCCAAGGCGGTGCAACGACGATGACCACGTTCAAGGATCGTGCAACACGGGTGACACGGGCGACGGATGCGCCGGCGCCGGCGGGACATCTCACCCTCGCGCAGGTGTTGGAGATAGTCGCCGGCGGGCGTCTCCCGGTGCGGTTCACCGCTTACGACGGGAGTGCGGCCGGACCGCCGGACGCCCCATACGGGGTGGAGCTGCGGACGCCGCGCGGCACGACCTACCTCGCCACGGGCCGCGGCGACCTCGGACTGGCCCGCGCCTACATCGCCGGCGATCTCGAGCTGCACGGAGTGCACCCGGGGGACCCCTACGAGCTTCTCGCCGCTCTCGCCGAGAGCCTGGAGTTCAGCCGGCCATCGGCGTGGACGATGGCGGACATCATCCGCTCTATCGGGGCGAGGAGGCTGCTGCCCAGCGCGCCGCCGCCGCAGGAAGCGCCGGCCCGCTGGCGCCGGGCCGCCGCGGGGCTGCGGCACAGCAAGACCCGTGACGCCGACGCGATCCATCACCACTACGACGTCTCGAACACGTTTTACGAGTGGGTGCTCGGGCCGTCGATGACGTACACCTGCGCCTGCTACCCGCGCGAGGACGCCTCCCTCGACGAGGCGCAGGAGAACAAGTATCGGCTGGTGTTCGAGAAATTGCATCTGGCGCCGGGCGACCGACTGCTCGATGTCGGGTGCGGCTGGGGCGGCATGGTGCGTTATGCCGCCCGGCGCGGAGTGCGAGCCACCGGGGTGACGCTGTCGATCGAGCAGGCTTCGTGGGCACAGCGGGCGATCGCCGCCGAGGGCCTGAAAGATGTGGCAGAGGTTCGGTTCGGCGACTACCGCGACGTGACGGAAACCGGCTTTGACGCAGTGTCGTCGATCGGCCTTCTCGAGCACATCGGCGTGCGCAACTACGCGGCGTACTTCGGCTTTCTGCAGGACCGGCTTCGCCCCGGAGGCCTGCTGCTCAACCACTGCATCACCCGGCCGGAGAACCACAGCGCAGCGGCGACCCGCGGGTTCATCGATCGATACGTCTTTCCCGATGGCGAGCTCACCGGCTCCGGACGCATCATCAGCGAAGCGCAGGATGCGGGACTCGAGGTGTTGCACGAGGAAAACCTGCGGCAGCACTATGCGCTGACACTGCGCGACTGGTGCGCCAACCTCGTCGAGCACTGGGACGAGGCGGTCGCCGAGGTTGGGCTGCCCACCGCGAAGGTGTGGGGGCTCTACATGGCCGGCTCTCGGCTCGCCTTCGAGAGCAACGGGATCCAGCTGCACCAGGTGTTGATGGCGAGGCCGGACGAGCGTGGCGGCGCCTCGGGGCATCCACTACGGCCGTGGTGGACGCCCTAGCCCGCGGCGCCCTCGCCCGCGACGCCTGGGCCGGCGGAGAGGAACTCGAGGGTGCGCCGGATCACGACATCGGGTCGTTGCTCGGCAAGGTAGTAGCCGGTGCCGGGGACATGCTCGAGGGTGAAGTCGTCAGCGTAATCCTGATAACCCCCGAGGATCTCCGGATGTTCCCGTGACGGGTCGTTGTTTCCATAGAGCACGGTTCCGTAGAGCGCGAGGGTCGGCGTCTGGAGGCGGGTGCTGCGATACGCGCCCGCGCTGCTGCGATTCGCCTCGGTCAGGATGAAGTGCCGGTAGAGCGCCGAACCGGCCCGCGCTCGCGCAGGATCCGCGAACGGGGACACGAAGACGTCGAGGTCGGCGCGGGAGTACACCGAGGGGTCGCTCGTGTCGCTGGTCATCAGCCAGCGTGGCAGGCGACCTCGGCGCAGCAGCCACGGTCCGAGACCCGGCAGGGCGATGGCGAACATCGGCCAGATTCGCCAGACATACAGCAGAGCTCGAAGGTGCACGTCCGGGTACGGATGCGGGGCTGCCAGGCAGACGAACCGGCCAACGCGTTCGGGGTGCGCCAGGCACAACCGAAAACCGACGAGGGCACCCCAGTCGTAGCCGAGGATATCGACCTTCTGCAGGTGCAGAGCGTCGAGCAGTGCGGTCACATCACCCACGAGCTGCTCGCTCGTGTACCCGTCGGGCGGGGCGTCGGTCCAGCCGGCTCCTCGCAGATCCGGGCAGATCACCCGGTAATGGGCGGCCAGGGCGGGGATCACCTTGCGCCAGGCCCACCAGTGCTGCGGGAAGCCGTGCAGCAGCAGGAGCGGTTTTCCGGAACCCGCTTCGGCCACGTGCATGCGCAGCCCGGGGAGGTCGATGAATCTGTGTTCTACGCCCGTCAGGGTCGGCAGTTCGGGCGTGGTGTGGATGCTCGTCATGGCATTCTCCTCACGTGTGCCGACCAAAATACTACGTTTGTAGCCCTGAATCAGCCCCGCCGCGGCGAACGACGTCACGCACCGGGCGGGGTGGGATCGTCGCCTCGGGATGCGGCGATGGCGATGAGTCGGCGCAACACCTCGAGGTCGATGTCGTCGAGTTTTCGCACGTAGACGCACCCTGCGCCCTCCGTGAAGGTGCCGAGTTGCGGCAGCAGGGCGGCCCCCTCCGGGGTGTCCTTCAGGCCGTAGATCGACAGTTGCGCCTTGCGCGGCGAGAATCCGGTCTTCATCCAGTCGCCCTGGGTGCGGGGATTCGCGGGTGACACGTAGTGAAAGATGCCGTAGCCCACGATCGACGGGCCCCAGAGCACGGGATCCTCCCCGGTCACGTCGTGGAAGATCTCGGCGAGGGCCAGACCGTCGGCGCGGCGGCGGGCGGGGGTTGCTGCCTCTAGAAAATCTGCGACGGAGACATCCGTCGGTTGCGTCTTATTCTCGGCCATGCCCCAGTATCGCGCGTGCACGCCCACGGTGGCTAGGGACACCGGCCCGACGAGGTCCCGGGCGGTAGACTCATCGTCTAGTACGCGAATGGGGTGGTCGTGACGACTGCCCACCGAGTCAGCCGCCATCGACGCCCCAGGAGTCGCCCCATGGAAACACTGCCCCCGCACCTGCAGAACGCCTACATCGCCCGCTATGCTCCGGGACTGGCCGCGAAGTATCGCCGCAACCACTACGTCGTTGCCGCGGTCATTGCCGCGCTGCTCATCGCGGGGCTCGTCTTCTCCATTCTGGGCAAGGTGGGCACCGGGGCCTTCGTGCTGATCGGCATCCTGATGGTCGTCACTCCGGGCATGGTGCTGCTGATGTCCCGGGGCACGGAGACCCGGTGGAGCGCGGACGACCGCCTCGCGCTCGCGATCGGGGACGCCGGCGTCGTCTTTCCGAGCCTCGGGCTCATCGCCTGGGGCGAGATGACGTCCATCACGGTGTGCGACCAATCCCTGGGGTTCCGCAGACGTTCCATCGGCGTGTGGACGACGAAGATGCTCGGCCGCGACATGATGATGTACGTCGACATCCACGTCCGTGACTCCGAGGCGCTACTGGCTCGGGAGGGCAACCCGGGAGCGTCGAACCCGGCGGCGTCGCGCCGCATGACAGACAAGAACATGAAACTCACCGGGTTCAAGGGCGTGTGGGGTGAAGGCCTGTGGGATCCCACCTTCCAGGCCGCCGCTCGGGTGCTCATCGCCGAGGCCGAGCGTCGCGGCGTTCCGGTCGAGGTTCGGGTTCCGGCGAACGTGGACACCTATCGGCGCTAGGCGCAGCCTGCCTCGGTGACGGATGCCGCGGCATCCGTCACCGAGGGCGCCGTGCGGGCAGCCCCGTACCATTCGACGGAGTTGAGGCCCGAACAGCGGTTTTTCCTGCACCAAATCGTCGAAAACGCGCTCAACACCGTCGAATGGTACGGGACACCGTCGAATGGTACGGGCGGGATGACTAGTGGGCGGTGTCGACGAGCTTGAGGCCGACGATGCAGCCGACCAGGCCGAGGATGAGCAGCACCTTGATGAGCGAGGCGGGCTCGCCGCCGAAGATCATGGCGTAGAGCACGGTGAGCGCTGCGCCGATGCCGACCCAGACGGCGTAGGCGGTGCCGACCGAGATGTCGCGCATGGCGAAGGCGAGGCCGGCCATGCTGATGACGAGGGCGACGCCGAAGACGATCGAGGGCCAGAGCTTGGTGAAGCCCTCGGACTTGCCGAGCGCGGTCGCCCAGACGGCTTCGAGAACGCCGGAGGCGATGAGGATGATCCAGGACATGGTGTGCTCCACTGGCCAGTCTTGTCGCGTACCGGGTACTGGTCCCTCGTCCGGAGCCGCATTCAGCGGCTTGGGGTCAGCCTAGCGGGGGAGTGTGTGCAGGGGCTGGGCACGGGTGGTTAGGCGAGGGCGGTGAAATCGGCGACGAGGGCGTCGAGTTCGGCCTCGTTGTCGATCACGAACTGGTCTTCCAGCGCTGCCTGCACGGTGATCGACCGGGTCAGATAATCGACCTCGTCGGAGCAGCGGAAATCGGCCAGGGCGAGCGGGATCTCGCGGCCCTGCAACTCCAGTCGGGCGTCCTCGGTCATTCCGGTTGCGGTCAGGTAGAGCGCCTGGCTCTCGTCGAAGATCGCGCTGTACGGTGCCGGCTGGGTGCTGAACGTCGTGTAGCCGGCGGTGCTCATGCACGCTGCCCACTCCGCGTCGAGGGCGACCAGCTCCGGAGTCTGCGGGAACGAGGCGCTGAGGGCCTCCGCGGCGCTCAGAATGGGGCTGTGCAGCTCCAGGAGCGCGTCGAATTCGCCGGACACGGCGTGATCGGCCACCCCCTGGCAGCCCTGGGCCTCCCAGGTCGTGGCCTCAGCCGTGTACTCGCCATACAGGGCCGCGTAGTAGGCGCCCGACTGTTCACCGTCGAGGGAATCGACGTAGTCGTTGTTGGGGTCGACCGTCGCGGTCTCGTCGGGCACGTACTCTTCCTGCACCTGGGTGAGGCCGTAGCCGTACTCGGCCACCCAGGCTTCGGTGTTGCGGTCTTCGAAGGGTGCATCGTCGGTATCGGCGGTGGACCCGCTGTAGCTGGCGTACTCCTCGGGAACATAGCTGAAGCCCTGTTCGGTCATGCAGGTCGTGAGCGCCGCCTGATAGTCGTCGTGGTTCGCCCGGGCCTCGTCGTCGTCGTAGGTCGGGTAGGTGACGGCCAGGTACTCGTAGAGCGGGGTGGCTGTTTCGGCGGTGGCGGTCGGCTCGGATTCAGCGCCGGAATCGGACTCCGTGGACGTTGCCGCGCAGCCCGCCAGGCCGAGCGTGAAAATCGTCGTGGCGCAGACGGCCGTGAGGGTGCGGCGGAGGGTCGAGTGGTGGCGCATGGTGTTCCCTTGTCCAGAGTCGAGGTCGACGCTCGCGCCTTCCGGTTCGGTCGCACCGATCGGGGCACACGCTAGCGCACGCTGTAATGATACATAAACGCGCGACTGTTTCGTGCGTGGCGGTCGTCGCTCGGCTGGCGGGTCAGCGGTCGTGAGGCGCGAGGTAGTCGAGCTGGGCGCGCACGGAGGCTTCGGCGGCGACGCGCACCGCGGCATCCGTCTCGAAGTAGACCAGGTCGGTGACCTGCGTGAGCGTGGCGTCGGGGCCGAGAACGGCGAGGGCGCGGCGCACCTGGTCGAGGCGGTCGTGGCGGTGTGCGAGATAGGCGGCGCAGACGGCTGCGAGGTCGGGCAGCACCGGGCCATGGGCGGGCAGCACGGTCGCCGGGCCGAGCGCGCGCAGGGCCGCGAGGGAGGCGAGGTACTCGCGCAGGGTGCTGTCGGGGTGGCCGACGACGGTGGTTCCGCGGCCGAGCACGGTGTCGCCGGTGAGGACCGCACCGTTCGGGCCGTCGCCCGGCAGGTGGAAACAGACCGAGTCGGCGGTGTGCCCCGGCGTCGCCAGCACGCGGATGCTCACCCCGGCCGCCTCGATCAACTCGCCGCCCTGCAGGGGGTCACCGCCGACGCAATATGCCGGATCGAGCGCCCGAACGCGAGCCCCGGTCAGCTCGGCGAAGCGCAGGCTCGCCGCGGTGTGGTCGGCATGGTGATGGGTGATGAGCACGAGCGCGACCGGCCCGGCGGCGGCGAGCCGGGCGAGGTGGGGCTCGTCGAGAGGGCCGGGGTCGACGACGACAACATCCCGGGCGTCGGGCGCCGCGATCAGGTAGGAATTGGTGCCGTCGAGGGTCATCGGCCCGGCGTTCGGGGCGAGCAGGCGACGGGTGAGCCCGCTGGTCCGCTCGAGCGCAGGGGTCGGCGGGCCAGGGGGCGGTGGCGCAGGGCGCGAGTGGATGCCGTCGGCGAGCATGCCCAGCAGCCTACCCGGCAGCATGACCGGTGCGGGCCGTGCCTGCGGGGTGCCGCGCCGCAGGGTTAGGGTGAGGCAGCGCGCCGCTGCGCTGAGGCAGGAGAGTGCACGGGTGCCAGAGATCGATCCGCGAGTGGACGACGACGTGATCACCGGGGTCGCCGCGACCGTGGTGGTGCTGCGGGACGGGGCCCACGGCCCCGAAGTGCTGCTGCTGGAGCGGCCCCGGCACCGCGGCTCTTTCGCCGGCGCCTGGGTGTTTCCGGGCGGCGCCGTCGATCCGGAGGATCGGGTTGCGAACGGCGAGACCGACGCGGCCGGCGAGGAGCCAGGCGTGCGGCGGGCGGCGGTGCGCGAGGTGCAGGAGGAGGCCGGGCTCGTGCTGAACGCCGACGCGCTCGTCGCGATCAGCTGCTGGGTGCCGCCCGCGGGCATCCCGAAACGGCTGCGCACCTGGTTCTTTCTCGCGCCGGACCCCGGCGGGGCACTCGCCCTCGCGCCGGACGAGTGCGTGGATGCCGCCTGGCTGCGGCCGCAGGACGCGCTGGAGCGGCACGCATCCGGCGGGCTGCGGCTCGTGGCGCCGACCTGGGTGACGCTGCACGGGCTGGTGGGAAAGGCATCCGTCGCCGAGATGCTGGCCGCAGCGCGTCGCGGCGAGCCGGAGCGGTTCACGTCGCGGGCGGGCACGACCCTGAGCGGCGCCACCATTTTCTGGGCCGGGGACGTTGCGTTCACCGATCAGGCGCTCGCCGAAGCGGAGGGCGCCCGTCACCGCCTCGAGGTCGGCGCGCTGCCGTGGGTGTACTGGCGGTCGGGTGTCGGAGGCGCGCGATAGGGTGAGCGGGAACGCCGGGGCCGATCGGCCCCGCGACACGGCCGTGAGCAGTCAGGGCCTGAGTGAGCCATCGGAGGAACATGTCGATTCCCGGTTCGCGCGGTAGTGAGGCGAATGATGTCGAGACGAATGATGTCGAGGCGCAGCCTGCCCCCGAAACGGGCCGGCCGGACGCGGTGCCGGCGCTGTCGATCCGGGGGCTGGGTAAGCGCTTCGGGGACGTGATCGCCGTCAACGGCATCGACCTCGACGTGCCGGTCGGCTCGTTCTACGGCCTGGTCGGGCCCAACGGCGCCGGCAAGACCACGACCCTGTCGATGGCGACCGGGCTGATGCGGCCCGAGATGGGCACGATCCGCATTCACGGGATCGACGTGTGGGAGCATCCGCTCGAGGCCAAACGACTGGTCGGGGTGCTCGCCGACGGGGTGCGGCTCTTCGACCGGCTGACCGGCGAACAGCTCGTCACGTATTCCGGGCTGCTGTCGGGAATGGACCGTGCGACCGTCGCGGGGCGCGTCGCCGACCTGCTGCAGCTGCTCGACCTCGAAGCCGCCGCCGGCACCCTCGTTGTCGACTACTCCGCCGGAATGACCAAGAAGATCGCACTGGCCTGCGCCCTCGTGCACGCTCCGCGCCTGCTCGTGCTCGACGAACCGTTCGAATCGGTCGACCCCGTCTCGGCGGCGAATATTCGCGACATCCTCACCGGGTATGTGCGCACCGGGGGCACGGTCATCGTGTCGAGCCACGCAATGGACCTCGTGCAGCGGATGTGTGACCACGTCGCGGTGATCAGCGCCGGCCGGGTGCTCGCCGCGGGCACGATCGACGACGTGCGGCAGGGTGCCAGCCTCGAAGACCGCTTCGTGCAGCTCGTCGGTGGGCGCCGCCACGCGGAGGGCCCGGAATGGCTGAACATCGCGCCGGTGCCCAGCGCGTCGGTGCAGCACCCCTGATGGTCCGGCATCTTCTGGCGCTGCGCTTCCTGGTGCTGAAGAACACCCTTCGGCGCAGCCCGTGGCAGCTCGTCGGAGTGCTCTTCGGCGCGGTCTACGGCGTGGGGCTGCTGGGCGGCGGCCTGCTCGGGCTGATCGCCCTCGGCACCCAGCCGGCCGACGTCGCCGGCACGATCGTCACCCTCGGGGGCTCACTGCTGGTGCTCGGCTGGGTGCTGATTCCGCTGATCGCGAGCGGGGTCGACCAGACCCTCGACACGATGAAGCTGCGCACGTTTCCGATTCCGCTGAACACGCTGCTGCGGGGGCTGTTCGTCTGCGGGGTGCTCGGGGTGCCGGGCGTGGTGACCCTGCTGTTGTCGCTCGCGACGGCGGCGACGTGGTGGCGGCATCCGCTCATCGCGCTCGCCGCGGTGGTCTGCGCGCTCGTGGCGGTGGCGACCTGCGTGGTCGGGTCGCGCATGGTCGTCAGCCTGAGCTCGGTGTTCTCGTCGGGGCGCCGGTTCAAGGAGATCGCGGGACTGATCGGCCTGATTCCGCTGGTGCTGGCCGGTCCGATCATCGGCTACTTCACCGCCGGTATCGGTGGCGGACCGCTGGGGGACTTCACCGCGCTCGCCAACGCGCTGGGCTGGACCCCGTTCGGCGTGATCTGGGCGGTTCCGGCCGAGCTCGCGGCCGGCCACTACGGCCTCGCCGCGGTCAAGTTCGTGCTCGGCCTTGCCGTACTGGTAGCGGCGACCCTTCTCTGGCGCCGCGGCCTCGCCATCGAGCTGGTCACACCGCCGCACAGCGCCAACCGCACCACGGGTCTCGGCAAGCTCGGCTTCTTCGCTCGGCTGCCGGCCACTCCGGCCGGCGCCGTGGCCGCCCGCTCGCTGACCTACTGGATGCGCGACCCCCGCTACCTTCGCCAGCTGGTGTCGCTCATCGTCGCCCCGGCACTGATGATCTTCTACTCGATTCTGTTCAACTCGCTCGGCTACCTCAACGCCATCGGCCCGATCGTCGCCCTGGTGCTGTCACTGGCGATCTTCAGCGACGTGTCCTACGACAGCACCGCCTTCGCGGCGCACCTGTCGTCGGGCCTGCGCGGCATCGACGACCGTCTCGGCCGGGTCTGGGCGATCGCGCTGTTCGCGGTGCCCGTCGTTTTCGTGGTCAACGTGGTATCCGTGGCCTTCTCGGGCTCGTGGGGTCTGCTGCCGGGCGTTCTGGGGCTGTCGATCGGGCTGTTGCTGAGCGGATTCGGGCTGTCGAGCGTGACGAGCGCCACGGTCGTGGTGCCGGTGCCCGCGCCCGGCGACAGCCCGTTCAAGTCGCCGCCGGGCGCCGGTTTCTCCAACGTGGCGTCGACAGCCGCGACCTGGGGAATCCTGCTGCTGCTGGTGCTGCCGGAGATCGCGCTGCTGATCATCGGCGCGGTGACCGGGCAGGCGCTCTGGGGCTGGCTGACCCTGCTGGTGGGCCTGGTTCTCGGGGCGTTCTACCTGCGGCTCGGCGTGCGACGCGGCGGTGCCCGGCTCGACGTGCGCGGCGCCGACCTGTTCGAGAAGCTCGCCCGCCACGCCTGACCGGGTTCAGGCCAGAAATCGGCGCAGGGTGTCGGCGTTGCGCACGGCGTTCCCGCCGCCGTCGTTGTTGAAATAGGCGAACACCTCGCGTCCGCTGTGCTGCCAGTCACGGATGCGGTCCGCCCACCACGACAGGTCCTGGTCGGAGTAGGACCCGCCGTACAAATATTCATGGTCCGGTCCGTGCAGCCGCAGGTAGACGACGTCTGCCGTGGCCCGCAGAACGCACGGGAGATGGGCTCCGCTCATCACGCAGTACGCGGCCCCGTGCCGCTCGAGCAGGTGGAACACTGCGTCGTCGTGCCAGCTCTCGTGCCGCAGCTCGACGGCGACCCGGATCCACGGCGGCAGCAGGCTCAGGAAATAGTCCAGCCGGGCGTCATCACGCTCGTGCCGTGGGTCGAGCTGCACGAGCAACACCGCGCGCCGGTCACCGAGCTGGTGCCAGCCGCCCGCAATGCGGTCGATCCAGGCCTCGGGCGCGTAGAGTCGTTTCGCGTGGGTCAGGCCCCGCGGCGCCTTGACCGAAAGCGCGAAGCCCGGCGGCATCCGTCGTCGCCAGCTGGCGAAGGTGGAGTCCCTCGGCCAACGGTAGAAGCTCGCGTTGAGCTCGACGCTGTCGAAGCGGTCGGTGTAACGGGCGAGGCGCTCGTGCGCGGGCAGGCCCGGCGGGTAGAGAACGTCGGTCCAGTGGTCATAGCTCCAGCCCGAGGTTCCGATGCGCGCGCCCATGATGCGGCCACCGTACCCCCGTCTAGCCGAAGAGGGTGCCGGGGCGGCAGGGTTGACCGCCGACGAGGTTGAGGCAGGGCTCGAAGAAGTCCGGGTAGCGCTCCGTGTCGGTCTCACCGAACCACTGGCTGTAGAAGCTCCAGAAGTTGAGGTTGCCGTAGGCGGAGCAATCGGTGTCGGCGCCCTCGATCGTCTCGGGCGACGGCTGGTACGGCGTGTAGTTGTAGAGGTTCGCGGTGGCCTGGTTCTCGATCTGCACCCGCGACGACCCGCAGTCGGCGTCGGGGTGATAGCCCACGTCGATGCGTCCGATCTGGAAGGCCCGGTCGGGCTCCTGGGTGTACTGCCGAAACTGCCATGCCGCGTTGTAGACCTGGTTGAAGAAGCCGAAGTAGTCGGCGTTGCAGTCGGCGGTGTCGGGGCAGCCGTACCCGGTGGCCCGCAGGTACCCCGACTCATTGGGCGCTGTCAGCAGCGACTGTTCCTTCTGCAGCAGCACGAGCAGCACCCTCGGTGAGATACCGCAGGCTTCGGCGACCCGGCTGATGATGGTGCTGGCCCGTTCGTGCGGCTTTCCGAGGTAGGACTCGCAGTGCCCGGCGCCGGCGGCCGGCTGGGACACCGTCGATTCCCGGTACTCCCAGAGGCACGGCGAGTCGTCGCGGGGGTGGCAGGACCGGTTTTCGAGGAAGGCCTGCACCTCGTCAGACGTCATCGCCTCGGCGTTGTAGAAGTTGTAGTCGCTGATGATCAGGCCGGGATCGAAGTCCCCTGCGTCGATCTCGCTTGAGGGGGTCACGGCGGGAATCGCGGCGGACCGTTCGAGGGCGGCCGACCCGGCGGTCAGGGCGGCCGCGGAGCCGAGCGCCACGAACGCGGCCACGACGAGCAGCGCGAGCAGGCGGCGCGGCTTCTTGCGTGTTCCCCAGAAACCGCGGGCACCGCGTCGGGCGCCCGGCGCGCGCCGGGGTGTCAGGCTCATGGTTAAACCCTACCGGCGGCGCTCTGCGGTGATGCTGAGAGCGGATGCGGCCGCCGCAGCTACGGGGCTGAGCGGGGTTCAGTGGCGGGGTTCAGCGGCGGGGCTCGGCGCTGGCGCTCACGATCACGGTCGGGGACTGGATGTTCAGCACGATCGAGTGGCTGACCAGCCCGAGCAGCAACCGGCGCACGCCGTAGAGCCCGTGGTTGCCCACGACAACGAGGGCGGCGCCCCGGGCGGCATCGAGCAGCGCCCACTGCGGCGCGCCGCGCACGAGCGTCGAGGTCACGGGAAGCTGAGGGTAGGCATCCGTCGCCGTGCGCACCGAGTTCTGCAGCGTCTGCTGGTGTACCTGCTCGAGGGAGTACAGGAACGCGGGGTCGGGAGTGGCCGTGTCCCGCCAGACGAGCGGCTCCTGCCAGGCGTGGATCGCGCGGAGCTTCATGCCGGTGCAGTCGGCTTCCGCCGCGGCGAAGGCGAGCGCCGCCGCGGAGGCGGCGGAACCGTCCACGCCCACGACGACGCCGGTCGCCCGCGGGTTGGTGTCTTCGGGGATGATCGCGATCGGACCGTTGGCGGCGCCGGCGAGCCGGGCGCCCACCGACCACTCGTAGCGCACCGGCGAACCGTCGCGGGTGTGGGTGCCGACGACCACGAGGGTGTTCGGGCCGGACAGGTTGCGCAGGTGCGAGATAGGGTCGCCGACCAGGAATTCGCTCGTGATGGTCACGGCCGGGTTCTCGCGGCGGATGCGGTCGGCCTCCTCGCGAAAGGTGCCCTCGGCGCGGGTCGCGGTGGAGTCGGCGACGAAGTATTCGGCGTTGGCCTGCGACCGGTCGAGCACGTGCACGAGGTGCAGGGCGCCACGCGGGTTGCGCCGCAAGGCCCAGGCGAGGGCCGCGCGCGAGGGCTCGGACGCATCCCACCCGACGATCGTGGCCGCGGCGGTGGCCGGGCGCGCGGGTGCCAGCCGAGCGTCCGCATCCGCAGACGGCTGCACCACCTCTGACCGAACCGTGATTGTCGGACCTGCACTGCGTGTTGTCATGGCGCTTGACCTTTCTCGTCGCGGTTCTCGTGTCACTGATGTCTCTGCGTGATCCCCCGGTAGCATCACGCTACGCAGGGCGGCGGAAGCGGTCTAGGGTCTTTCGGCCCGTCCGGGTGCGGCCCTTCCCGGACGGGTGCGACGGATGCCGCGGCCGGGTCAGCTGCGGTGCGGTGCCGTCACGGGCACGAGCGCCCCGAGCGCGCTGCCCCAGGCCTCCGCCCGCTCGATCTCGCCGGTGGCGAGCACGGTTTCCCCGGTGACCAGAAAACTCTGCGGCGGCAGGGCCAGCTGAAAGCCGACGTGCTCGAGCAGGTGGGCGATGCCCTTCGCGGCGCGGCCGGTGACGAGGGCCGGGGCGTCGACACGGGTGTCGAAGGCGGCCGCGACTCCGGACTGGGCGCTCAGCCCGTTGAGCCAGTCCCGCACCCCGTCGCCGGCGGCATCGGGGTCGAGGTGCAGCCGGCTGTCGGGCTCGGCGGCGGCATCCGCTGCCGCGTGCCGGGTGCTGCCCCGGCTCATGCCGTGCACGTGGGTGGGGCCGCCGACGACGAGCAGGTCGAAGGCGGCGAGGTTCTGCTCGTCGGCGTGGGCGACCGGCACGATCGCGGCACTCCAGCGCGTGCCGAGGCCGCGGCCGATGGCCTCGGCGAGGGCATGGGTGTTGCCGTACATCGATTCGTAGATGACGAGGGCATGCATGGGGAAAACCTTTCACCGTTGGTGTTGCGTGTTGCGTGTTGCGGCGGGCCTCGCTCCGCGGCGTCCGGCCGGGGCTGGGGCTGGGGAACCCGGCGCCCCGGCCGAACGGGCTTTAGGCGCGGGAGATGACGACCTTGAGCGCCTTGGTTTCCGCGGCGCGCGAGAACGTGTCGTAGGCCTCGAGGAACTGGTCGAAGCTGAAGTGGTGCGTGGCGAGCTTCTCGGCGGCGAGCTTGTTCTTGGCGACGAGCTTGAGCAACATCGGGGTGGTGTTCGCGTTGACCAGGCCCATGCTGATGTTGATGTTCTGAATCCACAGGTCTTCGAGGTGGAGCTCCACGGACTTGCCGTGCACGCCGACGTTGGCGACGTTGCCGCCCGGGCGCACGATTTCGGTGGCCATGCTGAAGGTCTGCGGCACGCCCACGGCTTCGATGGCCACGTCGACGCCGGCGCCGTCGGTGAGGTCGAGAACCTGTTGCTTCCAGTCTGCGGAGCCGGAGACCACGACATCCGTCGCCCCGAAACCGCGGGCCGCTTCGAGACGGTTCTCGTCCAGGTCGATGGCGATGATCGTGGCGGCGCCGTAGAGGCCCGCGGTGGCGATGGCGGCAAGTCCCACGGGGCCGGCGCCGATGACGGCGACGACGTCGCCGGGCTTGACGCGGCCGTACTGCACGCCCATTTCGAAACCGGTCGGCAGGATGTCGGAGAGCATAACGGCCTGGTCGTCGGTGACGCCCTCGGGGATCTTGTGCAGGGAGTTCTCCGCGTAGGGCACGCGCACGAACTCGGCCTGGGTGCCGTCGATGAGATGGCCGAAGACCCAGCCGATGCCGGAGGCTCCCTCGTCGCCGAGGCAGTGCGAGTAGAGGCCGGTGCTGCAGTTCACGCAGTGCCCACAGCTCTTGATGCAGGAGATGATGACCCGGTCGCCGACGGCGAGGCTCGTGACGGCGGAGCCGATCTCGGTGATCGTGCCGACGCCCTCGTGGCCGAGGATACGGCCGACGGTGACGGCCGGAACGTCGCCCTTGAGAATGTGCAGGTCGGTGCCGCAGATGGTGGTGGTGTCGACCTGCACGATGACGTCGGTCGAGTTCTCCAGCTTCGGGTTCGGGACTTCGGTCCAGGACTTGATGCCGGGTCCGCCATATACGAGTGCCTTCACGGTGTCTCCTTCGATCTGTGCCAGTGGGGTGGGCCGCGGGCATACGCCGGCGGCTCCGGCTTCAATCTAGATCGGGGGCAGACAGGCGAAACAGGGCCGAAAGTCCCCGGCTGGGGCATGTTTCGCGGGTATGGGGACGTTCGGCCCTAGGCAGGGGCGGCCCCCACGCGGGAGGGTGGACGTGGGTGGCACCGTCGCCATCCCCCAAGATTCACTAAACAGTAAGACGAGGTGATTTCCGTGGACCGGATGATTGTGGTTGGCGTAGACGATTCAGCCCCGGGCGACGCCGCCCTCACGTGGGCGATGCAGCGCGCCACCCGGGCCTCCTGCCCGGTGACGCTCGTACACACCGTGTACGACACCTGGATGGCCGAGGGCTATGGCTACTACGACAGCATTGTCGACGCCGAGAAGAAGCTGCTGCTTGACGCGCAGGCCAAGGCGACCGCGCTGAACCCGAAGATCCCCACCCATACGGAGCTGCGCCACGGCAACGCGCCCCGAATCCTGGCCGAGTTCAGCGACGATGCCAGCCTCATCGTGGTCGGCACCGACAAGAAGGGCCGGTTCGAGGGTGAACTCTTCGGCAGCGTCAGCCTGCAGGTCGCCGCGCTCGCCCGCTGCCCGGTCGCGATCATTCCCGAGCTCGACGACCCGATCGGGCTCGTGCGTTCCGGGGTCGTGGTCGGCGTGGACGGCTCCGCCGATTCCGTCGCCGCCGTCGCGGTCGCCGCCGCCGAGGCCGACCGCACCGGTCAGGAACTGACCGCGATCTACGCGCCGCCGACCCCGTCCGACACCAACCTGCGCTTCATCCCCACCCAGGCCGTGGAGGAGCGCATGGAAGAGGAGCGCATCGTGCTCGCCGAGGCCGTGGCCGGCCTCACCACCCGCTACCCCGACCTCGTCGTGCACCAGCGCATCGAAAAGGATGCCTACCCCGCCCGGGTACTCGTCGCCGCGGCCCAGGAAGCCCAGCTTCTGGTCGTCGGCAGCCACGGGCGCGGCGCCATCGCCCGGCTGATGATGGGATCGGTCAGCCACGAGGTGCTGCTGCACATTCCCTGCCCGACGATCATCACCACGGTGCGCCACAAGAAGTAGCGCTACGGCGGGGCCGACCCGGCTGCACAACTCCTGCATTTGTGTGGTCGCGGCCGGTCACTGCCGCGGAAGCACGGTCATCCGCCGCTGGCACCAGAGAACGTGCAGGAGTTATGCCGCGGGCCGGCGGTAAACCGGTCAGGAAACAGGTCAGGGGAAGTGCCCGTTCTGGGGTGCCTTCGCGCCTCGGACCTGACAGTCTGGACTCACACGGCGGTGGACCGGCCGCCAGTGTGTGGGCCAGTGGGGAACCGATGAACGAACAGCGCGCCGCCGAACGACTGTTGAACCAGGAACGGATGCGCGGGCTGCTCGCCGCGGTCATCTCCGTCGCCGAAGACCTCAGCCTCGACGCCGTGCTCGAACGTGTCGTGTCGAGCGCCTGCGAGCTCGTGCAGGCCCAGTACGGCGCCCTCGGCGTGATCGGCGGCGACAACGGCCTCAGCCACTTCATCACCGTGGGCTTCGACGAGGAGACCGTGAAACTGGTCGGGGACCTGCCGGTCGGTCACGGCGTGCTCGGCCTGCTGATTCGCGAACCGCGTCCGATCCGCCTGCACGACCTGCACGACCACCCCGACTCCTTCGGGTTTCCCGCCCACCACCCGCCGATGAAGTCCTTTCTCGGCGTGCCCGTGCGAGTGCGGGACGTGGTCTTCGGCAACCTATACCTCACCGAGAAAATCGGCGGCGGCGACTTCACCGAGGAAGACGAATCCCTCGCCATGGCGCTCGCCGCGGCCGCCGGCGTCGCGATCGAAAACGCCCGACTGTTCGAGCAGTCCCACCGCCGCGCCGAATGGCTCGAGGCCTGCGCCGACATGGCCCGCGACCTCCCCGGCCCCTTCGACGAAGCCGAGGAAACCGGCCTCGACCTTGTCGCCCAGCGTGCCCTCGCCGTGTCGGGCGCGGAACTGGTGGTCGTCGGCTTTCCCGCAGACGACAGCCTCTACTGCCTCGCCGCGGCCGGAGTCGGCGCTGACCAGCTGGTCGGCCGCACCGTCATCGTGCGGTCCGGCGCGCTCGCGCAGGTGCGCGCGACCGGGCTGTCGTCGGTGGAGCCGAACCTGCCGCTGCGCTCACCCGATGTCGAACTGCGGGAGACCGGCCCCACCCTCGTCGCCGCACTCGGACCGATCGGCGACGGCCAGGGCGTCATCCTGCTGTCCCGCGCGGTCGGAACCGGCTCGTTCAGTGTCACCGACCTGGAGATGAGCGCCGTCTACGGGGTGCAGGTCGCCCTCGCCCTCGAGCTGGCGACCGCGCACCGGATGCGGGAGGAACAGGCCGTGCTCGGCGACCGGGACCGCATCGCCCGCGACCTGCACGACCTCGTCATTCAGCGCCTGTTCGCTGCCGGGCTCAGCATGCAGAGCCTGCGCCGCTTCACGAGCGATCCGGTCGCCCTCGACCGCATCAACTCGGTCACCACCGAACTCGATGAGACCATCCGCGAACTGCGGGACACGATCTATTCCCTGCGCGGCATGAGCCAGACGACCGGCACCCTGTCGAGTCGGATTCTCGCGGTGATCAAGGATGCCGCGGATGCCCTGCCGTTCGATCCGCGCATCCGTCTGTCCGGGCCGATCGATGCGCCCGAAGTGACCGAGGAGCTGCGCGGCAACCTGCTCGCCGTGCTCTCGGAGGGGCTCAGCAACGCCGCCCGTCACGCCGGGGCGACCGCGATCGACATTTCGGTCAAGGCCGAAGGCGGCCAGGTCAAGATCGTGATCTCCGACAACGGGCGCGGGTTCAGCGAGCTGGTGCGGCGCAGCGGACTCGACAACCTGCGGCGCCGGGCCGACCTCTGCGGGGGCAAGTTCGCCGTGAAGAGCGCGCCGGGGGAGGGCACGCGGCTGCGCTGGTCGGTGCCGGTGGCTCCGCGGCCGATCGCACCGGGCGGGCTCGGCGGTCGTCCGACGCGCCGGCGCTGACGGCGCCGAGCTCTGGCGCAGCTAGGCGCGGCGCTGGTCGTCGCCGTGTTTGGCGACGTAGACCGCGGCCTGGGTGCGGCGTTGAAAGTCCAGCTTGGCGAGCATCGACGACACGTAGTTCTTCACGGTCTTCTCCGCCAGGAACATCGCCTGGCCGATCTCGCGGTTGGTGAGGCCCTCGCCGATGAGGTCGAGCACCTTGCGCTCCTGCGCGGTCAGGGACGCCAGCCGGGCGTCCTGTGGGTCGGCGAGGCCGGCGACGATGGCTGCCTTCACCCGCGGGTCGAACAGGGACTCGCCGACCGCGGCCCGCCGGATCTTGTCGAGCAGGTCGTCGCTGCGGATCTCCTTGAGAACATAGCCCGCCGCTCCGGCCAGTACCGCGCCCCGCAGGGCGTGCTCGTCGTCGTAGCTGGTGAGAATCACGCACTGCTGCGCCGGGTCGAGGGAGCGCACGTCGCGGCAGACTTCGATGCCGGTGCCGTCGGGCAGTCGGGCGTCGAGGATGGCGACGTCGGGCCGCAGCGCCGGAATCATGCGGGTGGCTTCGACGGCGGACCCGGTGTCCCCGAGCACCTCAAAGCCCTCACCTTCGAGCAACTCGCGCAGCCCACGGCGCACGAGTTCGTGGTCATCGAGGATGAAGATACGAATCGGGAGCTCCCGGTCCGGGCGCGACGCTCGGTTCTGCGTCTCATCCATGGTGGTTCCCTTCGTTGTGGCGCCCACCCGGTGCGTGGCTGCGCGGGTATGCGTGCTCTATATTCTCTCCCGGCCGTCAGCGCCGCGAGTAGGGCCGAAAGTCCGGTACCGAGTTGCGGGACCTCCGGCCCTGTGTGGTGGCGGCTCTTCGCGGCAGAGTGGCATCATGATGAACGATGCGAACCCCGGCCGGCGGGACCCCCGACGTGCCCTGCGTGGGCTGCTGCTCGGGCTGCTGTACTTCGGTGCCGTGTCCGCGTTCGGGGGTGGTGTGCTGGGGGTCTTCGTCAACGGCGGGGGCGTGCCGCTGGACTATCTCGAGGGCAGCCCCTTCACCTCGTTCGTGGGGCCGGGCCTGATTCTCGGGATTGTCGTGGGTGGCACACAACTGCTGGCGGCCGTCACGGTGCAGCGACGGATGCCGGCGGGTCTGCTCTGCTCGGTCGCGGCAGGGTTCGGGATGTTGATCTGGATCTTCGTAGAACTCGCCGTGATCCGCGAGTACTCTGTGCTGCAAACAATTTACTTCGCTCTCGGAGGCCTCGAGTTGCTCGCTGTCTTCGGCCTCCTCGGCCTGGTTTCGGCACTCGTTCCAGAGCCGGCACCGGATGCCGCCAGCCGGGACCTCTGACCCTATCGGGTGCGATTGGGCTACGCCATCATTCAAGTGGGCCGTGGCGCGCGTCGATGGGGCCGCCCGTTTCGGTTCATTCATCGACTGGGGATTCTCATGGACAGCTCCGCACCATCCGTTTCAATGCCGCCGGCCTCCCCGAAGCGCTGGGTCGGTGCGACGATCGCCTTGGTCATCGGCTCGTTGCTGGCGCTGACCGGCCTCGCGCTCATGCTTGCCGGCGGTGCGGCCCTCTGGGCCATGGGCCAGACCCGCGGCACCGGGTTCTTCCAGACGCCGACCGTGAGCGTTGCGGCCGAGTCGTACGCGCTCGTGTCGCCGCCGATGGACGTGGAGACTGACCTGAGCGACACGACCGTGTTGCCCTTCGACCTCGGCACCCTGCGACTCGTGGCGGAGTCCGCCAACAGCGGCACGCCGATCTTCGTCGGGGTGGGACCACAGGCGGACGTCGACCGGTACCTCGCGAACGTGCACCACACGGTGCTGACGACCGCGAGCGTCGGCCCGGTCGGATCGCAGTACCGGGACGTGCCCGGCAGCGTGGCCCCGGCCCTGCCCGGTGACCAGGGTTTCTGGACGCTGTCGGCGTCGGGAACCGGTGAGCAGCAAATCGTCTGGGACCTGCAGACCCTCACCGCGGCATACTCTAATACCTGGACCATCGTGGTGATGAACGCCGACGCCAGCGCGAACGTTGCCGCGCAGCTCACCGGTGGCGCCCGCAGCGATCTGATCGCTCCGATCGGCTGGGCGCTGGTCGCGAGCGGCGTCGTCGTGCTGCTGATCGGCGTCGTGCTGATCGTGCTGGGGGCCGTGAGCCTCGGTCGTCGCACACCGCGAGGGCCTCGCGCCGTGGGCCCCTCCGGCTACGGCCCCGTACCGGCAGCCCCGGGTGCGCCCGGGGGGTCCGGGGGGTCCACACTCGACACGAACTTCGTGGCCACCCCGCCCGCGATGGTCGCCCCGGTCTAGCTGGTCGCCCCGGGGTGCCGCGCGGAGCTAGGAGCGCACGAGGCGGGCGATCGCGGCCGAGGCCTCGAGCAGCTTCGCCTCGGCTTCGGCGCCGCCGGAGGCCACGGCGTCGCGCACGCAGTGATTGAGGTGGTCGTCGAGCAGACCGAGGGCGACCGACTGCAGCGCGCTGGTCATCGCGGAGATCTGGGTGAGGATGTCGATGCAGTACTTCTCGTCGCTGACCATGCCCTGCAGCCCGCGGGCCTGACCCTCGATGCGGCGCAGGCGCTTGAGGTAGTTGTCCTGGTTCGAGATGTAGCCATGATGGGCGTGCTCTTGGGCGTGCGCGTCGGGTGGTGTGTCTGGTGCGGCGTCTGTTTCGGTCATCATGTCCTCCGATTACCCCCTAGGGGTATACTGATCACATAGTAGCGCAATGCCGGCCCAAGCGGCACGCGGAGGAGACTAGACCCATGAGCACTCTCACCACCACCTACGGCGTCACGGGCATGACCTGCGGCCACTGCGTAGCCGCAGTCACCGAGGAGGTCGGCGGCATCGCCGGCGCCGAGACCGTGACCGTCGACCTCGTGGTCGGGGGCGTGTCCCAGGTCACCGTCACGAGCGCCGCCGCCCTCGACCGCACCCTCGTCGCTGCCGCGGTCGATGAAGCCGGCTATGAACTGGCACCGGCCGTCGCATGACCGCCTCGCAGGTCGACCTCCGCATCGGCGGCATGACCTGCGCCTCCTGCGCAGCGCGCATTGAGAAGAAGCTCAACCGCATGCCCGGCGTTGAGGCGAGCGTGAACTACGCGACCGAGAAGGCGCACGTGTCAGTGCCGGCCGGCACCACGGTCGCGGATGCGATCGCGACCATTGAAGCCACCGGGTATACGGCCGTGGTGCCGGCGCCGGTGCATCCGTCGCCCACGTCGGCTGGCCCGGCCCCGGTGGATGCCTCCGCTCCCGGCTCTGAGACCGGGGACGGCGCCGAAGCGGCCGCGCTGCTGTCGCGCCTGCGCGTCTCGGCCGCGCTCGCCCTGCCGGTCGCGCTGCTGTCGATGATTCCGGCGCTGCAGTTCGACAACTGGCAGTGGCTCGCCCTGACCCTGGCCGCGCCCGTCGCAATCTGGGGTGCGTGGCCGTTTCACCGTGCGGCCTGGCTGAACGCCCGCCACGGCGCCGCGACGATGGACACCCTCGTCAGTCTCGGGGTGCTCGCCGCGCTTGGCTGGTCGCTCTACGCCCTGTTCTTCGGCATGGCGGGCATGACCGGAATGACCATGAGCTTTCACCTCGTCGCCGAACCCGGCGGCGGCGCCAACGAGATCTACCTCGAGGTCGCCGCGGCCGTGACCGTCTTTCTGCTCGCCGGCCGCTACGCCGAGGCGCGCGCCAAGCGCCGCTCGGGAGCGGCCCTCACGGCCCTGCTCGAACTCGGCGCGAAAGAGGCGACCCTGCTGCGCGACGGGGTCGAGACCCGGGTCGGCATTTCCACGCTCGTCGTCGACGACCTCTTCGTCGTGCGCCCCGGCGAGAAGGTCGCCACCGACGGCACCGTCGTCGACGGCAACTCGGCCGTGGATGCGAGCCTGCTCACCGGTGAATCCGTGCCCGTCGAGGTCGGCCCCGGCGATCACGTCGTGGGAGCGACCCTGAACGCCGGCGGACGCCTCGTCGTGCGGGTTGCCCGCGTCGGCGCCGACACCGAACTGGCCCAGATCGGCCGGTTGGTTGAACAGGCGCAGACCGGCAAAGCGGATGTGCAGCGCCTCGCCGACCGGGTCAGCGCGATCTTCGTGCCGATCGTGCTGGGCCTCGCCGTACTGGCCCTGGTGGGCTGGCTGCTGGTCGGTGCGACGCCCGAGCTGGCATTCACCGCCGCGGTCGCGACGCTCATCATCGCCTGCCCGTGCGCGCTCGGGCTCGCGACCCCGACCGCGCTGCTCGTGGGCACCGGCCGCGGCGCGCAGCTCGGCATCCTGATCAAGGGCCCGCAGGTGCTCGAAGCCACCCGCCGGGTCGATACGATCGTGCTCGACAAGACCGGAACCGTCACGACCGGGCAGATGGCCGTGGTCGGCTGCGCGGCCGTGCAGTGCGGGGACGAAGACGAGATTCTCCGGCTCGCGGCCGGTGCGGAGAGCGGCTCGGAGCATCCGATCGCCGCTGCTATCGTCGCCGCCGCGGCGTTGAAGGGGCCGGTTCCGGCGGCGGAAGCGTTTGCCTCCGAACAGGGCCTGGGCGTGCAGGCCGTCGTCGACGGGCGCCTCGTGCTCGTGGGACGGCCGCAGTGGCTGGCGAGTGCGTGGTCGATCGAGCTGCCCGTGGAGCTGCGCGCCATGCTCGACACCAAGGAGGGCCTGGGTCAGACCGCGGTGATCGTGGCCTGGGACGGCGAGGCCAGGGGGCTGCTCGCCGTCGCCGACACGGTCAAGCCCACGAGCGCCGCGGCGATCGACGAGTTCGAACGGCTGGGCCTGACGACGGTGCTGCTCACCGGCGACAACGAGCGTGCGGCCCGGGCCGTGGGCGACCTCGTCGGAATCGCGGATGTGCGGGCCGGGGTGCTGCCGGCCGAGAAGGCCGACGTCATCCGCTCACTGCAGCAGAGTGGCCGGGTCGTGGCGATGGTCGGCGACGGTGTCAACGACGCGGTCGCGCTCGCGACCGCCGACCTCGGCATCGCGATGGGCACCGGAACCGATGTGGCGATCGAGGCGAGCGACCTGACCCTGGTGCGCAGCGATCTCTTCGCGGCAGCGGATGCCATCCGGCTCGCGCGGCGCACCCTCGGCACGATCAAGGCGAACCTGTTCTGGGCCTTCGCGTACAACGTGGCGGCGATTCCCCTCGCGATGCTCGGGCTGCTGAACCCGCTCGTGGCCGGCGCGGCGATGGCCCTGAGTTCGGTGTTCGTGGTGACGAACAGCCTGCGCCTGCGCGGGTTTCGCGCCCTCGCGCCGCGCTGATCTCGCGAGTGAGCAATAACTGCACCAACCCGGCAGTTTTGGTGCAGTTATTGCTCACTCGCGGGGACGGGGATCGACTTTTGGATACCCATGGGGGTATAGTTGGGCGAGAGGCACCGAAGAAAGAGGACCGATGAAGATTGTCATTGTGGGTGGAGTGGCCGGCGGCATGTCGGCGGCAACACGGATGCGCCGGCTCGATGAGTCGGCCGAGATCGTGGTATTCGAGCGTGGGCACTACGTGTCCTTCGCCAACTGCGGACTGCCGTACTACGTGGGCGGCGTCATCACCGATCGCGCCGAGTTGCTGCTGCAGACCCCCGAATCGCTTCGCGCTCGCTTTCGCCTCGACGTGCGTATCGACCACGAGGTCACCGGCATCGACCGCGCCGGCCAGACCGTCTCGGTGCGGAACACCCTGACCGGCGAGGAATCCATCGAGGGTTATGACCGGCTGATCCTCGCCGCCGGCGCGACGACCCGCAGTGAGCCCCTGGACTTCGGCCTCGCCACGCACACCCTGCGCACCGTCGACGACGTCGACCACATCGACGCCGTGCTCGCCGCGGTCGACGGCTCACCCTCAGCTGTCGTCATCGGCGGTGGTTTCATCGGCCTCGAAGCCGTCGACAACCTCGTGCACCGCGGCGTGCACGTGACCCTCGTGCAGCGCGGCCCGCAGATTCTCACCCCGCTCGACCCCGAAATGGCAGCGCCCGTGGTCGCCGACCTGCGCGCCCACGGCGTGGACGTGCGCCTGGGCACCCACGTTGTCGGCAGTGACGCACCGGTTGATTCCGCGGGCACCGCGGCGACCGGTCTGCTGCTGAGTGACGGCTCCCTGGTGCCGGCCGACCTCGTGATCGACGCGACCGGCGTGCGGCCCGACACGTCCCTGGCCGCCGCGGCGGGCCTCCGCATCGGCGACAGCGGCGGCATCTGGGTCGATGAGACCCAAGCCACCAGCGACCCCCGCATCTTCGCGGTCGGCGACGGCGCCCTGAAGACGGATGCCGTGGGCGGCGCCGGCGCGCTCGTCACCATGGCGGGCCTCGCCAACCGGCACGGCCGCGCCGCCGCCGACACCATCGCCGGGCGCCCCGACGCGGCCGAGCCCGCCGTCGGCACCGGCATCGTCGGTGTCTTCGACCTGACCGTGGCGATGGTCGGCTGGAACGAGCAGCGCCTCGTGGCCGCCGGCCGGGCGCACCGGATCGTGCACACGCATCCGTCGTCGCATGCCGGGTACTTTCCCGGCGCCGAACAGATGGCGATCAAGCTGCTCATCGACGCCGACACCGACGCGATTCTGGGCGCCCAGATCGTGGGTGGCAGCGGCGTGGACAAGCGTATCGACGTGATCGCGACGGCGATGGCCGCGGGTCTCGGGGCATCCGCCCTGAGCCGACTGGAACTGGCCTACGCGCCGCAGTACGGGTCGGCGAAGGACGCGATCAACCAGCTCGGCTATGTCGCCGACAATCTGCTGCACGGCACCACCCGGTCGGTGCAGTGGCACGAACTGTCGGCCGAGCTCGCCGCCGGGGCGAGCCTCGTCGACGTGCGCACGCCCGCCGAATTCGCCGCCGGCCACCTGCCCGACGCCCGCAACCTGAACCTCGACGAGCTGCGCGCCCGGCACGCGGAGCTGCCCGCCGGCCCGCTGATCGTGCACTGCCAGGTCGGCCAGCGCGGCCACACCGCGGCACGGTTGCTCAGCCAACTCGGCCACGATGTGCGTAACCTAGATGGCGGGTATCGCACCTGGCTGGCCGGCCAGGCCGCCGATGCCGCCGTGGTGGCCGCCGCCGCCGAAGTTCTTGCTGAAGGGATCCCTGTATGACCGATATCTCGGTACTCGAGCTCGCCGAACTGACGGCGGGCCCACAACCCATCGTCGTGCTCGACGTGCGCGAGCAGGACGAATATGACGACGCCCATCTGCCCGGGGTGCTGCACATCCCGATCAGCGTGCTGATGGAACGCATGGGCGAGGTTCCCGTGGGGGAGCCCGTCTATGTCATCTGCGCGGTCGGCGGCCGCAGCGCCCAGGTCGTGGACTACCTCGACCGCTCCGGCAGCGAGATCGACGCGATCAACGTGGCCGGCGGCACCGTCGCCTGGCAGCAGGCCGGACTGCCGACCGAATCAGGAGTAGACAATGCCTAAAACAGCTCTCACCAAGGCCAAGACGTCGACGACGGATGCGTCCGGCCTCGCGGCCGCGGGCATCCGCCTCACCGGCATGGACGCTGACACGGTTGCGCTCGGCCCCGACCCGGAGCAGAAGAAGATTCTGAACCGGCTGAAGCGGGCGCAGGGCCAGCTGAACGCGGTGATCGTGGCCGTCGAGGCGGGCGCGCACTGCAAGGACATCGTGACCCAGCTGGCTGCGGTGTCGAGCGCTCTCGACAAGGCCGGATTCGTGATCGTGTCGAAGGCGATGCGGCAGTGCCTCGAAAACCCGGAGCAGAAGGACGCGCTGACCGTCGACGAGCTCGAAAAGCTGTTCCTGACCCTCGCCTGAGTGTCGTGCGGCCGCCGGGGGCAGCGCGGGGTCGATTCAGCTGCAGCAGGCGGCGGATGCCGCGGGCGGCTCCTGCGCGGCCGTGGCTGCCGGCGGCACGGTGTTGGATTGCACCGTGCAGCAGACCCCGGTCTCGGGCAGCACCAGGGTGACCAGCCGGGCGGCGGCCCGGTTGCCGGCGAGTTCGTCGGCGATGGAGCGAACCTGCTCATAACCGGTGGCCAGCAGGAACGTGGGTGCCCGGCCGAAGCTCTTCATGCCGGCGAGGTAGAAGTTCGGCTCAGGATGCGTGAGCACGTCGACGCCGTGCGCCGGAACCGTGCCGCAGCTGTGCAGGTTCGGGTCGATCAGCGGCGCGAGCAGGCGTGGCGCCTCGACGATCTCGTCGAGTGACAGGCGCATCTCGCGCAGCATGTCGAGGTCGGGCCGAAACCCGGTCGCGCCGACCACGAGGTCGGCCGTAAGTCGGGCCGGTTGCCCGGAACGACGGCCGACGAGCTCGACCCCTTCGCTGGCGGGAGCAACGCTCTCAATCTCGAAACCGTCGACCAGGGTGACTCGGCCGCTCGTGACGAGCGCGCGCACTCGCGCGCCGAGGGAGGCGCGGGCGGCGAGCTCGTCGGAATCATCCCCGTAGACCCGCGCCGGTGTCGCGGTGCGAATCAGCCAGCTGATCGTGGTGCCGGGCTCGTGGGAAGCGAGTTCGGCGAGGTTCAGCAGGGTGTTCGCGGCGGAGTGCCCGGCGCCGACGACGACCGTGTGTCGTCCGGCGAAGCGGGCGCGCTCGGCGCCGAGAACGTCGGGCAGGGCGTGCACGAGATGCTCGCTCAGGGCGCCCCCGTCGATCATCTCGAGCCCGGAGGCGGCAACCGGGTTCGGTGTGGAGTAGGTGCCGGAGGTATCGATGACCGCGCGGGCGAGGGCGTCGTGGGTGCCGGCATCCGTCTGAATGCGGAGGCAGAACGGCGTGGCAGCCCGATTCGCGGATCGGGTGCGGTCCATTCCTTGGCGGCTGACCGCGGTGACGCGCGCGCCGTAGCGCACCCGGTCGCCGAGGGCCTTGGCGAGCGGATGCACGTACTCGCGCAGCAGGTCGTGGCCGGTCGGCAGGGCGCCCGGCTCGGGAGCGGCCCAGCCCGTGGGCTCGAGCAGTCGAACGGCCGCGGCATCCGTCAGGTAGCGCCACGGCGAGAACAGCCGGGTGTGGCCCCAGAGGGCGATCGCGGTGCCCGCCTCCGGCCCGGCTTCGTAGACGACACAGTCGATGCCGCGCTCGGCCAATTCGGCGGCCGCGGCGAGGCCGACCGGCCCGGCGCCGATGATGGCGACGGGCCGGTGGGCGAGTGCGGGCACGGCGTCGGTGCGCCGGGGCGGAACCGTCAGGGTCAACCCGGATGCCGTGCCCGCGGTTGTCATGCTGCCGAGGTCGGAACGGTCGGCAGGTCGATCGGATCGACGCCGAGGCCGGCGAGCATGTCGGTGACTTTGCCACGGATCTGGTCGCGGATGGCCCGCACCTCGTCGAGCGGCAATTCGCCGGGGTCGACGAGGTTCCAGTCGACGTAGCGCTTGCCCGGGTAGATCGGGCAGGCGTCACCGCAGCCCATGGTGACCACGACATCCGCTGCCTGCACGACATCGTCGGTGAGGGGCTTCGGGAAGGACTCGTCCATCGACAGGCCGAGTTCGGTCATCGCGGCAACGACCGAAGGGTTCAGCTCGGTCGACGGCGTCGATCCGGCCGAGCGCACGTGCACGGCACCGCCGGAGAGAGCATTGGCGAAGACGGCGGCCATCTGCGAGCGGCCGGCGTTCTGCACGCAGACGAACAGCACCTCGGGAACCGGTGATGCCACGGCGCCCGTGGCCTGGGCGAGGGCGGTGAGGCGCTCACCGGCGAAGTGCGCGGTGCGGCTGGTGAGGTGCGCTTTGACCCTCGAGGTGCGCAGCAGCGCGGTGTAAGACTCGAGCACGTAGCGTTCGACCGTCTCGCCGGCGAAGACGCCGTCGAAGCGGGAGGTGAGGTCGTGCGCGAGGCGTTTGAGAGACTCTTCGGGAAAGCTGAGGCCCGGAAGAGCCCTGCGGGTGCTGAAGTCGGTCATGGGGTGCGGCCCGTCGCCTAGACCTGAGCCGGCAGCAGCTCGGAGAGCAGCACCTGGATGCGGGCCTTGATGTCGTCGCGAATCGGGCGCACGCTCTCGATGCCCTGGCCGGCCGGGTCGTCGAGCGTCCAGTCTTCGTAGCGCTTGCCGGGGAAGATCGGGCAGGCGTCGCCGCAGCCCATCGTGATGACGACGTCGGAGTCCTTCACGGCCTCGGTCGTCAGGATCTTGGGCACGTTGTTCGCGATGTCGATGCCGTCTTCGGCCATTGCGGCGATCGCGACCGGGTTGATCTGGTCTTTCGGCTCGGAGCCGGCGGAGAGGACCTCGATGCGGCCCTCGGACAGGGCGCTGAGGTAGCCGGCGGCCATCTGCGAGCGTCCGGCGTTGTGCACGCAGACGAAGAGCACGGTGGGCTTAGCGGTCATGAGGGGCTTCTTTCGAGAGGGTTCTGACGGGGATCTTGCGGCGATTGTAGACAACGCGTGTGACAGGTGGGGGTCAGGAGCGGGTTACACCCGGTTGAGGCTGCTCTCGGCCGCGGCAGCGGATGCCACGGGGGCCGGTTTCGGGAGCGCGACCGGGAACATCCGCTTGCGCAGCCAGAGCGCGAGGTAGACGAGCGCGATGAGAGCGGGGACTTCGATCAGGGGGCCGACGATGCCGGTGAGGGCCTGGCCGCTGAGGGCGCCGAAGGTGCCGACGGAGACCGCGATCGCGAGCTCGAAGTTGTTGCCCGCGGCGGTGAAGGCGAGCGTCGTCGTGCGCTCGTAGCTCATGCGCAGCAGGCGGCCGGCGACGAAGCTGATCAGGAACATGACGATGAAGTAGATCAGCATCGGCAGGGCGATGCGGGCGACGTCGCCGGGGTTCGCGATGACCTGGCGGCCCTGCAGGGCGAAGAGCATGACGATCGTGACGAGCAGTCCCCAGAGGGCGAACGGGCCGACCACGGGCAGGAATTTCGCCTCGTACCAGTCGCGGCCCTTGGTGGCCTCGCCGACCCGGCGGGAGAGGTAGCCGGCCAGCAGCGGAATGCCGAGGAAGACGAGCACGCTCGCGGTGATCGCCCAGATCGAGAACTCCGCGCTCGTGGTGGGCAGGCCGAGCCAGGCCGGCAGCACTTGCAGGTAGAACCAGCCGAGCGCGCCGAAGGCGACGACCTGGAAGACCGAGTTGATCGCCACGAGGAACGCGGCGGCCTCGCGGTCGCCGCAGGCGAGGTCGTTCCAGATGAGCACCATGGCGATGCAGCGGGCGAGGCCCACGATGATCAGGCCGGTGCGGTATTCGGGCAGGTCGGGCAGCAGTAGCCAGGCCAGGGCGAACATCAGGGCCGGGCCGACCAACCAGTTGAGCACCAGGGAGGTGACCAGCAGGCGCTTGTCGGTGGCAACGTGTTTCGCGTCGGAGTAGCGCACCTTGGCGAGTACCGGGTACATCATGATCAGCAGGCCGATCGCGATCGGCACGCTGACCGAGCCGATCGTGAAGGCGTGCAGGGCCTCGCCGACCGCCGGGGTGTAGACGGCCAGGAGCAGGCCGACGCCCATGGCGGCGAGGATCCAGACCGGCAGGAACCGGTCGAGGGTGCCGAGCCGGGCCGGGGTGCTGAGGGTGGGGGATGTGTCTGTGGTCACGGGGCTCCGGCTGGTACTGGGGTGCGGAATACGGGCATATATCGATCGTTGTCGATGCCTACGCTAGGCCCATTCATCGACAAATGTCAATCTATGCGGCAGGATGTTCCTATGACGTTCGTTCAGCAGCCTCTCCAGTCGTCCCCTGCACTGCTGCCGCTGACCGACGTGACGGATGCCGCCGCCTGCGGTTCGTCGGTCGGCCGCGCGGCGATCGCGCCCGCCGACGCCGAGGCGCTCGCCCGCTCGCTCAAGGCCCTCGCCGACCCGGCCCGGCTGCGCATCCTCTCGATCGTCGGGTCGCACCTCGACGCGGAGGCCTGTGTCTGCGACCTCACCGACGTGCTCACCCTGTCGCAGCCGACCATCTCCCACCACCTGAAAGTACTGGTCGACGCCGGTTTTCTGACTCGATCGAAGCGTGGCACCTGGTCGTACTACCGGCTCGTGCCGGGCGCCCTCGGCGGCGTCGCGCAGGTGCTGCCCGGCCTGTAGCCGACTCACCCGCGGGGGTGATCGGGCGGGGCTGGGGGTTGAACGGGCGGGGCGAATCTGGCACAATTTTGCTCAAAGCCTGTCACGGGCTTCGTCTACAACCATGCTCTTCGGCCGTTTACCCCGACCGGGCAGCTACTCCACCCGAGGAGGACAGGTGACGCCGAGCGGTCGTGCCCGCGTGATCGTGGGCGTGCAACCGGGGCAACCCGACGCGGTCGTCGAAAACGCGGCCGTGTTCGCGGCCCGCTTCAACGCCGAACTGGTCTGCGTCTACGTCGACGTGGGCCGCTACCTGGTCGACGAGTCCGCCGACGGCACGATCATGTCGCTGCCGTTCGACCCTGACCTGCCCGACCTCGCCGCGGAGGCGTTCGACCACGACCTGGCCGAGCACCTCGCATCCGTTCTGAACGGCCGCGGTGTGGAATGGAGCACCCGCGCCGTCGCCGGCGACCCGGCCCGGGCCCTCGCGCACCTGGCCGACACCCTGGACGCGGCGATGATCGTGATCGGCACCCGGGAGGCGACGCTGCTGGCCGGGCTGCAGGAGTTTTTCGGCGGCTCCGTGGCCGTGCACCTCGCGCACCACCAGCACCGCCCGGTGGTGGTGATTCCGCTGGCGCCGGTGGTGTGGGGCGGCGCGGAGCCGTGGGGCGGGGCATCCGTCGCCCCGGCCGATTCGGACTAGCCCAGCCCGCGCTAGTTTTCGTAGCTGTCATGCGAGCGGTAGGCGTGCATCGCCGTTGTGACGAGGCGTTCGGCCTCGAGCCGCTCGCCGAAGCCTTCGACAATGACGAGCCTGCCCGGTTCGAGGTCTTTGTAGTGCTCGAAGAAGTGCTGGATGCCGTCGCGGGTGTACTCGGCGACGTCGCTGATCTCGAGCACGTGCTCCCAGCGCGGGTCGGCGACGGGCACGCACACAAGCTTCACCTCGGGACCGTGTTCGTTCTGCATGCGGAACACGCCGACCGGCCGCACCGAAATGCCGACCCCGGGGTAGGTGGGCCCTTCGAGCAGCACGAGCGCGTTCAGCGGTTCGCCGTCGAGGCCCAGGGTGTTCTCGATGAAACCGCTGTCGGCGGGGTAGACCATCTCGGTCAGCAGCGTGCTCTCCAGGCGGATGCGCCCGGTCAGCTGATCCACGGAATACTTGTTCCGGCTTCCCCGCGGGATCTCTACCGTTACGTCCAGAATCGTCATCGTCGTCGCCACCTCGGGTCTCGTGGCTCCCAAGCTACCGGCGCGGCGCGGGAGAAGAAACCGCTTATGCGGGGGCAGACAACGGGTCGACGGGGCGGCTGGCTGCTCTGTGCAGGTCTACTCCGTGTCGGTCTGCGCGGCCTCGGCGGCGGCCTGGGCCTCGGCGAGGGCGGCCTCGTCGTCGTCGAGGTCGGCGGCTTCGGTGAGCACGAACTGCTCGAAGGCGGCGGCGTCGTCGAAGGCGCCCGCGTAGGACACACCGTTGACGAGCACGGTCGGGGTGCCCGTCACTGTCTGCACGTCGGCGTTGGGCAGCGGGCCGGCCAGGGCCCGGTCGGTGGCGGCGGCCACCCAGGACGCAAACGCCTGCCCGGTCACACAGTCGGTCACCGCATCGCTCTGCACGCCGGCGGAGCGCAGAACGGCGAGGAGTTCGGCATCCGTCAAACCGGCCGTCTGCTCTTCGGGCTGGGCCGCGAACAGTGCCGTGTTCACGGCGAGGAAGGAGTCGGGGGCGGTATCGGCGACGCAGGCGGCGGCGTTGGCCGCGCGGGTGGAGTAGGAGGTTCCCGCCGAGGAACCGTCCATGATCGAGATCGGGTGGATTTCGACGGTCGCGTTGCCCGCGGTGACCCAGGAGGCGATCTGTTCGGCGTTATTGGTGTCGAACTGGCCGCAGTACGGGCAGAGATAGTCGACGTACATCGTGATGTTCACAAGGTTGGCCAGGGCGGCCGGGTCGGTGTCGATGGGATCCTCATCGGCGGCGAGGGCGAGCGTGGGGGCGGCGACCACGCCGGTGGCGTCGGCGCCGAGCAGCACGCCGTCACTGGCCATGTTGAGCGGGCCGACGGCGGCGGGCCGCGCCGCGCCGACGAGGACGACGGCCACGATCGTCGCGACGGCGAGCAGGCCCACGCCGATGCCGCCGCGCCAGAGCAGGCGGCGGGTGCGCACCCGGCGAGCCGAGTCTTCGCGCAACTGGCGGGCGTGCTCGCGGGCGTCGGCGCGTCGATCCTTCAGGGAGGGACGCGGGGCGGGGCGGCCGTTCGAGGTCATGGAGGTACACCGTTTCGTCGCGGGGCTGTGCTTCGACCGTAGAGTGCGCGCCTCGGTGACGGGTTGACGCGGGCTGTGCGTGGGCTGGGAGGTGCGGGTTCGCTGGCGGTCCGCTTCGGGCGGAGCTAGAAGCCGGTGCTGAGGAACGGCGGCAGCTGGGTGCGCATGACCGCGTCGAAACGGGCGGCGGCGCCGGGTGTGAGCTCGCGTACGCGTCCGGCGCGCACGAGCTCGACGGCGCTTGCGCCGCCGAGGTAGAGGCTGCCGAGGTCGGCGACGGTCAGGGCGAGGGCGGCGGCGGGGGTGTCGATCGCGGGGTCTGCGGTGGCGGGCAGCGGATGGGCGCGGCCGGCGGCATCCGTCGTCGTGCTCGTTGGCGTCGTGCTGAAGGCGAAGCGGCCGGCCGCGAAACCGAGGTCGTCGGTCACCTCGAGTACGAAGTCGTCGGCCGCGGCATAGGTGCGGGCGGCGAGGGCAGCGGGCACGTCGAGGATGCGCAGCCAGAGGTGGTCGCTCTCGTCGACCTTGCGCACGGCGCGGCGATCGGAGATTTGCCAGGAGACGGGTTCGCTCACGCTGCGGTGCGGCGCCGTGATCTCGGTGACGAGGTCCATCTCGAGCAGGAATCGCCAGAGCGCGGCGGAGGCGTCGCCGGTCGCAGCGACCAGGTCGGTCAGCGTCAGGCGGGCCGGGAAGCTGTTGTCGATGATCGCGACGGTGTAGAGCGCGAAGCCCTGGGGCACGCCGTCGGCGTCGTCGAAGCGCACCGCGCGCAGGTCTTTCGTGGTGGCGCCGGGGTGGCGGGGGTTGAGGCCGAGCTTGTCGGCCCAGATGTTGGGGCGGCGGTCGACCTCGCCGGGGGAGAGCGGGCGGGCGCGGTCGAAGAGGGCCTGGCCGTCGACGAGCAGGGATTCGGGGCTGACGAACTGCACCCGGCCGGCGGGGGTGGGGCCGGTCCAGTGCGCGCGGGTGGAATCGATCAGGTAATCGGCCTGGTGCACGGCGGGGCCGAAGCCGTAACGGGCGTAGATCGTGGCCTCGGAGACGGTGAGCATCGCCATCGCGAGCCCGGCGCGGGCGGCTTCGCGCAGCTCGCCGCCGAGCAGGGCCCGGGCGATGCCGCGGCGACGGTGGGTGGGCGAGACGGTGACGGAGCTGATCGCCCAGGCCGGCAGGGCCGCGCCGCCAGGAACGGTGAGGCCCATCACCCAGGAGCGGATGGTGGCGACCGGCGTCTCGGGGTCGGCCGCGGTGGCGTCCCAGACCGCGGACATGCGGTCGGCGGCGATCTCGGCGGCCTGGCCGGCGAGGCGTTCGTCGCTCGGCTCGGGTTCGTGGAATCCGCGGGATTCGGCGAGGATCCAGCGACGCACCTGCTCGGTGCCGGTGACCGGGTCGAGCAGGGTGAGCTCGAGACCGTTCGTGGCCAGCGCCGCGGCGGACTCGGGGTCGACGGGGGCAGGGGTGCTGGTGTTTTCGGTCACCCTTCGACCCTAGCCTCCCGCCTGCCCCGTACCATTCGACGGAGTTCGCCGCCTTGAACACGGTTTTCGGGCTGGAAACGGTGCATGCGGTGCTCAACTCCGTCGAATGGTACGGGCAGTGCGGAGTGCGGGGTACATGGCAGGCTGAGGGGATGAAGAGCGTGCAGGTGGTCGTCGCCCCGGACTCGTTTAAGGGAACCGCGAGCGCGATCGAGGTGGCGGGCGCGATCGCGGCGGGGTGGGCATCCGTTCGTGAGCTCGACGAGCTGCGGCTGATGCCGATGGCCGACGGCGGGGAAGGCACCCTCGAGGCGTTCGAGGTCGCCGTGCCGGGCGCGCGGCGCATGCCGGTCATCGTGACCGGGCCCGACGACCGGGCGGTTGACGCCTACTGGCTGCTGCTGCCCGGTGGCACCGGGGTCGTCGAGCTCGCCAATTCGAGCGGGCTCACGCTGCTCGATCCGCTGCGACCGCTGACCGCGCACACCCACGGCTTCGGGCAGGCCATCGCGGCGGCCCTCGACCATGGCGTCGACCGGCTGCTGCTCGCCCTCGGCGGCAGCTCCTCGACCGACGCCGGGCTCGGCGCGCTGACCGCGCTCGGGGCCCGGGCGACGGATGCCGCGGGTCGCGCGGTCATGCCGGGCGGCCTCGGCCTGTCCACGGTAGCGGCCGTCGAGCTCGGAGGACTGCGCCCGCTGCCGCCGGGCGGTGCACGGATCCTGTGCGACGTGACGAGCCCGCTGCTCGGGCCGGCCGGGGCGGCCGCCGTATTCGCACCGCAGAAGGGCGCGAGCCTCGAGCAGGTCGCGGCCCTCGAGTCGGGGCTCGCCCGGTTCGCCGGATTCGTGGCCGTCGAACCGCAGACGCCCGGTGCCGGAGCGGCGGGCGGCACGGGGTTCGGGCTGCTGGCCTGGGGCGCGACGATGGCTCCGGGGGCGGCGGCCGTGGGACAGGCGCTCGGGGTGCCCGGGGCGGTGGCGGGGGCAGCCGTCGTGATCACCGGCGAGGGCCGCTTCGACGCGCAGTCCGACGCGGGCAAGGTGCCGAGCTACCTCGCCGGCCTCGCGGCGGATGCCGGTGCCCGCGCCTATCTGGTGGCCGGCCTGATCGAGGCGGGCACCGAGCGTTTCGCCGGAGCCGAGTCCCTCACCGAACTGGCCGGCGGCGGCGCGGCGGCGATGAACGACCCGCTGCGCTGGATCACCCTCGCCGCGCGCCGCCTCGCCGCCGCCCAGCCGGCCTGACCCGCCTGTATTTCGACGGCCGGCCGGCCGGCGGCGGCATAACTCCTGCAGATCGGTGGCGGCGCAAGAAAACCCCGGCGGAATGACGGGCCTCCGGGGACAGGTGGCACATTCAGCAGGAGTTATGCGAGCAACGGGCGGCTGACCGACCCGGACCGGGCTCGCTCGGTCCAACGTGTCCTGGCCCGGCCGGCCTGTGCCGACGCCGCGGCGGCGGCATAACTCCTGCAGATCGGTGGCGGCGGAAGAAAAGCCCGGCGCAATGACGGGCCTCCGTAGTCGCTACCGCATATTCAGCGGGAGTTGTGTGCGATAGGCCGCCCCACCGGCGCGAACCCGGGCAGAAATACGGCAGCGGTCGTCGGCACGCAGGCGGGTTAGGCGGCGGTGTAGCCGCCGAGGATCGGCGTCCATGAGGTTCTCCCCGGTCGTGTGGGCGACAGTCGTCGCCTGAGTGAGTCCAGGTCTATAGGGTTGACGCATGACCACGGATGCCGCCGCCCCCGAATCACGCTCCGATGACCGTGCCGAGCTGCGCCCGGACGCCTCCGACGCCCGCCCCGACGCGCGGGCGGCGCGCACGACGGAGGCGCTGCGGGTCGCGATCCTGCGGCTCTCGGCCGCGCAGCACGTGGACCGGCTGAGCGTGGCGCAGATCGCGGCGGCCGCGGACATCCATCGGGTGACGTTCTATGATCACGCTCGCTCGCCGTCGGCGCTGCTGGCCCGGGTCATGCGGGACGAGCTCGACGCGGTGCGCGCCGAATACCTGGCCTCGAGCTACGTGCGTGAGCACACCCTGGCCGAGGCGATTCGGCACACGTCGATGGCGGTTGCCGCGCTCGTCGACTCGCACAGCGCCATTTTCGAGCACCTGCTCGCGGAACATTCCCGCACCACGGCGCACGATCTGCTGGCGCCGCACTTCGAGTCTTCCGTCGCCGCGCTCATCGCCGACCGCGGGGTGGGCCTTGCGGGGACCCCGGCTGCGAACGGAGCCGAGGCCGGGGCCGAGCCGGCGCAGGCCGCGCCCGCGCAGGCCGCGCTGGCCCGCACCGCCCTGGCGAAGTACGTGGCCTACGGCTCGGTCGGTGCGATCGAGGTGTGGTTCGCCGCGGGAGCCGAGGGAGCCGAGCCGGCGGCCGTGGCCGGCCGCGACCCCGAGGCCTACTACGCGCTCATCGAGCCGCTGTTGCCGCGCTGGCTCGTCGCCTAGCCCGGGCCGGGTCGTGTGGGCTTCGCGCGGGGCCGGCTACACGTGGTCGCGCCAGCTGTGCTCGGGAGCGTAGCCGAGCATCCGTCTCGCCTTGTCGATGCCGAGCAGGGTCTCGTGCGGCTCGACGTCGCGGGCGAAGGCCACGTTCGGGAACACCGCGGATGCCAGTTCGGCGTTCGGCCGGGCAGAGACGGTGTCGGCGGCGGCGATGATGAACGCCTCGAAGCCGGGCTGGGCGGCGTGCAGGGCGCGCGCGACGGCCTGGGCGCCGTCGCGGCCGTCGATGTAGCCCCAGAGGTTCCACTTACGGGTGGTCGGGTCTGCGTCGTAGCCGGGGAAGGCGGCGTAGTCTTCCGGATCCATGACGTTGGAGAAGCGCAGCGCGGTGATGCTCAGCTCGGGGTTCCAGCGCACGAGCTGGATCGCCATCTGCTCTTCGAGGTGCTTCACGAGCGAGTAGGTGCTCTCGGGCCGGGCCGGGGAGACCTCGTCGACGGGCAGGTAGGGCGGGTCTTCGTCGAACGGCAGCCCCAGCACGGTCTCGCTCGAGGCGTAGACGATGCGGGTGATGCCGGCCCGGCGGGCAGCCTGGAACACGTTGTAGGTCGCGTTCATATTGTTGTGGAACGTGGCGGCATCGGGGCGGATGCCCGGGGCCGGGATCGCCCCGAGGTGCACGACCGCGTCGAAACCGTCAATGACGTCGTTAACCCCGTGCAGGGCGTCGAGGACCTCGCCGTAGTTGCCGAGGTCGATGCTGAGGAACCCGGCGCCGCGGGTGCCGAAGCGGTCGAAGTTGATGACGTGGTGGCCGTCGGTTTTCAGGCGGGTGACGACGCTGCGGCCGAGTTTGCCGCTGCCGCCGGTGACTGCAATTCTCATTCGGACTCCCTTGTCGTGGCTTCTCGAGCCTGGTTTGCAACGTATCACGCGGCTCCGACGCTCCCCGGCCGGAGCCGCCGCTGTGCCGGCCGCGAGCATGCCGCGGGTACCGTGGGGGCATGATCATCTACGCCGGTCCGTCGCTGCTGGTGCGGCTGCTCGACCCGGCGCAGGCGGCGACATTTGCCGGCTCGGCCGAGGTGCAGATCGTCTCGAGCGCGCAGGCTCTCGCCGAGTGCACCGCCGACGCCGTCGCCGACGGGCTGGCCCGCGGGATGACCCCGGAGGGCGCCCTCGCGCGGCTCGGGGACCTCGTGGCTGCCGAGGACGGCCTGGTCGAAATCCTGGGCGTGGATGAGGACGAGGTGGAGGCATCCGCTGCCGAGATCACCGCGCAGACCGGCGTCGCCGCCGGGCACGCCTGGCACCTGGCGGTCGCCGAGCTCTGCTTCACCGACCTCGCCGAACCGGGGGAGGCCCGCCGTTTCGGCGCCGACGACGGGCGCCAGGCCGCGGCCGCCCGGGCCCGTGGCTGGAGCGTCGTCTAGGGCGGTCGCGAAGTGGCGGTCGCGAACCAATCTCGGGCGGGTCCCAGATCGGGGGAATACAACACGTCCGGACACACTTACCCCTGTTGCGGCCCTTTTTTTACGTTCGGTGTCGCCGCCCACTCTCGGTGGGCCAGCATCCGTCGTAACTGAACCCCTTGAGGACCTCGCCAACGTGACCACTGCCGCCATTCCCGTTGTCAGCCAGGCGCAACTGCGCTCGACCGCCCGCCACCCCGGCGACGCCCTGAGCCGTGGGCAGCGGATTCTGTACATCGTGATCCTCGGAGCGCTCACCGCGCTCGGGCCGTTCACGATCGACCTGTACCTGCCGGCGTTCCCGACGCTCGAGAGCGAACTCGGCGTGACGGCGGCGGCCGTGCAGCTGACCCTGACCGGCACGATGATCGGCTTCGGCTTCGGCCAGCTGATCGTGGGACCGTGGAGCGACAAGGTCGGCCGCAAGCTGCCGCTGATGCTCGCGACCGGGTTTCACATTCTGGCCTGCGTCGGCGCGGCGATGTCGAACGACATCGTGACGCTCGGCATCTTCCGCGTGCTGCAGGGCTTCGGCGCCGCGGCCGGCGCGGTCGTGGCGATGGCGATGGTGCGTGACCTGTTCGGCGGCAAACCGCTCGTCAAGATGCTCTCCCGCCTCGCCCTGGTCAGTGGCCTCGCACCGGTGATCGCCCCGGTGCTCGGTTCGCAGCTGCTGCTCGTGATGAACTGGCGCGGCATCTTCTGGGTGCTCGCCGCCTACGGCCTGCTCGTGATCGCGGCCGTGTTCTTCTGGATTGTGGAGACCCTGCCGGCCGATCAGCGCCACACCGCGGGACACAACACCCTCGGACAACGCTACAAGGCGGTGCTCGGCGACCGGGTCTTCGTGGGCGTCGCGATCATCGGCGCGATGACCTTCAGCGGGCTGTTCTCCTATCTCTCGTCGTCGTCGTTCCTGTTCCAACAGGTGTACGGTTTCACCCCGCAGGAATACGGGCTGCTGTTCGCGGTGAACTCCCTCGGTATCGTGACCGGCGTGCAGCTGAGTTCGCGGCTGATGCACCGCTACAACGTGGGACCGCAGTGGATCCTCTCCATCTCGACCGTCGTGCTCGTGATCACCTCCGCCGCCATCCTGCTGCTCGACCTCGGCGGCGCGGGCCTCTGGGGCACGCTGGTTCCGCTCTGGTTCTTCATTGCGGCCTGCGGTTTCACCCTGCCGAGCGTGCAGGTCATCGCGCTCAACGGGCACGGCCACGAGGCCGGGACCGCCGCCTCGCTGCTCGGAGCCGCGAACTTCGGCGTCGCCGGGGTCATCTCCCCGATCGTGGGCGTGTTCGGTGTCGACAACTCGGTGCCGATGGCCGCCGTGATGGGCATCACCGCGTTGATCGCGGTCGCCTCACTCTGGTTCATCGTGCGCCCGCGCACGGTGCCGGCGCTGGACCACTAGCGCGGGGGCATCCGTCAGGCCAGGGTGAAGTCTCGGAGGGCGCCCACGTACTGCTTCGGCAGCGGCCGGGCGAACTCGTCGCGGGTGCTCGTGCGGTAGCCGAGCGAGACCAGCGACTCGACGAGCTTGATCCCGGCGCTCACTCCGTCGATCACCGGCACGCCGATCTCGCCCGCGATGTAGTCACACAGCGGTGCCAGGCCCGCGCAGCCGAGCACGATCGAGTCGGCGGCGTCCTGTTCCACCGCGCGGCGGCAGAGCGCCACGATGTCGGCGGCCTCCTCCGGCGACGGATGCTCCAGGCCGAGCACCGGGATATCGCTCGCGTAGATGCTGCGGCAACGCTCGGCGAAGCCGTAGTGCCGGGCCAGGTCGCCGGCCCGGCCGATGGTGCGCGACAGCGAGGTGACCACGCTGAAACTGCGGCCGAGCAGGGTCGCCGTGTGCATCGCGGCCTCGGCGATGCCGACGACCGGCCCGCGGGCCAGCTCACGGGCCGCGTCGAGCCCCGGGTCGCCGAAGCAGGCGATCACGTAGCCGTCGGCGCCCTGCTCTTCGCCGCGCATGACCTCGAGCAGCAGCCCGGGCACGGCGAGGGCTTCGTCGTAGTGACTCTCGATCGAGAGCGGCCCCATCGACGGGCAGAGCGTGGTCACGACGGAGTCGACGGCGGCCGCCCGTTGGGCGCAGCCGTCGATGAGGGCGGTCATCGGGCCGCTCGTGTTCGGGTTGATCACCCGAATCTGCCGCAGCGTGCGCGGGGTGCGGTTCTCATCCGCGGCAGCGGATGCCGCACCCGCGATGGTGGGCAGCCGGGGTGTGGTGAGGGTCGGCATCCGCTTACCGAGCGGCCGTGACGGAAACGACGGGAGCGTCGCCGCCGTCGGGCGCGATTCCGGTTGTGTTCAGCTGCGGGCTGACCTTTTCGGCGACCACGTAGACGGCGAGGCCGATGCCGCACCCGATGAACCAGGCGAAGCTCGCGGCGCCCTGTAGTGCCGGGATGAACACGGTGGAGGCCGCGAGCACGGCTCCGGTCGCGGTCGCGATGATCGCGTTCGGGTTGAAGCCGTGCTTGTACCAGTAGCGGCCGGCGGGGTTCATCGTGTACAGGTCGGGCACGTGCACCACCTGCTTGCGCACGAGGTAGTAGTCGGCGATGAGCACCCCGAAGAGCGGGCCGATGAACGCGCCGAGGGTGTCGAGCGTGTAGTGGATGACCTCGGGGCTGGAGTAGAGGTTCCACGGGGTGATCAGCACGCTGCCGGCGGCGGCGATCATGCCGCCCATGCGCCAGCTGATCTTCTGCGGGGCGACGTTGGAGAAGTCGAAGGCTGGGGCGACGAAGTTGGCGACGATGTTGATGCCCACCGTCGCGGTGGCGAAGGTGGCGGCGCCGAGCACGATCGCGTAGACGTTGTCGATGCGGGCCACGGTCTGGATCGGGTCGGTCAGCAGCTCACCGAAGACCGGAACGGTGGCGGCGGCGCAGACGACGGTCAAGACGGAGAAGAACAGGAAGTTGATCGGCAGGCCGAGGAAGTTGCCCTTCTTGACGGCCGCGTAGGACTTGCCGTAGCGGGAGAAATCACCGAAGTTGAGCATCGGGCCGGAGAAGTACGAGACGACGAGGGCGATGGCGCCGAGCATGACGGGCACGGCGTCCCAGCCCTCGAAGGCGATCGAGCCGAGGTTGAGGTCGATGTTCTCCCAGCCGGCCTCGGAGACGAGGTAGACGGCGAGGGCGATCATCACGACGTAGACGGCGGGGCCGCAGAAATCGATGAACTTGCGGATGGCCTCCATGCCGCGCCAGAACACGAGCGCCTGCACGACCCAGAGAATGCCGAAGGCGATCCAGCCGAGCAGCGAGAGGCCGACGAAACCGTACTGGTTCACGTCGGCGATCGGGCCGAGCGACGGCCAGAGTTTGAGCGCGACGACGACGAGGGCGGCGGAGGCGAGGTAGGTCTGGATTCCGTACCAGGCGACGGCGATGAGGCCGCGGATGATGGCCGGGATGTTGGCGCCGACCACCCCGAACACGGCCCGCGAGATGACCGGGTACGGAACGCCGGTGACCTGGCTGGGCTTGGCGACGAGGTTGGCGAAGAAGTACACGATGATGATGCCGACCACGAGGGCGATCAGCACCTGCCAGCTGGCCAGGCCGAGGGCGAACAGGCTGCCGGCGGTGACGTAGCCGCCCACGCTGTGCACGTCGGACATCCAGAACGCGAAGAAGTTGTATGAGGTCCAGGTCTGCTTCTTCAGCGGCGCGAGGGCCTCGTTGCTCAGGCGCGGATCGTGGCCGGGCTGCACCCCGCCGCCGCCGTGCGGCAGGCCCGAGGCCTCGAGGATGTCGTGCGGGCCGGTGGGCTGCGGCGCGGTGCCGGTCGCGGTGCCGGGCGTCGTGCGGGCGAGGACTTCGGTCATGAGTACTCCTGAGCCAGAGGGTGGTGACGGATGCTGGGGGCCGGGAGCGAGCATCCGCCCCCGGTGTGATGCGCCTGATTGATGTAAAGCTATTGCTTAACACTTTCGGGGAGGTTTCGGCCGCGTTACGCCTCGTAACGGGCGTGTGACAATTGGAATATGGGCGTGAGGGACGAGGACACGGGCAATCAATTTCTCGGTTCCCGGCTGCGCGAACTGCGGCTAAACGCCGGGCTCTCACTGCGCGCGCTCGCCCGGGCGCTCGATATCTCCGCCAGCGCCGTGTCGCAGATCGAGACCGGCGCCCGGGTTCCGTCGGTGAACCGGCTCATCGCCATCGTGACCGCGCTCGGGGTTCCGCTCGCCGCCGCCTTCGAGGCTCCGGGAAGTATCGCGGTGCGAAGCGGTGAGACCGCGCTCACCGACGCTGTGCCCACCAACTACGTACTGACCCGGGCTGGCACGGTTCCCCTGACGACCCTGAAGGGTGGCGTCACCTACCGGCGTCTGACTCCGGGGCTGATGCCGGGCCTCGACCTGTTCGAATCGACGTACCCGCCCGGCGCGATGGCCAGCGCCCACGGCAGCCTCGTGCGGCACGACGGCCACGAGGTGGGCAGCGTGGAATCCGGGGAGTTGAGCATCGAGTTCGAGACCGAAACGGTGCTGCTGGGCCCGGGGGACTCGATCACTTTCCCGTCGACCCGCCCGCACCGGCTCGGCAACCCGTCGGCCACGACGGCGTGCGTGGCGGTCTGGCTGATCGTGCACCCCTGACGCGGAACTCACCGCGGTAGGGGCGAACGGATGCCGCCGGCCGACCCCACACGCGGCCACACCGATCTACGATGGCCGAATGACAACTTCTGGCGACCGTCCCGGCGGCCCCGGGCACCCCGCGAGCGCGCCCGACCCGGAGCGCGCCGCCACCCCCGCCGCGCGCCGCATCAGCCGGCGCTGGCCGCTCATCAGTGCGCTCCTCGCCGTCGCGCTCGCCGTGGGCCTCGGCGCCCTCATCGTGGTGCGCGGCCAGGGCCGCCCGCTCGAACTCGACACCGAGTGGATGGACGAGATCATCGAGCACCGCAACCCGGTTTGGGAGGTGCCGTCGCTCGTCATGAACTTTCTCGGGGCCGGGATCGCCGGGGTGATCGTGATTCCGGCCATCATCCTCATCGCGCTGCTGCTCTGGCGTCGGCCGTGGGAGGCGGGGTACTTTGTCGTGGCCACAATCCTGAGCGCCGGCGGCGTGCAGCTGCTCAAGCAGCTCTTCGGCCGCGCGCGCCCTGAAGACATGCTGGTCACATCGGACTTTGGTTCCTTCCCCTCGGGGCATGTCGCGAACGCCGCGACGATGGCGGTGTGCCTGGGCATTATCGTGCCCCGGCTCTGGGTCTGGCTGGCGGGCGCGGCATACACGATCGTGATGCTGCTGAGCCGCACCTATCTCGGCGCGCACTGGCTCACGGACACGTTCGGCGGGCTGCTGATCGGCGTCGGCGTCGCGGTGCTGCTGTGGGCGCCGGTCGCCGCGAAACTGGACGGGGAGCGCCGGCTGGCGCCGCGGCATCCGTTCGCCCGTACCATTCGCCGGAACTGACCGGTGTCAGCGCCTGACCCGGTGTAGACGGATGCCGCGGCATCCGTCGCCCGAGTCCGCGTACCATTCGACGGTACTCAGCGTGAAAAACGTGCTTTTCGGCCCGAGAACGGCTGCACAGCGGTTGAACACCGTCGAACGGTACGGCGTGCACCGCTGTGCAGCCGCGCGCGTACCATTCGACGGTACTCAGCGTGAAAAACGTGCTTTTCGGCCCGAGAACGGCTGCACAGCGGTTGAACACCGTCGAACGGTACAGGGAGGGTCGCGGCGTCAGGGTACGCGGCGGGGTCGTTGGCGCGGCGCGGACGGAGGATACTCGGGGCATGAGCGAACAGAGCCAGACCGAGCAGAGTGAGACCGTGCGGGCGGCGTATGCCCAGGCCGCCGCGGCGGCGGCCGCCGCCGGAGTGACGGTGCGGCTGGCCGACCCGCCCGACATGGCCGGCGTGATCGGATTGTTCGAGCGCACCTGGGGTGAGGGCCGCAGCCCCGACCGGTCGATGTTGCTCGCCCTCGATTACGCGGGCAACACGGTGCTCACGGCGGTCGCCGACGGCAAGCAGGTCGGCGCGACCCTCGGCTTTCTCGGCTGGTCGAACGGGCTGCACCTGCACTCGCACATGGCGGCGGTGGTGCCGTGGCGGCGCAGCGGTGGCGTCGGCTTCGCCCTCAAACTGTTCCAGCGCGCGGTCTGCCTCGACCACGGGGTGGGCGAGATCCGTTGGACCTTCGACCCCCTGATTCGCCGCAACGCGCACTTCAACCTCGTCAAGCTCGGCGCCGAGATCGCCACCTTCCTGCCGGACTTCTATGGCCGCCTCGATGACGCCATCACCGGCAGTGACCAGAGCGACCGCTTCGAGGTGCGCTGGCGCCTCGACTCCCCGCGCGTGCACCGCGCCCTCGGTGGCGGGCATCCGCCGAACTGGACCACGAGCGAGGTGCTGCCCCTGAACGTGGATTTCGAGCAACTGCGCGCGGAGGATCCCGTCGCCGCGGCCGAACTGCGCGCCACCAGCCGCGCCCTGTTCGGCGAGAACCTCGCTCGCGGCCTCCGCCCCGAACTCAACACGACCAACGACTATGTTTTCACGACGGATGCCGCGGATCGCCCTGGCACCTCGGAGCCCGTCGCGTGAGGCTCGCATCGATCACCCTGCACCGGGTCGCGATGCCGCTCGTGCGGCCGTTCGAGACCTCGTTCGGCCGGCAGACCGTGCGCCTCGTGCTGCTCGTGCACGTGCGCACGCGGGGCGGCGGGGAGGGCTGGGGTGAGTGTGTCGCGGGGGAGGGGCCGCTGTACAGCTCCGAATACGTCGACGGCTGCGAGCACGTGCTGCGCCACTACCTGGCCCCGGCGCTGCTCGCCGCACCCGCGGTGACCGCCGACACCGTGCACGAGCTGCTCGGGTTCGTGGTCGGGCATCGGATGGCGAAGGCGGCGCTCGAGGCGGCCGTGTTGGACGCGCAGCTGCGGGCATCCGCTCTCTCCTTCGTCGACCACCTCGATGGTGCGATGGCCGAACCCGGGCCGCTCAAGGACTGGGTGGACTGCGGGGTGTCCGTGGGTATCAGTCCCGACCTCGATACCCTGCTGGCCGAGGTGAGCGGATACGTCGACGCCGGTTATCGGCGCATCAAGCTGAAGATCAAGCCCGGCTGGGACCTCGAACCGGTCGCCGCCGTGCGCGCCCTGCTCGGCCCGGACGCCCTGCTGCAGGTCGACGCGAACACCGCGTATGGGGTCGCCGACCTGGACCACCTGCGCGAACTCGACGCCTTCGACCTTGTCCTTATCGAGCAGCCGTTCGTCGAGGAGGATATCGCCGCCCACGTGCTGCTCAGCCGGCACATCCAGACCCCGGTCTGTCTGGACGAGTCGATCGTGAGTGCGCAGGTGGCGACGGATGCGCTCGGCCGCGGGGCGACATCCGTCATCAACGTGAAACCGGGACGGGTCGGCGGGTACCGCGAGTCGGTGCTGATCCACGACCTGTGCCGGGCCCAGGGGGTGCCGGTCTGGTGCGGCGGCATGCTCGAAACGGGCATCGGCCGGGCGGCGAACGTGGCGCTCGCGGCGCTGCCCGGGTTCACACTGCCGGGAGACACCTCGGCGAGTGACCGCTATTTCGCCGAGGACCTGGTGGAGGAACCGTTCGTGCTCGGCAGCGGGGAGCATCGCGGCCAGCTGCGGGTTCCGACCGGGCCGGGCACCGGGGTGACCGTGCGCGAGGATCTCGTGCGGGATTGGGCGGTGGCGGCGCCGATCGTGCTGCCGCGGGGCGGGGAGTAGGGGCCAGGGCGCACTGACGTCGGCAGCGGATGTGCCGGGCCGGCTCCCGTGCCCGGCCGCGGCTGCGCGCGCTGCGCGGGAGTTGCGCCGCTGCGCGGGGGCTGC
>NZ_QZVS01000065.1 GCF_003602235.1 Cryobacterium melibiosiphilum
CGAGTCGGCTGCGTCGCGGTGTGGGCGTTGGGTTAGCGTGGGGTTATGACGCGCGTGTGGCTGACGGAATGGGAATGGGCGTGCTGTGGCGATGCTTTTACCATCGGCGATGAGGTCGACTTCGGTATCGAGACGCGAACGCCGCCTGCTGCTCTCGCTGACATGCTCGGACCGGAACTATTCGCCGCGGTGGAAGCGATGGAGTCGCACCATGAGGAAGAGTTCACCGATCGTGTGCGCGGCCGGGTAGTCGCGGTACACGAGGTCACGCGAGACGTCATCGAGCGTTGGTCATTACGTCGTCCCGGCCACGGCGCGCCGCCGGAATCGATCAAAGCGGCGGACGGCGACGAGTGGGCGGAGGTTGGCCGCGAGTTCGGCAACGGAGCGTTCCTCGCCCGTTCCCCCTCGCGATACATGATCGAGATCGAGCCAGTTACGAATTCAGCGAGGTTAACCTCGGCTCAGGGAGTTCGGCTGCGCATCGATGACGACGACGAACCGCTTCCTCGCGTCGAAGGGACCGCTGTTCCACCGCCCGAGCAACGCCGACGCTCGCTGGAAGGCTGGCTCGTTGATGTCGAGGAGCACGCGTAGAGTGTCCGCTCGCGGAACGCGGAGCGGGCACGACAAGAAATCACGCGGGCTCTAGGAAGCTCCGCTTAAAGTGATTCGGCGACGTGCCATCTTGTAGCCTCAAGGCATGAAGCCTCGTCGCGCTCTCGCTCTCGCCGGATTCGCAACTGTGTGCGCAGTGGTCTTGAGCGGGTGCTCCGTAGACACGCTAATTTGGGGGAACGACGGTGCTCAAGTTATCCAAACTACCGAGAACCTCATCAAAGACCTCGCTTCTGGCGGAACATCCGATCTCGTCTGCGAAGACGCCGAAGCCGACCTCGGTACGGCAAAAGATTGGGAAGGCCGCTCTGCAGGCGAGCCGGAACGGTTCTTTGCCGACTACTGGGATGAACAAGTACCACTCGATCCGCAGTGGAACATCAACCTGGAGGGTCTTCCCGAGGGGGCGACTCCGGATGACAAACATCCCGGCTACGTCTTTTACCGCGAAACCGACGATGGTCTCTGCGTGATCGATGTCGCATGGTCGACACTCATCGGCTGACGCAGCCGAATTTTTCCGCCACCCCTGTGGCTATTGAAGAAGAGTGGCGGTGCTCTATTGCCGCAGAATAGCGGCATCACCGCCCGGGAGCGGAACCCTCAACGGAACAGCTCGCGTTGACCGGCAGCCGATCGTTTAGCGTGACGAGGCAAGGGCCGCTGCTGAGGTCGCTGTATTCATATCGCCTCGGAACCTCTAGCTTGCCGCGAAGTTGTCTTCGTTGCAGGCGTCCCGGCCGCAACCACGGTAGGTCCACTCCTGACATTGATCGATCCAGACATGGCGCAGACTGGCGGCATGGATTCTCAGACGATTGCGGCATACGACGCCGATGCCGCCAGTTACGCCGATGAGTGGGAGCAGGAGCAGGACGCCCCGACAGATTTATATGCGCTGCTATCGGAGCACTTCACGCCAGGCCCCACCGCAGACGTGGGGTGCGGCAGCGGTCGCGACAGCGCATGGCTCTCGATGCACGGCTTCCCGACCACGGGATTCGATGCGTCGCAGGGACTCTTGGCCCAGGCACGCAGGCGCCACCCCGAGGTGAATTTCGAATGCCGACTGTTGCCGGGACTCGACGGAGTCATGAACGCATCGTTCACAAACGTGCTGTGCGAGACGGTCATCATGCATCTGCCCGATGCTGAAGTCGGGCCCTCCGTCGCCCGAATGCTCAGCCTCCTTATTCCCACGGGAACGCTCTTTCTGAGTTGGCGTGTCACCCAGGGATCCGATCGGCGAGACCACGCCGGCAGACTATACGCAGCGTTTGATGGTTCGGCCGTCATGACGGCCCTCGCTGGGGTGGAAGTGCTGATGGACGAGGAAGTGGTCAGCGCGTCCTCAGGCAAGGTCGTGCGCCGAGTAATTGCCCGGGTCAGTGGAACGGTCTGATCCTCCCCGGCGACCGGCAACCGCAGCACCTCGCAGACGACGAAGGCCCAACTGCCCACGCGTCAGATCGACAGTCTCGCCACCAAACATCCGAAATCACCACCCACGTGTCACTCAGGGACGGTGACCGGGACACCCGTTCGGATGAAGAGCGCCGAGGGCGATCTGTCATTTTCCGAAGTCGTCTGAACAACGGCCATGGTGTTTTCGGGGTTGTGCGGGCGAGTGTGAACTGGCTTTTCCGTACCCCTCTGCACAAAACGCCCGTATACCCATACTCCTTTCCACGACGCACGTTTAGGCGGCGGTGTCCCCGGCTCGTTGGATTGCCCGGTAGACCGTGGATCTGGCGACGCTGAAGAGTTCAGCAATCTGCGCCGTCGTGTGTTCGCCCCGCTGGTGGACCTCGACCAGGTGTTTCTCCTGCGCCGGGGACAGTTTCGGTTGGTTGCCGCGGAGCCGACCGGCCGCTTTGGCAACTTGCATCCCCTCGCGAGTTCTGGCGCGGATCAGGTCGGCCTCGAATTCAGCGACCATCGCGAGCACGTTGAAGAGGAGCCTTCCGACCGGGTCGGTGGGGTCGTAAACGGAACCGCCGATACTGAGCTTCACTTCACGCAGGGTGAGGTCATCGACGATGTCTTTCGCGTCGCGAAGTGAGCGCGCCAGTCGGTCGAGCTTGGTCACGACGAGGGTGTCGCCGGCTCGGCAGGCGGCCAACGCTTCGCGAAGACCTGGCCGGGCACGGTTCGTTCCGGTCAGGCCCTGATCGGTGAACGTCTGCTGGAGTGAGACACCAAGGACGGCGAGGGCGTTCTTCTGGGCCGTGAGGTCTTGGTCGTTGGTGGATACGCGCGCGTAGCCGATAAGCATTCCGGTCATGCTGGAGTGTACCGTTTATCCCCCTTCACCGGGCATTTTCTCGGGCGGGGCATACAGGAATCGAGCGCTCCCGGAACTATGCGGATCACTATCGGCGCTCCGTGAGCGTTTAGGTGTCCCGGTCACCGTCCGGCTTACGGGCTGTATTTCCCACCTCCGATAGTCGGCTGAGCTCGGGTCGGGCTCGATGCCGATTGGCTGTGTCAGACTGGGTGGATGCTGCCCGCGACCCGCACTGACGTGATCTTCATCGGTGGCCGTTCTGGCGTTGGCAAGACCACTGTGGCCGCCGAATTTTCGCGCCTGCTCGTGCTTGAATCCATTCCTCACGCCCTCATCGAGGGAGACAACCTCGACCAAGCGCACCCAGAGCCTTGGAGGAACGGCATCGATCTTGCCGAGCAGAACCTCGCGGCCATGTGGCGCAACTATCAAGCCGCCGGTTACTCGCGTCTGATCTTTACCAACACCGTTAGCGTGCTGCAAATGTCCGCTCTGACCGCCGCGCTCGGAGCGGATGTTCACGCCGTCGGGGTGCTTCTGACCGCGGGTGATTCGACCGCCGCACAGCGCCTTGCCCGGCGCGAGATCGGGTCGGGGTTGGAGGACGCACTCGAACGGAGCACAGCGGCAGCGGTGAAACTGCATGGTGACGCATCGGCTGCCGTGCACCGCATTCCTACCGACCACCGCACAGTCTCCGACATCGCCGCCGAGATCCTTTCGATCTCTGGATGGACTGGACGTACTGCGAGTTCGGCCCTTTCAGATATTTAGCAACATGGTCTGTGCCGTCAGCATGCGGGCGAATCAAGAATTGGTCGGTAAATGCCTAATGAGGTTCGGCTAACGGACGGCCACTGATGGCGCTCAGACATCTGTTCGATGGGCGATGATCGCGGCGTGGGGCCGCTTGCCTGGATCGGTTCGAGTGTGCACCGAGTCAACCTGAAAACCTGCGATCTCGAGCTTTGCGCTCATCTTGCCGATAGGCCAGAAATAGGCGGTCGTGACAGCGTGTGCGAAAGGCTCAACGGTGTCGCCCTCGAAGAACCCGAGGAGGAGACTTCCTCCGGGGGCAATGCAGCGGGCGAACTCCACCAGAACCGATTGCAACTCCGTCGGCGCAAGGTGGATAACGGAGTACCACGAAAGGATTGCGGTTGCGGATCCGTCATTGACGCCGAGATCGACAAGTGAAGCGGCTCGGAACGGCACATTCGGGAATCTCATTCTCGCGTTCCGAATGAAGGCTGGAACGTGATCAATGCCCTCGGCATCGACCCCCAACTTGTTCAGGAAGTCGGTCCAGTGGCCGGGACCGCATCCTGCGTCGATTACCGCGCCCTGTATTTCGCGCGCCCAGTGGCCGACAAGCTGCTGATCTAACTCGTGCGTGTCAGCGATTGATCCGAGTAGCCTCGTGTATTCCTCCGCTCTCTCGGCGTAGGCCTCACGAACCCTATTGGCAGTCACGATATCGAGTCTAAGTACGGTCTGATAGCCGTTCGGCTCACGGGCGGTGAATGGAAAGTAGATCTGCCGTGGACAGCCGGCCGGTGGCGATCGCTCGGGTGCCCGTCTTCGGAATTCCTGGGTATCCGATGGAAATGGCGTGGTGCGGGAGCCATCCGCTTTCCACCTGGAGCAATTGGGCCGCCTTGGCCACGTTGGACTCCGGGTAGATGGTGGCCAGGCAGCTTCCGAGCCCCAAGGCGGTCGCGGCGAGAATGATTGTCTGGCTGACCTTGCCGAGATCGAACTCCGTGTCCCGATAGCCGTTGTCGGCTGAGAGAAGAACGAGGGCGCACGGTGCGGACGCAATGTGCTGCGCGTAAGCCCCGAGCCCGCCGAGCTTTTCGAGGTGTTCCTGGTCACAGACTGCGGTGAAGCGCCAGGGCTGTCGGTTGCGGGCTGAGCCAGTCCACCGGGCAACCTCAATAATCTCCGAGAGCACGTCCGAGGGCACCGGGCGATCCGTGAACGAACGAACGGCCGGACGTGCGTTGAGACTTCGAATCAAATCCAGTGCTTCCATCCCCTCAGCTTCCCATCCCAAGGGGATGAACGACTTTACGCGGCCGGGGTCAGGCCGAAGATGCCACACAGTGTCGCGTTGGACGTTCGGCTAACTGGACGCCCCACTCGCCGCTACAAGCGGTGTTTCGCCGTCAGTGACGACTCGAGAACACGTTGTGGCGCTGACCTACCAACGAACGACGTTCGCTCCATCTGCGCCGCACTGTGGTTCCTTAATCGTCGACCCAGGGAGGTCGATGACTTCTCCGCCAATCTTGGTGACCGTGCCGCCTCGCACGCCAGCGTTCTCGATTCGACCCGCGACTGTCAAGGATCCGGCGAGGCGGCCGCCGATCGCCACTCGAAGAGCGCCATTGGCGTCGACGTGCACGCTCCCGTTCTGTGCCCCGAGGACTTCGCTCGTCGCGGAGGAACCGATTGTCAACGACCCGTTGTGCACGCCGTGGATGGCGACGTGCGCGGATGGTTGCACCGTCAGCGACCCGTTGTGGGTGGCGCCTCGCACGATAGTGAGCGTCCCGTCGTGCACGCACACTGATCCATTGTGTGTTCCGCTCAGCGTGTTGTCCCCGTCGACGACGAGAGGCGGCTTTTCGACCTCGACTCCACCGGCTTTGATGAAAATGTCGTTCGGATGAGAGTGGTCCACAGGGGCCTCCAATATAGCTAGTTGCCGTTACCGTACCGGGTACCGCCGACAGTCGAATTACGGGGAGGTCCGCTTCAGGTGCGGACGTCCCGTTAGCCGTTCCCGTATGACACAGCGCTAGGCAGACTTACCCACCGTTGGAAGTCGTTGGTGCTCGATCAGTTGATGCGATTAGCGGTGCGGTCGCAAAGCGGTAGCCATACTTCGGCGGGTTTCCACTCCCAGGCGATCTCCTGGCTGCGACCGTCTTCGCCGAATCGATACGTTGCTCGCTCGTGCTCGCCCGTTAGCGTCCAAGTATGACCGTCGACAGTCAGAGTGTAATCGCGTGCGAAGCCGTGATTCTCGACCGTTCGGGTGAAATAGCGGTCGGCTTCAGCGTCCCAGCCCATCAGACTAAGTGTGTCGAACGGACCGTTCGCGCGCTCATCTTGCACGATGAAGTAGTTGCCCGAATGCCAACGGGCGGAGTGGATGCTGTTCCACGGACTCGCTCCCGCGTGCGGATTATCCAGCGACTGCTCGTCACCACCATAAGAGGTGCCCTCGGCATGCCAGTCACCCAGAAAAACTGCCAACTCTTCATGCTCAGCCATGATTCAACCCTACGTTCGGGAGCCAAACCGGGCAATCCTCTGAGGTGGCCGGTGACGGATCGCCCGACCGGATGCCGGCGGTTCAGGCGTCAGCGTACCCGTTGAGCCTTCCCATACCGGCACGACCCAGGAGCTATTGGTGGCTTAAGCCCCCGGTGGAGGGCACGTCTGAAAGCGACTCTGGTTACGAAAACGGTTACTACTTAGACGCTTACGAGATGCTCGTGCTGGTAAGCAGAGTGGAGAAGTCCTGTGAAGTCGGCATCGGCTATCAGCCGATGATCACCAATTCGGGCGATGGCGATGCCAGGGGTCCACGAATTCATCACGACGCCCGCCAGTTGGCCAAGTGGTTCGTTTCGACGGATGGGTTGGGTTTTCTGGTCCACGCCGAGTGCGCTGAGTTGGCGCTGGAGAATTTGCATAGTTACGCCGGTAAGGATGTTGGCTTCGGGCCAAATCACTGAGCGTCCATCCCAAAAGGCCAGGTTCCAAATGGTCGCTTCGCTTAGTCGTCCTTCAGAATCTTCAAAGGCAGCATCGTCAAATCCCCGCGTGACGGCCTGACGAAGAAGCAGCGTCTTGGCCACTTCGCCGACGTGCTTCACATGAGGCAGGTCGCGCTGGTGGGCAACAACGTCTAAGGCCAACGGCCCCAGGGGAACCGTGGCAGCGTCTGTGATTCTCGTCACAACATCCAGCTGTATTTCAGGGCGAGGAGCCACGAACTCTCCTGGGGACGACGTGATGAATAATGCCAACGATGCGTCCTCGGGTGCTGCGTTGAGTGCCACACGGAGATAGTCCACAATTTGGGCATCCGGAAGGTGCCTGCCAAACATCGTGTCGCTGGCATCTCGGAGCCGCTGCAGATGCAGGTCCAGACCGCGTATGGATCGATCGTGAATCTGCATTGCCGTGAAGTGAGCAAAGCCCGCAAATGCCAGTGGAGCCAAGTCGTCAGACGAGGCGACTGTACCGTTGAGGAGTGTCAGTGAGTGCGTCATGAGTGAAGGGTATGAGGTGACATTAGTGTCAGAGGCAAAACCCACTCCGCACGAAATGATGCGCATCGGTGAGTTGTCGGCGCTCACAGGAGTCGGGCCGCGGCTTCTTCGGTACTACCAAAGCAGAGGCCTCTTGGCCGCCGACCGGTCTACGTCGGGCCAGCGGCTTTTCGACCCCGCGGTGGTGGACAGAGTGCGAGCGATCCGTTCCCTCCTAGACGTTGGGCTGCCAACCCGCACAATTCTTGAACTCATCGACTGCGTCTCCGAGCCAGGGCGCCTCGAGCCGTGCGCGACACCCGTCCTAGTGGAGCACCTCAAGGCCTATGACGCGCGTATCGCAGACCTCGTGAGCACTCGCAAAGGCCTCGAAGCCCTCATCAACTCGGGTCCAAATGCCTACCACCCTGCCAGAGTCAAGAGTGAACCCCAAGGCGAGCTCCTTCCGGATCTGCCCCGATGATCTCGTCACCTCGCTGGGAAGCCCCGGCGATGCACTAGAGCCCAGCGAAGACTGCTGCCTCCACCGTCCCGCAAGAGGTTCCCCTGTGACACAACGTGGGCGCACGCCGCGGCCAAGTGGTTTGGCCCGGATCTGTCGCGTTCGTCGTCCGGCTTGCGAAACTGCATACGCACTTTGCTAGACGCGAGCTGGGACGTTCATCGGTGACACCTGCCGTGGGGTCAGATCGGAGCACTCGCCGGAGCCGGAGCCACGACCGGCGCCCCCAGCATCGCGGTAATCGCACCTCTCCTGCCGTTGTCAGCCGTCACCGTTAGAGAATCCGACGCGCGGCAAAGCTAGTCTCAAGGAGACGAACGGAATGAGGGGAACATGGCAAACGCCGGATCCAAGTCCAGGGACGTCGGCCTTGTCAGTATCGGAGCGGCCCTGATCGCGATTGTCGCCCTCGCGGGCTGCTCCACATCGAGCTACGTCAATTGCCCCGCGATCGGGTGGGGCAATACGGTCGCTGTGACGCTCGACGGCGCGATCGGTGAGGTAAGTACGGTGCAGATGTGCATCGATGATCAGTGTTCCATTCCTGCACTCGGTGAGCCAGCCACGGATGAACCCGTGCAGGTGGAAACGCTGCGTCCGCAGGATCGTGAGACGTACACGCCCAGTCCGTCGGCTTGGGAGAGTCCCTACTTCGCCTCTCAAGTCGATGATCACTCGTGGGAGATCGCGCTCACCATGGAGGTGCCGGAGAACGCGACTCTCCGAGCGCTTTCCGCAAACGAAGACATACTCGCCGAGAAGGGCGTGGCACTCGTCTGGGTGCGCGTCGGCGGCAGCGAACAGTGTGGTGGTCCGTCAGAAGCTGGCCCGGTCACCCTCACCATCGCCTCCTGACCGCCTGGACAGTCATCGGAGGACAGACCCCGCCGACCAGAGCGGAAGTACCGTGCCTGGACGAGGTTCGGCTTACGCGAACGCCGCAGTGAAGTGCGTCTGAACATCGTGCGCTACCCGGTCGGGTTCCTCGGCAGCGGCGAAATGGCCACCAGCAGCGGCGATTGACCATTGCTGGACGTTGTAGAGGCGTTCGTACCATTCGCGAGGCGGTGTCCCCGTAGGAGCGAACTCGTTTGCGAACACCGAGATGGCGGTCGGAACGCTCACGAAGTCTGTACCGGTCAGTGCCGTGCTGTGCCAGCGTGCATCGAAGTAGTCGCGCATTGATGGCGTGATCGAGTTTGTTGCCCAATAGAGCGTGAGGTTCGTGAGTAGGAAATCTGTCCCGAATTTCTCAAGGACGTCGCCGTCGCTGTCGCTCCAGGCTCGCCACTTCTCGATCAGCCACGCGGCGAGTCCAACGGGCGAGTCGCTGAGCCCGTACCCGACAGTCTGAGGGCGCGTCGACTGGATAGAGCTGTATCCGCGCTCAGTGGCGTCCCACCCTTCCACGTGCTTGAGGTACGCCTTCTCTGCGGTGGAGAGAGGGTGGCTGTTCGCATCCAGGACAGGATGCATCTCCGGGGTGGTGATCATGATCCGGGTCGCCCGCTCGGGGGCAATGAGAGCGAGGTGGGTCGTTACGGCCGCGCCGAAGTCGCCGCCGATCGCTCCGAACTGCGAGTACCCGAGCTGCTCCATGAGGTTGAGCCATAGTCCTGCCGTGTAGGCGGCGTCGATCCCGACCCGGGCCGGGCGTTCGGAGAAGCCATAACCGGGAAGTGAGGGGATGATCAGGTCGAAGTCTTGGGACAGGCGATCCACGAGGGGCAGGAACTCGACGAAAGAGCTCGGCCAGCCGTGGGTGAGGATGAGTGGGGGCTTCCCGTTCCGCACGTGAATGAAATGCACCTTGGTGCCCGATATCTCGGCCATGAAGTGCGGATAGCGATTCAGTGCTCGCTCCTGCTCACGCCAGTCAAAACCCTCAGCCCACTCATCTACGAGCGATCGCAGGACGGTCCGATCCGTGCCCTGACTCCACGGAGCTCCCGGCGCTTCATCGGGCCAGCGCGTATTCCGAAGACGATTGCGAAGATCACCAAGAACGTCATCATGGAGGTGGATGACAAAGGGTGCTGGGTTGTTGCTCATCCTCGAATGATGCCAGTTCGCGGTATCGATTGAGAATTACCCCTAAGGGCGGGACAGCGACAAGCGCGGTCGATCACGCGTTCGCGCAGGTCTGGACCATCAATGCCGTAAGGCACGGGTAGATTACGGGCGCAGGAATTCGTCCCGCAAGCCGTTCCCAACTGACACGCCATCGGTGCGCTCGGGCGCCGGGTGGCTTGGTGCCCAATTCGTCGCACTCGTCGTCCGGCTAACGGGACGCCCGTTACTGAGGCCACGGGTGGGCAGGGGTAGCATTTCGGCGGCGTGAGATTGTTTCAGGTCAACTCTTTGGGTTGAAGTTTCAACTTTGGTGAGCTTCCCGCAGCGATGCGTGGATTGCTCCAGCATTCGATAGGCCATGATGAGGCAATGCCGTTGTACCCGCATGTTGTAAACCGATTTGCAAATGCCTTTCCTGGTCTGGGTCTTGCTGTGTTCGCCGTATCGCAGCTTCCGCACGCCGAAAGCGCGTGGCTCTTCTTCATCATGGTCATCGCCGGAATGACATTAATGATCCGCGGGTACACGATGGGCGCGCGATGCAACGAGTCCGCGGTAGTCGTCTATGGACTCCTCTCGACATGCACCATCGCGAAGAGCGACATCACGTCCGGGGACACCGATGTGAACACTTTCCCCTCTCTCTGTTGGAGAACCGCGGGCAACAAACGAAGGTGGACCCCAATCGTTGCTTTGTGGGGAGTCGATGGGGAGTTTCACTTCATCCGTCTGCTCAAGATACGACGACTAGAACAACTCCGCGGCTGGCTTGAACGCGGACCAGGTCGCAAACGGTGACACAAAGACCGAATTGAACCTCTAAAGGTTGGTGAAATGGACAGTTTCGCGGCCAGTGCACCCGTCCACGACGATGGGGGCCAGCGGCATCGACACATCGTCTTGCGGCGGTCTAAACATCGGCTGGGCCACCCGATATCGTGGACTTATCGATGGAATGAGACGGAGCGACACAGTGACAAGTCTGTTTGAGCGCTGGAAGATAACCGATCCGCGAGCGTGGACAACGGAGGCCGTTGAAGGTTGGCTGGAAAAGGAATTTCGGGCCTATGAGATCCCGTTGGCAGCGATTTCCGGTGAGGACTACCGCAATGATGAAGAGGTCCGTGAAGACCTGATCTACAAGCTGTACACAATCACTCATCCTGATGTACTTCAACGCCTGTACAGCGCAGAAGAGAAAGCGATGAAAGACTGTGGTCCTGAGGCCTACGAGGACTATTGGAGGAGCCTGTTTCTGACGCAGAATAATCGCCCGGGTGCCGAAACGGCGCATCCGGCATTGACGGATGCGACGTGGCTGGCCTACAACTTGTTGACGATTCAACACGCGCTGGGGCAGCGCACGTCGATTGTTCTTGAACGCGAAGCTGGTCAGGTGACCGGGGCCAAAGTATATGGAATGTCCGATTACCTCAGCACATTCTTGGTCGCGGTGACCGGTTACCGGGAAGCCGGAACCAACGAGCGTAACTACTATTCCATGGTCACTGGCGACGTGAATGATGTCGGCTTCAACTGGTACCTCGACTGCTTGGCGCGCCACGAAATGATCTAATCGCGCGGTGGCTGCTCGGTGAGTCCTATTCGCACCGGACCAGAGAAACCTTCCGTTCCGCTCAGGGTTCCGCTAACGGGCTCCCGGGCTACCGGAGGTAGGCGCCGAAAACTCTGGGTCGTTGACGATGCGCGCCAAGGTGGTCTGCCCGAGAGTGCTCATCCCTGGGTTCGACTCCCGGTAGTACCACACCAGGCCCATCGCCTGTTGGAACGCCCACGCAGCTCCACGCCACCATTCGAGGTCATCGCAAGTCAGCTCGCTACGGACGAGCGCTCGTCTCTTGTCATCGAGCAGGTGCCACGCGGCGACAAGATCGAGTGACGGGTCGGCCGGAGCGAACCCACCGCCATCCAGGACGCCAACCAGCCGGTCGCCCTCGACGAGGAGATTGCTCGGAGTCAAATCGCCGTGAGTCATCACCTCGCGGCCAGAAGGCGGCAAACTCCGAAACTCCATCCAGAGAATGCGTAGCCGATCGACGGGAAGCAACCCGGCGCTTTCTCGGAAACAGAGTTCCATCCACTCGTCGGAGTCCTTCAGATCTCCGCCGCGACCAGAGCCCGCGAAGTGGCGTCCCTTGGTTGCCGCGGCGCGAAGCGAATGCACGAGGCCGGTGAGGTCATGGGCGAACATGTTGGAGTGCGCTAAACCTTTGGGCGTTGCCACGGCCCCGTGTAGCCACGTCTGTACAGACCATGGCAGGGGGAAGCCGTAACCCGGATTGCCTACGACCATGGGCACCGGAGTCGGGACCGGACAACACGTCGCCAGCTCGCGCATTGCTGAGGCTTCTCGGTTGAGTTCGGAGGACATATCAGCTGGCTCAGCGCAGCGCAGCGGGAATCGTGCCGTGAAGTCGGCACCGATTCGAAAGATGGCGTTCACCGTGCCGTCCGTCACGATGCGACGGACGGGTTCAAGGCGCCATTCGGGAAACTGGTCTGATATCAGCCGGCGAGCTACTTGCTCGTCAATGTGCAACTCGTCGTCGTGCATAGCCATTCAAGCTACGCTAACGGATTTGAGCGATTGTCCCGCAGGGGGTTCGGCTTACGGGCGGTTGGTGCTCGGCATCGCCTCGACTGTTTCTGGTCCAACTTCACGGTCCTCGGCGGAGGGTGAGCCTGACGCGATAGAGGTGTTTCGCACGGTGATGACGGCGCAGAGAATGACGGCGATGCCGCCAATGATGGTCCGCCAGTTGAGCTCTTCGCGGAGGAGTAGCGCTGTCCAGAGGATGTGCAGGGTAGGTCGGGTGCGTTGCACCTGGCTGACCTGGGCCATAGCCCCGATGGCCACTCGCGGTACGAAAAGCGGCAGCCCGGGTGAAGATGCTCACCACTCCGAGGTAGGCGAACGCCGCCCAATGAGCCAATGCGTTATCGAGGGCTGGTCGATGACGGTAATTATTTAAGTGAGAATAACTCAGCTGAGACGAGTGATCACGACTGAGGACACGCCTGATTCAGGTCCTCCCAAGTATCACGTCCGACTTCTGACGGAGAAACGAAGCTGTACGCATACCAGCCATCCCCGGACGGGTACTCCTCGATGAAAACAGTCTTCGACGGCGCACCCGGGATCTCAACCCCTTCCGCTCGCAAGCAAGCAGCCCGGGCAACCTCGCCCTTGTACAACTGATCCCAATCAGCTTGAGAATACTCTTCAAACGAGCTCGGGCCGGTCACGGGAAACCGCTCTCCACATTCGACGGCCGACGCGTCATACTGATCTGCCTGATCCGTCGACGTCTCGCCACCGTACGAGTCATCTGACGGGTAGTACGTGACGTCCCACCCTTCCGCCTGCATACATCGAGCTATCTTGGCCGATCGAGTCTCGGTCCTATCGGTCCCCTCGTTCGCGGACGCGCCTGTGTCAGATTCTGGAGACACGCGGTCGGCCGTGCACCCGAGTAAACAAGCGGCGACCACCGTACCCAGGAGATCAGGTCGACCGCGCAACAAGAAAATGTTGGCCCCATTGCTGATCGCAACACCGCCCTTGGCGCTTAGGAGTTGGAGTTGGAGTTAGGGTTACGGTTAGGGTTGTCCAACGTGAGCCCCAATCCCGCACCAACCCCACCGCCGGTGTGGCGCGCTGCAGGAATGCCGGCGCTACTTGTTTTCACGGCCGCTGGATTCGCCGGTTTCTCTGCCCTCCTACCCGTCGTACCCCTTTGGGCGGTAACCGGCGGTGCGAATGAGGCCGGTGCCGGTCTCGTCAATGGAGTGTTGCTGCTGGCAACGGTTGTGACGCAGCCGTTCGTTCCCCGACTTCTCAGTCGTCTAGGAACCGGTCGCGTGTTGGCCGCTGGCCTGGTGCTTCTGGGGGTTCCGTCGTTGCTGTTTCTTTTCTCTGACCATCTGAATTGGATTTTGCTCCTCTCAATAGTGCGTGGCATAGGGTTTGGTGTGCTCACCGTGGCCGGATCGACCGTGGTGGCCAATCTCGTACCGCGTGCCCAACACGGTGCAGCCATCGGGGCCTGCGGTGCGGCAATCGCGGTGCCGCAAGTAGTTCTTTTCCCCCTCGGGCCATGGATGTCCGAGTCAGTGGGATTCTGGGCAGTTTTTGCAATCGGCACCCTGCCGATTCTGGGCATCAGTTCTGCGCCACAACTGGCCCGTGTTCTGCGGGAACAGACAGCCGAACGCGCTCTTCAGCCGCCGACCGAACCCACGACAACGGTGAACAACACGGGGACTGGGGGGCGGCTTCTGCTGGGCAGCCTCCTTGGCCCCATGCTTCTCCTTGGTGGCGTCACACTGGCCGGCGGTGCGCTCATCACCTTCGCGCCACAGATGAGTTCAGCGCCAGCCGCGACGGCCGGCGGACTCGCGCTGCTCACCTTCAGCGCGGCAGTGACTCGGTGGGGCGTTGGCGGACTAGCTGATCATTATGGCGCCCAGCGCTTTTTGTGGCCGCTGGTGCTGATATCAGTCATCGGTCTTATTCTCACCGCCACCGCGGTCGAGAATCCTGACGCGACGAGCATCCTGCTCTTCCTTGCAGGGCTGATCTTAGTCGGCATCGCTTTTGGTGGACTCCAGAACCTGACCCTGCTGCTGTCCCTCGCCGCGGTGAAACGGGGGCAGTACGGCACCGCCAGCGCTGTGTGGAACATAGGATTCGATTTGGGCACGGCAGTGGGCTCAGTGCTGATCGGTACACTCGCTGCCGGGCTGTCATTTTCCACGGCACTGCTCGTCGCGGCCGGCATCTGCCTCGCTACGCTTCCGCTCGCGCTCCGTGGCAAACCGCGCTACCCGCGTGCAGACATATAGCGGGTTGCGGATATCTCTCTCGACACGAGGCTCTAGCCAGGTCTCGACCCATAACAGGAAGAAGAATGCCCCGGACTTCGGCGGAAGTTCTGGGCAATTTTAGTGAATGCTGTCTAGCGGAAAGGGGACTTGAACCCGCGACACCATGATGATCTTGAACTGCATCTTCCCCACTTATCGAGCCTTCATTCACCCGTCGATCCCAGGAAATAAACTTGATCAGCGATCACCATGTTCACCCAGGGCCGACTGTCCGAGATATCCGCGGCAGGCCATTGCAACCTGTTATATCGGTTGGTGTCACGGAAGGTTTTGTCGGTCTTACAGGGTGAACGAAAATGATACTTTCAACCGTCTACAGGGTGCGTCCATACACTGAATGTTACGACAATTCATTATGAAACATGATCCTCCTACCGACTGTCTCAAGTCACGGTACGGGCGCACCACTCATCACATCAGCATTCACCAGTAACACGCAGAAATCGAACATCCACGCCGGCAGGCTGACCAGTCATAATTCTAGGCGCGCTAACGGTCTGCTAGGCTGCGCGAAGCATTGGTAGTCATTAGCAGTCATTAGCAGTCATTAGCAGTCATTGACAATGAATTGCGGAGAATAAATGCTTATTGAAAAAGAGAATGCCCAGTTGGTTATGTTCAGTGGCGGACGAGACAGCACTCTGGTTGCTGCCCGCCTCATGCTCAGGGGATCCCCGTCCACCTCTTCAGTGGAAATAACGGATGCTCGCTCCACCGCGGACTGCTCACCCTTCGAGTTAAGGAGCTGCAGGCCCGCTTCGGTGACCTCGTCGTGACTCACGTAGTCAGTGACGTGAGCGGCGCCTTCCGGTCCATCGCAATAGCGAATATCGAGCACGATATCTTGACCCACCGCAAGAATCTCATCCTTCTCGGCGAGAAAATCGCCATCCACGCACACGCCGTCGACTACTGTCGTCGCAACGGCCTCGCCATTATGAACGATGGCATCGCTCGCTATCAGCAGGACTTCCCCGAGCAGCGCATGGTCGCCCGAGAGTACTTCGAGGGGTTCCTCGCTGAATATGGAATCGACTACCGCAGTCCTATCTACGAGTTCGCCACATCGGGCGACGACGTCAAATATCGCCTCCTTCAGCTCGGCCTCTCCACAAAGTCTTTGGAGGGTGTCTCTATCTTCGGCGACAGCTTCTCCACACCAACGGATGAGACCATCCTGGCCTACCTCCAGGAGAAGGAGGCCCTGAGTCACGACATCATCAACTTTCTCAGCGGGCGTTCGTTGGCCATTGGTCACGAGACGCGCGATCGGGCTGAGATTACTGGATGAGGAGAATCGATAAGGCGGCCGCTGTGATCCTCCGTGGCGGCTTACTCCTTGTGGTTCGAAAGCGTGGCTCGACGACTTTTATTTCCCCGGGAGGAAAACCGGAACCTGGGGAAAGAATGGACCAGGCCTTGGCACGTGAGCTCACAGAAGAGACCGGGCTGCATCTACGGTCTTGGCAACGGTTTGGGACCTACTCTGACCGCGCTGCCTTTGAGCCGTCTTCGACGGTGCGGATCGAGGTGTTTCTCGCTGAGGCGGACGGGACCGCAACCCCGGGTCAGGAAATCGAGGAGGTCGCCTGGATCGACGGCGGATTCCGAGAGGCAGGTATCGAGCTGGGCTCGATTTTCGATCATTTCGTGGTGCCCGCGCTCCTCGCCCAGGGGCTGCTGCGTCCGGGGTCGATGCCGAGTCTCGGTCGGCCTGCCGAGCGCACCATCATCGTCGACCTGGACGGCACCATCGCCTTCGACGGAGGCCACCCGGGACCCAAGGTGAGCGCGGCCCTGGACCATCTGGGCGAGCGAAGCGATATCCATCTGGTGGTGGCTACGTCACGCGCTCCTCGCGGAGCCCGCAAAATCATGGGTGCGTTGGCCGATCGAGTGGATGAGTGGTGGTGCTGCAACGGTGCCTTCCGGACTGGCCACGGAAGGGAGACCGAGACCACAGCGCTGCCGTGTGAACCCTTGAGGGCGATGATCGCGTGCCTTCGCGCAGAGGCCGTTCCCTTCTACCTTGAGTATGGCGACCGGTTTGTCGTCAGCGGCGGCGGCTTCTCGTGGATGGCCTATCCCGATCGGGCCGAGTACAGCCCCGACGCTGACCCTGACCTGGCGACTGTCATCAAGCTGGTTGTGGACTCGCAGGATTCTGCCTTGTGGATATGCCGACTCCGGGACTCGGCCGGCGACGACGTGGAGATATGTCTGCACGCCGGCGGGGTTATCGATATCACAGCCGCCGGCGTCACAAAAGCGAAGCCACTTGACCTCCGGATGAACGCTAACGGGTCAGTGGTTGTGGCGTTCGGCAACGATCTGAATGACCAAGAGTTGCTAGCCCGGGCCGACGTTGCGTTCGTGGTCGGCATCGGGTTACCCGGCCTGGAACGAGCCAGACATGTGCGCCGGGTATCAGCTGATGATGCCGCAGTGGCCACGGCTTTGTGGCACGTGGTGAGTATTCCAGCCTCCGATGAGCTCGAGGCCTGATGTGCGCACTGGACGCTGCGGCGTTACATCCAGATCTGCAGGTGTCTACCGGGCACGGACACTACTACGCTCAGGCAGCGGAGCTGCGGTCCACCATCACCTGCGCACTAGTCCGTGACCTGGGCGCGGGAGACTTCCGGCCCTATCTGCTTCATAATTCCACCTCCGCCTTGATGGCGGTGTTGTTCGCCGCGACCAACGCAGGCCGCAGCATCAATACCGAGGGCCCCATCGAACAGCACTACTCGCCTTATAATTTTCTGCTGCCGCGAGCCGGGCCATTAGCCGACTGGGAGCTGCGAACCCACGTCTCGCCGGTCACCGCAGTGGTCGATGAACTTGGTGGACGAAGCATCCGTATCGTCGACGCTGCACAGTCACTCGGTACTGTGCTCACCCCCGCGCTCCTGACAGGCAGCGACGTCGCGATCGCGCCTTTGCACAAGCACCTTGGCCTGGTGGTCGGCCTGGGACTGGTGCTGGTCCGCCGCGATGTCCCCGACCTGGAACCGGTTCATCGCGTCCTAAGGGTGGCCGAGTCAGGTGCCCAGTCTATCGAACTTCTTCGCCGCGCCGCTTCGGCGATCAAGAACCTTGACGGGAGGATAGCCAACCTGGCCCAAGTGAACGTCAGTCCGGAGCTGAGCGCGTGGTGTCTCGATCGCGGGCTTCGACCACTGGCGTCAGGGCCGGGTGCGCCGTATGTGTGCCTGACCACCACCGACGGCATTCCTGTCGCGGATCGACTGGCGCCGACGGGTTGGCGTCATTTCCGGGAGTTCAACACAGCCCGCTTCTCCTTCGTACGAAGAGGCAGGCCGGGCGAAGCGGCAGTCGATCACGTCCTCGAGTTCCGGATGGCCGTCAATCGGGCTCTGGGGCGCTGACAACGCATTTGCGTGATACGTGCAACGCCAACTACGACATGATTCCCGCCTGGATCAATCCGACCCGCGTATCTTTTGCGGTCCTCACGGTCCTACTCCTCGGTGCATTTATCACTTCAACAGTCACGCACCACAGACGTAAATTTCGAAGAACCTGAGGAATGGGAAACCTCTGAAATTTCCCGCTGCAGTTTTCTCCGAGAATCGATCGCACCCTGACGGTCCAACACGTCTCATCGCCGCAGGACCGTGTAAAGCATCCGGCGCAGACGACTTCCCAGATGCCCGAAGTGGTGTTCACCAGCTCCCTTCCGACATCTCACTAAAGGTTCCGCTTGCGAGCTCCTCTGGACAAGAATTCTCATTTGGACAAACTCTGCACGCTCCTGCATTTCGATCGTTTGACAGCCGTTCTTCGTGCGCTCCTCGGCGGCACGGGCGCTCTCGTCAACGACGCGGTGCGGCGCAACACGGACGGAACGACCAGCATCCCGACTGAGCACCCTCGCGACCGGCTAACGCTCGACTCCCAGAGCGTCGCAACCCGTCAACGACCGGCGAAATCGGCGAACAAGACGCGCGGTGAGGCGGTGAACCCGGTGCGTTCGTAGAGGTGGATTGCCTCGGGGCTGGAGTGCACCGTGACGTGTTCGAGGCCCAGCTGTCGAGCTTTGTCCAGAACGGCCGTCATCATCGTGTCGCCGATGCCGACGTTTCGTTCCTCGGGGACGACGTACACGCACTGCACGTCTCCGGAAGCACGATCGGTGGCGCGCGGGCTGGGCACGCGGGGTAGCACCGCCAGCCAGGCCATGCCGACGACCACTCCGCTGCGCATCGCCACGACCCGGTGATGTGTCTGCTCATGCGCGGACGCGAAAGCCACTACGGACGCCACGAAGTCCTCCCGGCTCACGACCGGAACTCCGCCCCGCTCCACCACCCACCGCCAGCGCAATCCCGCGATTGCCTCCGTCTCGAGTGCTTTGGCTTCACGCACCACGATCTTCGTCATCTCGCCAGTCTGCCCGATCGCACAACAGATGGTTCACGATGTGGTTCGCAGGGATCGCTTCCGCGCGGCAATTTAGATAGCGACGAAGGCATCCCTTCTTCTGCGTCCCGCAGGGGGTTCCTCTCAAGGTGCAGTCCACGCAAGGCATCGTCGACATTTCCAAGAATCGATAGTCAGCACCACAAGGCCGGCGCTACTCGGGCTGAGGTCGTCTGCCGACAAGGAACCAGATCACAGGACCTGCGATGGGAGCGAAAAGCACAATGAGCACCCAAATGGCCCGAGCGGTCGAACTCAACGAAGGTGCGCGCCGAATTTGCACCAGGGCCACCACGAGAGCCACGAGCATCACCACTACAACGCCGCTCCACGCGATGTCGTAGAAAGCTGGAATAAGCGGATTGTTCATCGTCGTCCCCCGGTTCGACAGGCATCCTGTCTGCCAAGCTGATCAACAGGGAGGAGCACTGTCAAATTTCCACTCCGCGAGGCCGTGGAACCCCGACTTCTCAAGTTCGTCCGCACGAGGTTCGACTCCCGGGACGCGTTGCACCGGATGATTCGGCGGGCACGGGCCGTCGCGGAGCCGACAATACGCATTGGATCGCAGCAGCACTTGGGACGAGGGGCTAGCGCCCGACCAACATCTTGTATTCGGCGTCGTCTGGTTCGTAGCCGATACCATGAAGGCATGGCGAAAATCGATGATGATGGACACTCAGCCAAGGAACCTATCCGCTCAGCACCGCAAGATCCACCGTTTCAGGCCCTTCTTCCCAACCTAGAACGAATGTCACCATCGACATTCCGAAAGGGAACGGTTAGCCGCCGTCGTGTTAATCGGGCGCTGCTCGTGCTCCTTGCCGTCACCGGCCTCGCCGGAGCGATGATCGTCTCCTCCTTCATCCTCTGACTTCAGCCCAGAAAGCAGACGAGAGCGGACGGCACCACTATTCGTTCCGTTGATACCCGACAGCCGCAGTGTCCCGTGAGACGTTCACCTGCGGGCAGTTGGTGCCGGTTTTTGCTTCAACCGGCGCTATTTTAGTGTTCACGTTTTGGGTCGGGCGGGGTGAGTCGCGACCCAGGCGTGTTCGTACGGCGATGCCGGCGCAGAGGATGACGGCGGTGCCGCCGATGATGGTCTGCCAGGTGAGTTGTTCGTGGAGGATTAGTGCGGCCCAGACGATGCTGAGGACGGGTTGGGTGAGTTGAACCTGGCTGACCTGGGCCATTGGCCCGATGGCGAGTCCGCGATACCAGGCGAAGAATCCCAGGAACATGCTCACGACGCCAAGGTAAGCGAAGGCCGCCCATTGGGTGGGCGTGCCGGTAGGTGGCTGGTCGACGATGGCAATTGTCGTCAGGGTGACCGTGACGGGCGCGGCCAGAATGAGGGCCCACGACACGGTTTGCCACGCCCCGATCTCGCGCGCGAGCAGGCCCCCTTCGGCGTAACCGATGGCCGCGGCCACGACGGCACCGAATAGGAGTAGGTCGGACCAGTTCAAGCGGATGGCTCCGCCGCCCTGCAGGGACGCGAAGGCCACGGCCACCAGTGCTCCGACGGTGGCCATTATCCAGAACGGGAGCGGTGGTCGCTCTTTTCCCCGGATGACGGCCATCACGGCCGTCGCCGCTGGGAGGAGAGCGATGACCACTGCGCCGTGGCTAGCAGACGCCGTGGTGAGGGCGAAGGATGTCAGGAGGGGGAAGCCCACGACGACCCCACCTGCAACGACAGCGAGGCGAAGCCACTGGTTGCCCCGCGGAAGGTGTTGCCGGGTGATAATCAGGGCGGCGGCGGCGAGTACCGCAGCGATGACTGCGCGCCCGGATCCGATGAACAACGGGGACATGCTCTCGACGGCCACGCGGGTGAACGGCACGGTGAAGGAGAACGCGGCGACGCCGAGCAGCCCCCACGTGAGGCCGGCCCGGGAGGGCGATAGCGGTGTGGGCATCCGCTTGATAGCGCTATTATGATCTGACATGGATAACGATAGCAGTTTTCGGATTGTGGCCGCGCTGCGCGAGTGGATTGCTGGCCGGGCGCCGGGCGCCCGATTGCCCACCAGCCGGACGCTTGTCGCAAAGTACGGTGCGAGCCCGGTGACGGTGCAGAAAGCACTGCGCACTCTCGTAGCTCAGGGCTTGATCGAGACCCGGCCCGGCGCCGGCACGTTCGTTCGCGCGGTGCGTACCGCTCGTCCGCTCGACTTCAGCTGGCAGACCGCAGCGCTGCGCTCCCCGAACAGTCACCTCGGCCGCCTGAGCCCGGCGCTGCGCGCTGCGCCGCAGGGGAGTATCGCTTTGCATTCCGGGTATCCCGACCGCGAGCTACTGCCCGAGCGGCTGGTGCGGTCGGCGCTGGCCCGCGCGGCCCGCAGCGACGCGGCTCTGACGCGTTCCCCGGTCGCGGGGCTTCCGGAACTGCAGTCCTGGCTCGCCCAGGAGCTCGGCGCCGCGACACCGGTCGGCGTCACTCCGCCCCTGCCTAGCGATGTCATCGTGCTGCCCGGAAGCCAGAGCGGCCTGGCCACGATCTTCCGTGCCCTGGTCACCGCCGGCGCACCGCTGCTGATGGAATCGCCCACCTATTGGGGCGCCATCCAGGCTGCCGCTCAAGCGGGGGTCGACGTGGTCCCGGTTCCGTCCGGACCTGAGGGGCCGGATCCCGACGAGCTCGCTCGGGCGTTCCAAGAAACGGGTGCACGGGTTTTCTACGCACAGCCGACCTATGCGAACCCCACCGGCGCACAGTGGTCAGAGACCACCACGACACAGATCCTCGACGTCGTTCGGGCGCACGGCGCCTTTCTCGTCGAGGACGACTGGGCCCATGACTTTGGCATCGATACTGATCCGCATCCGGTCGCCGCGCGCGATGACGCCGGCCATGTCGTCTATGTGCGATCCCTCACCAAGAGTGTGTCGCCGTCCCTGCGCGTGGCGGCAATTATTGCTCGCGGTCCCGCCAAGGAACGCATTCTCGGGGACCGCGGCGCCGAATCGATGTATGTCAGCGGGCTCCTTCAAGCTGCAGTACTTGATGTCGTCACCCAGCCGGGGTGGCAGGTCCACCTCCGCAGCCTTCGCCCGCAGCTGCGGGCCCGGCGTGACCTGCTACTGACGAGTCTGCTCGAGTACGCACCCGACGCCCACATAGCCACGGTTCCGACTGGTGGTCTCAATTTGTGGGCTCGCTTGCCCGATGGGACCAACCTCGAGCGGCTGGTCGCAGACTGCGAAGACGCCGGAGTCCTCATCGCTGCCGGCTCGAGTTGGTTCCCTGCCGAGGCCACCGGCCCCTACATCAGACTCAACTACTCCGGGCCAAACCCGGGGGCATTCCCCGACGGAGCCCGCATCATCGGCCAGGCGTTGTCGTCCAATCACTGACGGCGCCGCGGCCCACGAACGGTGACTGTCACCTCGATCGCACCACGTATGAGTCGTGCCGCCGCGGGACTGCTGTCTCACCCGTCCCGTAGGGGGTTCAGACAGGGCAGCCCGATTTCGCTGCGATTTTGTAGGACCCGTGCGAAATCTGCCCGCACTTGACGTACGGTAGCGTCGGGAATACGTCCACATCTGAGTGGGCGCGAATCAGATGGGTCAATTATGAGCAGTAGTGTCCTCGTTTACACCGGACGCATCGGCGATCACAATGACCGAGGCATGAAGGGCGCTGCCATCGTAGGAGCTGCCCTCGGGCGGCGGCTAGGGATTGAGCCGACTGTCATCGGGCATCCCGAACCTGCTCTCAACGAAAATTGGGACGTCGAGTTGGCCGCGGCACTGCCGGGGCTCAAGTCCTTACAAGTGGCTCACAGCGCCGCGTTGAGTCTGGGCGGCAGTCCGGTCTTCGCCTGGCCGCGGTGCGCCGCAGCCATCGCTACTCTCCCCAACATTGCCGCACAGCACCCTGACGCCATCGTCGTGTGGTTTGATGCCCATGCCGATCTCAACACTCCGGAGAACACCACCACTGGCTACCTCGGAGGGCTGGCCCTGAGCGCGTCCCTCGGCTGGTGGGATTCTGGACTCGGAGCCGGCCTCGACCCCCGAAACGTCGTTCTCGGAGGAACTCGCGATCTGGATCCAGCAGAGCAGTCCCACGTCGACACTGGCACGATCGCCCTCGCGAGCGGACCCGATATGCTCACGCAACTCGATCAACTTATCTCAGACCGCCCGGTCTACTTCCATCTCGACTGCGACGTGCTCGATCCTGGAATCATGCCAACCGACTACACAGTGCCTCACGGTCTCACGCTCGATGACCTGACCGCAGTCGCCACACGCCTCGCCCGAAACCCTGTCATTGGCATCGAAATCGGTGAATTCGAGGACCACGGAGATACGGAGCAGGCCCGCTCGCAGGCAGAGCGCCTTGTCTCCGCACTCGAACCACTTCTAGACGCCAACCGATAGGACCCACCAGACGTCCCGTAAAGGGTTGGCGGATTCAACCGGTCGTTGCAACGATTGGTTTTTCTGGTTCTGACAGTAGTCGTTGCATGGCTTGGGCGGGGGTGATGCCGCCGAGTGTTTTGCGCGGTCGATCGTTGAGTTCGGTGGCCACTTCCTGGAGCCGTTCGGGTGAATGGACGGAGAGGTCGGTGCCCTTGGGGAAATACTGACGCAGCAGCCCGTTGGTGTTTTCGTTGGAGCCGCGTTGCCACGGAGAATGCGGATCACAGAAGTAGATGGCCATCTTGGTGGCCATTGTGATTTGCCGGTGCTGAGCCAGCTCCGTTCCCTGATCCCAGGTCAAGGTTTTAGCCAAGCGCTCAGGCAGGGTTTTGATGGTGGCTAACAGGCCATCGCGAACGGTGATGGCACTGTGATCGCCGGGAAGGTGAACCAGCATCGTGAAGCGGGTCTGACGCTCCACGAGGGTGGCGATGGCCGATCGGCAGTTTGACCCCAAGATCAGGTCTCCTTCCCAATGGCCAGGTACGGCACGGTCAGAAACTTCTGCTGGTCTCTCGCTGATCATGATCATGTCGGGGATCTTGCCCGAGTTCTTCGAGGCAGGCCGTCTCGGCCGACGGATGGCACGGCCGGTGCGCAAGTGTTGATGCAGATCAGCACGCAAATGACCGCGCCCCTGCACATAGAGTGCTTGGTAAAGCGCTTCGGGGCTCACCCGCATCTCCTGCCGGTCCGGGAACGCTGTCGCCAAGTGGTCGCTGATTTGTTCTGGACTCCATTTCACGCACAGTTTCGTCTGCACCAAGGATGCTAGTTCCGGGTGATCGAATTTGCTGGCCTTGGGTCGGCGCCCGCGAAGCTCAGCCTGTTTGTGCGCCGCATACGGGGCATACCTTGTTCGCGCTCGTGGGCCAGCCTGGGACCCACCGCGAGCTAAATCCCGACTGATCGTCGCAGAGACCGGCCCATCTCGGCAGCGATCGCACGCACGCCGGCGCCGTTCACATGCAAGTCCGCGATTCGCAGCCGTTCGTCTAAGCATAAGTACCGCCCGGACCTCTCGGCCTCCGGAACAGGGATCCGTCCTCCCGTTGCTTGGCGCCAACGCCGTCCAGTTCGTCGATTCACTCCCACAGCATCACACGCCGCCGTCAGCGTCGACCCTTTGGACATCAACACCCAAAACCGAGCCTGCATCTCCACCAGCTCAAACTTCGACCACATCGGCAACACCTCTCAAAAATGGAGTGTTGCAACGACCGGTTGAATACGCGTTCCCCAAACGGAACGGATGAAAGTCGCCGATCGACCGTTTGCGTGTCCCCCTCGGCGTCCGGCTTGCGGGGCGGCTTGGAGATGGCGAAATGAAGCACCACAGTTTGGCCAGTGCAACTGTTCTGGAGGGTAGCGCTCTTTCTAGTTTCCGTCACAGATGCTGGGTGGCATTTGTCGCCGTGATCACGCAGCCATCAAGCCATTGATACACGCTGGCCCGTTTTGCGGCGACCCACGATTTATCGTTCGACTATTCTCGCACTATGCTTGTGCGAGAATAGTCGAACGATATGAGGTGGGCCAGATGGCAGCAGCACGCGTGTACAAGCATCCAGAGACTGGGGACATCGCAATCCCGAGAGTGATGTTCGCGTTGAGTGAGCCCCTGCGTTTGTCGATGGTGCAGCTGCTCTCGGAGCGGGGTGAAGTTGACAGTATCGAGCTTGGGCCGGACCTTCCGAGGTCAACGCTGACACACCATACAAGCCTGCTGCGCGAATCCGGTGTCGTGTTCGTCCGCGCAGAGGGTCGTAAATGCATGATCCAGCTGCGTCGCGACGACCTCGAAACTCGCTTCCCGGGACTTATCGGCACCGTGCTTCACGGTTACCAGGAATCAAATCCAGGGATGGCCGAGGCATGATTCGCAAGGTATGGCCATTGGTGGCCGCCGCCATTGCTCTGGGGATTGATGCCTATGTGCTTGCCGGGGTGCTGCCTTCGATCGCGGACTCGCTGACCACGACGGTGGCCGCTGTCGGGCTCGGGGTGACCGCATTCACCGGCGCATATGCGCTGGCTGGCCCCATGATGTCGGGGAGACTCAGCCGCGGACACACCGCACGTGCACTGCTCATTGCGCTGGGCGTTTTCAACCTCGGTAACCTCATCACTGTGGTCGCGCCTGGAATCGAGGTCTTCCTCGCTTCCAGGCTGATTGCGGGTGCCGGCGCGGGCGTACTCACTGCGGTGGCGATGGTAACCGCGGCCGCGATGGTCACCAAGCCCGAGCGGGGCCGGGCCACGGCGATGGTGACGTTCGGTCTGTCTGCCGGGACTGTTATCGGCGTGCCGGTCGGGATGCTCATCGGCGATCTTTTGAATTGGCGATGGACGATGGGGCTGGTCGTCGTCGTTGGTGTGCTCGGTATGCTCGCACTCGCTGCCCGCGCTCGAACGTTGCCCTCGTTGCCGAAATCGATAGGCCCGGCAATTGGAGTGTTCCGGTCCGCGAGAACTTGCGTTGGGGTGTTGATCGCATTCCTACTCGGCGTTGCCAGCCTGGGCTTGTACACGTATGTGCTGCCGATGGCAGAAACCCAGGGCCTCGAAGGGTGGGGCTTCGCACTCGTGTGGGCCTGGGGCATTGGAGGCGTCACTGGCTCTGCACTGATTGGCAGACCACTGGACACTTATGGGCCACGAGTCCTGTTGATCGTGCTGCCGGGAGTCCTCCTGACCAGTTTCGTTGCGATGTGGGTGTCCGATTCCCCCGCAGTCTGGCTAATCGCAGCAGCATTGTGGGGCGCGGCAGGCTGGGCAAGCGTGCCTACCGTGCAGCAAGCCCTCGTCGGGGATCGACCCGAGCAGGCGATGCCAATCATCGCGTTCCAGATGGCGGCAATGTATCTCGGTTCCGCCGTCGGCGCTGCTGCTGGAAGTAGCCTGTTACTCACAGGGACCAGAGCCACCGAACTCATTGTTTGGGCCTTGATCCCTGCAGGACTGGCGGTCGTCCTCGCAGCCTGGTTCAGTATCAGCGCGCTCCGCCGGCAACCTGAACCTCGTGCCACCGTGGCGGCGTGACACGCCAACCAATCCGTTGCCAACCTCGGCGGTAAAACGTCCTCCGCTAGCATCCATCCTGCCGCCAGGAGTGAAGCTGGGCAAGCGCCCGCCGTTCCTGGATCCCACGGTCTCGAGCTGATAAAAATGTGTCCCGGTCAAGGTTCGGCTAACGGGTTGCCCAATGCCGAAGGCACTCCGATGGCGGGAATGCCCCCTGCGGGCGACTTTGCCCGTACCCTGAGCCGGTCGGTAGGCTACAAGCGAGGCCGCTGCTGGCTGATCGGGGGGTCAAATGTCGTTGTCCCTTCAGCCCGAAGGTGTGCAGGAGGCAGACGCGTTGCCGGTGCGTCCGGTCGTTGCGCGCATCCGGCGCCTAATTGTGCTCGCCATGTTCGCTGCGCTTGGGTACAGCGCCTTTACTGTGGCCAGCAAAGGTTACTGCCCAGGAGGTGTGAATGCTGATGGCACATTTATCGATGCAGCCGGAAACGTTACCGAGCTGTCGCCGAGCTGCATTAACCTAACGCTCCAACCGAGTGTCTTTATCTATATCGGGATCTTCGCGATCGTGATCGGAGCGCTTACCTTCGTACTCCGCCGGGCAAGCGATGTTCCCGCCGCGTTGCGTTACCTCAATCGAGGCGCTTTGACGGTCGTGGTCGTCGCTGTCGCATCGGTCGCGATTAGCCAGATTTGGTTTGCGATGATTCCCATTACCGATTGGAATGGCGCGGGCACATTCTTCTACCCGTTCCCATTTGGTTCAGTCGATCTCACTATCACTCCGATGCAGACTCAATAACTTTGAGAACGTGATGGGGCCAAGGGCATCGCTTGCCCCAGTTGAAGTGCACCCTGCCGCGTAGCACCCGCCTGCGCGCAACCTCAACCTCCGGGAAGCAAACTGAGTGAGGTTCGTCGACATGCTCCAGGCATATTCTCCGGCCGGCCAGGGGTCTCGCAACCCATCTGTCTCACATCGCCAGCGAAGTAAGACGACGCGAGTCCCGGAGTCCCGGAGTGCCGGGTGCCCGTAAGCCGTTCGGCTTATGGGACATCCCGCCGGAACGGGCGGCGCATGGTACTCAGCCTGTCCAGCAGTGGGTGGCGACATATCGCGCGTGAGAGCGGGCCGGCCGGGCGGCCGGACAGGTCTTCGCGACCGCCAGAGGCAGAAATGACAATCGAGCCTGCACGTGTAGTCCGTTTCAGTCGATCGGGGAGACACGAATGAGGTTGCCATCCGGGTCGGCGACCACGAATGTGCGCCCGAAGACGTCTTCGTGCGGCTCTTCGATGACAGTAGCGCCCTTGGCCGTCCACGCGGCGAAGCAGTCGTCGACTCCGGATGCTGATCCCGGCAGCATTAGCCCCAACTCGCTGGTTCGCGGCGTCGCCGTCGTGACTGTGTCGCTGCGGCCCGACCACAGGGCGAAGAGCACGCCCGGGGCTACTTCGAACGGGACGTATCGCGGGGTGATGGTGACGGGTTCCATCTCGAAGAGATCGGCGTAGAAGCGGGTGGAGTGTTCGACGTCCGTGACGTAGATGAGGAACAGGTTCGGTGTTGCCATGGGATCTCCTTCGTTAGCGTTCTCGGCTCTGCCAAGCATTCCATCAATACATGACAGATAATGTCTGGTATTCGTTGATACTGGTGAGATGAAATCCCGACGCCTGCTTTCTATGATGTTGCTGCTCCAGGCGCGCCACCGCATGACGGCACCTGAGCTGGCAGAGCAGTTAGGCGTGTCGGTTCGAACGGTATTGCGCGACGTCGTCGCTCTGGCGAACGCAGACGTACCGGTGTTTGCCGAGCGCGGCCGATTTGGAGGCGTCGTCCTCCTTCCCGGGTCACAGCTGGATGTGTCCGCCCTCAGCCGCGCTGAAGTCGACGCGCTAAAGCTTCTGGGTTTGGACCCTGGGCAAGCGCGCCAACTTGGCATCGATTCAACGACGCGCAGCGCCCAAAGGAAGATCGCGGCCCGACGCCCGCCGGGTCGCCAGTCGGAATTGCCATTGTCTGAAGTGATCGTTGTCGACAACACTCCATGGTTTAGCCCGATGCCAAGCATCGTCGGCATCGCCGAACTCGCCAGAAACCTGCAGTCGGGCAGGCGTCTGCGGATTCACTATCGGAGAAGTGCCGAGAAAGATGCCTCATGGCACCCCGTTGACCCATACGGTCTTCTGGTGAAGTCCGGCCGGTGGTACTTGGTAGCCGATGTCGACCGCCTGCCGAGGCTGTACTCGCTCGAAAGATTGGAGGGCTGGGAGGTCCTGCCAGAGGTTCGGCGCCTTCGACCGAACGCAACGCTCGCCAGTGTCAGCCGTGACTTGAGTGCGGCGGTAGAGAACCGGGGAGCCGTCACAATCATCGCAACGCTGAAGAAGGACAGGCTTGACCTCGCTCGCCGGCTTCTAGGCTCGCGTCTCGCCAGCAGTCAGCCCATTGACGCTGAACAAGTCGAGATCACCGTGATCTACGACCAGGTGGAGTCCGTGCGTCAGCTGTTGCAATTCGGCGCCCACCTCCACGTCACGAGTCCGCCGGAGGCGCAGATCGTTATGCGTGACGTTGCCACTGCCATGGCAGACCTGTACCAAGGCTGATCCGGGCCGCAGAGTCCGAAGACACCCCACCCTACGGCTTCGTGTCTGGGGTGGATCGATATTGAGTCCGAAATGGGGGACTCTGCGCGTCCCCTAGAGGGTTGGCGGATTCAACCGGGCGCAGTGGCGGTGACTATTACCGGCCGTCCGCGTCATCTGAGTTCTGGCGTGATTCTTATTACGTGTTTCGTTTTTGCGCTGCCAATCGCGAGTTGTTCCTGGAGGGCGGCGGCCTGATCGAGGCCCTCAGCGATCGTAGATTCAGGGCTGAGGGAGCCTTCGGCGACCAGGTGCAGCACGGCGTTCATGGCGCGTTGGACGAGCTTCGGTGCCGCGGTCGACAAGGCGGCGATGCTGAAGCCGCCGACGGCGGCGTTGCTGGTTGAGAGCCTCTCGGTAGCTACCGGGTCAAGAGGAGTGCCGGAAGCGTTGCCGAAGAGCACGACGCGGCCATGGGGAGCGAGCATGCGTAGATCGGCGTCGAGCCACGCGGTCCCTTGAGGATCGAGCACGATATCAACGCCGGTGCCGCCCAGCTGGCTGAGGACGGCGTCGACGAGATGGTCGTCCCGGACGAAGGCGTGCTGATAGCCCGCGCTCTTCGCGTCTTCTAGCCGGCTTGCGGCTCCGACAACGCCGATGAGGGTGGTGTCGGGGATTGCTTCCGCGAGTGCTGCGATGGCGGTACCGACGGCGCCCGACGCGCTGTGGACGAGGATCGTGTCGCCGTCACGGACCCGGGCGGCTTCATTCACTAGCAGCCATGCCGTAGCCCATACCCCGGGCACCACGGCTGCGACCTCGGAGGCTACTCCGTCCGGGATGCGTGCAGTCAGCATTGCATTGGCGACAACGTACTCAGCGAGACCGCCCGTGTTGGTCAGGGCAACTACTCGTTTACCGATTTCGAGACTATCCACTCTGTCGCCGACCTGTTCGATTACGCCGGCGACTTCAAGGCCGGGAATTACGGGCCAGACGGACGAGTAGGCGTGATCACCCCGTCGCATCATCACGTCTTTGAAGTTGATACCGGCGTGGGTGACACGGATCAAGACCTCGCCGGGGCCGGGTGCCGGCCTCACGACCACGGCGACATCGGTCTGGGAAGTGTCCGTCGCGGGGCCGTGGAATGTGAGAGCTCGCATCGTTGAAGTGATCACGTTTCGCCTTCTTTCGAAATGTATCGAACAATACCTCGGATGCTAGCATTCATTCGTAAATACTCGAAAGGAGAAAGTGTGGGACACAATCCGCGCCCGGCACTTCATCACCCGACGCTCGAAACGGTTCTCGTGACTGCGGTCTTGCATGCCCTCTCCGACGAGACGCGGCTGTCGATTGTGCGCACGCTCCATGCCGAACCCGACGGGCGCGCCTGCGGAACATTCCCTGTAAATGTTGCACCGTCGACGCTGAGCCACCACTTCAAAGTTCTTCGCGAGGCGGGACTGATCCGTCAAGAAGACCGCGGAACGCAACGCTGGACCATGCTCCGTGTCCGAGAGGTCGATGCCCGTTTCCCGGGCTTCCTTGATGCGGTGATCGCTGCAACGGAAGTCGCCTCGGTGCGTTTCTGAGCATGCCCCCACGCTCCAAAGGCGGCTCAACAGGCTCAACAGGCTCAACAATCCAATGCCTACGGACGCCAGGAGGACGTCTCGAGCGCCAGCCGTCCCGTAGAGGGTTCCCTTTACGTGACGCTTTGTTCATCTGAGCCATGGCTAAGGCGGTTCAGCTATCCTCGCATCACAAGCAATGAATGGGGACGACATGGCTTCCACGCGATCGATCAATACGGCAAGGCGATTGGTCGTTTTCAGTGCCGCGCTCATGGTGAGTGCCGTTGTGTCCGGCTGCTCAGTCTCGGACGTGTGCCCCACGATCGGGTGGGACAACACTGTCACCGTCGAGCTCGAAGGCACAACATCTAACGTCAGCGTCGTTGAGTTGTGCGCCGACGGCGAATGTTCAGGCCCTGCCCCAAGTCAGCTATCACCAGACGAGTCCGTCGGGATCGATGAACACTCGTGGGAAATCTCGACAATAATGGCGACTCCAGAAAATGTCACTATTCGCGCACTCTCACCAAGCAACGAAGTCCTCGCCGAGAGGGACGTGACACTCAACTGGGTCCGCGTGGGCGGGACTGAACAATGTGGCGGACCTGCCGAGACCGACCCCATCACCCTCACTATTGCATCCTGAATTCTCTGAGCGTCCCGGCTTTGTGCGATCCCGCAAGGGGTTCCCCTTGCGGGCGTCTCCTGAGATTAACTATCTACCTATAGATAGTTCTATACACGTGTTATAGAATGGTCTATAGGAGGTGGTTTGTATGACCACGATTAGTTACCGCCCTGAGGTTCAGAGGGCGCGGACGTTGCGCCAGCGGCTTGACCTTGACCGTCTGGATTACCTTCGGGAGTTGCGTCGTTTGGCTGCGATCATGAGTCAGACGGAGCTTGCGTCGCAGTTGGGGGTGAAGCAGCCGACGATTCATTCTGCGTTGCGGACTGCGGCAAAGGTGGTGGAGCCGGTACCGGGGTTTTCTGGTGCGTCTCCGTATGAGATTGCGCAGCGGTATGCCACGGGGGAGTTGACTCGGGCCCAGCTCGTTGATGAGTTGGGCCGATGGGTCTACCCGTCGGAGGCGCCGACGGATGGTTACGACTCGCTCCTGGTGTCTGCTTCTGGGTCATTCGATGAGGTCGGGCGCGCACTGAGCGACGGGCTCATTGACGGTGCGATTTACGATGCGATCTTGGATCGTGCTGCGGATTCCTCTCAGTAGTGGCTGGTGATGGGGGCGCGATTGACGCCCATCGCGAGACCGTGCGCGCTCTTGCCAAACCGGGGCAGGCGCTCGCGCCGGATGGCCCTCATGCCACGGTGCATAATCCTGAGTGGTTTCGTTATGTTGGCGGTCGCGCCATTGTGAGGAGTGGTCGGGCGGAGCTTCATGATCGGCTCATTCGAGAGGTTGTGAAGAGTCGTCCTGGGGTTCGGTTCGAGAATCGTGCGATCGTTCTTGCTGGGCCGCCTGGTGCCGGCAAGAGCACGGTATTGCGTGACGAGATCCTGGGGGACACAGCTAACGAGTGGCTGACCATTGACGCAGATGATTTCAAGCATGCGTTGCTTCGGGCCGCGATCGATGATGGCAGTTACGACGCGTTTCTGAAACCCGCCGTTGTGAAGGATCACGAGACGGCTGGGGAGAAATTCTTCCCGCTGGAGTTGGCGTCACTCGTTCACGAAGAATCGTCCGAGCTCGCGAAACGGCTCCGCGGAGAAGCGATACGCGCCGGGGCGAACATCGTCATCGACACGGTTCTGTCGTCCGAGGTCTCGGCTTTGGGGCTGGGAAAGCAACTCGAGGCGGCAGGTTACGGCGTGGACGTGGTGGATGTGGAAGTGCCGTATGAGCTTTCCGAATCCCGCATTGCGAAGCGGTGGCAACAGTCATACGAAGTTGCTCTTGAGAGTGGCGAGGGCCTCGGGGGCAGGTGGGTCCCCAGCGAATATGCGCGGGCTGTTTTTGATGGCCCAGATGGTCGTTCGCTCCCGGAGTTTGTTGCCGAGCGTTTGGCGGTGGAGTGCGGCGCGGTCGATCACTATCGGCGGTTCCGGACGGCAGCTGAAGGTGCCGACCGTGTGCTGGAAGTGGACATGGTGCGACTAACGCCGCGGAGCAAGCTTGTTGACGCGAGTGTTGCGGCGGTTCGCGCGCGGGCGACCGATGGTCTTGCTTCCCCGCGCCGTCCCGCGCCGAGGTCACGGGACGGCCGTGGTCGGGATGATCGCGGACGTGAGTAGCGTCATCAGCATTGCCTGGCGGTCGGATTGACGCTGTCTCAGTCGTTGCCGCGTTCGCGCAGCTCGGCGCCGGCTCGGTGACGTTTCGACGCGCGTTGAAGTAGGCCGCGATCGATGCCACGGAGCCGCGCCGGACGCGCCTATGCTGCAGCCCGTAATGTTCGCCAGCGCATGACGTCTGCTGTGTTGTAGCGGATGAGGCCCAAGCCGATGCCGTGGTAGTTCGGTCCGGCGGTGCCAAGTCTCATTTTCTGGAGCTCCGTAAGGGAAATACCCAGCGCATCGCTGGCTTGGTCCGGTGTCATCAGGGGTGAGGCCGGTGTGCAGGTTGCTGTGGTCATTTGGCTTGGTCCTTTGTGAGCGTGTCGATGAGGGTCACGTAGTTGGTTCCGGTGACGGTGAGCGTGTTTGCGAGGGTGTAGCCGTGGCGGCCGTAGGCGCGAAGGTCGTCGAGGCGTTCGGCAACTTTTCGTGCGCGCGCCGCGTGTTCCAAGTCGCTGACGGGCAGGGTCGTCTGCAGGGTGCTGAATTCCATTGCAGGGCGCCTACTCGCCGGTGAGGGAGGGGTGGTCGCGCAGGGCGGCTATCTTCGCGACCCAGTCGGGCCGGAAGCCGGACCAGGACACCACGCGGGCGATGACGACGGGCGCTGAGGTGTAGCCGAACTGTTGCATCAGGTCGGCGGCTCGCGCGTCTGTTGTGAGGTCGATCACGGTGTACGGCAGGGCGGCGGCGTCGAGGGCTCGGGTGGTCATCGTGCATTGCATGCAGTTCGGCAGCGTGTACACGGTTAGCGGTTCATTCATGGTGTGGTCCTCTCTATAACCCCATTGCCTTTTGGCGCACGCCGATTTACAGCGTCAGGGGTGAATTGGCCAGGGACCGTGGAATACCGGAGGGAGCGCAGCGAGTGAGGATATGCCGCGAAAGCCCTTGCCAAGAGAGGAATGATGCGTACGATAAACAGCCCAAAAGGCAACGGAGTTGCACGAAGAAGCCCCGTCGAGCTGTGCTCGACGGGGCTTGTTCGTTACAGGTATAGGGCCGGAGGCTACGCCTCAGTGGTTGTGGTCTTGGGTGGGACAGTGGTGCGTCGTTTGCGTGCCTTCGGCGCGGACTGGCCGGGTGCTTTGACGCCTGTAGCACGTAGGTCCTTTTCGCTCCATCCGGAGGCCAGGGCGGCCGTCCACGCGTGTTCGTGAGCGAGGGTCGCTAACTTTAGTTGCTGGTCTGCCGCGCCGTATTCGTTGCCGGCATCCGCGAGTACTCGTACCGCTTCGACGCGGGCGTCCACGTTCGCTTCGATGATTGCCCGCGCTCGAGTGGCTGCATCTTCTGGTTTCACATTCGCGTCGCTCATGTTCCCCAGAGTACAGGCTTGGCACACGCTTCACGAGGGTGGAAACGTGCCATATCGGCGGTGCCGATTTGGAGCAAGCTATACATTTACCGGTGGTAAATGGCTTCAAATTCTGGACGCCGCGCGCCGGAATTGGCATACTTGACGTATGTCCCCGATTTTCGGGGTCGCTGCGCTGGGCCAGGGGGAGGCGAACACGTTGACGGAGAAGAACGAGCGTCGCTTGTTCGGGCGCCGGCGCCGCGCCAATGTTGATGGCGGGCGAGAGAAGAGTTACCGGGTCTACGTCACCGCTGAGGAAGATGCTCAGTTGCGTGCTCGCGCGGTGGTCGCTGATGTGACGGTGCCGCGGTTGTTGTTTGAGTCCGCGATGAACGCGAACATTGAGACGACAACGGATCGTAAGAGTGCGATTGCGGAGTTGTTCGTCGTGACCAGGTTGATGGCGAACGTCTCGAACAACGTCAATCAGCTGGCAAAGTTCGCCAATACGGAGGGTCAGTTCCCCGGTGCTGCTGCTGCCGTTGTGGCTGAGTATCGGGCCCTCGCGGTCAAGGTCGAGGACGTCATCGACAGGCTGGCTGACTCATGATGCCGAACATTCGACGGGGCGGCCAGATGGGCGGCCTGATGGTGTACTTGGCCGGGGGTGGTCGGCACAACGAACATGAGGAACAGCACCTCGTCGCCGGCGACTCCGCGATCATGGCACAGCACGGTTACAGCGTGTTGGACACCAATACAGCCCTGGCGATTGCGCGCAGCCTGGACGCTCCACGTCGTGCGTTCGACGTTGAGGTGCTCCGAATGGTGAAGGATTCCGACCCGGTTACGGGCGAGGTGACGAGTAAGCGCGTTGCCGGTGACGTGTGGCATTGCTCGCTGTCCTTGCGTGCCGAAGAGGGTCAGCTGTCGGATGAGAAGTGGGGATTGATCGCGCAGGACTTCGCAGATCGGATGGGGTTTACCGAGAGCAGCGGTAAAGCCGCGTGCCGATGGGTCGCGGTGCGCCACGGACTTTCCACGAACGGGAACGATCACATCCACTTGGCTGTGTCGTTGGTGCGTGAGGACGGTACCAAAGCGACGACTCACAACGACTTCACGCGTGCCCAGGACGTGTGCCGCGACCTCGAGCGCGACTATGGGCTTGAGCAGTTGGAGAGTCGCGGACAGGGCCTCGGAGAGCGCGGCGTCAAGCCCGCCGAGCGTGAGCGTGCCGCGCGTTCGAGTGCCGCGGAGGTTGACGCTCACAAGATGGAGCGCACCGTGCGGGCCGCTGCGACCGCTTCGGTTGACGAGGGCGAATTTGTTCGCCGGTTGCGCCGTGGCGGTGTGCTCATTCGGCCGCGCTACGCCGCCGGTCGCGATGACGTTGTTGCCGGCTACTCGATAGCGGTGCGGCCGTTGACTGGGGAGAAGCCGATTTGGTACGGGGGTGGCCGGCTGGCCCGTGACCTCACCTTGCCCAGGCTTCGGGAAGGGTGGCCAGATAGCCCCCAGACGGCACAAGGAGCTGTGGATGAATGGCGGGCCACGGCTAAGAACCCGTGGGAGTACCGACCTGTCGCACCGGGCCGGGAAGAGAGCACGCCGACTCCGGAGATGTGGTCGCTGTACAGCGACGAGATCGGGCAGCTGCGCAAGCATCTCCGCGACGTTCCCCTGACCGATCGAGCCACGTGGGCGCATGTTGCCCGCGAGACGGCCGGCGCTTTCGCCGCGTGGTCGCAGCGCGTCGAGGCGACACCAGGACCGCTCGCGCAGACATCCCGGGAGCTGGCCCGCTCGGCGCACCTTCGGGCCTACCAATCACGGCCGAAACCGGCCCAGCTGGGATCAGCGTCGAACGCCGCCATGATTCTCATGCAGGCGGCCAGCGGTGGTCAGGGAACGATGGCCGAGGCGATCATGCTCCGGCAGCTGGGTCGTGTCTTGGTGGCGATTCTTGACATGCACAGCGCGGTCGGTGATGCCCGCCGGGCCGAGCAAGTCACGATGATGCTGCGCAACCAGTTCGCCGCGGTCACCGATCGCCTGCCAGCGGTGCCCAGCAAATCTGCACAGCCGGACTCACGCACGCCAGCTGACGTCCATGACGTCATGCGACGAGCTACCGACGGGCTCGCGGCGCCGGGAACCGGTTCTCCGGTGCCGAACAAGCTGCAACCCACCAAGCGCAAGACCCCAGCTACTCCGCGTGAGCGTGACGGTCTGGGCAGAGACTAGACGGAGGAAGATCATGGCCGAAGAAACTGACGGTGTTGGCGAGACGTTCGACGATTCGCTGCGCATCGCACTCACTATTGCGTCGCAGTTTGGTGAACGCATCGCTAGGCTGCGCGAGCAGCTGGCGCGACAGCGTGAAGCTGGCGCAAGTCAGGAAGCGCGCGAGTTGGAAGCCCGGTTCGAGGCTGAGCGTGGAGCCGCCCGAGCCAGCCTCGCACCCGTCGATCAACCCGAATGGTGGAACCAAGCCACCCCCGATGATATCGCCGGTGTGCACGAGACCGCCACGGCCTGGCGCGATTTCGACGACGTTGCCCGTGACGCCGGTGACACCATCAAGCACGAGGTGCAGGAACGCTACGGCATCGACATCGACGCCCCCGGAGCGGACCCCGCTGCCGTCGCAGCGGCACTGCGAGACGCAGAGCGCGACCGTGCCGATGCCGCAACCGAACGGCAGCGAGCTGGCGACGACCTCACCGCAAGCCAGCTCCTCTTCGCCAACGCCGACCGTCACGAACGTGAGGCTAAGGAAGCGGCCGACCGCGACTGGAATACCAGCGACCTCGAGGGAATCGACAGTACCGACCTCAACACTCGCGACGAAGAGCGCAAGCAGGCCTCCGAAGCCACCGACCAGGCGCGCGTCGAGCGCGGTTCGGGGGAACTGGAATACGACAGCTCAGAGCGGCGCGAGCGATTCGCCGCGAGCCTTGAAGGCAAGGCCGACCAGAAGACGATCAACGCGCGAATCCTCGCAGATGGTGAAAACGCCAAGCACCCGCGCGAGGCAGTTATGTCCCAGTCGGGCAAGGCGGCCAAACCACGCCGCAGCGGAAAGAGCAGCGTGCAGCAGCGGGACCGCGGTGGACTCTCTCGATGAGCCCGGCGTGTCGTATCGCGTGAGGTGACATTTGAGTGTAAATTTACACCATGCCCAACAAGTTGACGTCCCTTGAAGAAATTGCGAACCTTGTCCCTCGAGCATTTGAGGTACTCGCCGGCATTACTGACAAGGCTATCCAAAGGGCGATAAGTGAACGTCAATCGACCCGAGGCGGTCGGCGGAACCCCGCTGTCTTCCACGGTGGTGTTCGTGAGGCCATTCTCATGGACGTCGAAGGACTCACGGAGCTTGAGAAACTCGGCATTACGGTCACTGGTGGCCAATCGGACAGCCTGTCGGTTCGTATTTCTGGACGTTTGGGGCTAATCGGACTTACCCACCGGCCCAAAACAATGTTCAGCGAGGACTTCAGCCTCGGCGACGACGGCCTCTTCCCTCGCAACACGGGCAGAGCTTGTCTTTTTTACTCCAGCAACTTCACTGGTCTCGCCAGGTTCACGCTTGTCGAAACCAACACCGCGAAGGAAGACTTCTTCCTCCACGGGTGCGAGGTCATCGACGAAATTGAATTCGATCGCGTAGCTCTAGCCCCGTCTTCGGATATCGACCCCGAGACCACAAACGAGCATGACAATTTGGATGACATCTTCCCGGAACGCGGCGAGGGTGAATCGTACGTAGGAGAAGGTTCAGATGTTGACACTGACGAGTTTGGAGATGCCACCGCAGTATGAGCGGCCGCGGGTCTACGGCGCCCGCGTCAAGGACGCCCGCATTCTTGAAGGCCTCAAAGCAGGCGATGTCGCCACACGTATCGGAATGGGAGTTACCCGTTATTCACGGCTGGAATCTTCAGAGGCGTTCAGCCCGATCGATGTCGATGAATTAGCGAAACTTAGCGACGTACTCGGATTCGATGAAGACTACTTCTCATCGCCTCCGGTGACGGTAGTTGAGCGAAGCGCACTCTGCTTCCGCGCCAAGAAATCTATGACCAAGACGCAGGAAGATGAAGTCGCTGCCTGGGCACGCCTTTGCGGAGATCTTCTCCACGGAGTTCTCCTTGAGACAGGGGAATTAGTCAAGCTCTCCCTTCCGCAAACGCCATCAGATCTCCCCCCGGATGAAGCTGCGCATCTTGCCAGAGAGGCACTGGGCATCCGCCCGGATTCTCCAATAGCGCAGCTCATGAGAGTCCTTGAACGGGCCGGCGTCTTCATCTTTTCGGCAGAATTCGCGGCAGAGGCGACCGCTCGTCATGACGCCGTTTCTCTTTGGGTCGGAGAAGCCCGCCAGCGGCCAGTTGTTTTGGTGCGCGACATCGATTCTTGGGAGCGCACTCGGATGTCGCTCGCGCACGAAGTGGGGCATCTCGTCCTGCATAGATACGCGAAGCCAGAGGATGCCGAGGAAGCGGCATTCGCTTTTGCTGGTGAATTTCTTATGCCAGGCGACAGCCTCAAAAATGAATGGCCTGCCCACGCGACGTTGGAGTCCTTGCTGCCTCTCAAACTGAGATGGGGTGTATCAATCAGCGCGCTGATTGAACAGGGTCATCGCTTGGGCCTTATAACGCCGGAACGCCGACGGAGCCTGTATAAACAGCTCTCGACCCGACGGCAGTATCCCTCTGGCAAGACGTGGCGCGAGCAGGAGCCAGGTTTCGACAGACGTGAAGTCGAGAAACCTCTACTAATAACGCGTCTGATCGAACGGGCCTACGACAAAAACATCAACATTGAAACCCTTCGACGAAAAATCAATTCGTGGCCCGCCCGTTTCCTGGCTCCGCTAGTCGATGGACAATTCCGTGCGCCAGCTGCACTTCCGTCGGCCATTGCGGGCTCAAATCTGAACGTGACCAGTATCTTCTCCCGATCAGAGTAGCTAGGACGGTTCGCGCATATCGGGGAATAGCCCTTCCGGTGGCGCCTTGTAGGGCAGAGGTTCGCCGGGCTTGTTCGTGTCCTCTGACTTTGCGAACGGTCCTTCTGTGCTCATCAGGATCGGCATGTGGTGGTCCGCGTGTTCGATCCACCAGGTGCTTGATCCTGTGGCACCGTCGAGTCTGAGGTGTTCCCATGCTCGCCAGAGGGCGTCGATGCGGGCGAGAGCTTCGGGGTAGTTCCACCAGTTTGCCGCCCAGCGGAAGCTGGCGTTGCCGGGGCCGACGCGGCGGGAGTACATGTGTCGGAGTCGGTCACGCATGAACTCGTCCGACGATCCGTAGAACAGCTGCGGCACGGCCTCTTCTGAAGCTTCCGTGTCGTCGTCGTCATCGTCACGGAGTGCGTCGAACTCGCTCACAGGTCATCCTCCTGTTTCGGAGCCTCATTCGACCCGGCTTGCGTGCCGTTTGCCAGTACTGGGGGCTCGTCGACCGGCTCCGCGCGGCGTGACGGGTCGTGTGCGGCGATGGACGCGCGCACAGCATCAGCTTGTGAACCGCGCATCCACGGCACCGTTTCGATCAGTGTTGCGGGTGCACCGGAAGCGAACACGACGGCGCGGCCGCGGGGTAGAGCTCCGAGATCAGCGACGTCCAAGGTGCGCTCGCGCTGCACTTGGTGAGATGTTGACCGGTTTCCTCGGCCGACACTGGTTGAGGTGGTGTGTTTGTCGTAGTCGCCGACCATTTGGGAGAGCTCGTTCAAGAATTCCGGTTCCTTAACGCCGCCGCCGTAGACGGCGATGTTGGAGGCTGACCAGAGCTTGCGCATCCCGTCTCTGCCCCATACTTCAACACCCTGCGACCACGACTGCAGAATGGTCATGAGGACGATGCCCCTTGAGCCGTAGTGAGAGTACAAGTCAGGGAGGCCATGCCAACGGCACACGTTGGCTGCTTCGTCCAGAACACCGAGCAAGGGAACGGCCAGACGCCCGCCGGGCTGGGTTGTGGCCAGTTCTTCTGCCGCTTCGACAGTGGCCGCGGTGAGAGCGGTGACCAGGGGCCGGCGGTTCCCTTGCCTTCCTTGGAGAGGCTGTAGAGGGTGTCGTTGCTGCGCACGAAGGCGTGTGGGTCAAACTGCGGCCGGGAATCCCCCGCCAGGTTGCCGCCCAGAGGCGTCACCCACTGCCCAATGGCGCGGACCTTCAAGCAGGACGCCATCTGCGCGGCCGTCCCATAGACGCTGTCGCGACGACGCGGCTCGCCGTTCACTTGGCCGTCGACGGCGTCGGCCATCTGGTCGTATCCGTGAGCGCGCAGAATGTCGACCGGAGCCTCATCGCCGGGCGTTGTGGTCCAGGTGAACACCTTGGTAATAGGTAGGCCAGCGACGGCGGCGGCGAGGAGGAAGCCGGCCAGGAGGTCTTGGCCCGCGTTGTCGAAATATGGGTCCGCGCGAGAGTCGCCGGCGCGAGAACCGGTAGCGAAGTGTTCGGCGAGCTTCGCGGCCTTCACGTCATCGGTGACGTAGCTCAGTGGGTTCCACCACCACGTTGGTTCTTCGAGGGCGATGCGTTGTGGGTCGAACGCCCAGACGCGGCCGCCGGCTACGGCTCGCACATCACGCGTGGCATCGAGAACGTCTCGCTTATTCGACGTGGTGAGGACTGCGCCTGGCGCAGACAGGATCGCCGGGATTGCACGGCTCGTCGATTTGCCGGTGCGGGGCCCCCAAATATCCACATGCATGTCTTCCGGGGAGCCGTAGAGCTTCTGACGTCCCGCAACGGTGATGCCGATGGGGACGCCGAGCCAGTCGGTGACGCCGAGGCGGTGCGCGGTCGCTTTCGCGCCGGTAGCTGAGAGAGCGCGAAGATCGCGGCCCTTGCCCATGTAGGTTGCTGCTCCGTCGACATTGCTTCGACGCCGCCGCGCTCGCGAGACGGACACGGCGACGGCGAGTCCGAGGACGAGGGCCAGGATGAGCGTGGCGGCGAGAATCCATGTCCCAGATGCTGGCCAGGCGACGGAGCCTTGCAGAACGCCGAAAAACAGGCCGAACGGGTCACCGGTCAGATCGGGGTTGACCCTGTCTATGTGTGAACCCCATGTCACGGCCGCCCAGACAGCGCCCAAAGCCACGCCCGCGAGCGTGAGGCAAACGATCAGCATGATCGTTTGCCCGTCAAGACCATTTTGGTTTCGCCTGTTCGATGCACTCATGCTGCACTGTCCTCGTCGGCTGCTGTACCTTCGGCGTCGACCTCACGCCCGTCGTCGTCGGCGTTACCACGTCCAATAATTGGGTTCGACTCGTCGGGTTCGGGGAACGAGGAAGCTGGATGCCAGAGCTTGTTGGTGTCGTTGATCGCACGCTCCGATTCGATCAGCTCGACCTTGACCGGGATGCCAGGATGGCCTCCGACCTTGATGAGGAATTTCCCCCGGCCGGGCGGGTCAGATTCGCGTCCCAAGCCGGTATCCCATGTGCCGGGAGCCTGCCAGGAGGTGAGCAGTTCCTGTTCGGCGCGTGAGAGCGGAACCGCGCTGGTGAGCATGGGCATTTCCGCGCCCGGGAGACCGCCAGCGATGACCATGCCGGACCGTTCGACGAATCCGCGTGCCTTCATCCGGTCGGACTCGCTCGGCAGGGAGAGCAGGTCGCTCATCGTGTGCGAAATCATTGCCAGGCCCACGCCGCGTTGACGGTTGAGCCGGGTGAGGGCGTCGACGCGGTCGACCATGCCCGCTCCAGCGCGCAGTGCCCGCCAGAGCTCGTCGAGCACGACTAGGTAGTGACGGCGGGGCTCGAGACCGGCGTCAGCCAGAGTATTGGCGATGTTGACAGTGCCAAAGCCCGCGGACCAGCAGGCGAGCAGGATCGCGGCCTGCATGTCGGTGTCGGAGTCATCGATCGAGGACACGTCGTACACCACAGGGCGGTCCCTCATCATGGGAACGTCGGTGGGGTGGGCGAAGGTCTCGCCCAACCGTCCACCCGATGTGAGGCTGATGAGTGAGGCTTCGAGCTCCTCCGTGATCTTCTTGTACCGCTCGAGGTCGCCACGGTCCAGGGCCACCGCGCGCACTTCCGCGGGTGCTTCCTGAATCACGCGCAGCAAGTCGCCCAATACCGGGACTCCCTCGTTGCGCTCGTCGAGCACGGTGAGGGCACGGTCGATGATGGATTCTTCGCGAGCGGAGGGTGGGTCTTTGCGGAGGATCGTGAGCAGGGCCGACACCATCGTTTGCCGGCGGCCGTGAGCGTCCGCGAGCACCATTTGGCGCTCCTTCTCCTTACCGGCGAGGCGCAACCGTTCAGCGGCCGCTGTTGCCTCGCCGGGATCGAGGACGTTCAGATGCCCACGGCCACGGCCGAGGGTGATGACTTGCCCGCCCAGGGCACGAATCATGTCGACGTAGTCGGGCTTCAGATCGCCGAGCACCAACGGCAGGTTTCCGAATCCGGCGCCGCCGGCCGCCATCCGCCTGATGAGCGTTGACTTGCCCAGGCCCGGCAGTCCCAGCACGAACACTGAGGGGTTCGATATGAGACCTGCGTCTTGGAACCAGGAAATGGGGTCGGCGCACACGGTCGCTCCGGTGAAGATTTGGAGGCCGATCGGGACGCCGACCATCGGGGTTCCTGTTCCGACCGAAAAGGGATGCATGCCGCACACCTGAACGGTCGTTCCGCGCCATTCATCTGCCGGCTGGATGACGCTGGACTCGCCGCGACCTCGACCCAACCATCCTCGGGGACCGGGACGACGGACCTGGGGCTTCTTCACGGTGTCTGGCTTCTTCTGTTTCGCTTTGGCCCGCTCGGGCGGCTTCACCTTCGGCGTCTTGCGCCGGTTGGAATCGATGGCGGGCATTAGAGCTGCTCCCTAATCTCAGATGGAATGCGCACATGCTTGGGCAGGACCAGGCCGAGCGGCAGCGCGGCCGCGAACGCGGAATCCTGAGAACCGTGCACGATACGGAGCCGCAGCCGGGCCGTCGCAGAGAGGTTATCGATCGCGGCCTTCGCGTCGGCCTCATGGGCGGCGCCTGTCACCGTGGCGGTGACGAGCATCCCGAAGTTGACCAAGCCAGCGCCCGATGCTTCCTCCTGCGCCGTGGCGAGAGCAGCCCGTGTCGCGGTCATGCTCCGTGCTGTGGGCTTGTTCGAGGACTGTAAATTGAATGTTGAGGCGCGTACGTCTGCCTCGACGATCGCCGCGGCCTTGGCCGCATCAATTGGTCGGTAGAGCAATGTGACACGCTTCCGTGCGACGTCTCGGTGCGGCGCCAACAAGCGCGCCAGAATGCTTGAGGGGACGTTGCCGCGCGGGGCACCGCTCATCATCCATGTCACCGACAACGCTGAATCGTGCCGGTAGGTGTCCCAGTTCGCCTGATGGGCGGTGGGGCCGACCTCCGGCCAGTAGAGCTCCGGCGGCTCACCGGCCGCGTTCGCGTCATCGATGAGACGAGCTGCAGCCGGGTCGTAGGCGACGCGGATGACTTCACAGAGCTCCTGGGCACTCAGGGGGCGCGTTGCCCCCGCCCCCGTTGAGGACAGGCTTTGCGTGAGACCGGGCAGGCGCGATGCCAGCTCGCGGCCCATTTCATCCGGCGTGCGCTTCTTGCCTCCGACGCGGGCAGCGGCGTTGAAGGTGATCGCCACGAAAGCTTTGATAGTCGCAGAACCGGCGGGGTACTGCTTCACCAAGTCGTGGAGAATGTTCTTGGCGAAGTCTGCGGCCTCTGGATCAATGCGACTGTTCACCTCGCGGCGGAGCCGCGTACCCGTATCGGGCGCTGTCTCAATCGTCACAGACACGGCCTCGATACCGGGTTCATCGCCGAGGCCTGCGAGCCACATGCCCCACTCGGCAACCCACACGTCGACCTGTTCGCGGTCAACGAGCGCTGCACCATCGGGCTCCGTCTCAATAACGACGGTGTAGTCCGACGTAGTCGGGATCTGCAACAAGGCAAACGGGCGATTATAGCTATCGTGCCACTCTGTCAGTCTTGAGCCTGCGGCCAGGCCCGGCAGTTGCGCTGTGCCCCACTCGGCCCGGCCCAGCGGCCCCGACCGGTAGATGTGCGTCCCCGTGCTCTTGGTTACCATCCACCCGACCCGGGTGGTGGCCCGCATGAGCAGGCTTTGACCGTGCTTGTCTTTCACGGCGACCGTCAGCAGAAAAGCGCCGAAAATGAGCGCTGTGACGACGCCGTTGAGAATGTTTGAGGCCATCGTCACGATGACGCTGAATCCGGCACCAACGAACAGAACCGCCGTGCCGATTGACCCCAAGCCCAGAAGGCCAGCGGTCTTTGGTTTTGTCCAGTTGCCGTAGCTGCGCGGTGCGCTGTGCGTTGTCATCGAGAACCTCCTGCTTAGGAACCGCTAGGTCCGGTTGAGTCATCGGCCGCCGACTGCACGGCACTCTTGGCAGCGACTTCGGCCCCCTTGGCTGCGTCGCCCGCCATCTTTGCGCCCATCACAATGGGTGCAGCGGGCCCGGCGGCGGCCGCGCCACCAGCTGCAGCCCCACCACCAGCTGCAGCCCCACCACCAGCTGCAGCGGCACCGCCCGCTGCTCCTGCTCCGGCTGCTCCTGCACCAGCCGCAGAGCTTCCCCCTGCGCCAGAGGGCGTCGGGGTTGACGGCGATGGCTTGCCGCCACCGGGGGCGCTTGAACCGGTCGGGGCTTCGCCTCCGCCGCCTCCGCCGCCCGTTGGCGTCGAAGAGGAACTGCTCATTCGCTTAATCGCACCGCTAGCCAGGTCCCCGCCGATTGCGCCAGCGGCGCCGGCCATCGCCATGCCCGCGGCTCCACCTCCTGCGACAGCTCCCGTCATCGGAGCCACGAACTTGAGTAGAGCCGGCAATGCGATCAAGGCCATGAGCATCAGCGCAAGTCCGGTGAGGATCGTCCAGATACCTCCGCCATCGTCCTTGAACGCGTCCGTGCCGGTAAGGCTGAACGCAGCGGCATAGATCAGTGCCGCAGCGGGCTTGTACAGAATGAAGGCAATCGTCCAGCCGATCACCTTCCCGAACCACTGTTTGCCCATCTGAGTGTTCGTAAAGCTCGCCGTCAGCGGTAACACGCCGGCCAGGATGACCAGCAGCCCGCCACGCACGACCATGAGTGCAACCTGTACATAGGTCATCAGGAGAGCTATCGATCCCAGGATGAGAACCCCGATCAGCCCGATCGGCGAGCTGGCTGTAATGGCGACCATCGCCGCAACATTGGTCCCAAAGCAATTGGACTCCCCGGCCGCGGACACATCACAGTCCGTAGCTCCGTTGAGAATCCAAATCGAGAACGCATCCGCGGCAGTGGTCGCGAGAGTGATGATTGCAAGCCCAGTTCCCGAAACCACGATGAGAGTAATGAGCGACTGAAGCAGTTCCTTTCCCGGCTGTGCACGCTGTTCCCACGCCATTCGAATCCCGCCGATGATGACGGAGAGGACCGCGAGGCCGCCGACGTAGTACCAGAGCGAGTTCTGCAAGAATCCGACGGTCGATGACGAACCCTCGGGAGCGACCGCGCCCAAGAGCCCACCCACGAGCGCGGACGCACCGGAGATGAGCAAGATCGCTATGAAGATCACTCCGAGGGTGCCCACATGACGAAACCCCTCACCGCGTCGGCTCCGAAGAGCGATCATCGCGCCCAGGGCGATAATCGACAGAACCGCGAGGGTGAGACCGATGAAGGTCACGTATCCGAGGATTGTCGCGAACTCATCCGAGCCGGGGTTATTCGTAGGAAGTCGAGTCGTACCGTCTCCGGCGGTGAGGACCGGGGTCGGCACGGCGACCCACATCGTCCCAATGCTCGCCAGAGCCTTCCCGAAACCTTCTAGAACGCTGTTGGCTAACTCCTGAACTGCATCGTTCGACGCATTCGCGACGACATCACCAATGCCCTGCCGCGCGCATTCAGCGGCATTGAGAATGGCGAAGGCCGGGTTTGAGCAATCAGTTTCTGTTGCAGCCACGTTAGACACCGGACCAAGGAATATAGCCGCCAAGGTTGGACAGAGGGCCGGGCGCGATGGGTGCCCCGGTTTCCGTGACGACGACCTTCCAATCGCCAGCTTCCCAACGGAGGACTGTTGGATAGCTCACGAGGGCTCCGCCCTCTGAGGTAATCGTGTAGGCAACGTCGATGGTCGCCTCGTCGGCTGAGTAGTTGTTTACTTTGAAGCCAGCAACTTGAAGGCGCGTGTTGCCTGTCGATGTTGGTTGTTCACCCGCGGCTTTGACCGTGTCTTTGGCCGGTCCATCAGCCAACAATTCCCACATGCGAGATGAGTTTCGTGAGTCGGTACTAGCGGCTACCGAATTCACTGCTGCGAAGAGGGCACCCTCCGCTGTATGCGCAAAGCACGTTCGAAATTGATCCGAGGTGGCCCCCGGTCCTGAACCCTCCGGATCGGTCGGTGCGGCGACGGAGCCAACGAGTTCCCATTCGTTGGTTGGTGCCGCCGTCAGTGCACTCTCTGTCTCCAACCCCGATAGGCCGCACACGCTTTCGTCGGAAGCCTCCGCACCGGGCGTCGACGACGTTGATGGGTCTTCTGTTGGCTGCGCGTTGTTATCGTCCGAGCCGCGGGTGAGAGAGGTCACGAGGACGATGATCGAGGCGAGGGCGATGATCCCGACGACGATGGCGGCTGCGACGAATCCCGGTCGTGAGAGCGGGCTTCTCTGTTCGGTGTTCGTCATGCGTTGCTCCTTCGCGCGTTGGGGGGGTGGCTAGGAGCCGGAGATGAATCCGACCAATGCCGTTGCTGCGCCGATGATCATGACGCCAACGAGGATGCTGACGAACGTCTTTACGTGCTCGC
>NZ_QZVS01000056.1 GCF_003602235.1 Cryobacterium melibiosiphilum
TTCGGCATCGAAGCGGGCAAGCTCACTGGCGGCCTCTTCGGTCACCGCGTGGAGTTCGCTGCTCAGCGGGATATCGAGATCGGCAATGAATGCGGGCACCGATGCCAAGTACGGTCCGGATGCCAGACGCTTCTGCGTTCGTGAGCCATAGTCGTCTTGGACGCTGCGCCAGGGCCGTTCCTCGTAACCGATTGGCGCCCAGGGTAACTTTTCGTCAAACGTGACCATGGAATAACTATACCAATGCTTAGCGATAGATCCATAGTTATGTGCGCGTCCTGTTCTGACTTATCCCGCACGCCGGATCTAAGGGCTGAACCGCAATTGTTCGTCCCATAGGGGGTTCCCCTTGCGGCGACGTTACCGTGGGACCGGTAGATCGTGTTGAGCGAGCGGTCGTAGACGAATAGCCCGACCGAGGCATGGACAAACAATGGCGTGTCTTGGTTCAGTCTCAGATTAAAGCCATCAGCTCACCGTTTCAGTTGCTCCGTTGATACTGCCGATAGCGGAGAGGGTGAAAATTCCAGCCGAGACCCTGCACCAGTAGTGATCGCTCGCACCAACTTTCATGTGTTTGCTAGCCCGCCACGAGGGCGCAACAACGAACAGAGCTGGAGTTCGTTCTCTCCATCGTCGTAGAGAGCCTTTCCTTCGCGCCCACGCCAGCATCCCAACGCGCTAAACGACCCAAACGCGTCGGTCAGCGATGCGCTGGTAGATTGTGCTCCATGGCGGTCTCGTTTGAATGCAGAACCGAGTCGGTTCTTGCCCCGGAGCGACTCTTCAATCTTTCGCGAGACATCACGGCTCACATAGATTCGATGTCCAAGTCTCGGGAGACGGCCGTTGGTGGTGTCCGAAGCGGACTTATCGGCTTGGATGAGGACGTCACCTGGCGCGCATGGCATTTTGGATTGCCCCTACGCATGACGAGCCGGATTACGGCGATGAGCCTGCCGCATAGCTTCACCGATGAACAGACTCGCGGCCCGTTTGGTTTCTTCAAGCACGAGCACGTGTTTCGCCCGCACGGCACCGGCACCATCATGATTGATCGGGTTTCGTTTGCTGCGCCTCTGGGAGTCCTTGGCCAAATTGTCGAGCACCTTGTACTCGCCAGATACATGCGCAAAGTTATCGAGAAGCGAAACACCTACTTGCAAAGCGTCACCGTGTAAACGTCACGCTGCAACGCGCTTGCCCTGCCGACAATCTGTCCGCAGACCCTTCCCCTGGCGGGCACCCTCAGACCAAGGCGCCGCGCGGCTCGCCCGTTACAATCCTCATACGGGAGGTGTCTCGTAACCTCCGTGTGTCGAAACAAATGTGTTTCAAGACACATGGGATATAGGACACTCTGTGTGTAGGACACAGTCGAGCGGATGCTGACACAGCATCCGTTAGAGCCAGGCGCTTCACAGGGGGAGATATGAAATTAGACGCGGTCACAGTGAAGAATTTTCGGGGGTACGCCGATGAACAAGAAATCGCGGTTGGAGGGCTCACGACAATCGTCGGCAAGAACGACGTCGGCAAGTCGACGATCCTCGAGGCCCTGGCAATCTTCTTCGGCAGCGAGCTCGTCAAACCCGATTTGGGAGACGCCAACGTCGCCTCGGGGCTACGTGAGTTCGAAGTCACCTGCACGTTCAGTGACCTGCCGGTTGGACTTGTCCTAGACGCCCAGGCCGAGACCTCCCTCTCTTCCGAGCATCTCCTGACGGAGGATGGAAGACTGACAGTGAAGAAAAGGTGGGATTGTTCCGGGGCCAAACCCAAAGAAGAAGTTTTCGTTCTCTGTCATCACCCGTCAGTAGACGGTCTGTCTGACCTTCTCCTCCTGGCGAACACTGCCTTGAAGACCCGTCTCGCTAAGTTTCTGAGTTCCGAAGAAATTGCTTCGGTGAACAAGTCAAACAACCCTGCGATGCGTCAAACGCTATGGGCGTCCGTACCCGACCTCTGCTTGGCAGAGCAGGAAGTTCCGGTGGCAAAAGAAGACTCGAAGCGGATATGGGAAAGAATCGCTCCGATGCTGCCCCACTTCGCTCTCTTCCAGTCGGACCGGGCCAGCAGAGACTCGGACAGCGAGGTGCAAGATCCAATGAAACTTGCGATCGCCGCGGCTCTAGCCGAAACGGAAGTCCAAATAGCCCTTACGGGGGTTGTTGAGGCAGTTCGAATCCGAGCTACAGAGCTTGCTTCCAGGACGCACGATGCTCTCGGAGAGCTGGATCCAGAACTTGCCGACGGCTTAGTTCCTACGTTCAAAAGCGATCCGCGCTGGGCCTCCCTATTCAGTGTGGCGCTGGAGGGCAGCGATGGAATCCCACTCAACAAACGTGGCAGTGGTGTCAGGCGGCTCGTTCTCGTGAGCTTTTTCCGAGCGGAGGCTCAGCGACTAATAGAGGAGGGGTCTAAGCGAAGCGTCATATATGCAATCGAAGAGCCCGAGACCTCGCAGCACCCACGGAATCAAAAAATTCTTCTCGAATCATTCCAGGCGATGGCCCGAGCCGACGGCTGCCAGGTCCTCCTCACAACTCACAGCCCCGGACTGGCTGGGCATCTGCCTGCTGAGAGTCTCCGCTTCGTTTCGAAGACTAGAGGCAGCGGCCCACGGATCGAGGCGGCCAACGAGGGTTCATGGGATGCAATCGCGAACGATTTAGGTATTCTTCCTGACGACCGGGTTCGAGTATTGATCTGCGTGGAGGGCCCGAACGATGTCGTAGCGTTGAAGGCCCTCAGCAAAGCTGTGAACAGCGATGGCACCGTCGCCGTAGATCTCAGTTCGGACAAGCGCTTCGCGTTCGTCCCGCTGGGCGGTGGAACTCTCCAGCAGTGGGTGTCAGAACGCTATCTCCGTGGGTTTGGTCGCCCAGAGTTTCACATCTACGACAATGACGTGGCCAAGTACCAAGACGCCGTGGATGAAGTCAATGGTCGAAGCGACGGTTCGTCTGCGAGGCTGACGACCCGGCGCGAGATGGAGAACTATCTGCATCCTGCCGTAATCAAAGCAGCCCTAGACGTCGCAGTCTCATTTGGGTTCGCCGACGACGTGCCACTAATCGTGTCGACCGAGATCAGAATGGATCCGACACGAAAGCCGCTGAACCCAAGATCGGTGAAGAGCAAGTTGACGGAACACGCATTTCCGATGATGACGAGACAACTACTCGAATCCTCACTAGGCGCCGAAGAAGTGACGTCCTGGCTTGAGGACTTGGAGCAAATGGCTTCGGGCTACAATCGCTGACCGCTATAGATGCCTCATATCCCTAGGGTTACGAGACGGTCAAAACGGTCAAAACGGTCGTAACTCTGTCGCGGTAAAGGCACCTGAGCGCGAATCCTCAACGGGCAGGTCATGCGGGCACCTCCCACACAAGCGCGATGCGGAGCCCAGCTATCGCAGGGAAGTGTCCGTAGGGGGTCCCGCTTAGGGGCACTCTTCCGCAGCCGAGTAGGGTTGGGGTGTGGTCACAGTTGAGCCCTACAACCGGGACTGGCCCCGCCTATTCGAGGAGCACGCCTTAGAACTTAGGATGGCGCTTGGCTCCCAGGCCACCGAGATTGAGCACATAGGGAGCACCGCGATCCCAGGTCTCGCGGCCAAGCCAATCATCGACCTCGCCGCCCGTGCAGCTCCGAGAATTGACCCGTTTTCGCTCGGTTCAGCGATCGCCTTCCTTGGGTACTCCCCACACCGATCTGGACCGAAGAACCACGCGATCTACGTCCGCGGAACAGCCCTTGGCCGGACACACATCCTTCACGTATTCCGCTCGGACGACTGGGAGCACTGCAATCAGAGGGTCTTTCGCGACAAGCTGCTGCATGACGCGTCGGCGCGACATCTCTACGGGGAGCTCAAAATTCAGCTCGCCGCGTCAGTCAGCGACGGGGCGGGCTATACGTCGGGCAAGCGAGAGCTCATCCAAGCGCTCCTCAACCAGGAGCAAGCCGCGCGTGGGTTTCCCCTAACGATTGCGTGGGACAAATAGCGAGCCTCGACTGTGAACCCACACGAGAGTGATCGGATTTTGAACGCCCCACTCAAGGTTCCACCTGCGGGATTGACGCGAGTCGCTTTAGGGGTCAGGGACAGACTGGAGTGAATGTTCGTGAGTCGTTCGGCGTTGAGCACTTCAGAACAGCCGTGTCGCCGGAATCGATACTCCGCGCGGACAGGATCAAGGCGACTGCCAAGACCATGACGCCGAGGATAAAAACGCTCTTTGCGATTGCTGGGCTCAGAAACCGGACGCCCTCTGGGGCATCCTTCGACAGCTCGCGTCGAAGCGCACTGGTGCCGGCAAAGGCGAGCCCGGCTGTCCCACAGACTCCGAGAAGGCCAAGCAGGAAGGTCCCCGTCACGCTGAAGCCGCCGCTGAAGCTGATTGCTCCGTACCCAACGACCGCCAGCAGCACGAGGAAGGCATAAGACAGTCGGACGACCCAACTCTCTGGTGACCGGACGAACGACATGAGGATCACCGCTATCAGCGGTGCGAGCATCAACCCGCCGAAGAATACGGCGGGCATTACCCTGACGTCAGGGCCTGGGCACGGGGCCACGAGAGCGCACGCCGTGGGTAATCCTTGTGCCATCCAGAAGACCAGCCAGGCGACGGCCACAATGCCCACCGCCGGAAGCACCACTCCCAGGCGGTTTCTCGTCATTACGTCGGAAGGCATGTGATGAGTGTCCCATTGCCACGCGTGAATCACGGATACAGAAGCGTTCCGATGACTACTCGTTACCTGCCAGAGTTACCGCCATCGGTCTCGAATGACGTTTCGTGAGCGGACACCTTAACCTCGAGCCGCTACCGGAACGTCGTAACTGTCCCTTTCATGGTTCCCTTCCTGAGACGGCGCGTGGCCGGCCGCGGTGAACATCCACTGGCTAGCTGTGTGGCTGGGCCCCCCCCCCCCCAAGGAGTTCCAGAATTGAGCCAGGATGCGCTGCATTGGTCCTCCGTGATCGGCGTCGAGCGGGTCTTGGGAAACGGCATTGAACCTAGGCTCCAGTTTTGGGGCTAAAGCAGAATCCTCGTCAATCCTCGCGTTGCACTTCGGTCTTCGTTGCCCATGCGGACGCGATCAGCGAGTCTCCGACGAGAAGGCTGCCCCAGGCAATTAGGTGGGCTACGAATCGGAGCGGTTCGTCGGCCGGGAGGTGCGCGGCGAGTGCGGTGTGGTCACGAATGTAGATCCATCCCAGAAAGAGGGCAATGAGCAAGGCTCCGCCGACAACCCGAGTCAAGCGCTTCATACTGTTCTCCTCATAGTCGTAAGGGAGTCTCGTGGTCCACGATTCTCTTTGGTGCTACTCAGGAACTCGATAGCAATGACGAACGCGAACCATTCGGCATTCAACCCCTCTTGCTGATCAAGGCCAGCGTCTGGCAAGTCGTAGGCCTTGCACGCTGGACATCCTGGTTTCGCTTCTGCTGCGCCACTATCGCGCCGTCATTCTTGAGCCGGGCAGGAGCGGGGTAGAAGCTGGGCACCGCTCAGCGGCTGAAGTGCCGCGGGAACAAGGGCGATATGGCCAACTCACGCGACGAGCGGCACGCGGCTTGTCTCTCATCCTGACCGGCTTTCATCCGCAGGAGTACGTGATCGCCGGAGTGCTGCAAGCATGTGATGGTCGTGAATCGCAGTGCATTCTGGAGGTTCTCCATAAGGCTGCGGATGCCGCCGTGGCCGTATGTGATCTGGTCGGGATTCGTGCCTTCGATCATCGAAATACTCGACCAAGCGCACTGCCCGTCTGAAACGCGGTGATCCACAGCAAAAACTTTCGGACCGGAAACAGAGGCAATCCCACCACCCCGCGCCAACCGCGGCGTCGCAGCCAAGAGGTCGTGATCGTGACTTGGGTACCACTTGTCGTGCCTGCCAACGTGAACTCTGTCAGGAGTCCAGGGCTTTGTGGAGAGTCCGGATACGCTACGCGCCACGCGACCCGATTCGGTCGGTCGGCCGCGACGGCTTCGATACTGCGGCGATGGAAGTTCGGTTTCACCTTCAGCGGCTTCCCGTCCGGGAGATGTGTCCGCGCTTGCCCCTGCCAGACCGTGCCCGGTGTCGCGTCCTGGCCGGAGTGATCGATGGAGCCGACACCAATCTCCCACTCGGGCACATGCGTGGGGTCTGCGAGGAACTCCCACACCTGCTCGACCGGTGCCGGAACGAACGAATCTGAAGACCCGGAAACCCGTCCCTTCACTTTTGCTCCGGCAGGCGCGCTTTCCTCGCTTGGTGCGTCGGGCAGGTCAAGGTGTTCGAGCAGAGCGTCAGGTGTCGTGTCGAGGCGGTGAAGGATGCTGGCAATCAAACCGCTGGGCTCCTGCACAAGCTCGCGGAGCACTGCGGCGGCGTCGCCTTGCTTGCCTCGGCCGCCGGAGCGGGCGATAAGGTCGGATGCACGCTTGCTCAGCTGATACCCGTGAGTCTCGTGCAACACGATCCGTCCGGGCTCGGGGAATGTTGTGTCAATGCCGAGCGTAACCAGTTGCGCTTCATGCTGTTCTTCGACGGCGCGACGGGCGACATCAAGGTCGATGCCCATGCTGCGCAGTGAGCGCCCAGCGGATTGTTCATTGATGACGACGGCGAGGAACAGGTGCTCGATGTCCGCTTCGCGAAGCCCGAGTCGGGAGACTTCCTCCATGGCCGCAAGGGACAGCGACCGGCTAGTCCGGGCGAATCGAACGAACTTGCTCATGTGTTTCTCCTGGGGATGGGGATCGTGGGATCGACTCGTTTAGCGTGCTTTTTATGGACGGCCTGCCTCGTGACTCCGAGCGCGTCCGCGATGTCCTGCCACTTCATACCTGCGCGCAGCGCGGCCTCGACCTGCTGCAGTTCTAGGGTGTCCGCGAGCAGGCGCAGTGATGCCACTGCCCGCAGCCCTACTCTCGGGTCGCTGGTGTCGGACGCCACCGCCGCGATCTCTGAAGACTCCATAGTGTCAACCTACGTTGCTAAACCTGATTTTGTCAACCCAGGTTGCATCCGTCAACACGACCAGATAGTGCATCGGTAAGCGCTGGCGTTCTCGCGGCCACCTCCTCCGAAGAGGGACCGATCACGAAGGAGAAGAGACCGCACAGGAAGCGCAGGTCCTAGCCACACTGTTTCGGTGGTAGCGGCGCAGTGCTGGGTGGGGACCGCTGGGCTATCAGCTCACTGACTGCGCCAAATTCCCGCAGAGGGTTCGCCTTGCGAAACTGCATCCGCACTTCGCAAGACGCGAGCTGGGACGTCCCTCGCTGACACCTGCCGTGGGGTCAGATCGGAGCACTCACCGGAGCCGGCGCCACGACCGGCGCCCCCAGCATCGCGGTAATCGCACCTCTCCTGCCGTTGTCAGCCGTCACCGTTAGAGAATCCGACGCGCGGCAAAGCTAGTCTCAAGGAGACGAACGGAATGAGGGGAACATGGCAAACGCCGGATCCAAGTCCAGGGACGTCGGCCTTGTCAGTATCGGAGCGGCCCTGATCGCGATCGTCGCCCTCGCGGGCTGCTCCACATCGAGCTACGTCAATTGCCCCGCGATCGGGTGGGGCAACACGGTCGCTGTGACGCTCGACGGCGCGATCGGTGAGGTAAGTACGGTGCAGATGTGCATCGATGATCAGTGTTCCATTCCTGCACTCGGTGAGCCAGCCACGGATGAACCCGTGCAGGTGGAAACGCTGCGTCCGCAGGATCGTGAGACGTACACGCCCAGTCCGTCGGCTTGGGAGAGTCCCTACTTCGCCTCTCAAGTCGATGATCACTCGTGGGAGATCGCGCTCACCATGGAGGTGCCGGAGAACGCGACTCTCCGAGCGCTTTCCGCAAACGAAGACATACTCGCCGAGAAGGGCGTGGCACTCGTCTGGGTGCGCGTCGGCGGCAGCGAACAGTGTGGTGGTCCGTCAGAAGCTGGCCCGGTCACCCTCACCATCGCCTCCTGACCGCCTGGACAGTCATCGGAGGACAGACACCACCGGAGTGGAAATACCGGGCCCGGACGGGGTTCCCCTGGCGGGCACCCTCAGGCCAAGGCGCCGCCCGGCTCGCCCGTTGCAATCCTCATACGGGAGGTGTCTCGCAACCTCCGTGTGTCGAAACAAATGGCATACAAGACGATGACGTCGGCTCCGGAGCGACGCGGACATACAGTTCAATACGCCAATAGCGATCACAGAACGCCGCCACAGAGCGCCAAAAGTCACAACCGTGGTCGTACCCCGTCACTCGAGACGGTCCGCGCGGCCGAGCTGCGAGAGAAGGCTGCCGCTGGCGTCCCGCAGTCTGTGCTCGCTCGAGAGTTTGGGATCAGCCGCGAAACCGTTTATGTCTACCTCCGTGCGGGGGACTGAGCTGGTAATAGACGATTCGGTGCGGTTTAGAGGCGGATTCCTGCTGGGTCGACTAGTTCGACCCAGCGCGTTCGACGGTCGGTGTCTTTCCGGATAGCGGGGGCCCGGGCGTAGACGTCTGCCTCGGACAGGGCGGTCAGGGTGAGCCCGGTGAGGTCGATGATGTCCACGATGGGTACTTGGTAGGTGCGGTACGGTCCAAGCGGTGGGGGAGTGCCGTACATGAGGGCTGGAGCGCGGACCGTGTCAAGGTCGATGTTTTCTAACTGCGGGCTTTGGTCGAGAACGAATCCGGCAGCGTGCAGAACGGTGGAGCCTTCCGTGGTCGTTGTCCATGCCGCGATTTTCCAGAACGTTTGTGGGATCTTCACGCCGCGGTATATCGGGTCCTGGGCTGAGAGTACGGGGGCGGTGAAGACGCTGATGCGGTTAGCGTTGGTGCGTGCGTAGGTGAGGACGTGGTCCTCGAGGCCGAGCCAGAGTTGTTTCGATTGGTTAAAGGCTCCGGCTTGCGGGGCGGCGTTGGTGTAGGCGAAGGTGTCGTAATTCGCTCGCCGGGCTGTCGTTTTGTCGCCCCAGACGGGGTCCAAGCGCCGGACGAGATGTCCGCGGTCGAGGTCGTTTCTGGTGTAGACGTCCTCCCCGGTTTGTTCGTAGGCCGGGATAAGCGATTCGAGGTGCCAGTCGTCGGCCCGGTCACCGGTAACGAGGCGATCCCCGTCGATGTTGACGCCGGTCGCGATCGCGAGGCGCCGCGCGGGGTCAAGGAGCACGGTGAAATGTGTGTAGAGCAGTTCACGAATCAGGGTTCCTTCGGGAGGAGCCGGCAGTGGCAGAGGAAGTTCAAGGAAATTGGCTTTGTATCCAGAAGGATAAAGTAATGAGGCGTTCATGGTGATAGTCAAGCAGAGAGCCGATAGTTAAGCTGTCGGATTTATATGGCGGTGTTGAGGGGAAGATTCAGTGTTGCTTCCACCATTTAAAACCGCCCATGGTTTTGACACATTTCGGATATGAGCGACTGCGCCTCCGCGGCGCTGTGGATCGAAAACAGGACCGTTGTCCTAATAGACACGTCAGGCTTGGGTCCGCCGTTCTCGGCAGACATTCGGGTGACCATGTGAAGTGGAATGGTGTCCACTAATTTGGTTTTGCTTTTCGTCGACATGGTTGCCTTGATCGGCAGCGGCGTCTCAGCACGGTCGCCCCAGCCGGTGCCGTTGCCGTTGCCGTTGCCGTTGCCCTCATTGAGATCGGCGGAGTGGGCCTTGTGGCTGTCGGCAAGTTTCTTTCGTGCCGGCCGACCTGTCATCGCTTCTGCTGGCGCCCGGTGCGTGGGGTGATCGCGTCACCATCTAGTACTGGTAGATCAGCTCGGCGTGGTGTTCGCACTGGTTTACTGAGGTGGCGGTGACGGCGTCTCTGCGCGCGGGACGATGAGCAGTTCCGAAATACGCCGGCGATCCATCGCCGTGACCTGCAGACTGATGTTGTGGAGTTGGACGCCATCACCGATTCGCGCGAGGCGTCCGAGCCGTTCGATCACGAAACCGGCTACGGTATCGGATGCGCGTACGGGCAACCGCACGCCGGTCGCCTCTTCAAAGTCCTGGAAATTGAGGTGTCCGTCAAGTGCCCCTCCCTCTGACTGGAGGTCGCCTGCGGGAGAATCGGTGTCGTATTCGTCGAAGATTTCGCCTACGACTTCCTCTACGAGGTCCTCGAGGGTGACGATGCCGTCGGTTCCGCCGTACTCATCGACGATAACGGCGATCTGATGTTTTTCTGCTCTCATCATCGTGAGGGTCGGGAGCACACGCGCGGTCGCTGGGAAGTACAAGATGGGACGCATGATTTCGCGAGCCTGCTTGTCGGGATTCTTTGCGATCATCTCGTAGAGGTCGCGCACGTGGACAAAGCCGATAATGTCGTCGATGGTGCGATCGACTACCGGATATCGCGAGTACGGCAGGTCATGCACCTCGGTGAAGACCTCGCCAATGGATACCGTGCCGTCCAGGGCTGCGACTTCGGGACGGGGCCGCATAATCTCGCTGAGCTGGCGGCGCCGCAAAGAGGGCACGTCGTCGAGGTTCCGCCGTTCGTCTTCGGGTAGCCCCTCATGGCTCGAAACGATGTCTCGCAGTTCCTCCTCGGTCATTTCCTCACTGGTTTTGTGTGGGTCTCCGCCGAGTAGACGCACGATCACGTTCGTCGACCTCGACAGCAGCCAGATAACCGGGCGTATCGCGATCGCAAACCCATTAAGTGCGGGCGCGACTGCGTAGGCGAATGCTGAGTTGCGCTGGATCGCGAGACGCTTGGGGGCGAGCTCACCGAGCACCAGGGACAGATACGCGATCACTAGGGTGAGTGTGATCGTGGCAACCGTAGCAGTGAGCGCTCCATTGAGGCCCAGAGCGACGAATAACGGGGCGACGGATGGGGCGATTGAAGCGGCTCCGTAAGCGGCGGATGCAAACCCGGCTACGGTCACGCCGATCTGTACGGCTGCGAGGAACCGATTGGGGTTGCGCGCAGAGTCGCAACCTTCTCGCCGCGCCGCCCGCGGGCCGCGATTGCGTTAATTTGGCTATCACGGAGCGTGACGAGCGCCATCTCCGTGGCCGCGAAAACCCGCCGATCAGGACGAAGATGAGGACGAGGGCGATGTTTGGTACGAGATCGCCGTTCATAATGTCGCGACCGACGACATGAGGTGCGGGGTCGAAACGCAGGGTCTATGCCCGTCGGAAGATGACTCTTGAGGAGTCTCATGCATGCGTAGAAGACACCAAATGTCTCCGGCAGAAAGTTGCATTAAAGATCGCCCCATTGCATGTTCCCTACTGGAACGACCATAAGTCAACTGAGGACCGGTGCTAAGACGTCTTGTATCCCATGAGTTGCAAGACTTGACGCTGAACAAAATCGGTGCGGCTGCAGCCCGCTCGCAGGCTCGGTGCTAACTCAGCGTATTCGCTCCCGGGACTACCATCATCGGCGATCGTCCATGGTGCAGCACGGCTTGGCTAACGGAGCCCAAGAGCAGTCCGGGGAATCCGCCGAGGCCCCGGGTCCCGAGCACCACTACGTCGGCAATTTGTGTCGTTTGAACAAGAACTTCTGCTGGCTTTCCCACGAAGAGATGCTGGCTGAGTTTTACGTCGGGGTACCGAGCTGCGACCGCAGTGACGACACGGGTCAAGTTTGCTAGTTCCTCTTAGTAGTACGGATCCGAATCTTCCACGGACGGCGACCAACCCAAGTCACCGATGGTTGCACCTGTCACGGACACCAGTGCAAGCGGTTTGCCGTGAATGTGTGCCATTTCTGCAGCTTCCCATAAGGCTGGGCCCTGCATACCGGAGTCAACGGCGATCACGATTTGACCGGTAAAGGAAAGACTATGAATTCTGCTTTCCTGCGTCCGCGGCGGGTCTCCTGCGTCCACTGCATCGAAGAAGGTTGGGTGCGTCGTGCTCTGCTCGCCACGTTCGTTGGGGCATCCCGAGTGCCTTGACCGTTTTCCACTTCGGTGTCCGTGCTGTCGGGCCCCTGCGGAATCACGACAGTTGGACAATGTGAGTGGGCTGCCAGGCCTGATGAGACGCTACCTAAGAGTCGCCCGACAAAGCCCCCTCTGCCGCGCTTGCCGACTACGGCCAGTTTGGTGGTTTCGGAATGGTCGACAAGAACTTTGGTGGCATCGCCGCACTCAACATGCGTTTCGGTGCGAACGCTTTGAGCTTCTGCACGTTTCGTTGCATGGTCAAGGACGGTTTGGGCTTCTTGTCTTGCGGCTAGTGCATAGCTCGCTCCGACAATGGGATCCGCGACAAAAGTTGTGGGGAACGTGCTCACTAATCGCAGTGGCCAATTGCGAATATTAGCCTCGACCATTGCCCATTCCGGTGCTCTATTGCTGTTTGATGAGCCATCAACGCCAACCAAAATCACATTGCGCATACTTACAGCCTCGCATATGCGAGGGAAAAGGGGCGACGTTTGTTGCACCATTTCAGGGGTACCTGTCCGGCCCGGCCTCAGTTCTGGCGTGCAGTGTCCGTTACACTGGAGGCCTAGTCGGGCACTAATTCTCCATAAGATCGAGGAGAGGAAACGGTATGGCCGAGACAATTGTTCTCGCGCTAAACGGCGGCACGGGAAGTCCCGCTGCGCTCGACTGGGTGATTGAGCGTGCTCGTACGATTCAAATATCTCTTGAACTGACCACTGTCATCGATCTGGCCAGGGTGCCGACCACGATTACGAAGGACCGGGTTCTTCCTGCTTACGAGCAGATGTTGATGAATGCTGTGAGCCGGGTGAGACGCGAAGCGCCCACGGTACAGGTGATGACGTCGGTACGACGAGGCGCGCCGCTCCAGGAGCTGCTGAATTCCGCCTCTGATGCCGATCTGCTGGTTATCGGTACGCGCGAGGCCGCGGGCTCCCTCTATGGAACATTGCGGCACCAGATCGCAGCCGGAGTGAGCTGCCCCCTCGTTATCGTGCCTACAGACTGGATGCCTAATAACGGTTCCGTCGTCGTCGGCGTGGATGACGACGAAACCTCGCACCTTGCCGTGGAGTTCGCCGCTCGGGAAGCCGAGCGGATCGGGCGTGAACTGTCGGTCGTGCATGCGTGGCGCATCCCCACCTTGCTCGCTCTCGAATGGTTGAGCGCTAGTGCCAGCCCCTATGACGAGATACGCAGGGCACACGCTGAAGTTCTGGCGGGAGCGGTCGAACGGGTCCGCACCGAGCATCCGACTGTGATGGTTCGAGACACCCTCGAACACGGATCTGCTGCTTTGATCCTCACCAACACGGCTGAGCACGCTGAAATGGTCGTGGTGGGCACCCATGGACGGGGGATGATGGCTGGGCTGTTACTCGGTTCGGTCGCTCACGACCTGTTGATCAGTATGCCGTGCCCGGTCGTGGTCGTGCCGCCCGCAGCTAACATGCCTCTGCTCGTACCGAATGCCGAGCAGGATAAATAAGGACTCTGCTGGAGCGGCCAGGTTGACATATCGAATTCCTACATCAACCACCCGGGTTTCGACGTGAGGCCCCTACGAGACGGTGCTTTCATGAGCGTTACATCCCAGACGGAGGCGCTCTTACGGGCGCACGATCCCTATGCGCGCCCGGTAGAGGAGGTGCTCGCGGATCTTGAATCGGCGCCGCAGGGCCTGAGCGTTAGCGCTGCCGAGAAACGGCTGGTCGCCTATGGTCCGAACCGGCTGGCGGTCCCGCGTCCGAAGAACCCGGTGGTGCGGTTTCTGTCTCACTTCAACGACGTGCTCATTTACGTGTTGCTGGCCGCTGCCGTGCTGAAGTCGATCTTTGGTGATTGGATCGATGCCTCGGTCATTTTCGCCGTAGCTGTGATCAACGCTGTGATCGGTTTCTTGCAGGAGGGCCGGGCCGAGAAGGCGCTGGACGGTATCCGCCGGATGCTGTCCTTGCACGCATATGTTCGCCGTGACGGTGTGTGGGTTGATGTCGAAGCGGAAGCGCTCGTGCCCGGTGATATTGTGCGGGTTAAATCTGGGGACAAGGTGCCCGCCGACGTGCGATTGATCGAGGCAACGACACTGCGTGTGGAGGAGTCTGCGCTCACGGGCGAGTCGGTTCCTACTGCAAAGAAGACCAGCCCGGTCCGTGCTGATTTGGGAATTGGTGACCGGCACAGCATGCTCTACTCGGGCACAATCGTTACCACCGGTCGCGGAATCGGCGTCGTCACCGCCACCGGTGTCGACACGGAGATCGGCCGTATCCAGTCCATGCTCACCGGGGTGCAAAGCCTCGCTACGCCGCTCACTCGGCAGTTGGACTCGTTCGGCAAGAAGATAACATTACTCATTCTGGGCGTAGCTGCGATCATGCTCGTGATCGGGCGTCTTTTGCATGATCAAAATGCCAATGATCTGCTGTCGGCAGCTATCGGGTTCGCAGTCGCGGCTATTCCCGAGGGCCTGCCGGCTCTTGTCACTATCACCTTGGCCCTTGGTGTACAGCAGATGGCCAAGCGTCGAGCCATCGTGCGCAAACTCACCGCGGTCGAAACGCTCGGCTCGGTCACCACCGTCTGCTCCGACAAGACCGGCACACTCACCCGCAACGAAATGACCGTGCGAAGCGCCGTCACCCGAGCAGCCCACTACCACGTCACCGGAATCGGTTACAAGCCCGTTGGCACGGTCAGCGTTGATGACGAACCCGTCACGCTCGATACCCGCCCCGATTTGACTGAGCTCGTCACGGTCTTTGCTCTTTGCAACGATGCCCGTGTTACCGAGGAGGACGGCCACTGGCGCGTCGTTGGTGAACCGACTGAGGGCGCCCTGCGAGCTCTCGCCCTCAAGACCAATTTTGATTCCGCCAGCTGGAAACGGATCGCGGTCATACCGTTTGAGTCCGACAACAAATTCATGGTCACGCTCGATAAAGACCCCGCCGGGAAGGTGCATATTCTTCTCAAGGGAGCCCCCGGAGAAGTACTCCAGCGAAGTAGTCTGCAGCTTGGCGCCGACGGAAACCCAGAACCGATCGATGCGGCCTTCTGGGATACGTGTGTCGACGATCTCAGTGCGCAGGGCCTGCGCGTGCTTGCCGCCGCACGCGGCGCCGCAGTCGACGGGATGGTCGAGCTGAACATCGAAGATATTGGCAACGGAATGCTGTTTCTTGGTGTGGTGGGTATTGTCGATCCGCCCCGGCCGGAGGCGATCACAGCGATTGCGACCATGCAGGCCGCGGGTATCCGGGTAAAGATGATCACCGGCGACCATGCGGGCACCGCACGAGCAATCAGCCGTGAAATGGGTATCACACACGACGCGAACGCGCGGGTGATCACCGGTGCCGAACTGCAAGCGATGAGCCAGGACCAGCTCATTCGGATCGTGCGCGAGGTCGACGTCTTTGCCCGCACCAGTCCCGAACACAAGCTACGCATCGTCAAGGCGTTGCAAGCCCACAAGGAGGTCGTCGCGATGACAGGCGACGGCGTCAACGACGCACCCGCGCTCACCCGTTCCGACGTCGGGGTCGCAATGGGAATCAAAGGAACGGAGGCGACTAAAGAAGCGGCTGACATCGTTCTCGCCGACGACAACTTCGCTACCATCGAGCGGGCCATCGAAGAAGGACGCCGCATCCGCGACAACCTGCAAAAGTCGATCGTCTTTCTGTTGCCCACCACTGCCGCACAATCACTGGTCATCCTCGTCGCCGTGCTCTTCGGATTTACCTTGCCTCTTCAACCAGCACAAATCCTCTGGGTCAACTTGATCACTGCCATCACCCTCGCGCTCGCCCTCGCCTATGAACCCGCCGAACCCGGCATAATGCTCCGCCAGCCCCGCAAACCAGGCGGATCCCTCATCAGCCAGGCCTACCTAGGCCGCATCCTCTGGGTGGCTGTGCTCATCAGCGGTGCCACCATCGCGGTCTTCTTCCTGGAGCTATTTGTCGGGTCATCTCTTGCGCAAGCGCAAACTACCGCGGTGACCATGCTCACTCTTAGCCAGGCCGCTTTTCTTTTCAACTCACGTTTTTTGCACGCGTCAAGCCTGAAATTCGCTGTGTTACGCGGTAACCCGGCGATCTGGATCTCGACGGGCGCGCTTCTCACACTGCAACTCGTGTTCGTGTATACCCCCTTCATGAACCTCTGGTTCCGCTCCACGCCAATCGGTGTGCGCGAGTGGGGATACACCCTCGGCCTGTCTGCGGCGATATTCCTGTTCGTCGAACTGGGCAAGGCGATCGAACGGGTGCAGTCCCGGCGACAGAAGTGACCGTGTCCACCCATCGGCAGTGTTGGTGACCAGGGCGAATGCTGGGAGCGGTGTTAAAGTGTCGCCGCGACCTCATGTGTGGCGGCTTGGCCGGCGTCCGGAATGGCGAAGGCCCACCGCGTTAGCGGTGGGCCTTCGCTCATAGACTATCCGACGCCGTTGATAATGCCACCTCATAAGCGGGTCGAACGGATTGCGGCCGGGGATTGAGCCTGGCATTGGCTGGTCTGATTGCAGGTTACAGGGCCACGTGTGCGCGGTCCCGGGTGGTTAAGAGTTTTCGACGAGTTCAGTGATAGCCATGAAAAAGCCCCGGCTTCACTGCACCGGGGGGAGGTGAGGGATCTGTCGGGGCTAATTTGCTTGGAGTGGAGAATCCATTACCAAATGGCATAGGGATGGGCTGGATGCTGGCTGGGCAAGCTCCGCGTCGTGGAAAAGCGAAGAGGCACATTCCGTGGGATACGAGACGTTGGGTCGTTCTTGAGTCTCACCTAACCGTTGCGAAAAGGGCATCTGTGACACCTCGGGTGTGGCGCAGGGATCAGGCGACCGCGGCGGCCGGCTTCTTCACGAGGGTGGTGCGCAGTGCCTCCAGCACCTCGGCCGGGGTCTCGGCGGCCTCGATCGACGCGCGGAATGCTGGCTTCATGAGGGCACGGGAGAGCTGGGCGAGCACCTTGAGGTGCTCCGTCCTGGCAGCGGCCGTCGGCACGGCGATCATGAAAATCAGGTGTGCCGGCTGCCCGTCGGCTGAGGTCCAGTCGACGCCGGCCCGGCTGCGCGCGAACGCGATGACGGGTGAGGTCACGGCGCTGGACTTCGCGTGCGGAATCGCGATGCCGTCTCCGATGCCAGTGGTGCTCAAGGTTTCCCGGTCGAATGCGGCCTGCGCAACGGCGTCGGCATCGCTGATGCGGCCGGTCGCGAGCATGAGCACGGCGAGCGAGCGGATGACCGTGTCACGGTCGGTCTCGGACGTGTCGAGCACGATTGTGCGGTCGTCGATGTAGTCGAGCACGGTCTTCGGAGCTGCGGGCTCGGGAGGCAGGGGCTGAACGAGCGCGGTCTCAGCGATGAAAGGTTCAGGCGCGGGGGCGGCGGAGGCGGAGGACAGTGCAGCGGCGGCGGGAGCTGTGGCATCCGCTGCTGAGCCTTCGGCAGAGGGGCGCCCGGCCGTGAATGCGAGCAGCAGCAGGGCGACCGTAGCGGTAACCACTGCGCCGACGACGATCGCGAGCAGGAACATCGGCACACCCGTGACGGCCCCGAAGACGGCGACGATCGGACCACCGTGGGGAACAGCGTTGGCCACGCCGAAGATCGCGGCGATGCCGCCGGCCACGGCGCCACCGATCACGTTGGCGGGAATGACCTGCAGCGGGCGGGCGGCGGCGAGAGGGATCGCGCCCTCGGTGATGCCAAAGAAGCCCATGAACAGGGCCGCGATGCCAGCCTCTTGCTCGACCTTGCTGAAATACCGGCGGCGGATGAGCGTGGCCAGGCCCATCCCAAGCGGCGGCACCGCGATCGCCGCGGCGACCATACCCATCGGCAGCGGGTTGGCAGCGGCGATCAGGGCGCTGCCGAACAAGAACGCGGTCTTGTTGACCGGGCCGCCCATGTCAAAGCCGACCATTGCGCCCAGGATCAGACCGAGCACGATGACGCTACCGCCCTCCAAGCCGGTGAGGAAGGTCGTGAGGGACTCGAAGAGCCAGCTGATCGGCTGGCCGAGGGCGAGGACGACGGCACCGCCCACGATGATCGTGGTGATCACGGGGATGACCAGAATCGGCATGATCGGGCGGATGTAGCGGTGCACCGGGATCTTCTTGATGCCGAGCGCCACGAAGCCCACAAGGAATCCGGTCACGATGCCGCCGATGAAACCGGCGCCCGATTCGGAGTTGTAGAAGGAGCCGGTGGTGGCGATCCAACCGCAAATCATCCCGGGGGCGAGCCCGGGACGGTCAGCAATAGCGAACGCGATGAATCCGGAGAGGATCGGCACCATGAGCGAGAACCCGATGGCGCCGATCTGGTTGATCGTGAACCAGAAGCTGGCCTCGGGGATCACGAGGCCGGCCGGGGTGGCTTCGCCGCCGAGGGAGAGCGAGATCGCGATGAGCAGGCCGCCGACCACCACGAAGGGAATCATGTGGGAGACGCCGCTCATGAGAGCACGATAGATACTTCCACCGACATCGCGGCCTGGCTTCTGCGGCGCGCTGTCCGCCGCGTCGGTGGCGGGTCCGCGGGTTCCGGAGATCGGCGCGGAGAGGGCTTCGCGAATGAGTTCTTCGGGGCGGTGGATGCCGTCGCCGACACGCGTCGAGACGAGGCGCTTGCCGGCGAAACGGGAGGTATCAATCTTGGTGTCGGCGGCGATCACGATGGCGTCGGCCTCATCGATATCGTGCTGCGAGAAACCGTTTTCGATGCCGACCGAGCCGTGAGTTTCCACCCGGATGGCGTAGCCGAGGGCGGCTGCGGCCACCTCGAGCTTCTCCGCGGCCATGTAGGTGTGCGCGATGCCGGTCGGGCAGGCGGTGATCGCGAGGATGAGAACCTGCGGTGGGGCCGCCTGTCGCGATGTCCCGCTCGGAGGAGTCGTGGCGGGGGAGTGGGGGTCGGTCATGACGGTTCAGCTCCTGGAACGGCCGACCCGTGAGGCCCGAGAGCCGGACCGGTCGACCATGGCCTGAGGTGAACCCGGCGCGGGTACTACTGCTTCAAGCCTAGCCAGTAATCAGACTCATATTGACGGCGTGTTCGGGCCCCGCAGTGCCCGCGAGGTGACACAGAGTGCCCCTTGAGCGGGCGTCGACACCCGCGAGGTATCGGAGATGGCTCCTTCAGATCGGCCATCGTCCCATGACGAAGCAGAGCGTCGCTTCACTCGAACAATGGATGCGATATTCCGAGTGCTCAGTTGCCGTGCGCCTCGATCGAAACTTGCTGCCATTCGTTCCACGTCGTCAAGCGTGATTCGTAGTCTTTGGTGGCGATGTCTAGGGGCGCGCTGCCGAAGAAGATGCGCAATGGCGGCTTCTCCGCGTCGACGACCTTGAGAATCGCTCCTCGGGTGGCCGTGGGGTCACCGGGATTGCTCGCGGAGGGGCGATTGGCCGCGGCCTCTCGAACACTGGCGTACTCCACCATCTGCTCGCTATGCGAGGCGGACGGACCCGACCAGTCAGTCGAGAAACCTCCGGGTTCGACCAGCGTCACGTTGATACCGAAACCCGCGACCTCCTGCGAGAGAGACTGCGAGAAGCCCTCAAGAGCCCACTTCGAAGCATGGTAAATACCCACCGATGGGAACGCGCTAATACCCCCGATGCTCGACACCTGAATAATGTGTCCCGAACCCTGCTGGCGCATGATCGGCAACGCCGCCTGTGAGATCCACAGCGCACCGAACAGATTCGTCTCAAGTTGCGCTCGGGCCTCCTCTTCGGACAATTCCTCAATCATGCCGAAATGACCGTATCCGGCATTGTTGACGACGATATCGAGCTGGTCGAAGTGCTCGGCGGCTTGTTGGACGGCCGCGAAGTCTGCATCCTTGTCCGTGACGTCGAGCCGGATCGGCAGAAAGGTTTCGGGGTAGGTACTACGGAGGGCATCGAGCGTGCTCAAATTTCGTGCGGTGCCTGCGACGGAATCCCCGCGCTCCAGCGCGGCCTCCGCCCACTCACGGCCAAAACCCTTGGACGCTCCTGTAATAAACCAAGTCTTGCTCATAAACATGTCCCTTCCGATGACGTACGCGCACAGAAAACATATGGAGAAGTCAAAGCATTCCTCACGGCACCATACGCGGGGTTGTCCAGTCTCGCTCTCGTGCCTGACCGAACTGCCAGCCAAGACAGCACCAATCAACAACCCGGAAGGGGAACCTCCTACGGGTATCGAGCCCGTGACGTCTTCGGGATGGATTGGCTAGGTGTTAACGGGTAGTTGCGCGTCGATCTCGGTGAGGAGAACGTGCTGCTCTTGCTGGGTGAGGCCGGATCGGCGTTCCCGATCGAGTCCGCGAGCCCGTTCATCCTTCAGCACATCTTGGAGGGTGTTCTGCAGTGAACGTTCGGTTCCGCCTGCCTGGACAAACCGGCTGCGGCTGCGCCGAGCGAAGGCAGTGTTGCTGCGGGGAAGCCACAGTGGTAGGGATCGCGGGCCAGCCCAGTAATTGATCTCGTGGGCGGTCAGCCAGTCGTCTTCGGCCGTGATGAGTTCACCTGTATGGCCTGCAACCCCGGCGGCGGCCAGCAGAACCGCTGAGAAATCACGTTCGTTTCCAACGGCGTTGTAGATTCCGGTCAGACCGCGCTGCCCCGCACTAATGAGCCATTCAGCAAGGTCTCGGACGTCGATGAACTGCACGTACCGATCTTTGGCATTCGGCACCAGAACGGGTTCCTCGGGAGCAGCGGCAAGCCTGGATACCCAATAGCTGAATCGGTCACTCATATCACCTGGTCCCACGATCAGGCCAGGTCGAGCAATCAGAAGACGATCGCCAACCGCCGCCATTGTGGCGCGTTCTGCGGCGACTTTCGCGTGCGCGTAATCGTCGAGGTCGACTGGCTCGACGAGGATGGCGTCCTCATCAGCACCCGGTTCAGTATTGGTCGCGTACACGGAAACGGAGGAGACCAAAGTCCAATGCGCCGTGCTGCCCGCCAACGCCTCAAGCGCTCCAGCGACAAGGTGCGCGTCACAGCTGAGCTCAATGATCTCGTCCCAGGATTCACTCGCGACAAGATCGTAGGCCTGGGGCGATCGTCGGTCGGAGCGGACGAACGTCACGCCGCGTGGAGCTGCTCCAGATTCACCGCGAGCCAGGCACGTCACGTCCTGACCTTGACCCGCCAGCTTCTCGGCTATCTCTCGACCAAGCCAGGCAGTTCCCCCGAGAATAAGTGTGCGAGTCATAGCCACAGTCAATCGCACAACCGAGATACAACAATGACGGATTCGCTCTGAGCGTTGCCGAGGCGGCAAACGTACTGCGATGTCGCCGAAGGCTATTCGGGCAATCTTCGGCTGGCGCTGATGCCGATTCTTGTCTGGAAGAATTCAGAGATGACTGTGACCCTTCAGCGAATCCTCACCAGCGAGTTCCCGTCGTGGTTGGACCGCAGCTGCACCGAATACGTCGGTGATTTGGTTACCCAGGGTGGATCGCGCGAGGAAGCTCAACGCATAGCGGCCGAGAGCATGGCTCGTTCGTTCCCGGATGGTGCTCCGAGCCCTGGCAATGAGGTCTTTCACATCATGAACGAGGCGGGTGCGGCAGTGGGATACCTGTGGATCGGACAGGATGTCAGCGCCGATCCAGGGGCGTGGTGGGTCTGGGATCTTGTCATCAACCCTGACCAGCGTGGTCAGGGTTTCGGGAGAGCGGCGATGCTCCTCGGCGAGGAATACGCTCGCTCACACGGTGCGCATTCTCTCGGCCTTAGCGTCTTCGGATTCAACACCGGCGCCCAGGGGCTCTACAACTCGCTTGGGTACGAAACAACTTCGGTGAAGATGCTCAAGAAGCTCATCTGAGCCTTCCGAAACAGACAGGAAGGCCGTATGACTCCAACTGTCACCTTCGTACTGGTCACCCTCGGCGTGATGGCAATGTCCTTCGCCACTGCCGGTTGGCGCCCCCAGGCCGGAGATGGACGCCCGTATACCGAACGTCTTGCGGGACGCTTAGTCGGGAGTGCCTTGGCGTCCCGGTGCGACTCAGGGGCGCGTACGCGTATTTCCGATGGCGGTAAGGACTCCATCAACGGATGCACCGGCAGTGCACACGAGAAGCATGATGGTGGTGGTCCAGCCAGCTGGGTCGGCCATCACAAAGCCTTGACCGCCTGCACGCTGCCAATTACACGCTCGCCGCAACGGCCACTAGGCCAACAATTCGTGAGCATGCTCGGGGTCTGCGCCCTTGGACCCGCGCCTGCATCAGGCGTCGGCACCCTGCAGGCTCCACGTCCGTGACACGCGACACACAACGGCGCAGAACCGAGGTCTGCCTCAGGTCTGCGCCGCATGGCGTGATTTAGATGCCGGTGGCGATCTCGAACTGCGAGACCTGCGGGGCGCTGACGAGGAGTGAGCCGAGTTCGGTCGCTCCCGCGCCGGCGCCTCAGGCACGGTACGCCGCGTCGGCTTCGGCTTCACCCCAGCGCTGCGGCGGTCTGTCGCAGGGACGTGCCGGCGTGCAGCGCGTCGGCGATGTGCACCCGCTCGTCCTCGGACAGGTACCGCGGGGAGATTACGGTGGGGGCGATTCGAGAGATTGGGGCGTAGGTCGTCTCGCGGCCGTGCGCTTTTTCACGGTCCGGCCATGGCGCCAGCGCATCCCTGTTCGCCGATTGATTTTCAGTGTTCGACACGCCTCGGCGTTGCTGATTCCCTGCCTCATGAGCCGAGCATATTCAACACGTGTCTCGGTCATTGGCAGCGCGCCGGTAACCTTCTTACGGGTTCGGGAACTGTCTGTCATCGCTACTCCTAGAACTCAGGTGTTGCGACGTTGGCTGGAATACGCCCTCTGGCATTTTCTTCTCGCGAGTGGCAACGTGGGTACTGCGCAAGACGAGACGGAAGGATGCCGATAATGTCAGAGTCGCAGCGAGTGCGCGATCAACGATCGCTGACTACGTCGATGGGCGCTATCTGGCTTGTGGTGGGTGGCGCTCTTACGCTCATCTGCGCCGGGCTACTTTTCGCTATGCGGTGGCTCAGCCCAGCCTGGGTCGCGACCACAGGATTGGTTATCGTATTGGTTCTGTATGCGGCGATGGTGGTCATCCGTGTTGCCGTGAGTCGTAGGCGACTGCGGCTCGGCCTCCTTGCAACGTTTACCCTGCTGATCGTGATTATTTTTCTCATCTGTGCGGTGGTCGTCACGGCAACGGAGTGGGGCGCGGTCAGCCCGTCGTAATTGTGTTGACTTTGCTATCCCTGTTTGATTCCTGTGGATTTTTTCCGCGCGGTCACAGAGGCATCGAATTTTCCTCGGATGCGAGTCCGTCATGTTCATAGGCGTGGTGTTGTTGCAGCGAGAGAGCACACGGTTTGGGGCCGATAGGTGCATGTAGCGTAGATCATGTTCCGTCGACAGCGAGCACACTTGCTTCGATCGTCATTTATGAGCACAATCTCAAGCCGGTACAGCGAGGCCGCAGTGAGCTATGAAACGAGTGCCGTGAGCAGTGCGGCGGCGCCCGTGTCGCCCGTGTTGGTCTGCTCGCCGACCGTGGTGAAACCGAGACGTGAGTGGAAGGCCAGTAACTGCGGATTGGGCGGAAAGGTATTCACTTCGCACACCACTTCGGTGGCGTGGGCCTCGCGAGCAGCCTGAAAGACGGAGGCGTAGAGCAATTCGCCGAGGCCCTGGCTTCGTGCGTTTGGCGCCACGACGATGCGGTCTACATAGAGGAAGTCGCTCGATCGGGCTTCAAACCATCGGTAGCTTTCACTTGCATATTCGGCGGACGGGGCAAAGCCGATCACGAAACCAGCCACGGTGTGCACATCCTCCACCGTCGTGACCACGACTGAGTGAGTAGCAGTAGCTACGAGGGTGGCAAGCAAATCAGCGTTAAGGGCATAGACGGCGGGAACTGCCTCATTGTTCAGCGTGAGCACCTGGGGGAGATCGAGAGGGTTGAGGGAGCGAAGCGCATACGTCATGGCGTCGACGATATTCCGAAGAGCTGAACGTGGCCTTACTGCGCCCTCAAGTTTTTGAGACAGTCTGTTGTGTTTTTCTTCTATGCCGCAGCCAGTTGGTGGCGGTCTTGGTACGCGGTTAGAGCTGCGGCCGGTTGTAATCCTCCGTTGTGGGAGTGGGGCCGCCGCCGGTTGTACCAGGATTCGATTTATTCCATCACCGCGGTGCGTGCGGCGAGGTGGTTGTCGAAGTGCTGCTGGTAATACATCTCAGTTTTCATAGGGGAGAAAAACGACTCTGCCACGGCATTGATTGAGCTGCCGCGGGTATTTCGGACAGCGGAATTAGTGGATTCTTCTACGCTGCCAATGTTTGGATTCCATCTGTCGTTGCAACACCGCGCTGATTAAGTACTGATTGGTAGATCACGGAATCGCTCTGCCGGGGTGTCCCAGCCGAGCGTTTTGTGGGGTCCCTACGTGTCAGGGTTGGGTGAGGCCAGTAGCTAAGAGCAAGTCCGCCGCATGACGTAGGGCGAGAATCAGGAACCAACACGATGTCCAGCCCGTCTTTGAGCGCCGTGCGCGACGATAGTCATATGAGTAGTCCCGGACCCCGCGCCGGTGGTCCGACCTCGCGGAGGTCGTTCACCCCGGCACAGGAACTTGATCACTTGGCCGCCTACGAGGCCGCCATGAAAAACAGCGCGGGCGGTGCGTATCTGCGCGAGCAGGGCATCTACTCCTCGCAGATCACCGAGTGGCGCAAGCTGCGCGATGCCGGCGTGCTGGAGGGGAAGAAGCCCGGCGAGAAGATTGGCCGACTCACTGCGGAACAGGCCGAGATTGCACGGTTGCGTCGCAAGTTGGACACCGCCGAACGGCGCCTGGCCAGGACGGAGGTCGTCTTAACAATTATGGGAAAAACACAAGAGCTGTTGGAAGATCTTTCCAAGAGCTCGCGGGACGAACGGCCGCACACGAAGCGCTTATGCACGCCTACCGACAGATCACCGCCGCCGGCTGGTCAACCCGAGACGCCGCCGAACTCGTCGGCGTCTCGGGGGCCACGGCGACGCGGAAGGCGACCGTGGCGCTGCCCATTCCGGCGCCCGCGTTGGTGCCGGCGAACAAGCTCAACCAGGGTGAGCGAGCCCGAATCTTGGACACCGTCAACTCGCCCACGTTCGTGGACTTGCCGCCGATCCAGATCTACGCGCAGCTGCTTGATCAAGGCATCTATCTGGGTTCGATCTCAACGATCTACGGGATCTTGACGGAGAACAAGCAGATCAAGGAACGCCGTCGACTGGCACGGCACCCGGCCCGGGCGATCCCCGAGCTGGCCGCAACGGGACCCGGGCAGGTATTTAGCTGGGATATTACGAAACTGCCCGGCCCGATCAAAGGGACCTGGTTCGATTGCTACGTCATGATCGACATCTTCTCCCGCTACATCGTCGGCGCCCACGTCCACGCCTCCGAGACGGGCGAGCTGGCGGTGGAGATGATGAAGGAGATCTTCGCCATCCACGGGACACCACACGTCGTCCACGCCGACCGCGGCACGTCGATGACCTCCAAGACCGTCGCCGCATTGCTCTCGGATTTGGAGGTCACCAAAAGCCACTCCCGGCCTCGCGTGAGCAACGATAACCCGTTCAGCGAGGGCTGGTTCAAGACCCTCAAATTCGCCCCGGTGTTCCCCGAACGCTTCGAGAACGTCGGGGAGGCACGAGCTTTCATGGGCGGATTCGTGGAGGACTACAACCACACCCACCGCCACACCGGCATCGGGTTGAACACCCCCGCAGACGTCCACTACGGCCTCGCCGCAGCCAAATCGATCGAGCGCTCCAGCACCCTCGCCGACGCTCGAGCCCAAACTCCTGAGCGATTCAGTACCCGACAAGACCCCAAAATTCTGACCCTCCACGAGACCGTCTGGATCAACAAACCAGCCCAAGACGACGAGGCCAAGAACCCCACGAAACTACACGCCTAAACTCCCGCTGGCCTCATCCGCCTTGACAAATTCCGCTTCCGGCAGTGCGTTCAGAGTCTCGCTGTCAGGTCCATCGCCCACGCACCGACAGAGGTTCCCCTGCGGGAAAGTCGAGAGGCACCTGGTCGGGCGTCCCATCGCCGGGTTGTCCGACCAGCACGGGGATCTATGCCGCAGAAAAAAGATACCCGGCGCGATGATCTGGGTGATTGTGTCGGAGTCCGGATCGGACTGGGCACCGGTTCCGTATGCCATTTCCATTCCTGCATCGACGGTGATCCCCGGAAACAATGCGGGAGATCCACGGCCACGGAAGGCCTTCCGAGTGCGTCCAAGATGTGAACGCGGTTCGTTGGCTGGGCTTCAGCAGCAATGTCAAAGTAATCGCCAACACCAACGCCAGTCTGGTCGACCGATGAGATGGCGATGTTGGAGTCCGTGGTCACAGACAGCTGTTGCCTGCCCGCTGAATGCGGGCTGATACAGACGCGCGTCGCCGGTAAGTAACGCCTCGTCCGGGTACCGACTCACGACAATGTCGAAACCTTCCCGCGAAGTTCCATCCACTTCGGGACAGTGGTTAGATCACTCCTGATGATGCGTGTCCGTTGGTGCGTGCGTTGCTTTTCGGGATCGGTGTCTACTACCCGCGGGCGTGGACAAGTCGACCGTTTTGAGGGTCGAGTGGGCGGATACCCTATTCTCGTCCCGCGGGTCGGGAACGGTGACCTGAACGCCCTACCTGACGGCGTTGGTCGTTTCGGCGAAGTCGTCTCCGCCGTACTTGGCGTTAGCGACGCTCATCACATCGGGCCACATGCGGTGCCGGGCGGTGGCGGCCTGAAGACCCGAGAAGAACGTGTTGCGCTGGCTGCGGGCCTTACCGCTCACGTTAACCACCCCGGCGACGGTGGCGACCTGGGTACTGGCACCGGTCATCCAGGTGTCCTTGCTCGCGTCGGTGGTCCCGGTCTTGCCGATCATCGGCACCTTCGGAAACGTCGACCTGTTCGATGCGGTGGCGGTACCCCCGGTCATGACGCGCTGCATGGCATAGATCATGCGAGCGACAACCTCCGGCTCGACGGACTGCGTCACCGTGGATGCCGGAATCGGCAGTTCGACGCCGTCCAAACCGATGATCTTGTCGATGGCTACAGCGCTGTGGGTCTCACCGTTGCTCGCAATGCCAGCGAAAGCGACGGCCATGCTCAACGGGGCAATCTCGTTGGTGCCGAGCACGGAGCTGGCACCCTGCTGCAGGGCATCGCCGTCGGCCCGATGAATACCGAAAGCTTCGGCGGTCTTGCGGATGCCGCACAGGTCGAGTTTCTTGGCCATGCCAATAAAACCGGTGTTGATCGAGCCGAGGGTTGACTGGAGGGCGCTGTAGTTGGCGCCGGGCTCATTGGCGTCGTTGCGCGGGTTGAAGGGTGGCGTGTCGTAGTCGTAGTTTTGCCTCCCGAGGCAGCTGTCCTGAAAATTGCCCCAGTTGGACTTGCGGCGGGAGTCGACGTGCTCGTTGAGCGAGTGGCCCTCGTTCAGCCACTGAGCGAGGGTGAAGACCTTATACGTCGATCCGGGCTGAAACCCGAGCGAACCACCGTAATTCTGATCGGTGTTGTAGTTGATCCCCGTGTACTTGGTACCAGACCAGGCCAACGACGGGTCCTGGCTGTATTCCTTGTTCTGAGCCATGGTCAGCACACGCCCGGTGCTGACCTCAACACTCGTAACGACCGCTCCCACATCCCAGCCGGAGTACGTCTGCGGCACGTTCTCGGCCAGCGTTGCCACGGCAGCCTCCTGCAGCTCGAGGTCGATGCTGGTATAGACGTCATAGCCACCCTGTCGGAACGCAGTGAGGCGGGTCTCGGCATCCGCTCCGAAGGTCTCATTGTTGAGCAAAATCTTGGTTACGTAATCGCAGAAGTACGCGTTTGCACCAGCCGTCTGGCATCCGGTACTCGGCGCCGTGATGGTCGGCTCGATGACCGAAGCGACGGCAGCGTCATGCTCCTCCTGGCTAATGTTCTTGTACTCAAGCATCTCGCCGAGAATGTAGTCGCGACGCTCTTTGTTGGCCGCATAACCGTTGGCCGCCCCGTTTATCTCACTGTCGGGGCGGTCGAGCTGATACTTCACCGGGTTGTTCACGGTAGCGACCAAGCTCGCGGCCTGCGGCAAGGTGAGGTTCGTAGCGGTGGTGTTGAAGTAGTAGTTCGCCGCGGATTCGATGCCGTAGACGGTTCCGCCATAGCCGGCAATGTTCAGATAGCCACGCAAGATCTCGTCCTTGTCGTAGTTCTTCTCCACGCCGATCGCGAGACGCATCTCCTTAAGCTTGCGGTTCACGGTCTCGGTGATCGCGGCCTGGTAGCACACGTCCGCTTCGGTTTTATCGGAGAGCTCCTCACACTTTTGCACCAACACGTTCTTCACGTACTGCTGGGTGATCGAGGAGCCGCCTCCGCCGCTGCCCATGCCCGGAGCAAGCAAACCGATCGCGGCACGCGAGGTACCCTGCAGGTCGATGCCGCCGTGCTCGTAGAAACGCGGGTCTTCAGCCGAGATCGCGGCGTTTTTGGCGTAACCGCTGATCTGGTCGAAAGCGACCTCCACACGGTTCTGCTGGTAAAACGACGCCAGCAACACCCGGCTACCCACCGGATCTTCACGGTTCGTCGAGGCCCAGATGTTGCTCTTCTGCGAGAGCTGATCGATCGAGAGGTACTCCGGCAACGTCTCAAAGACGTTCATGGTGTTGGTTGCAGCCATTCCGGAGACAGCGAGAGCCGGGGTGACCACAGCAGCAACGAGAACACCGGCAACGACGCTCAGACCGATGAAACCAGCGAGCCCCCCTAAGACGTCGATCGTTTTTCGCTGTTTAGAAGACACGTTGGCGAGACTATCGGGTATGGCAGCAACGCTAGAAAACATTCCCTGTGCTCGCGAATGAGAAGCATGCGCAACTGCGCAGGACTACGTCGAGGCCCCAGCGAGCTGACAATACGGTTTATCAAGGACCGCAAACCCCGTGCAGACCGCGGGACGGGACTTTTGCTTGTCGTGAGCCTAGTCGTCCTGTGCTGTTTCAATCACGGTAATCCGGACCGATATCTCTGGATCATCAGCGAGCCCGTCCCGTTCAGCAGCTTCCGTAGCGGACCTTTCCAGCTCTACTTATACGCCGGTCTGGTCATTTCAGGCAGCCTTCTTTCCCTACGGGACCATTAGGAGGCCGCGGTCTTAGCCAGACCGCTCCGCCGCCCGCGGCCTAACCAAACCTAATAAGTAGTTGTCAGCAAGATGGCTGAGAGCCACTATTCACTGTGTGTATAGTGGCGGTTGTGGACAACTCTCTCACCCTGCTCGGGCTGCTCAGTGTCGAGCCCAGCTATGGTTACGATCTCAAGCACACCTACGATCGTTTCTTTGGAGTGCGGAAACCCCTCGCGTTCGGTCAGGTCTATGCGAGCCTGGCACGCATGACCCGTGACGGGCAGATTCTTTCGCTAGCTGACGAGGCTGGTGGGGGCCCTGATCGTAAGAAGTACGAGGTCACCGAAGTCGGCCGAACCCGCGTCTCGCAGTGGATGTTCACGCCCGATATTCCCTCGGAAACTTTGCAGAGCAACCTTTTCGCCAAGACCATCATTGCCCTACTCGTCGACGATAATGCAGATCGGCTGCTCGACGTGCAACGCACGGAGCATCTCGCCCGTATGCGGGAACTCACCCGTGAAAAGCAGGGAGCAGACCTGATGCGCGTGCTGCTGTGTGACCACGCGCTCTTCCATATCGAGGCGGACCTGCGCTGGATCGACCTGACCGGCGCCCGACTGACTCAACTGCGAAACGAGATCAAACTGCCATGACCGCCCTCATCCAGGCTCGTGGCCTGCGCAAGTTTTTCGGTACAACGGATGCCCTCCGCGGCATTGATCTGGACATCCAGCGCGGCGAGGTCGTCGCGGTGATGGGGCCTTCGGGCTCCGGCAAGTCGAGCCTGCTGCACTGCCTGGCCGGTGTGCTGCTGCCCGACAGCGGCACGGTATCCGTTGGTGGCACCGTCATCACTGCCCTGAGCGAAGCGCGCCGGTCGGCCCTGCGCCTGAAGGAGTTCGGCTTCGTTTTTCAATTCGGTCAGCTGCTGCCCGACCTGACAGCGGTCGACAACGTCACCATTCCGCTGTTGCTCGGAGGCATGAAACGCAGGCAGGCGTTGACGGCCGCGCGTGGATGGCTCGACCGCCTCGGCCTTGAGGTCGCCGCCGATCAGTTGCCCGGCGAACTTTCCGGCGGCGAAGCCCAGCGCGTCGCTATCGCCCGCGCTCTGGTCACGCAACCGTCGGTGCTCTTTGCGGATGAGCCCACCGGGTCCTTGGATTCCCTCGCTGCCGAGAACGTGTTGACAGCGATGCTCGAGCTTGTCCGCAAGGCGGGAACGACGCTCGTGATGATCACCCACGACCCGCGCACGGCGGCCTACGCCGACCGTGAGATTATCGTGCGGGATGGTCAGCTGGCCGCCACTGACAGGGTCGGCGTCAAATGAATCCGAGTGTGGTGCGTCTGGCTGTGATCGGCAGCCGTGCATCCTGGGGGCGGCTGCTGGGCATCACCGCCGGAGTCGCCGTGGGCGTGACTCTGGCGCTCCTACTTGGGGGCGCATATCAGGGCTTGGGTGCCCGGGATGAGCGGTCCAGTTGGATGTATGCCTCCGGGGAGTACGTGGTCGGCGGCGACACAGGCCCGGGCGCGGTGACCGCTGATATGGCGTCGCTGGGCGACGACCGAGTGGCGCTGGCCCACACGACCGACCGGCACGAGGGGGATCGGATCGTGCGTCTGGATCTCGCCGCCCCGACAACGTCGAGCGTCACGATTCCGGGCATCACCGACCTGCCGCAGCCAGGTGAGTACTACGCGTCGCCCGCGCTCATCGACCGCATTGCGCAGGTTCCGCCTGACGAGCTCGGCGACCGCTTCGGCACGCTCACTGGAACCATTTCCGACTCTGCCCTCGCGAGTCCTGATTCGCTCGTTGTCGTTGTCGGCGCCAGGACGAGCGCCCTGATCGAGCGCCCGGCAGCGCAGATCGTGACCAGTTTCACAGACGTGCCACACCGTGCGGGCACGAACTACCAGACCGTGGCGATCGTGGGTGCCATCGCAGTGCTGTTCCCGGTGCTGTTGCTCGTGAGCATCGTGACCGGGCTCGGCGCCGTAGCTCGGCGGGAGCGTTTCGCCACACTACGTCTGATCGGCGCCACCCCGCGCACCGTTGCCGCCATCGCCGCGGTTGAGACATCGGCCACAAGTCTCATCGGGGCACTGATCGGCGTACTGCTTGCTGCGCTGCTGGGCCCGGTTGCCGCGCTCGTCTCCGTCGACGACGGAGTGTTCTTCCCTTCAGACCTCGCCGTGACGCCGCTTACCGCGGCCACGGTAGTGGCGGTCACCGTCGCGGCCTCCGCAATTACGGCAGGCGGACGCATCCGTCGCGCGGGCATCGGACCGCTTGGACAAACGAAACAGCAGGCAGAGAAGACCCCCTCGCTGCTTCGCTTAGTGCCGCTTGCAGGCGGGCTGGGCATACTCATCGCCACGACCGTGGCGGTGCTCGCCGGACTGCTCGTTCCGCGCGTCGGAACGCTGGTTGTCATCGGTTTCACCATCACCACCGTGGGTCTGCTCGTGGCGGGCCCCTACCTCACCCTGCTCGCGGGCGGCATCATGGCTCGGCGCAGCAAGACAGCGGCTGGAGTCATCGCGGGCAACCGCATCCGTCGCACGCCCGTGGCCACCTTTCGCTCCGTGAGTGGCCTCGTAGTTGCCGTGTTCATGGTCAGCGTCTTCGCGGGTGCCGCGACAACCGCCGACCAGAGCGTAGCCCCCAATGATGGGCCGGGGCTGCTTCCGGTCAGTACCCTCATTCAGTATCTGGATTCAACGCCCGCTGCGACCGACCCTGCTCGCACCGAAGCGGCTCGCGGGCGCCTTGCCGCGATCTCGGGCGTCACCCAAGTGACGACGATTTTCACGATTGATTCCGGTGAGGGTCCCGACGCCAACCGGCTCCTGATTTCGGCGGATGCCGTGAACGACCTCAATCTCGGGATTGTTCCTTCCGCTCCTGTCGTCTCCGTCAACAGCGACGCCCTGAGCGGAGCTCCCGCCGTCTTCACTCCCGCGGAAGCGACCGACGTGGCCGAGCTGACTCCGCGCATCCTGCTCATCGGCACCAACGGATCACCGGCCGCGATCGAACGCGCGAGAACCGCGCTGCAGGCGGGCACGATCGCCGGTACCGGATGGATGCCCGCGGGCACCCGAACGGATCTCGCCGACGATCGGTTGCAATCCATGGCCGCGAGTTTCGCCAACCTCGCCTACTTGGGTATCGGCGTTGCCACACTCATCGCAGGACTCTCACTCGCCATCGCCACCATATCGGCCATGATCGACCGCCGCCGAATGCTCGCCCTACTGCGGCTGCTCGGCATGAACCTCGCCGGCCTCCGCCGCATCATCACCCTCGAAGCGGCCGCCCCACTCCTGTCCGTGATGGCAATATCGATCGGACTCGGCTTTCTCGTGGCCGACCTCATCCTCGTCGGGCTCACCAACGGTGGCCGATCGGTCGGCTGGCCCGATGCCCGCTACATCGGAGCGCTACTTGCCAGCGCAGTGCTTGCCCTCGCCGCGGTCGCTGTTGCCGTCAGCCGATTGGGCAAGAACACCGACTTGGCCGCGATCCGCTACGAATAGGCGACTCACACTGGCATCACGAAGGAGGATTTCGCCGCAACACGACGTCGTCCCGCAAGACGTTCCCCTTACGGGAATTGAGGTTCGTCGGTGGATGGAGCGAGGTGTGAGCGCGAGTACGAACGTTTGTGCAGACGACTTCGAAAAATGACACCGATCAGATTCGTTTTTTCTGCTCCCGGGGTGTCTCATAACCGATGGCGAGCACCACGGTTCAGGTATGCGGTTATGCGACGTAGTTATGAGAATCGGCGCGCCGCACGATTCTGGCGGACGCGGGGGAGCCGAGACATGGCGTGAGACGTCTTGTATCTCTAGGAGACCGAATCAGTGCGACAGCAGCGGACCACGTCTCTTGCTTCGCCCTTGCTTGATAACCACCTCGCTGCGAGGCGCGGTGATGGAATAAATCAGATCTTGGTGCAACCGGCGTCGACCTCATTCGCACAACGGAGGGCTACAACCTGCGGCCGCTCTCGCCGCTCACCGCGACCGTCGCCAAATCGCAGCGGACGAGAAGAAAACACATCAGATTGCTTCAATAACTTGACGGGCGCATCCCTATGTATGAGGTGGCGCGGATGAATGGCGCGGTATAGGTATAGGTATAAGTCTGGTTCTTCCTTTCCTGCTCTGCTAGCTTGCGATTATGACGACAGCATTCGCACCCATCGCCTTTACTAACGATTCGGTTGAGCTTCCAAGCGCCGCTTACATTTGTCGGGGCTGCGGAACGTCAATCACGACACCCTCGAGCTTCCAAAAATGCCCGGTTTGCGGCATCCGCATCAATTAGCGCGCTGACAGCGCGTGTAAAGAGCTGGTGGGGGCCGCAGATGGATGCATTCGGGACGGACAATCAGGACATCACTGTCGACGGGCGGGAGCGCTGGTTTCGGCGCTTCGCGGAACTGGTGGAGCAGTCGGCCGAGTTTGGCAGCATCCGCTCGTGGTCGGTGGTGGCCGGATTGGCGCAGAACACTGTCAGCGGGTATCAAACGCCCGATCGAAAAATCCCCGTGCGCATGCTGATCGCGGTCAATGATTCCCTGGACTACTCGGTTGACGACCAACTGGCCGATCTCACCGGCCGGCCGGTGCAGTCGTTCGGCGCCGGCGGCAACGTACAGGCGGCGGATGCTCGCGGTGCGGGACGGCGAGGCCCGAGCGTGGGCGACCTCACGCGCGCCGTGCTGGAGTCCTGCGCCCGCGAGACGCGGGTCGGACTGCAGGGGCCGAGTCCCTACGGGCGCTGGCGATCCCGACTCTTCGACATTCCCCTCGGGTGGGCGCTACCGCACGTCGGGTATCACGCGGTTGAGTTCATGCGCTGGTACGGTCCGGCGCGCGGCAAGGCCGAGGACCGGTACCCGTCGAAGCAGTGGTGGGCTGAGGCGGCCGAACCCGGTTACGCCATCAATAGTCTGAAGCCGCTTGTGGCCTCCTACTGGTTTCGCGACGGCAAGCCGGACAATTTCGCCGGCACCGATGAGGACTGGATCGAGCATCGTCTCGAACGCCTCGAGCTCGTCGCTCGGCTCGGGCCCCTGTACGCCCCAGCGCGCGTGTCACCGTATGGCTCATTCGGCAACTTTACCTCGCTGCTGCGCCATCTCGACAAAGCTACCCACCGGCACATCTTCACCCAGCAGCCCTATGCCAGCACGCCGGATCTCGCCCTGAGCGCAGCATGCGCCGATCCCGCCGTGCGCACCATCATTGTCGCCGGCCACGCCTCCGTGCGCCCCATCCCGATCGCGATTCGGCTGGGCGAGGCCCTAGGCTGGGAGGTGGTGGACTTTCGCACTATGGAGGCGGTGCTCACGGGCCAGCGGCCGAACGTCTCGGCGCATGCCACGGCATCCGCTACCGCGGCACCCGGGGTTCGCTTTTGGAACCAGGTGAAGGCCGAGAGCGCCAGCCGCCGGGACATGCTGGTGGTGACCGTGAACCTGCAGTACCTGCTGATCGGCGCCGCGGGCAGGCTGAAGTTTCGCGACGACGTGATCGACATGCTGAACGACCCCAGCGTAGCTATCGTTTTTCTCGACGCCGACACGGATATACGCTCGGGCGCGACGTCGGCGAACCTCTGGGAAGATCGTCGACAGGCGATGTCGTCCAAGTACGTGGAACCAGCCGTCGACACGAAATCACAGGCCGCGGCGCTGTCCCGTATCGTGCAGGATGCCGCGGATCGCTTTCCGAAGGCGCTCGTCGCCACGGTCCTGCCAACGTACCTGTACTGGGGCGACGCCTACGTCGATCCCCTGGACGACACGAAGCATGACGACGACCTGCGCCAGTACCTGTGGCATCCCTCGGTCGGGGACGTGGACGTGCGGGTGGCCTACGAACTCGCCCGCGCGCTGGTCGAAGGCAAGCCGGTGGGCAGTGCACCGACCGGCTCTGATGCTGACACAACCGACTTTCGGTCCTTCCTTCCCGACTCGGTGATCTACCGGTATCGGGCACGGCTGCGCGAGATGACCGGCGGCACGCACTGGAATCGTGGCAGGGAGAAACACGGCTGGCTGCCGCCGACCGGGTGGAACGGTGTGTTCACAAATCCTCCCGATAAGTGGATGCGCGGCATCCACCAGGTGCCGTCGTTGACAGCGCTCGTCAATGAACGGTCGTCCTGGCTGACCGGCGGCCTGCGGGCGGACGAGTCCGCGGACTAGCCCGAGGCCGGCGGCAGGCAGGCCAGCAGGTCGCAGGCCCGCCAGCGGCGCTGGTCGCTATCGAGCGCGAACGAGACGTCAGCGTGACGGCTGTCGGGACCCTGGCGCACCAGCATGACGTGGTTGGGGTAGCGGGCCACGCCCGGCTGCTCGGTTAGCAGCAGGTACTCCGTTCCATGGCACACTGTGCGCGCCGGCGTGATGATCCAGGCGGGGGTGGCACAGGTCGTGGGGGTTGCGACCAGAGTGGTTCCATCTGTGGCCAGCAGCGGAGCGGTCGCGGTGGCCGCTTCGAACCAGGGTTGGGTGTCTTCAGTCCATTGCAGCCCGACCGTCGGTGGAGCGCTGGGCTGCTCTGCCCACCGGGCCAGCAAGGAATACGCGCCCTCGGCGGCGAGCCCCTGGTAGCTGTACTCGATCACCAGCGCGTCGCCGCTGCCCGATTCGACGACCCCCCACTGCAGCACCTCAAAGTGGAGCGCATTGGCGAAGAGATCTGGCTGCGGGTGCTCACCGCCTACGGATGCCTCGTCATCGCTGAGCGCCAGGATGGCGGTCTGCGCACCGTTGGCGAGGTCGGTACCCTGCAAGTAGAGCACCGCAGGCACGATGGTGAGCGCGCACACCACCGCCAAGGTGCCGCGGAGGCGGCGCTGGCGCCGCGCGCGGCGGCCCAGCGTGACGTTGGCGGCTTCGCGCATCCGCTGGATGGCGTCGGCGGTGGAGAGGGCGGGCATTGTCAGCACGCGCGTTGGCGCTGCTCGATCGCCTGCACGGCGATGGCCAGGGCGTGGCGCCCGGCTGCCTCGTCGGTGCAGTGCGTGATCAGGTCCAGCATCTCGGCCTGGATGACTCCGACTTCGAGAAGGGCCTGGCGGGCCTGGGCAACCCGAAGTTCCGCCGCGGTCATGAGACCGCTCGGCGGACGCGGGCGAGCGTGTCATCGACCAGGGCGAGAAATGCGCTGTCGGGCAGCCTGGGTTGATGGCGGTCGAGGCGCAGCAGGTGACCGGACTTCTGGGTGGCCTCGAGGCCCCACTTGGAGGAGGCCAGCAGCGGGTGGAGCTCGGGCCGAGCGTCGACCGCGGCCCGGACCCGGCGGAAGCCGGAGAGGTAGACGTGGTCCTTGGTGAAAGCGCCCGGCTGCGACAGATTGGGTACGCCGCGCTTGACCCGCACGGCGATCGTGGCGGCCTCCAGCTCACCGACCAGGGGAACGAGGGCGGCGAAGACCTCGTCGATGCCGCCGTGCTGGGCGACCGCGACCGCGATCGTGCGGGCGGCATAGATGCGGCGCTGACCGCCGGACGCAACGCCGAGTAGCGATTCACCGGAGAGCGCTAGGCCTTCTTCGGTGGCCGTCGCATCCGGGCCGAGGGGTATCGTCGCGAGCACATCGTGGTGGTGTCCGGCGTTGAGGGTGCGGGTGACGTGCCCCCCGATCTCGTGCACCAGCAGCCGGCGAACGTCTGACCGGGGGTAGTTGCGGGTTGCGTCGACGAACACGACACGGTTTTTCGGTGAGACCGACATGGAGGCAGGGCCGGGCCGGTTGGTCGCTGTCCAGTCCGGGGCCACGACGAGCAGAAGCCGCCGGACCGCCGCGAGCACCGTCGCGCCGGCCAGAGGGTGGTCGGCGGGTGCCTCGGGTGCCTCGGGTGCGGCCACGGTGTCGTAGGCGAACGCCAGTTCGTTGTCGCTGGGGGATCCCCAACGGCCCAGAGACCAGCGCGTGAAGTCGGCGTTCGAGGTCGCGCCCGCGTGCACGGCGCCCAGCATGTCGTGACTGTTGCGCACGGACTGGAGATAGCAGCCGAGAGTGCTGGCGAGCGGATGGTCGGTTCCCCGGAGCGCCGCGGCGGCCTGCGCCACCGGGTCCTCGCCGGTGCGGTGTGCGGGGCTGGCGGCCGCCGGATAACGCCAGGCCGTGTCATTCGCTGGATGCCCGGTCGCCAGCCTGCGGCGCACCTCGTCGAGGTTGGCTGGACGCGGAAAAGGGGCCATCGAGACGGAACGGAAGACCTCGGCGAGGTTCTCGCCGCCACGCCGCCACCAGGTGTCCCGAAAGGAGGAACCGGCCGCAGCGAGCAGGGCGTCCCTCGTCGAGATGGTCCCGCTCGCCGGCGACCCGGTCGTGCTGAACAGCGAGTGGTCGGTCGCGGCGAAGGGGTTGCGCTGGTTCAGCATTTCACCCTCGATGGGATGGTGTCCGCGGCGGACCGGTAGGAGTTGAGGGCGGCCGTGCGGTCTGCGTTGTAGAGGATTGTGGCGATCTGCAGGTCGGCGTCCTCACCGAGCAGCCGCACTTCGACGACGGCCTGCAGCGTGCGTCGCTGAATCTGCTGCAGTTCTGACGACTGGCTCACGGTGTGACTCCTTGCAATGGGTAAGCGGATGCGGCGGGCGGGCGCCGGTGCGGCACCTGCCCGCCGGGTGTCAGCGGGAACTCAGATCTGGATCAGGTTTGGCTAGTCGCGGCGAAAGCCGGCGGCGTGGCTAGTGCCCACCCCGATGACGACCGGGCCGAAGGCCTTCACCGTGTCCTCCATCATGTTCCGCGCCACGGGCGACGCGACGCGATAGGCCGCGTCGACCCGGGCACCGAAGTCGCAGACAACGTCGAACGTGGTGGCGGCGATGGCGGCCGCGGCGGTGACGGATGCCTGCGCCACGACGGCGTCGGAATGCAGGCCCATCATTGCCAACGCGTGTTCGTGGGCGGCCTTCTCCATGTCGGCCGTGCGGGCGGTGTCGCGGGCGGTGACCTCGCGGCGGTTGCGGTTGGCGACGGTGCCGGGGAGGTAGGACAGCAGGGAGTCGTTGCTGGACGTGGGAGCGGGCTGGTACCGGTTGAGGGACTGGGACATGGTGTTCTCCTATCGCTGGGTGGTGCTGGTGGTGTCGGTGCTGGTGACCGTGCTGGTCGAGTCGTTCCAGGTCGGCCATTCCGCGAACGCCGAAGCGAGCTCGGCGCTCCGGAGCGCGGCTTCCATGCTGAGGGCCTCGAAGGCGCGTTCTACGCGACGCTCCTTCGCCTCATCGATGTCGATCTGACGCATCCGCAATGCCGTGGTGGCCTTGTCGGCTTCCGCCCTGGCCTGCCTGGCCTGCGCCGACGCGAAGTCCGCTGCGGCCAAGGCCAGCGTCTCCTTGTGTGTGGCAAGTTCCTGTTCGTTCATGCGAGCCGCCTCTGCGTAGGTTCTGAGTTGTTCTGACCTCTTTAACTAACCACGCATAGCGTTTCCGCCAGGATTTGGGCTCCCCGTGATCGATTTCTCGATCGGCCCGCGGTGCTGTCGGGCAATCGTCGATGACTGGTGGGGGCGGCGGGCTCTGCGTGGGATTCACCCTCAGCGTCAGGCCGTGGGCGACGAAGGAAATGTTCGCATACCGCTGCTAGGGCGTGTCTCCTAATGCCTTCGACCAAATAGTTATGGCTCTGAGGACAGCTCCGCCGCGGTAGGTCAGTGCGAGCTTGTCGTAGCGGGTGGCGA
>NZ_QZVS01000076.1 GCF_003602235.1 Cryobacterium melibiosiphilum
GCATCGGCCAGCGCGGGCTCGACCAGCAGCGAATCGGTCAACACCGCAGCAGAGAGCCCGGGAACACACAGTGCCGGATCCAGAAGTGCCGGATCGAGCGGGCCCGGATCGAGCAGGCCCGGATCCAACAAAGCCGGATTCCCAGCCTGCCCGTCAATCGTCAGTGTGTTCTCAATTAGCCACGACGTGTCGGGCGGACGATCGGGCGGCGGAACCGGACTATCCGGCTCCTCATCTGGCATTTCCCGTGAAATGGTCATGCCTCTATTTTCCCACACCCCACCCCAAAACTCGAGCATTATTCAGGAATTGTGGCAAGAAAATAAGAGCTGTGTACTAGCCGATCCCCTAACAGGCACAAAGGCGGGCCAGTTCACACAACCCACTGCGGGTACAAAAAAACCCCCGAATTACCGGGGGTTTTGCTGTGGGCGATACTGGGATCGAACCAGCGACCTCTTCCGTGTCAGGGAAGCGCGCTACCGCTGCGCCAATCGCCCAATTGGACTTTAATACAATGTCATCAAACCAGCCGGAGGCTGATTCTCAACATTCGAGCGGATGACGAGATTCGAACTCGCGACCCTCACCTTGGCAAGGTGATGCGCTACCACTGCGCCACATCCGCATGTTTTGTTCGCATCGCTGCGCACTTAGAAGACTCTAGCTGATTTTTTCGACCTTCGTGAACACACGACGCATCCATGCCCTCTTCACGACCGTCACACCCACTAAAAATCAGCTCATCAGGGGTTAAAACAAAAATGACCCCCGAACAATCGGGGGTCATTCTGGTTGGGCATACTGCTGGTGGGCGATACTGGGATCGAACCAGTGACCTCTTCCGTGTCAGGGAAGCGCGCTACCGCTGCGCCAATCGCCCAGGTCTCATCGTGCGCACGACGCGACTCACTGAGTCGCTACGCCTTCAACGAATGGAGGTGGATACGGGATTCGAACCCGTGTATACGGCTTTGCAGGCCGCTGCCTCGCCTCTCGGCCAATCCACCGCGTGGGTCACTCACAATCGAGTGCTCAAAATGAGAGGAACCGGCCTCTCGGCCGATTCCCATTTCATTCGAGCGGATGACGAGATTCGAACTCGCGACCCTCACCTTGGCAAGGTGATGCGCTACCACTGCGCCACATCCGCACTGCCCGCATCTCTGCGTGCTTTGAAGACTCTAGCCGATGCAACCCCGAATAAACAAAACCGCCCCACGGCGGCGTGTTGCCCGCACTCGATGCACGAGATACCGGAGGTCTGGGCTAGTATCAGTAACCGCGGTTGAATTCGTTTGGAAGTCATCTGCGGCCATAATTGAAGATTGGGCGATTGGCGCAGCTGGTAGCGCGCTTCCTTCACACGGAAGAGGTCGTGGGTTCAAGTCCCGCATCGCCCACATACCCCACATGAAGAAACCCCCGGTTCGCCGGGGGTTTTTTTATGCCCGCTCGCCTCACCGAAGTGTCAGTCTTGCGCAAGACTAAACAAGCGTTTAGCATGTTGAACGTGCGTACAGCAAAGGACATTCCCCCGGCCGATCTCACCGCCCAGGCCCGCATCCGCGACGCCGCCATCGGTCACTTCGCCGCCGACGGCTTCGACAAGGCCAACCTGCGCGCGATTGCCGCCACCGCCGAGGTCAGCGCCGCGCTGGTGCTGCACCACTTCGGCAGCAAAGCCGGACTGCGCACCGCCTGCGACGACTTCGTACTCGGCGACCTCATGCGCACCGCCCACGACGAGACCAGCCCCGAAGGGCTGCAGGACGTGATTCGCCGCTACACGAGCAATGCCGCCGACTACCAGTCACACCTCGACTACATCGGCCGGGCGATCAAGGACGGCTCCCCCACCGCCCGGCGCTTCGTGGACACCATCATCGATGAGTCCGAAGCGATCGTCCTGGCGGGCATCGCCGACGGCAGCATGCGCCCCTCCTCCGACCCCCGCGCACTCGCCGTCTTCATCGCCATGTCGAGCCTGGCCATGATGACGCTCGCGCCCGTCGTTGCGCGATCGCTCGGCTTCGAAATGATGGGACCGGCCGTGCTGCAGCGGATGGCGCTCCCCTCCCTCGAGCTGTACACCCACGGTCTGTACACCGACGACACCTTTCTGGTGACGACGCAGCAGGCGCTGGCCGCCGTGCACGCCACAGACCCGCAGCAGGATGCACACCGAGAGGAACACGTCTCATGAGCCACGTGAAGACCGCAGAGACAGCGCCGAGGCGAGGGGCGGCATCCGTCGTCGACCGCGACGCCGCGATCGATGCCGTCGACCTCGTCAAGAAGTTCGGCAGCAACCTCGCCCTGGCCGGGGTGAGCTTCTCGGTGCCCCGCGGCAGTGTTTTCGGCGTGATCGGGCCGAACGGCGCCGGCAAGACCACCACGATGCGGGCGCTGCTGGACATCATCCGGGTGACCTCGGGCCGGGCGACCGTGCTCGGCACCGATTCCCGCAACGCCGGCCCGGAACTACGACGACGCATCGGCTACCTTCCCGGCGAACTAATCCTGGAGGGTCGCACCAGCGGGCGGCGCCTGCTGCAGCACTACGTCGACATCTCCGGCCCGGTGCCGCGCGGAATGATCGAACAGTTGGCCGGGCGTTTCGGGCTCGACCTCGATCGGCCCGTACGCAAGTTGTCGAAGGGCAACAAGCAGAAGCTCGGCATCGTTCAGGCCTTCATGCACCAACCCGAACTGCTCGTGCTCGACGAGCCGACGAGCGGGCTCGATCCGCTCATGCAGCAGGAGTTTCTCGCGCTCGTGAGCGAAGCACGCGAGGCTGGCCAGACGGTCTTCCTCTCCTCGCACGTGATCAGCGAGATCCAGCAGGCAGCCGACGAGGTCGCGATCCTGCGCGCCGGCAAGATCGTGACCATCGCCAGCGTCGAGGAATTGCGGCAGACCGCCATCCGTCACCTGAGAATGATGGTGACCGGCGTCAGCCCGGCCGAGATACAGGGCCTGCTGGCCGGACTCAACGGCGTCGGCAACCTCGAATGCACCCTCGCCCCGACCGGGGCCACCGAGGCCACGGCCACCCTCGGCGGCGAGATTGCCCCGTTCATCCAGGCGATCTCAACCCTGCAGCTCACCGATCTCGTGCTCGAGGAACCCGACCTGGAAGAGTCCGTGCTGCGGTTGTACACCGCGCCGGCCGGATCCTCCGCTGCGATGGGAGATCGCTCATGACCACCATCGTGCCGACGGCACCCGTTCACGCAATCACGCCGACCGTACGCCGGGCGCCATTCCCCATCTTCGGCAAGGTCTTCACCGACAGCTGGCGCTCCCTCATCGGGTGGGGAGCGGGCCTGGCCGCGGCATCCGCCCTCTATCTGCCGCTGTTTCCGAGCATGAGCGGCGACGCGTCCATGCAGGAGCTCATCAACAGCCTGCCGCCGGAGCTGACCCGCACGATCAACTATGACCAGATCGGCACCGGATCCGGCTACGCGCAGGCGACGCTGTTCGGCCTGATGGGCTTTCTGCTGCTGAGCATCGCGGCGATCAGCTGGGGTGCCGCGGCGCTCGGCGGCGACGAGGAGAGCGGCCAGCTGGAACTCACCCTCGCCCACGGCGTGACCCGGATCGAGGTCGCCGTTCAGCGTTACCTCGCGATGGCCGTGAAGATCCTCATCCTCGCCGGCATACTTTTTCTGGCCGTGTGGGTGCTCGACGAGCCGTCCGAACTGAACATTGCAGTTGAAAACCTCCTGGGCACAAGCGCTCTCTTCGCCGGGCTGATCCTCTTCACCGGCAGCGTCGCGATCCTGTGCGGCGCCCTCACCGGGCGACGCGTCTGGGGCATCGCCGGCGGTGCCGCGGTCGCCGTGATCGGCTACGTTTTCAACGCGATCGGCAACCAGAGCCCCGACCTCGAGTGGCTGCACAACCTGTCGCCCTACAGCTGGGCGTTCAGCGCCAACCCGATGACGAACGGCGCCGACTGGGGCACCGTGGCCGCGTTCTTCGGACTGTCCCTGCTGCTCGGCGCGGTCACCGCGTTCGTGCTGCGCCAGCGCGACATCGGGGTGTGACCGGCGGCGAATTGAGTGGACGGCATCCGCTCATCGCCGGTCACGTCTCACAGGAGGTTCCCATGGCCAATCCCGTCGTACACTTTGAGATCATCGGCCCCGACCCCGAGAAGCTGCGGCGGTACTACGCCGAGCTGTTCGACTGGGCCGCCCCGGCCGGAGCCCCCGTCGCCCCGGCTCGCTGGCGGCGCAGGTTGGATTCGGCGCGCCGAAGCGGGCCAGCAGGTCAGTCTGCGAGCGGAATGACCTCGATGCGAGTGCTCGGGCCGCAAATGACCAGCACCCGGTTGCCGGTCACGCCGGAGAGGGCCTGGGCCAGGTCAGCGGCGCTGACCGACATGGTCATGCCGTCTGACGGGGCAGCAGATGCCTCCCCCGGCCCCGCAACGCGCCACACCGTCACCTGTGCGCCGGTCGCCTCGCGAGCGGCGTCGACCAGTTCGGCCGGGTCGGTGCCGGGCATGCCTGGTGAAGGACCGACAACGAGCGTGACCCGGGCGATTGTGCGGGGGCGGGCGGGGGCATCCGCCGCGATGGCGACACGGTCCGCGCGCCACACGCCGAAGTGGTACCCGGCAACGAGCGTCGTCGCCACGAGCACCCCCAGCGGAGCACGCACCCGTTCCACCAGGCTGCCGACGATGGCGGGCCCGAGGACAAACTCGAACACCTGAAAGCCGATGATGAGCAGGGCAACGATGGCGACGACAGCGCTCAGGCCGAACACCGTGATGAGGAAGACCCGTCGCCCGGGGAAGGCACGCTCACGCGGTTCGGTCCGTTGCAGGGGCCTCCAGCTGAACCACCACACCGGGCCGCCGATGACGAGGGAGCTGATGCCGCCGAGCAGCAGCGGACGCAGGTCGCCGCCGGCCAACGGGTCCCCGAAAACGGCCAAAATCGAGTTCACGAGGATCCCGATACCGGATGCGGATGCGGCGAGGCCGGCGGCGCTGGTGACAAGGCGGCCGGCCTGGCGGGTCGCACGGGAACGGCTTTCGGCGATGCCGCGGTGGTACAGCCAGACCAGCAGGCCGACCAGAGCCGCGGCGAGCGCCGCCGGAGCCGGGTCGAGCAGCTCTGCCACCGGTTCGACCCGATCGAAGGCCAGGCGCAGCAGCAGGTAGAGCAGCACCCCGAAGCCGCCGAGTGCCAGCAGGCTGGCCCCGAGGACTCCGACGAGAACGAGCACTACGGCCGCGAAGTTTGTGGCGACCAGGCGAGCTCCGAGACGTGACCAGTACCACCACCAGATCAGCGTCGCCCCCACCAACCACACCAGAGCCTTGAGCACGGACGCCCACCACGGGCCACCCACCATGGTCTGCGCGGCGTCCTGCAGAGCAACCTCGAACAGGCTCGACAACAGGGACACCGCGTTGGCGGCCGCGACCACCAGCCCGTAGACGCCACCGATCACGAGGGCAACCGTGACCAGGCGACGCGGGCTCTTGACGGGGTGGCCGGGAATGCGCGTGTGCCAGACCCACACCGCGGCCCAGACCAGACCGGTGCCGAGCTCGCGCGGCCGCCACTGCCCATCCACGAGGGCCGCCACGGTGGCGAGCAGCGCGGTGGATGCGGTGATGAGCGCGACCGTCGACATTCCCGCGACGTAGAGCCCCCACGTCAGCGCCGCCCGTTCGCCCGGGTCGGCCGCGCGCCGCCACACGAACCACCAGAGCAGTGCCGCCAGCGGGCCGCCGATCAGGGTGAACGCGAGAGAGGACGCGAGACCGGATGTCGCGTCCCCGGCGAGCGCGTCGACACCGCCGGGCAGATCGCCCGGGATCCCCTCGAAGAGACGACCGAGGAGCCCGCTGAGGCCGATCGCGGCGACGGTGACGAGCACAAAGAGCAGGATGAAGACGATCAGCCGCCGAACCGTCTGCGCGGCTGCACCTGCGGCCGGCAGACCAAGGGCCGGTTCGGCCCACGATTCAGGCGGCACAGGCTGGGCGGCGGGAGGCAGGGCGGAAGGGTCACGGGCGTCGGCAGTCATCAGTTGCGCGCCCCGTTCGTGCAGATCGCAAGTTCCCACGGGCTGGACTCGATCAGCCATTCGCCATCAACGGTTACCAGGTCGAAGGTGCGCTCACTGGCGAACTCCGAGGCTCCGAAGGGCCCGTTGCCCTCATAGCTCGCCACGATCGACACCCGCACATCAGCGGAGGTGCTGCGCTCCGTAGTCGACACGAGGACCACGCGCAGGTTGTCGGTCTGCGCATCGGAGAATCGTTCACAGCCGTCCCGAACGTCGGGTGTGAGATATCCCATCGCTGCGGTCTCATCACCGGCGATGACCGCCGCGGAATACCGTTGCACCACCCCCTCGGGCGTGTCCGGGTCGAGGGCCTCGGGTTCCCCCCGGGAGAAGACCACCACGAGGGACACCACGACCAGCACGGCGATCACCCCCAGAACGATGAGAAGACTACGGTCAGGCCGGGGCGGGGTCATACTGCCCATCATGGTCGATGATCACGCACCGGGGCTATGCCGTATCCGGGAGGGGGTGCCGGCGCACGGGGGTTGCCTGCGCCGGGGCACGTGCATAGGCTCGCGACACGCTCGAGCGGCTGCCCGGGCAACGGATGCGGCGCAAGGAGACTCCGATGACCCTGAAATTCGCCATACTGGCCCTGGTCGAAGCGAAACCCGGACAGGAGCAGGCAGTCTGGGACTTCTTGCAGGGGGGACGCGACATCGTGCTCGGCGAACCCGCGACGGTGACCTGGTACGCCTTTCGGGTCGATGAGAGCACCTTCGGCATTTTCGACACCTTCGAGACCGAGGAAGGCCGGCAGGCCCACCTGGCCGGCGCGATCCCTGCAGCCCTCGGTGACTACGGCCCGACCCTGCTCGCGAAGGATCCCGACATCCGCTTGCTCGACATCATCGCGGCGAAGTAATGGCTCACTCCGCGGCATGACTGATACCGCAGCATGACGAACACCGCAGCATGACTAACACCGCAGCACGAATAACGCCGCAGTAACGCCAGCCGGGCCACTGTGGTGTCGTCGAAGGAGTCCTTGATGACCTGGAACAGTTGGTTCAGCCACGGTGCGCCGACGGCCGGCTTCGCCGGTGGCCCGTCGATCGTGTCCCGCAACAACGCGGTCTGCAACATCTACGTGCGCGGCGGCGACAACGCCCTCTGGCAGAAAGCGTTCTTCAACGGCGCCTGGCACAACTGGGGCCGCCACAACGACGGCGCCGTGCTGGCCAGCGAACCGGCCCTCGGCTCGATGGGTCCGAACCACGAGCACGTCTTCGTGCGCGGCACCGACGGCGCGGTGTGGTCCAAGGCCTGGAACGGTGCCGGCGGATGGTCCGGCTGGTTCAACCACGGAGCCCCCGCTGCCGGCATCAACGGCGGGCCCGCCATCGTCAGCCGAAACAACACGGTCTGCAACATCTACGTGCGCGGCGGCGACAACGCCCTCTGGCAGAAGGCGTTCTTCAACGGCAGCTGGCACAACTGGGGCCGCCACAACGACGGCGCCGTGCTCGCGAGCGAACCGGCCCTCGGCACGATGGGCGCCAACCACGAGCACGTCTTCGTGCGCGGCACCGACGGCGCGGTGTGGTCCAAGGCCTGGAACGGCGCCGGCGGATGGTCCGGCTGGTTCAACCACGGCGCACCCGCCGGAGGAATGAACGGCGGACCCACCGTCGTCAGCCGCAACAGCGGCGTCTGCAACATCTACGTGCGCGGCGCCGACAATGCCCTCTGGCAGAAGGCCTACTTCGACGGTTCCTGGCACGCGTGGGGCCGCCATGACGACGGCGCAGTGCTCGCGAGCGAACCCGCCCTCGGCACCATGGGTCCGAGCCACGAACACGTCTTCGTGCGCGGCACCGACGGCGCGGTCTGGTCGAAGGCATGGAGCCTCGTGCCCACGGTGATCCTGCACCTCAAGGTGCTCACCAACCCGACCTCGTTCACCGTGGACCAGATGGTCGCCTCCATGCGCGACGTGTATGCCAGCCGCGGCATCAATGTCGCCGTCGGCTCTCGGGAGACCCTCGACCTGCCGCTGCTGACCGACATCGACGTCAGCACCTGCATCATGGGCACGACGACGACCGAGCAGAACCAGCTGTTCGCCAACCGCAACAGTGTCGGGGCCAACCACATCGTGGCGTATTTCGTGCGGTCGACGAATCCTCCGGGCAACGGATGCGCCGCCCACCCCGCCGGACGCCCCGGCTGTGTGGTCTCCTCCACCTCGAGCAGTTGGACCCTCGGGCACGAGATCGGCCACGTGCTCGGGCTGGAACACGTCACGCCGGCTGACCGGCTGATGATGGGCAACGGCACCTGGAACATCACCAACCCGCCACCGGACCTCATCGACTCCGAGCGGGCCACGATGGATAACAGCCCGCTGACCGTGAACATTTAGGACCGTGAACACTGAGATTCGTGAACACTGAGATTCGTGAACACTGAGGAGCTTGCCATGACCGTATCCATGCGCGACGTGCGTGCCGTGCTCGACCCCGACGAGGTCGATTACACCGCCGGTGCCCGCCTGGGCCCGGAGGCCCTCGAACACCTGCTCACCCTCGTGACGGACACCGATCCGGGGCTCGCGGCGAAGGCCGCCTACCTGGCCGGCAAGATTCGCGGGGACCGCTCCGAAGAGGTGCTCGCTGCGGCAGCGGCCAGCGAGGACGCCCTCGTGCGGGTGGCGGCGGCATCCGCTGCCGCGCTGCTCGGCCCCGATTCCGCCAGCCGGGTGCTCACCGATCTTGTCGTCGACGCGGACTCCGGGGTGCAGAAGCTCGCGCTGAGGTCGGTGCCGAGCGAACCGTCAGCGGAGCTGCGCAGCCGCGTGCGCGATGTCTCGGCAAGCGCGGCCGAGCCCGGCCTCCGCCTGATGGCCGACAACGTGCTGCGGGGACTGCGCTGATCGGACCACGCTAATCGGGACGTGCGCTAATCGGAACGTGCGCTAATCGGAACGTGCGCTGCTGTTCGAGCCTCCCTAGAGCGGCACCATAAGCTCAGAGCCACCATAAGCTCAGAGCATGGATTTTCTGCTCGACATCTGGGCGCGCGTCAGCGCTCGCAACGATGCGCTCCCCCTTTCTACCGCCTGGCTGACCATCGCGACGGCGGCCCTGCTCGTGGCCCTGCCTGTGACCTGGCAGGTGACCCGCCACGTCGTGACCATCGCGCACGAGGGTGGCCACGGGCTGGTGGCGTCGCTGAGCGGTCGAAAGCTCAGCGGCATCCGCCTGCACTCGGACACCTCCGGCCTCACGGTCAGCCGCGGGCGCCCCACCGGGCCGGGAATGCTCTTCACCCTCCTCGCCGGGTACACCGCTCCGGCACTGCTCGGCCTCGGCGCCGCCCGCCTGCTCGGCCTCGGCTATGATGTGGGGCTCCTCTGGGTTCTGCTTGCCGCCCTCGCGCTGCTGCTCGTGCAGATTCGCAACTGGTTCGGGCTCTGGTCGGTGCTGGTGACCGCCGCGATCGTATTCTCGGTGACCTGGTTCGGGTCGAGCATCGTGCAGAGCATCTTCGGCCTGCTGGTGACCGCCTTCCTGCTGCTCGGCGCGGTGCGCACGGTCATCGAGCTGCAGGTGACCCGTTCCCGGCGGCGCAATTCCGGCTCGGACGCCGACCAGCTGGCCCGGCTCACCCATGTTCCCGGGCTGATCTGGGTCGGAGTCTTTCTCGCCGTGAGCCTCGCCTGTCTCACGCTGGGTGCGCAGTTCCTCGGACTTACCTGCGTGGTGCTCTGCGCGTAGCCGCCGGCCGGGGCAGAATGAGGCCGTGACTACCGACAGCGCGTTAACACGGCCGCCGTTCGACGCGGGCTACGGCATCAGACGCAACCTGCTGCGACCGGATGCCTCGGAACGCGCCGACCGCGTCACCTACATCGAGCTGTTCTTCGACCTGATCTTCGTTTTCGCCCTCACCCAGCTGTCGCGGTATCTCTACGAGAACCAGTCCTGGGTCGGTGCCCTCGAATCCGCCGTGCTCGTGCTCGCCCTGTGGTGGGTGTGGGTGTACACGACCTGGGTGACCAACTGGCTCGACCCGGCCAAGCTCACCGTGCGGGGCGTCGTCATCGGCCTCGCTCTCGTGGGCCTGGTCGTCAGCACGTCGATCTACGAGTCATTCGGGGACCGTGGAATCGTCTTCGCCATCGCCTACGTTCTGCTGCAGCTCGGGCGCACCGGGTTCATGCTGCTCGCCGCCGCCCGGCACGACCGGGAATTGCACCGCACCTTTGTGCGCATCCTGGTGTGGCTGGTTGTGGCCGGCGTGTTCTGGATCGTGGGGGCGCTTCTCCCCCTCGAATACCGTTTACCGCTCTGGCTGGCCGCCCTGGCGATCGAGTACGTCTCCGCGAGCCTCGGCTTTCGGGTGCCGGGCCTTGGCCGATCCGGTGTCGAAAGCTGGGACCTGTCCGGGCCGCACATCGCCGAACGCAGCGCCCTGTTCGTGATCATCGCCCTCGGCGAGTCGTTCCTCGTCACCGGTTTCGCGTTCGTGGCGCAGGAATCCTCGCTCCCCGGAGTGATCGGCCTGCTGCTGGCGTTCCTCAGCGGCCTCTCGATGTGGTGGCTGTACTTCGACCACAGCGAACGCGCCGGCGCGAAGGCCCTCGAACAGTCCGCGGAACCCGGCCGGATCGCACGAGTCGCCTACACCTATGTGCACGCCGTCATCATCGCCGGGATCGTGCTCTGCTCCGTCGCCGACAAGGAGATCCTGGAACATCCGGCCGACGCGATGACCCTGTCCACAGCTGTGATCGTGGCCGGAGGCCCGTTCCTGTACATCGTGGGTATGTTCCTGTTTCGACTCCGGGTGACCGGCGAGGTGCTCGTGTCCTACCTCGTGGGCCTGGGCCTGCTCGGCCTCGTCTTCACCTTCGCGGTGCTCGGCGAGCCCACCGTGATCTCCCCGCTCGGCCTCGGCGCCCTCAGCGTGGGCTCACTCGTGGTCGTCGCTGCGTGGGAGACCGTGGTGCGGGTGCGTTCCGGCACGACGGATGCCTCCGCCGGCTGACCCGTCTCCCTCGCGAGAACGGAGGCGCTAGAAGTCGAAGCCCCCGCCGAAGTCGCCGCCACCGAAGTCGCCTCCGCCACCACCGAAATCTCCACCGCCGAAGTCGCCACCAGCGTCGCCGCCCGCGTCTCCGCCGTCGGCGCCGGCGTCACTGCCCGCGTCACCCTCGGACGCGGCATCCGCCCCGCCGCCGTCCATCGGCATGAAGGCGCTCACGAGCGCCGAGCCGATGACGAAACCGGCCACCGTGCCGAGCAGTGAGCCACCGATCATGCTGCCCATGCCCATGCCGCGCTGCCCACCCTGACCACCCTGGTCGCCGAACGACCGGGTCAGCGTGCCGGGCTCACGCAACTCCGCGCGAGTGGCCGCCTTCGCGAGGGAGGCCGGCTGAGCGTCCTTCGGGCGTTCGCTCGGCGCTACCGTCTCGGTGAGCTGGCGAAAGAGCAGGTCACGCTGCTCATCGGTGAGTTTACTGAACGCCTCGGTGTGCACCTGCTCGATCGTTTCGGGCGGGGCCGTGCGCAGCAGGTACTGGTAGCGCTCAACGGCGATTTCATCGTCGGTGCGCTGCGGCGCGCGGGGCGCCGACTCGCGGCGAGAGAGGTTTTCGGGAGACTGTTCTTTGCGGCCGAGAATGAAATCGAGGAAGCCCATGGTGTTCTCCTGTGTGGTGGTGGCGATGATTTTGAGTCAGTCCGTCAACGATCCCAGCCGAATCTGGGTGAATGCTGGACTTTTCCCTACGGTTTTATGCGCGCCCGGAAGTGCCGAACCAGGTCGTGACTCCGGGCGAGTACAACACCGAATCCGGTGCCCGCTCTGACAGGCCCGGAAACCCGGCAACGGCGAGCAGCGTGTCCTCGAGGCGCACCAGGTCGGCGGTAAACAGCTGCCACGGCTCGTGGTGGTTGCGCAGATGCACCAGTCGGCCGCGGATACTCGTGAACAGCGCCCAGCGCGCCGTCAGGAAGTCCGCGAGCGGGTCCCCCACCACCGCCGCTGTCCGCGGCCGGGCAACGATGGTGCTGTGGGCCGCCGCGGCACCGTGTCGCACCGAGGTATAGGTCAGGAGCGCCGAGTCCGCCCGAGCGGCGACCGAATCGGACGCAGCGAGCCGGGTGCGCGACCACATGTACGGGAGGCGAAACAGCGCACGGGCGGCGAGAACCGCGGCCAGGCGGCTGGCCTCGAGCGAGACGAAGACCACACCCCGTCGACCCTGGGCGTCGACGGCATAGAGGCGCACGTTGACCTCGACGAAGTTACCGAAGTACGGCACCGGCGGGCTGCCGAACACGGTCGCCCGGTCGAGCACGAACGGGATCAGGCCAACCCAGCTGGAGCCGTCGAACTCGTCGGGGCGCAGCCCCGGCGGCAACAGCGGGGCCACGTCGGCCGCGTCGACCCGCCAGTGGATGAAGACCAGGTTCGACCAGCGCTGGCTGGCCGAAGCCCGGCCGACGAGGGCTGGCGCGATGGCGCTGATGGGCAGCGCGGCGGCATCCGTTATCTGGTCTCCGATGTTCGTCTGGGTCCAGAATACCCGGCCCTCACGCCTCTCAGTCCGAGGAAGATCATCCGGCGGGGCTTCTTCCCGTTATCGTACTGAGATGCTAATGTCATAACAACTTGCCAAAGGCTGGTCGGTGTAAGGGAAGGCGTGTGACATGGCGATGGACAAGCAGGAGACGATTCTGCCGAACGGCCTGTTCATGGATCTCGAGCGGTCCGGCCCCATCCCCCTGTACTTCCAGGTCTCCCAGCGCATCGAAAAGGCGATTCTGAGCGGCGAACTGCCCGCCGGAAGCCGCCTGGAGAACGAGGTGGCGCTCGGCGAACGGCTGGGCCTCAGCCGCCCCACCGTGCGCCGGGCCATCCAGGAAATCGTCGACAAGGGCCTGCTCGTGCGTCGACGGGGAATCGGCACCCAGGTGGTGCACGGCCAGGTCACCCGCAAGGTGGAACTGACCAGCCTCTACGACGACCTCACGAACACCCAGAAGGTCCCCTCAACGACCCTGTTGGTGCTGGAGACGGTCGCGGCTGATGCGGCGACCGCGGAGAAGCTGGCCGTGACCGAGGGCAGCCCCACCCTGCACCTGCGCCGAGTGCGCCTCGCCGACGACGTTCCGGTGGCCGTGATGGAGAACTGGCTGCCCGAGGAATTCATCGGCATCGAGCCCGACGACCTCGTGCAGCACGGTCTGTATCAGGTACTGCGTTCCCGCGGGGTGACCATGCGGGTCGCCCGGCAGCGCATCGGTGCCCGCAAGTCGACGGCCGAGGAGTCCACCCTGCTCGAGATCGACAAAAATTCGGCCCTGCTCACCATGGACCGCACCGCGTTCGACAACTCGGGCCGGGCCGTGGAATTCGGCCACCACTGCTACCGCCCCGACCTCTACTCCTTCGAGGTCACCCTGGTCGAGAAGTAGGCCGGGACGCAGCAAGGCCCCGCTCGTCTGAGACGAGCGGGGCCTTGTACTTCTCTGCGTCTGTTTCTCTGCGTGCTTCTCTGCGTGTGCTTCTCTGCGCGTGCTTCTCTGCGCGTCAGCGGCGCTTGCGAGCCCGAGCCTGCCTGGCCGACACGGTGTAAATTGCGCCGGTGGTGACGTTCTCCTCGAGTTCTTCGAGGGTGCGCCCGCGCGTTTCCGGCGCCTGCGTGATCACGAAGACCAGGGCTATGGCACCGACACCGGCGAACAGGAAGAAGGTGCCGGTGATCCCGGCCGCCTCCACCAGGGTGAGGAAGTACAGCGACAGGAACCCGTTCGTCACCCACAGGGCGAAGATCGACACGCCGATGCCGAAACCGCGCATGTGCAGCGGGAAGATCTCGGACAGGTAGACCCACACCGCGATGTTGAGAAACGTCTGCATCGAACCGACGAACGCGACGACCAGGAACAGGATGATGTACGGGCGGATCGGATTGCCGACGGGCAGCACCAGCGAAGAGAACCCGATCAGCAGGTGGCACGTCGTGGTCAGAGCGAAGCCGATGATGAACGTCTTGCGTCGGCTGATGCGGTCGATCATGGCCAGGGCGAGCAGGCCACCGACCACCGCGATCACGCCGGGGGCGACGTTGGCGATGAGCGCGGCGTTCTGCGAGAAGCCGGACTCGATGAGCACGGTCTGGCCGAAGTACATGATCGAGTTGATTCCGGTGAGCTGCTGGGCGATACCCACCCCGATCCCGATGAGCAGGATGCGCAAGAGGTTCTTGTTGGTGAGGATCGAGCGCCAGCCAAGCTGGTGCTGGCCACGCTCAGCGTTCGACACGCTCTGCACCTCGGCGAGTTCGGCCTCGGCGCGATTCTCCGGGCGAATGGTGCGCAGGATCGCGAGAGCTTCATCATTCCGGCCCTTTTCAACAAGCCAGCGTGGGGACTCGGGATTCCGCAACATTCCGAAGAAGAGCGCGATCGCCGGGAGGACACAGATCGCCAGCATGATGCGCCAGACACCCGCCACGTCTCCCCAGATCGTGCCGATGATCGCATTGACGACGAAGGCGGCCAGCTGGCCGACGACGATCATCAGCTCGTTACGTCCGGCGAGCGATCCGCGGATCTCGTAGGGCGCCATCTCCGCGAGGTACACCGGAACGACACCGGATGCTCCACCGACGGCGAGGCCGAGGAGAACGCGTCCCAACACGAGAACCTCAAAGCTGGGAGTCACCACGCAGACGACCGCTCCGATGAAGAAGAGCGCCGCCAGCAGGATGATCGTCTTGCGTCGACCCCAGGAGTCGGCGATGCGGCCGCCGACAAGGGCACCGATCGCCGCGGCAAAGACGAGCGAACTGGTGACGACGCCCTCGGTGAAGGCGGTGAGCCCGAGCTCCTCGGACATGGGGCGGAGGGCACCATTGATGACGCCCGTGTCGTAGCCGAAGAGCAGGCCACCAAAGGTGGCGATCAGGGCGACAACGCCCAGGCGCTTCTTGTATGGGCCGGGTGTCAGCGGCGGCAGGGTGCGTTTGGTGGACGCACCCGTCTGAATGTCGGAACTGGTCATCGCGACTCCTGTGTCTGGGACCGCTCCGATGCGGCCCGCAATTACACCATCGTTTCATATGACAGTATGTCCTGTCAAACTGCCATGTCCTATCAAAGTCGACCGCACACACGGAAACAAGGACGACCCGGGTGGATACCCGAGTCGTCCCGGCCCCTGGCCAACAAGAATGCCCCGAATTTCTCCGGGGCATTCTGTGGATTTTCGACGGTTTCGTCAGGCCTGCCTGATGCTGTTGAGCATGCTCTCGCGCTGGAAAACAGCGGTCGCGGTGTTGGCCTCGTTCTCGGCGAAAACACTCGAAACCATGACGGTATCGGGCCGGTCGAGAAAGCCGATCTCCCTGAGGCCGCCGAAGAATTCGGGCCAGTTGACGTCGCCGTCGCCCATTTTCAGGTGCTGGTGCACCCGCACCGCGTTGCCCGGAGGGTTCGTGATGTAGCGCAGCCCGTGCGAGGCGTTGTGGTCCATGGTGTCGGACACGTGCACCAGGCGCAGCATGTCCCCCGCCGCCCGCATGATCTCGAGCGGCCGGTTGCCGTAGTGGAACGTGTGGGAAGCCACGTAGACAAAGCCGAAGTTCTTCGAGTTGATACCCCGAATCATGCGGATGCCGGCGAGCCCGTCTTCGACAAAATCGTCGGGATGCGGGTCGATCAGCACGGTCAGCCCTTCCCGTTCGATGATCGGGACGAGCTCCTCCATGGACCGGTAGAACGCCCGTTCCGACTGTTCGGCCAGCTCCGGCCGCCCGTTGAACTCGGTGTTCATGGTCTCGACGCCGAGGTCGACGGTGATCTGGATCGCCCGTTTCCAGTAGCGCACGGCCGCTTCGCGGGCGTCTTCGTCGGGGCCGGACCACCGCAGCACCGGCAGCACCGACGCGATGCCGACCCCGGCATCCGTGCACGCCTTCTTGAAGGCCGCCACGAGGTCGTCGTCGGCCTTCGGGTGGTTGAAGAACGGGATCATGTCGGCGTGCGGCGTGAGCTGCAACCATTCATAACCGAGGTCGGCGGCCACCCGCGGAAACTCCAGCAGCGTGTGGGAATGATGGAACGGGGTGGGGTCGAGAGCGATCTTCACGACTGGTCCTTTCGGCTCGAGGTTGGGCGCGGACGTTAGACGCGGACGTTAGACGGTGACGCTGGTGACGAGCTCGTGGCTGTAGAAAGCCGGCCGCGGCACGTACTCGACCTCGACTCGCTCGCCGGTCTCCTGCGCCCGCACGCCGGCCTCGCACGCGGCGGCGACGAGGTAGCCGTCCCACGCGCTCGGACCGTCGATCTCACCCTTCTTCGTCGCCGTCACCCAGCGCTGGATCTGCGCGTCATAGGCGTCGGCGAAGCGGGTCTTGAACGTGGTGTGCTCCGCTCCCCCATACTGGCCATCCTGCCAGAGGGTCAGGCCGGCCGTGCGGCCGATCTCGGCGATGCCCTTCTCGAAGACCGCCTCGGTGCGCACCTGGTAGCCGAACTGCACATTGACGTTCATCTCGACGTCGGCGAGGATTCCGGATTCGGTTTCGAGCAGCACCAGAATCGGGTCCTGCAGCCAGCTCGGCGCGAGGGAGTTGCGCTTGGGGCGCTTGACCTCGACCGACACGATGGGCGAATCGGTGAGAAAGCGCACCACGTCGATCTCGTGCACGACCGAGTCGGTGATCATCATGCTGTCGGTGTAGCCCTCACCCGTGGTCGGGTTGCGGTGGGCGCAGTGCAGCGCCAGGAGCGCGCCGGTGCGGTCGGATTCGATCAAGGCCCTCAGCTGGGCGTACTCGCGGTCGAAACGGCGCATGAACCCCACCTGGATGAGCTGCTTTCCGGTGGCCTGCTCGGCCTCGAGCACCCGCAACGACGACACCGGGTCCTGGGTGAGCGGCTTCTCGCACAGAATCGGCAGCCCGGCCGCGAGGGCGGGAAGCAGCACCGTCTCATGGAACTGCCCGGGCGTGGCCACGAGCACAGCGTCGATGTCGTCGCGCTTCAGGGCATCCGCGAAGTTGGTGAGGGCCACCGCCCCCGGCGCGAGCGCAGCGGCGGCGGCGCCGCGGGCGACGTCGGGTTCGACGACGACGCTGACCCGGGCGCCGACGATGCGCTCGGTGATGCGGTTGATGTGGTCGGCGCCCATCTGGCCGGCGCCGACGACGGCAATACGAAGTTCTGACATGGTTCTACTCCTCGGTGAGTGAAAGTCGTGAATGGAAAACGTGAAAGTAGGTCTAGCGGATGCGCGCCGCTTGCGTGCATCCGAAGATGTGCTCGCGGGTGCGGGTGGCGATGGGGAACGGAAAGTCGATCTCGCAGCCGTACATGTCCTGCTCGACGATCGCGAAGATCTCGGGGTTGATACGACTGACGGCCTCGATGATCGGGGCCAGCTCCGGGATGCCGAGCGGCGGCTCGCACATGACGCCGAGGGCGACGGCCTCAACGAACGGGCGGTCGTTCTTGAGGGTGTCGGCGAGGATGTTCGGCTCGACCTGCTTGAGGTGCAGGTAGCCGATGCGCTCCGGGTGTGCCTCGATGAGCTTCAGGTTGTCGCCGAGGTAGTACGCGAAGTGACCGGTGTCGAGGCACAGGTTGGTGAAGGCCGTGTCGGTCTCGGCGAGGAAGCGCTCGACCTCCTGGTAGGTGCCGACATGGCTGTCGGCGTGGGAGTGGAACTGCTGGCTCACGCCGAACTCCTCGAGCAGGGCCTTACCGAGCTTGTCGTGGCCGGCGGCGAGCCGGGTCCACTGCTCGTCGCTCAGCGTGCGGGCCTCGAGCACCTCGGCGGTCGCGTCGCTGCGCCACAGGTCGGGAATCACCACGAGCTGGCTGGCGCCGAGCTTGGAGACGAGACCGGCGACATCCAGTGCCTGGTCCCAGGCGCGCTTCCACTGGTCGTCACCCTTGTGGAAACCGGTGAAGACCGTGCCCGCGGAGAGTTTCAGGTCACGCTTGGCGAGCTCGTCCTCGAGCTGCGCGGGGTCGGTGGGTAGGTAGCCGAACGGGCCGAGCTCGAGCCAGTGGTAGCCGGCGGCCTGCACCTCGTCGAGAAAACGCTCCCACGGGATCTGCTTGGGGTCATTCGGAAACCAGACGCCCCAGGAGTCCGGAGCCGTGCCGATGCGCAGCTGCTGGGTGGTCGCCAGCGTTTCGGTGCTTGCGAGTGAGGTGCTCATGTCAGTTGTTCCTTTCAACGGCGCCGGCACCGAGGTGCGACTTCTGCTGGCTCTTGTGGGTGAGGTAGTCGACGTGCGCGGCTTCGGTGCTCTCGAGACGGGAGACTTCGGCGACGGGCACGTCCCACCAGCCCTCGCCGTCGGGTGCGTAGAGCCGCGGGTCGTTGTTGATGTGGATCATGGTGGCGCGGGTGGAGGCCTTGGCCGTCTTCATGGCCGCCGACAGGTCGGCGATCGCGTTCTCGGTGGGCTCGATCGAAATGACATCGAGGCCGTAGCTCGCGGCGTTGGCGGCGAGGTCGATGGGCAGGACCTCGCCCTGTTCGAAGTTGTTGCCGTCCTTGTCCTGGTAGCGGTAGAGCGTTCCGTAGCGCTGGGACCCGACATCCTCGCTGAGGTGGCCGATCGACGCGTAGCCGTGGTTCTGGATCAACACGATGATGAACTTGATGCCCTCGGCCACCGCCGACACGATCTCGGAGTGCATCATCAGGTACGAGCCGTCGCCGACCATGACGATCGAGTCGCGGGTGGTGTCGGCGCGAGCGACGCCGATGCCGCCGGCGATCTCGTACCCCATGCAGGAGAACGCGTACTCGACGTGGTAGCCGAGTTCGTCGCGCACGCGCCAGAGCTTGTGCAGGTCCCCCGGCAGTGACCCGGCCGCGCAGACGACCACGTCGCGCGGGTCTGAGGCCTGCTGTACGGCCCCGATGATCTCGGACTGGCTGGGGAGCGCGAGCCTCTGGTCGACGAAGGAGTCGTCGACCGCCGCATCCCAGGTGGCCTTCTCGCGGGTGTAGTCGGCGCGATACTCGGTTGAGATCTGGAAACCTGCGAGGGCCGCGGACAGTTCGAGGAGCGACTCGCGGGCATCCGCTACCACCGGGATCGCGCTGCCGTGCTTGAACGCGTCGAAGGAGGCCACGTTGATGTTGATGAACCGCACGTCGGCGTTCTGGAAGGCGGTGCGGCTCGCCGCGGTGAAGTCGCTGTAGCGCGTGCCGATGCCGATGATGAGGTCGGCCTGGGCCGCGGCACGGTTGGCGGCCGTCGTGCCGGTGGCGCCGACAGCGCCGAGGTTCTGCGGGTGGTCCCAGGTGAGCGAACCGACGCCGGCCTGCGACATACCCACCGGGATGCCCGTCGCGTCGACGACGGCGCGCAACGCCGCAGCGGCGTCGGAGTAGAGAACGCCGCCACCGGCGACGATCATCGGCCGCTTCGCACGGGAGATGGCCCGGGCGACCTCGGCGATGATGCCGCGGTCGGGGCGGGGGCGACGGATGTGCCACTCCCGGTCGGCGAGGAATTCCGTCGGCACGTCGAGGGACTCGGCCTGCACGTCTTCGGGGAGCGAGATGGTCACCGCGCCGGTCTCGACCGGGTCGGTGAGAACCCGCATCGCGCCGAGCGCGGCCGAGAACAGCTGCTCGGGTCGATTGACCCGGTCGAAGAAGCGAGACAGCGGCTTGAAGGCGTCGTTCACGCTCATGCTCGCGTCGTGCGGAAGCTCGAGCTGCTGCAGCACGGGGTCGGAGACCCGGGTTGCGAAGGTGTCCGAGGGCAGCAGCAGCACCGGGAGCCGGTTGGTGGTGGCGACGGCCGCTCCGGTGAGCATGTTGGTGGCCCCGGGCCCGACGGATGCCGCACAGGCGAAGGTGGACCGGCGACGGGTCATGCGCGAGTACGCGATGGACTCGTGCACCATGCCCTGCTCGTTGCGTGCCTGGTGGTACGGCATCAGGGTGGGATCTTCGACGGACAGCTGTTTGAGGGCCTGCCCGACACCTGCCACGTTGCCGTGGCCGAAGATGCCGAAGGTGCCGACGATCGTGCGCTGCCGTACGTCGCCGTCAACGGTGAATTGATGGCCCAGAAACTCGATGAGCGCCTGGCTGACTGTCATACGTCGGGTTGTCACAACGTTGTGTCCTTTCACTGCTGCGGGGAAAAGTTAGGGGGTGTACGGGAGCCGCGAGTCGAATTCCTGGCCCAGCCAGGTGTCGCGAATCCAGCCGTGCGCCGGATCATCGCTGATGCGCCACGAGCGGTCGGGATCCGGGCCGGCCATCACGTTGAGGTAATAGAGGTCGTAGCCGGGGGCCGCGACGCAGGGTCCGTGCCAGCCGAACGGCACGAGGGCGACATCGCCGGTATGTACCTCCGCCATGATGTCGATCGCGCCGGTCTCGGAGGCATAGGTGCGCATGAGCCCGAACGGTTTCGCCGTTTTCGGAGCGGCCTGGCCACGGGTGACCGCCGTCTCGAAGTAGTAGATCTCCTCGAGCGTTGATTCCTCCCCCGGCTTGTACTCGTCGTGTTTGTGGGGCGGGTAGCTCGACCAGTTCTCGGCCGGGGTGATCACCTCGCACACGATGAGCCGGTCAGCCGCAAGGCTGGCCGGGGTTCCGAAGTTGTGCACTTGGCGGCTGGAGCGACCGGCCCCGCGCAGCTCGATCGGGACATCCGCCCCGGAAATGTACGCGACCGGCAGGCTCTCGTCGGTCGGCGCTTCGGCCACCGCGACGCGGCCGACAGCCGCGCCCTCGACCTGGATCGAGAGCGCGGTGCCGGTCGGCAGGTAGAGGGTGTCGGTGGGGCCGTGAAAAACGGATGCCCGGCCCGCGAGAAGCTGCGAACGCTCCTCGGTTTCCCCCGCGAGGGTGTAGCGCACCGTGAAGGAGCCCGCGAGGGGAACCACGATGCGCTCCACCGCCTCGGCGGCAAGCGTTGCCGAGGCGCCCGCGGAGAGGGCGGCGACCCGAATGCCGGTGTAGCGCCATCCGCTGATGGTCTGATCGACGACCGATTCCCACCCCTCACGCTCGAGGGAACCCCGGGCAAAAAACCAGTCCTGTGCTGGCCGACCAGCGGATGGCGTTGTCATTACTGCTTAACCGTTCTGCGGGAAGCCGAGGTTGATGCCGCCGTGGCTCGGGTCGAGCCAGCGGCTGGTGATTGCCTTGCCGCGGGTGAAGAAGTGCACGCCCTCGACGCCGTGGGCCTTGGTGTCGCCGAAGAGCGAGTTCTTCCAACCACCGAAGGAGAAGTAGGACACGGGTACCGGGATGGGCACGTTGATGCCGATCATGCCTACTTCGATCTCATTTTGGAAACGACGCGCCGCGCCGCCGTCATTCGTGAAGATCGCGGTGCCGTTGCCGAAGGCGCCGGCGTTGATGATCTCGACACCCGCTTCGTAGCTGTCGACCCGAACGACCGACAGCACCGGGCCGAAAATTTCCTCGGTGTAGGCCTTCGAGGTCGTCGGCAGCGCGTCGATCAGGGTCGGGCCGAGCCAGAACCCGTTCGGGTCACCGTCGATCTCGATGCCGCGGCCGTCGACGACGATAGTGGCACCGTCGGCGGCGGCGATGTCGATGTAGCTGGCGACCTTGTCGCGGTGCACCTCGGTCACGAGCGGGCCCATGTCGCAGGAACGGCGACCGTCACCCACGGTGAGGGTCTTCATGCGCGAGACGATCTTGGCGATCAGGTCGTCGGCGACCGGTTCGACGGCGACGATGACGCTGATGGCCATGCACCGCTCGCCCGCACTGCCGAAGCCCGCGTTGATGGCCGAGTCGGCGACCAGGTCGAGGTCGGCATCGGGCAGCACGAGCATGTGGTTCTTCGCACCGCCGAGGGCCTGGATGCGCTTGCCATTGCGGGTGCCGGTCTCGTAGACGTACTGGGCGATCGGGGTGGAGCCCACGAAGGAGATGGCCTTCACGTCCGGGTGCTCCAGCAGGCCGTCGACGGATTCCTTGTCGCCGTGCAGCACGGTGAAGACGCCGTCGGGCAGGCCGGCCTCTTTCAGGAGCTTGGCCATCCAGATGGCCGCGCTCGGGTCTTTCTCACTGGGCTTCAGGATGACGGTGTTTCCGGCGGCGATGGCCAGCGGGAAGAACCACATCGGGACCATCGCGGGAAAGTTGAACGGGCTGATGATGCCGACGACGCCGAGCGCCTGGCGGGTGGAATACACGTCAACGCCGGTGGAGACGTTCTCGGAGTAGTCGCCCTTGAGCAGGTGCGGGATGCCGCAGGCGAATTCCACGACCTCCTGGCCGCGCGAAATCTCACCGAGGGCATCGGAGAGGACCTTGCCGTGCTCGCTCGTGATGATCTCGGCCATCTCACCCTTGCGGGCGTTCAGGAGCTCGCGGAACTTGAAGATGATGGTCTGCTTCTTGGCCAGCGACAGGTCACGCCAGGCGGGAAAGGCAGCCTTGGCGCTGGCGATGGCCGCTTCGATCTCGGTGCCATTGGCAAGCGGCACGAGCTTGGTCGGCACACCGCGGGCCGGGTCGAACACCGGAGCTGTGCGGCCGGAGGCCCCGACACGTTCGGCGCCATCGATCCAGTGCGCGACGACGGGAAGGTCTGAGGTGGTCGCTGGGGCGTTTTCGGTAGCTGTGTTGGTCATCGTGGTACTCCTTCTTACTGGTGGGAAACGTGGGCGTGTACGGCGAAGGCCGGTTTGGGAGGCGCTGCGGATGCCGGTGCCGGCGACCCGTGCACGAGCGCGGCTGCGGTGTCGATGGCGCCGACGACATCGCCATCGGCGGGGTAGAGCAGGCTGCGACCGACAACGAGTCCGCGCACGCCCGGCAGCAGCAGCGCATTCTGCCAGGATTCGAACGTTTCGTCCTGGTCGCCGGCCGGGTCGCCGCCGAGCAGCAGGGTCGGCAGGGTCGTCGCGGCCATGACGCGCTCCATGTCGGGAACGACCGGCAGCTTCAGCCACGAGTACGCGCTCGAGTGCCCGAGGCCCTCGGCGATGGCGATCGAGAGGATCACGGCATCCGTCGACAGGTCGTTCTGCACCTGGTTGTCGACCCAGGTGCTCATAAAGGGTTCGAGCATGATCGGGATGCCGGCGTCGGCGGCGTCGCTGACCGCGCGGGCCGTCGCCTGGAGGGTATTCAGCGAGCCGGGGTCACTCAGGTTGATGCGCACGAGGTTCTTCGCGAAATCGAGGCGATCTCGCTTCACCTGCTCGACGTCGTATGCGGTGTAGCGGTCGTCCATTTCAAAGGATGCTCCGCGCAAGCCGCCGCGATTCATCGAACCGACCACGATCTTGTCGTCGAGGAGGCCGAGCAGGGCGAGGTCCTCGATGATGTCCGGCGTGCCCAGCACGCCGTCGACGCCCGGTCGGCTCAGGGCGATCGCCAGGCTCTCGAGCAGGGCGTACCGATTGGACATTGCCATCGGGTCGCCGTTCACGCCGAGGGCGCCGCGGGCACGATGGTCGGCCGCGACGATGAAGAGACGACCGTCGCCCTGCACCAGGTCGCGGCGGGTGCGAGATGCGAGGATCTCGGCCACGCGTTCCGGATGCGCGGCCCGCGTTTCCCGCAGGGCCGCGAAATCCACGGGATATCGAGAGGTCATGATCGGATTCCTTCCAGGATTGATTCGACCTCGAGGGTCGTCGGCATGGCGGTCGAACACTCGCGCCGGCTGGCCACGAGCGCGCCCGCGACGTTGGCGAACTGCAGGATGCGCTGCAGGTCCCAGCCCTGCAGCAGTCCGTGGCACAGGGCGCCACCGAAGCTGTCTCCCGCGCCGAGGCCGTTGACCACGTCGACGAAATACGGGGGCACTTCGACCGTTTCGGAACGGGTCTTGGCAAGCACGCCCTTCGGGCCCTGCTTGACGATGGCGAGCTCGACGCCCCGTTCGAGCAGGGCATCGGCTGCGCGCAGAGGCTCGGTCTCTCCGACGGCGATCTCGCACTCTTCCCGGTTGCCGACGGCGATCGTGACCTGTTCGAGCGCGCGGTCGACCTCGGAGCTGGCCTCAGCGGGCGAGTCCCAGAACATGGGGCGGTAGTCGAGGTCGAGGATGGTGAGGGGCGCGCGTCCCCGCGCCGCCCAGGCTGCGTGGTGCGCGGCTCGGCTGGGCTCGGCGCACAAGCCGGTCACCGTCGACCAGTAGATGCGAGCGTCGCGAATCGCCGCGAGGTCGAGCTCGTCGGAGTTGATCACCAGGTCGGGGGCGATGGGGTCGCGGTAAAAGTAGAGCGGAAAATCGTCGGGCGGGAAGATCTCGCAGAACACGATCGGAGTGTTGAGACCCTCGACGGGTGACACGAACCGATCGTCCACGCCGAGGCGGCGCAGTTCGTTATGCACGTATCGCCCGAACGGGTCGTTGCCGGTTCGGGTGATGACGGCCGAGTGGAGGCCGTGCTTCGCGGCGGCGATGGCCACGTTCGTGGCGCTGCCCCCGAGGTACTTGCCGAAGGTCTCGACGTGCTCGAGGCCCAGGCCGTCCTGCAGGGGATAGAGATCGATGCCGACGCGGCCGATCGTGAGCACATCGAGGGCACGGACGGGGGCCGCGGAGGGAGCGGGGAAATCGAGGGAATCAGACATACGTCGTTGTACAACTTTCTGAGTCGTGGTCCAGGGCTGGTCCGAAACGGAATACTCCGACCTTAGCGCGTTTTGTGGTTAATGTCAGGACATATAGACATATTGCTCCGATACAGGTTGCCGCCCTGTTCTTTCAGCAGTTGCCCGGACTGCCCGTGTAGACATAAGGGGTTGATCTGAGCGTGGGTTTCTCACCACGGCCCGCCCGATCGCCACACGGCACCCCCACTACTGACACCCGTCAACCCCACTATCGATTGGACGAACGCCCGCATGGCCGGATCCACAATTCTCGACCTGCTGCTCGTCCTGCTCCTGATCGCGGCCCTCATCAATGGCTTTCGCAGCGGCCTGTTCCGCAGTGTGTTCGGCATTCTCGGACTGATCGCCGGTGGCATCGCGGCCTACTTCGTCGTTCCCCTCGTGGGGTCGTGGGTGCCCGAACCCGAATGGCGCACCCCGGCATCCATTGCCGCCGCCCTGCTGCTCATCTTCATCGGACTGTCCATCGGCGGGGCGATCGGCTCGGCCCTGCGCCGCGGCGTGGCCCGTATCAAACTCGGGCCCGTCGACCGGGTTCTCGGCGGCGTCTTTTCCGCCGCCGCCGCCGCACTCGTCGCGTCGATGGTCGCCATGAGCGTGGGCTCGCTCGGCGTTCCGTTCCTCTCCCCCGCCATTGCCTCGTCGACGGTGATCGGCGGAATCGACCGTCTGACCCCCGACCCGGTCAAGACCTTCATCGCCCAGCTGCGCTCGGCCGCGGTCAACCAGGGGCTGCCCCGGGTCGTGGATGCCTTCACCGGACCCGCCCCCGAAATTCCTGTCTTCGACACCGACAACCCGGCCCTGGCCCTCGCCGAGCAGTCCGTGGTGCGTATCACCGGAACGGCCTATTCCTGTGGCCAGAGCCAGTCCGGCACCGGCTTCGTGGTGTCCGAGGACCGCATCGTCACCAACGCCCACGTCGTGGCCGGTGTCACCTCCCCCGTCATCGAGTCCCCCTCGGGCGAATCGCTGCAGGGCGAGATCGTCTACTTCGACTCGGTCGACGACCTCGCCGTCATCGCTGTGGAGGGCTTCTCGGCCGCGCCCCTCGAGCTGACCGAGAACCTCGCACCCGGCAGCCTCGCCGTCGCCGACGGCTATCCCTTCGGCGGCCCCTTCGTCTCCGACCCCGCCGAGGTGCTCTCGGTCGGTTCCCTCAGCGTCGCCGACATCTACGGCCAGGACCCCACCCCGCGCCAGGTGTATACCCTGGCGAGCGACGTGCAGCAGGGTGAATCGGGCGGCCCTCTGCTCAACGATGCCGGCCAGGTCGCCGGAGTCATCTTCGCCAAGTCCACCGACACCGCCAACGTGGGCTACGCCCTCGCCATGGAAGAGGTCGCCCCGGTGGCGAACGGCGCCGCAGCCCTGAGCGCTCCCGTCTCCTCCGGCACCTGCGTGCGCGGCTAACTTTTTCGAGCGGATGCCGCGCACCCCGCGGCACAGCGGTTGGTGCGACCGGGCTGGATCAGACCGGCGGCGCAGCTACCGCGCATCGCGGCACGGCTGGACCAGCGCGGCGGCGCAACTACCGCGCATCGCGACCGTCTCGCCGATGCAGGGTCCGGTGCGGCCAGCTGCGCGGTAGTAACGCCGCTGCGCTATGGGCGCGCCTACCGCGCAGCGGCGTTACTCCCGCGCGGCTCTGAACAGCCCGACAGAATCGCCACCAACGCGGTCTGTCCGCAGTTGCGCTGTACCTGCGCCGTTGCGCTGCACCTCCGACGTTGCGCTGCACCTCCGCCGTTGCGCTGTACCTGCGCCTGTGCGCTGTACCCACGCGGCTGCGGCGAACTCGCGCCGAGACTCGCGCGGGACCAGCGGCGGGCAGAACACACCCAGCACGCACGGAGAAGGGCACCCGCCATCTGGCGGATGCCCTTCGTGGTCTTGCTACAGCGCGTTAGACGCGGTCGAGGGCGTAGCCCTCTTCGCCGTGCACGAAGGTGTCGATGCCGGCAACTTCGTCTTCGTTCTTGACGCGGAAGCCGATGGTCTTCTCGATCGCCATGCCGAGCAGGTAGGCGACGATGAAGGAGTAGATGAGCACTCCGAAGGCCGCGATGGCCTGCACGGCGAGCTGGCCGAGGTCGCCGCCGCCGGTGAAGAGGCCGGTGCCGGTGGCGAAGAAGCCGAGGTACAGGGTGCCGAGCACGCCACCGACGAGGTGGATGCCGACGACGTCGAGCGAGTCGTCGAAGCCGAGCTTGAACTTGAGCTCGATGGCCATGGCGCAGACGGCGCCGGCGACGATTCCGAGAACGAGGGCCCAGCCGGGCGTCAGGTTGGCGCAGGCCGGGGTGATGGCGACGAGGCCGGCGACGGCACCGGAGGCGGCACCGATCGAGGTGGCCTTGCCGTCCTTGAACTTCTCGACGATCATCCAGCCGATGATGGCGGCCGCGGTCGCGCCGAGGGTGTTGATGACGATGAGGCCGACGTTGGCGAGGCCGTTGATCCACTCGGCGCCGGCGTTGAAGCCGAACCAGCCGAACCAGAGGATGGCGGCACCGATGAGCACGAGGGGAACGTTGTGCGGCTTGGTGATGCCCTTCTGGAAGCCGACGCGCTTTCCGAGCACCAGTGCCAGTGCGAGAGCGGCGGCTCCGGCGTTGATGTGCACCGCGGTACCGCCGGCGTAGTCGATGACGCCCGGGAGGCCGAGGGTCTCGCCGAGGTTGAGGATCCAGCCGCCGCCCCACACCCAGGCCGCGACCGGGAAGTAGACGAGCGTCGCCCAGACACCGGCGAAGATCATCCAGGAACCGAACTTCGCGCGATCCGCGACGGCTCCACTGATCAGGGCGACGGTGATGATGGCGAAGGTGGCGCCGTAGGCGGCACCGATCAGGTCGGTGTTAGCCGTCTCGCCGGATGCCAGGGTACCCAGGCCGAAGTCGCCAAACGGGTTGCCTGCGAACTGGCCGGCGGACTCGACGGCGCTCATGTTGAAGCCGTAGAGGATCCAGAGCACGCTGATGAGGCCGAGTGCGCCGAAGCTCATCATCATCATGCTGATGACGCTCTTCGCCTTGACGAGTCCGCCGTAGAAGAAGGCGACACCCGGTGTCATGAACAACACCAGTGCGGTGGCTGTCAGCCCCCATGCGATGCTTCCGGTATCCATTGATTGTCCTCACGCTCGTATGCACTGTGTGCGGTGCCTGTGTGTGCCATGCCTGTCTGTGCCATGCCCGTGTACTCCGGGCCTGTGTGAGCACCAGTATTGTGCGAGGACGTTTCGGCAAGTGCACCGCAGTGTTTCCTGCGTGTTACGGATTTTTCAGGGGTAGAGAACCGCCCGATCAGGATCACAATCGACCCACGACATCCGCACACAACCGGTACGCAACCCGTGCAGAATGCTAGTCGGAGACGAGCGTGTAACCCTCTTCACCGTGCACAACGGTGTCCACACCGGCGATTTCGTCTTCATTGCGCACCCGGAAGCCCATCGTCTTCTCGATCACCCAGCCGATGGCATAGGCCAGCACGAAGGAATAGATCATCACGGCGAAAGCACCGATAGCCTGCGCGCCGAGCTGGTTGAACCGACCGCTGTCGATGAGTCCGATTCCGGTGCCGAAGATACCGATGTAGAGGGTTCCGATCAGCCCGCCGACGAGGTGGATGCCGACGACGTCGAGCGAATCGTCGAAGCCGAGCCGGAACTTCAGGTTCACGGCGAGGGCGCAGACCGCGCCGGTGAGGATGCCCAAAACGATCGCCCAGCCGGGGGTCAGGATGTTGCAGGCCGGGGTGATCGCGACGAGCCCCGCGACGGCTCCCGATGCCGCACCGATCGAGGTGGGCTTGCCGTCTCGAATGCGCTCGATGATCAGCCAGCCCAGAATGCCGGCGGCCGGCGCCGCGAGGGTGTTCACCCAGGCGATAGCGGATGTCGTGGTCACGGCGGCCGCGGATCCGGCGTTGAATCCGAACCAGCCGAACCACAGCAGCGCGGCGCCGAGCAGGGTCAACGGCACGTTGTGCGGCTTCGACAACCCTTTCTTGAATCCGACCCGCTTGCCGAGCACGAGGGCCAGCGCGAGGCCGGCCGCCCCCGCGTTGATGTGCACCGCTGTGCCGCCGGCGAAGTCATTCACCCCGAGCAGGTAGACGCTCCAGCCACCATCGGTCATGGCGCCGTCGCTGCCGACGGTGAAGTTGAAGACCCAGCTGGCGACCGGAAAGTAGACCAGGGTGGCCCAAACGCCGGCGAAGACCAGCCACGGCCCGAACTTGGCCCGGTCGGCGATCGCCCCGGAGATCAGTGCGACGGTGATGATCGCAAAGGTGGCCTGGAACCCCGCGAAGGCGAGGGCATTGGTGTTGGCGACGTCGGAGGTGGCCATGAAGCCGGAGCCGTCGATGCCGAGAAAATTGACCAGCCCGAGGTTGTGGAACGGGTTCAGCAACACGTGGGGAATGAGCCAGTCGTCACCCGATCCGAAGGACAGAGAATACCCGTACAGCACCCACAACACGCCGATCAGCCCCATGGCCCCGAAGCTCATCATCATCATGCTGATGACGCTCTTGGCCTTGACCATTCCGCCGTAGAAGAAGGCGACCCCGGGTGTCATCACGAGCACGAGTGCGGCAGCGATCATCAGCCACAGCGAGCTGAGATTCGTGTTCACATCGGTGATCGCGTCAGCCGAAATTACCTCTTGAAATGTGCCCATGACCAGCCACCCTTCCGAGACCGCACCGGCCGCTCGCAGACGCGAACGGCTCGAATGCGCCCAGCTTTCCCCCGGCAGGTTTCTGCCGGGGGAAAGCTGTGTTAAGGCTGTGTTACGAGTGTCTGAAAGTCGGTTTCAGTGCTGGCACAAACGCGAGCCTCACTCGGCGTGCGGCGGCAGCTCTCCGGTCGTGAGGGCGACGATGCGCGACAGGGACCTCAGATATTTCTTGCGGTAGCCGCCGGCGAGCATCTCGGTGTCGAAGACCTCGCTGAGGGGGCGACCGCTGGCAATGATGGGGATCTCCGCGTCGTAGACGCGGTCGATGAAGGCCACCAGGCGCAGGGCATCCGTCTGATCGGTCAGCAGGAACACGTTGCTGAGGGCGATGACGCTCACCCCGTTGATCACCTTGACGTACTTCGACGGATGCACCGTGGCCAGGTGGGTCATGAGGGCGCCAAAATCGTCTCGGGTGACGGCGGAACCGCGCTGTTCCAAGGCGGAGACCATGTGGTCGAGGGTTTCGGGGTCCACGGCTACGGCGTGGCCCTCGGCCTTGCGACGTCGGTAATCGAGGCCGTCGATGCGGAGGGTCTCGAAGTTGTCGGACATGGCGCGAATCTCGCGCAGGAAGTCCTGGGCGGCGAATCGGCCCTCGCCGAGGGAGTTCGGGGGCGTGTTGGAGGTGGCCGCGACGCGGGTTCCGGTCTTGACCAGTTCACCGAGCAACCGGGTCATGACCATGGTGTCCCCCGGATCGTCGAGCTCGAACTCGTCGATGCAGATGAGCTTCGCGCTGCGCAGCTGGGTGATGGTCTCCTGGTAGCCGAGCGCCCCGACGAGGGCGGTGTACTCGATGAACGTTCCGAAGTACTTCGGACCCGGCGAAGAGTGCCAAAGAGCGGCGAGCAGGTGGGTCTTGCCCACGCCGAAGCCACCGTCGAGGTAGATGCCGGGAAGCTCGGCCTTCACCTTGCGGCTGCGGGAGAAGAACCCGCCGGTGCGCTGGCCCTGGCCGGCGCCGGCGAAAGCCTGAAGCTTTTCGACCGCGCCCATCTGCGAGGGGTAGGCCAGGTCGGGGCGGTAGGACTCGAAGGAGGCGTGCTCGAACTGCGGCGGTGGAACGAGCTCGGCCACGATCTCGGCGCCCGTGATGGTGGGCGAACGTTCGGTGAGCCTCGGAACCTGGCGCTTGGCCTTCTGCGCGGCAGCTGCAGTCATTGAAACAACCCGTCTTTTGTGTGTGCGAATTCTCGGCTTCTGTGTCGAACGGTGACCACGCAGACGGCGACCACCAGCCATTCCGCGTAGCCTTAAGGAATGTCAGGTGTCCAAGCCTAATCCGCTGGCAGCCGGCCCCGCACCGGCCATCCGCGCCGTGCGGCACCATCTGGCACCGCACCACCTGGCTCCGTCCCAACCTGGAGGTTATCTTGACCATCGAACTCGATCCGGCAACCAAATTCACCGCCTATGCGCACCCCGAGCGTCTGGTCTCGACCGAGTGGCTCCAGGCCCACCTCGGCACCGCAGGCCTCGTCGTCGTCGAATCCGATGAAGACGTGCTCCTGTACGAAACCGGCCACATTCCCGGCTCGGTCAAGATCGACTGGCACACCGACCTCAACGATCCGGTCAGCCGCGACTTCGTCGGCAGCGCCGCCTTCGCCGCCGTGCTCGGCTCCAAGGGCATCGCCCGCGACACGACCGTGGTCATCTACGGCGACAAGACCAACTGGTGGGCGGCCTACGCGCTCTGGGTCTTCACCCTGTTCGGTCACACCGACGTGCGCCTGCTCGACGGCGGCCGCGACAAGTGGATCGCCGAGGGCCGCGCCGTGACGACGGATGCGACGGTCGTCACCCCCGCCGTGTACCCCGAAGTGGAGCGCAACGATGAGCCGATTCGCGCGTTCAAGGACGACGTGCTCGCACACTTCGGCAACCCCCTGATCGACGTGCGCTCGCCCGAGGAGTACACCGGCGCCCGCACCACGATGCCCGCCTACCCCGAAGAAGGCGCCCTGCGCGGCGGCCACATTCCCTCCGCCGCGTCCGTGCCGTGGGCCCGTGCAGCCGCGCCCGATGCCTCGTTCAAGACCCGCGACGAACTCGACGCCATCTACAAGGGCGAGGCCGGCCTCACCGAGGGCGACAGCGTCATCGCCTACTGCCGGATCGGCGAGCGCTCGAGCCACACCTGGTTCGTGCTGACCCACCTCCTCGGCTTCGAGGGCGTGCGCAACTACGACGGCTCCTGGACCGAGTGGGGCAACGCCGTGCGTGTCCCGATCGTACTCGGCGCCGATGCCGGAATCGCCCCCGCACCGGTCGGTGCCGGCGTGCTCGCCCGATAACCGGAACAGCCTCATGACCACGGAAGTACTGCCCACCCAGCTCGCCGCGATTCGGGATGATTTTCTCGCCCTCGAAGAGCGGGATCGCCTCATGCTGCTGCTCGAGTTCTCGAACGAGCTGCCCGAACTGCCCGAACGCTACCGGGATCACACCGATCTCTTCGAGCGGGTCGAAGAGTGCCAGACCCCCGTCTACATCTTCGTCGAGGTGGAGGAAGACCGCTCCGTGCATATCTTCGCCACGGCCCCGCGGGAATCCCCGACGACCCGGGGCTTCGTGTCGATCATCGCGCAGGGCCTGGACGGCCTGACGGTCGAGCAGGCGCTCGACGTGCCCGACGACTTTCCCGACTCGATCGGACTGCGACGGGCGGTCTCGCCGCTGCGGCTGCGCGGCATGTCCGCGATGCTCGCCCGCACCAAGCGCCAGTTGCGCGAGCGCGCCCCGCACTAGCGTCAGGCTTGCTGAACGTCGCCACCCGTGCCCGGTGACATCGACCCGTCGGTGGCGCTGGGCACGGCTGATCCCGGTGTCACCACTGCGGCCGGCAGCGGATGGGGGGTGGCGAGCCAGTCCCGGATCGCGCCGGTCCAGCCGTCGGGATCGTAGTTGAAGAGCTTCGTGTGCCTCGCAACCGTGAACGGAACGAACGTGACGATGTCGGGGCGACGAAGGGCCAGCTTGCGCGAGCCGGTGACGGGCACGAATCCGTCGTCATCACTGTGCAGCAGCAGGATCGGCAGCAGGAGTTCGTCGGCGCGAGCCACAAAGTCCAGCCGCATGAAGTCGATCGGCGCCGCCTGGCCGGTGAACAGGCCGCCCCATTTTCGCCCCATCACGTGCATCGCCCCGCGGGCAATGGCCACCGGAAGTCGATTCAGGGTGCTCTGGTGCGCGACGACGTCGGCCCAGTCGATGACCGGGGAGTCGAGCACGAGTCCACGGATGCGGTCGCGATGCCGAGTGCGGGTGGCCGTCTGCAGCACGATCGCACCGCCCATCGACCACCCCATCAGCACCACCTCACTCGCACCAAGACGCAGCGCGAACTCGATGGCCGACTCCACGTCGAGCCATTCCGTATCGCCCAGCCCATAGCGACCGTCGCCGCTTTTCGGCGCCTCTCCGTCGTTTCGGTAGGAGATGAGCAGGGACGTGAAGTCCGCCTCGCGAAAGACCGGAACGGCTCGCAGTCCCTCTTCGCGGGTCACGCCCCGCCCGTGTACCTGGATCACCCAGCACGAGCCGGATGCCCCGGTCCCGGACGCGGCGGGCACGAGCCAGGCGGGTGCGTCCCCCGCACTCGTCGGAATCAGCACGTTCTCGTAGGAGAGACCCAGGTCTGCGGGAGTTCGATAGAGCCATCCGCTCAGGCGGCCGGTGCGGGCCGTGGCCAGATTGCCGTGATAAACGCCCAGCAGAGTGCGGGTCACCGACCCGGGGGCGACCCCGAGCACGTCGCCGAGGCGGGCGTGCCCCGCATTGGCGTCGAAGAACAGGCTGTACTCGCCTGGCAGGACGGAGTCCGGCGTAGCCTGCAGCGAGACGCTGCCGATGTCCTGGTCGACGTCGAGCACCCGAGTGTCGTCGGCGCGTCTGCGGGGCGGAGTGACAATCGTGCGGGCCATGATCGCCGTCAACACGGTCGCAGTCGCCATGACCACGACGCCCACCGCCGCGAGCACGATGCCGGCGACCGCGACGGCAGCGAGGCCGGTCGCGCCCGCCTGGACAGACTCCCTCGCCTGCTCTCTCGCCTGCCCGCCGGCCTGCGCTACTCCACTTTGCTGAACATTAGCCACACGTAACCTCCGCCCTCGACGGCGTGCCTCACGGCAGGGCTCAAAAAAAACTCTAGTCTGCAGACGTGCCTGAAACAGAGGAATCGCTCCCCCCGGAATTCGCGGCCGCGCTTCGAGCGCTCCGCAGCGCACTGCGTCGCCCGGAACTGGTCGTCACCGAAATCCCGGCCCCCAGCCGACTCGCACCCTACGCCGTCGCCTTCTCGGCGGACATCACACCGGTGCGCCACGGCAGTGATTCCGACCTCGGAACGGGCCGCTTCGTGCTGCTGTATGACCCCGAGGAACCGGATGCCTGGGGCGGGGCCTTTCGGGTCGTCTGCTTTGCGCAAGCGCCGCTGGAGACCGAAATCGGTCTGGATCCGTTCCTGGCCGAGGTCACCTGGACCTGGCTGGTCGACGCCCTCGACGCCCGCGGAGCCCGGTATATTGCGGCATCCGGTACCGCGACTAAGATTTTATCGTCGGGCTTTGGTGAATTGGCTCGGCAGGGCGATGGAGCCCAGATCGAGTTGCGTGCCTCCTGGACGCCGCTCGACCACAACCTCACCGCTCATGTCGAAGGCTGGGGCGAGCTGCTCTGCATGCTCGCTGGGCTACCCCCCGCGGGGGAAGGAATCAGTATGTTGTCAGCACGCCGAGCAGCACGTGGATAGTCGGGACGCCCAGATCGAGGACCCGCGCGGCACCACAGCCACACCCCCCGTTCCATCGAACCCCCAGCCCCGTACCATCACCGAGGGCCACACGATCGACCTCGGTAAGCACCGGGTCATCGATACCCGGGAAGGGTACCTCGCAGCGACGACACTGCTCGCTGCGGGCACCGGTCCGATCGGGATCGACGCGGAACGAGCATCCGGTTTCACGTATTCACAACGGGCCTACCTGATCCAGATCTATCGCCGCGACGCCGGCACCTTTCTGTTCGATCCGCCGCCGATCGGCGATTTCTCCGAACTCAACGATGCCCTCGCCGGCGAGGTCTGGATTCTGCACGCGGCGAGCCAGGACTTGGCCTGCCTGCGCGAGGTCGGCATCGACCCGCAGCGCATCTTCGACACCGAGCTCGGTGCCCGGCTGCTCGGGCTGCCCCGGGTGGGCCTCGGCACCGTCGTCGAAGAGCTGCTGAGCATCCACTTGAAGAAGGAGCACTCGGCAGCGAACTGGTCGACCCGGCCGCTGCCGGAACCGTGGCTCGTCTACGCGGCCCTCGACGTGGAACTCTTGCCCGACCTGTACGACCGCATGGTGGAAATGTTCGTCGAAGCCCGCAAGACCGGGATCGCCGAGCAGGAGTTCCAGGCGGTGCTGGCCAAGGAAGCCAAGCCGGCCCGGGCCGAACCGTGGCGCCGACTGAGCGGCGTGCACGGGCTGCGCGGCGTGCGCAACCTTGCCGTGGCCCGGGAACTCTGGATCGCCCGCGACGACCACGCCCGCGACGTCGACGTATCCCCCGGTCGTCTCATTCCCGACGCCGCGATCATCGCAGCCGCCAAGCTCAACCCCGCCACCCGGCAGGCGCTCTCGAACCTGCGCGAATTCACCGGGCGCGCCAGCCGCAGCCAGCTCGACCGCTGGTGGGCGGCCATCCAGGCCGCCCAGGCCACGACCGAGTTGCCGCAGCTCAAGCCCGCCGGTGACACGCTGCCGCCGCCGCGCGCCTGGAGCGAACGCAACCCCGAAGCGGACGTGCGCTACCGTTTCGCCCGCCTGGCCCTCGCGGAGGTCGGTGAAGCCCTGTCGATTCCCCTCGAGAACCTGCTCACGCCCGACTATCTGCGTCGCGTCGCGTGGACTCCCCCGGAGCCGACTGATGCGGCATCCATCGCCGTGGCCCTCGCCGAGCTCGGCGCCCGCCCCTGGCAAATTGATGCGACTGCACAAGTAATTGCCGAAGCTTTTGTAGAAGATCACCAAATCGACGAGCCGGAGCCCGAAGCGGAGTCGTAGGAAGCGGCAAACGATTCTCGTTCACAAATGTTGCGCCCCTAGGATCGGCCCTGACCCGAACTGATTTGATGGAGGCATTGTGGCCGAAAGAGCAGAAGTCGTATTTGTAGACGGGGTTCGCACCCCGTTCGGACGCGCTGGCGAAAAGGGAATGTACTGGGGAACCCGCGCCGACGACCTCGTGGTGAAGGCCATGATCGGGTTGCTGGAACGCAACCCGACCCTGCCCGGTGACCGCGTGGACGATGTCGCGATCGCCGCGACCACCCAGACCGGCGACCAGGGGCTGACCCTCGGCCGCACGGCAGCGCTGCTGGCGGGCCTGCCGAAGTCGGTTCCCGGCTTCGCCATCGACCGGATGTGCGCCGGCGCCATGACCGCGGTGACCATGATGGGCTCCGCGATCGGTTTCGGCGCCTACGACGTCGCCATCGCCGGCGGCGTCGAGCACATGGGACGCCACCCGATGGGTTTCGGCGCCGACCCGAACCCGCGGTTCCTCTCCGAACGCCTCGTGAGCGAAGACGCCCTCGTGATGGGCGCGACCGCCGAGCGCATTCACGACCGGTTCCCGTCGTACACGAAGGAACGTTCCGACCGCTTTGCCCTGCGCAGCCAGCAGAAGGTCGCCGCCGCCTACGAGGCCGGTCAGATCCAGCCCGACCTGATTCCCGTCGCCACCCGCAGCGCCGCGGGCTGGGGGCTCGCGACCCGCGATGAGGCACCTCGCCCCGAGACCACCATGGAGGGCCTCGCGGCCCTGCGCACCCCGTTCCGCCCGTACGGGCGGATCACCGCCGGCAACGCGTCCGGCCTGAACGACGGCGCATCCGCCTGCCTGCTCGCGAGTGGCGACGCCGCGAAGGAACTCGGGCTGAGCGTCAAGATGAAGATGGTCAGCTTCGCCTTCGCCGGCGTCGAACCGGAGGTCATGGGCCTCGGCCCGGTGCCCTCGACGGAAAAAGCACTGCGCAAGGCCGGCCTCAGCATCACCGACATCGGCCTGTTCGAACTCAACGAGGCCTTCGCCGTGCAGGTCATCTCCTTTCTTGACCACTTCGGCATCGACGACGAGGACTCCCGCGTCAACGAGTACGGCGGAGCGATCGCCATCGGGCATCCGCTCGCCTCATCGGGCGTGCGCCTGATGACGCAGCTCGCCCACCAGTTCGCCGCGCACCCCGAGGTGCGCTACGGCCTGACCGCCATGTGCATCGGCCTCGGCCAGGGCGGCACCGTCATCTGGGAAAACCCGAACTTCAACAAGAAGGCTGTGAAGCGATGACCGACACGACCACCACGACCACCGGCCCGACCGACTACGCCTCCCTCGACTTCTCCCCGCTCGTGGAAATGTCCGCCGACGAGGTCGTCACGCACTCCTTCGTGCGGGACATCCCGATCAGCGGCGGGCGCACCCTCGCCCTCGTCACCCTCGACAACGGGCGCGACCACACCCGGCCCAACACCCTCGGCCCGGTCACGCTGCTTGAGTTCGCGGGCGCCCTCGACGCCCTGAAGCTGCGCGCAGATCGCGGCGAGATCCACGGTGTCGCGATCACCGGCAAGCCATTCATCCTCGCGGCCGGCGCCGACCTGAGCAAGGTCGCCGAGATTCCCTCGCGCGAGGTCGGCAAGCTGCTCACCCAACTCGGCCACTTCGCCTTCGCGAAGGAAGCCACCCTCGGGGTGCCGTCGTTCGTGTTCATCAACGGGCTCGCCCTGGGCGGCGGCCTCGAGATCGCCCTCAACGCCGACTACCGCACGGTAGACGCCAACGTGCCCGCGATCGCCCTTCCCGAGGTCTTCCTCGGCCTGATCCCCGGCTGGGGCGGCTCCTACCTGCTGCCGAACCTGATCGGGATCGAGAACGCCCTCAAGGTTGTCATCGAGAACCCGCTCAAGAACAACCGAACCCTCAAGGCAGCGGATGCCCTCGAGCTCGGCATCGCGGACGTGCTGTTCCCCTCCGCCCGATTCCTGGAGCAGTCGATCGCCTGGGCCGATGGGGTCATCGCTGGCACCGTGCAGGTGTCCCGACCCAACGTTCCCGGCAAGATCGAGCGCCTGGTCAAGTGGGACGCCGCAGTCGGCATCGCCCGCAAGATGCTCACGAACCGCATCGGCACCGTCGCCCGCTCGCCCTACGTGGCCCTCGACCTGCTGCAGGCCGCCAAGAGCGGCACCGCCGCCGAAGGCTTCGCCCGCGAAGACGACGCCCTCGCCGACCTCATCTCGGGTGACCAGTTGCAGGCGAGCATCTACGCCTTCAACCTCGTGCAGAAGCGGGCCAAACGCCCGGCCGGAACGCCCGACAAGGTGCTCGCCCGCCCGATCGGCAAGGTCGGCGTGATCGGCGCCGGGCTCATGGCGAGCCAGTTCGCGCTGCTCTTCGTGCGCCGCCTGCGGGTGCCGGTGGTCATCACCGACCTCGACCAGGCCCGGGTCGACAAGGGTGTCGCGTACATCCACAATGAGATCGCGACCCTCGAAAGCAAGAAGCGCATTTCAGCGGATGAAGCCAACCGGCTGCGCGCACTCGTCACCGGCACCACCGACAAGGCCGACTTCGCCGACGCGGACTGGGTCATCGAGGCCGTGTTCGAAGAGCTCGGGGTCAAGCAGGCCGTCTTCGCCGAGATCGAGCAGTACGTCTCGCCCGAAACGATCCTCGCGACGAACACATCGTCGCTCTCGGTCGAGCAGATCGGGGCCAACCTCACGCATCCCGAGCGACTGGTGGGCTTCCACTTCTTCAACCCGGTCGCCGTGATGCCGCTGATCGAAGTCGTCAACACGCCGTCAACCAACGAGGTCACTCTGTCGACCGCAATGGTTGTCGCCGGCAAGCTGCGCAAGAACGCGGTCATCACCCGGGACACCCCCGGCTTCGTGGTGAACCGTCTACTGGCCAAGCTGCTCGGTGAAGCCATGCACGCTGTAGACACCGGCACCCCGTTCGAGGTCGTCAACGGCGCGCTGGCACCGTTCGGCCTGCCGATGACCCCGTTCGAGCTGCTCGAGCTGGTCGGTCTCACGGTCGGCGCTCACGTGCTCGACACCCACCACGGGGCGTTCCCCGACCGGTTCTTCGAGAGCACAAACCTGCACCGCCTCGCCGAGCACGGCGCGATCCTGTCCCGCGACGCCAAGGGCCGGGTCACCGGCTTCGACAAGAAGGCCGTGGCGATCGTCGCCGGCGGCACCACGCCGATGACCGGGGCCGAAATCCTGGCTCGCATCGAGGACGGCCTCGCCGACGAAATCAAGCGGATGCTCGACGACGACGTGGTGCACGCCGCCGAAGACATCGACCTGTGCATGATCCTCGGAGCCGGCTGGCCGTTCCAGATGGGTGGCATCACCCCCTACCTCGACCGGGTCGGGGCCAGCGAACGCGTGTTCTCGGCAACGTTCCACTCCCCCGCGATCCGCGGGGTGGCATCCGTCGCCCAGCTGACCTAAGAACCGGCTCCAGCGCCCCGCGGGGTCTCGCGAGTGAGCACTTTATGCACTTCCCACGTGCGGGAGGTGCATAAAGTGCTCACTCGCGTAACCGGGAGGAGCTTTAGGTGTCGCGGCGGGTGATCGTGATCGAGCCGGTGTCGGCGCGGTTCGCCGGCAACGGCTTGGCGTTGGGGATTTTCGAGCCGAGCACCATGGCGACTACGTCGCGGGCGATGGCCTGCGGGGTGAGGCCGACACGTTCGAGGATCTCGGCTCGGGTGCCGTGGTCGAGGAACTGGTCGGGCAGCCCGAGCTCGGTGACGGCGGTATCGACGCCCGCGTCGCGGAGGTCCTGGCGGATGCGGGTGCCGATTCCGCCGACCCGGATTCCGTCTTCGAGGCTGACCAGGATGCGGTGCTGCGCGGCGAGCTCGATGACCGACTTCGGTACCGGCACCACCCAGCGCGGGTCGATGACGGTGGCGCCAATGCCCTGCGCAGCGAGCCGCTCGGCGATCTCGAGGCCCATGCCGGCCATCGGGCCGACCGTGACGATCAACACATCCTGCTCCGAAGACTCGAGCAGCACGTCGACGCCGTCGGGCAGGCGACGCACGGCGTCGTACTCGGTGCCGGTGCTGCCCTTCGGGAACCGCAGCACGGTCGGCGCGTCATCGACGAGCACGGCCTCCGCGAGTTCCTCCCGCAACCGTGCCGAGTCGCGCGGCGCGGCGAGGCGGATGTTCGGGACGATCTGCAGCATCGCGAGGTCCCACATGCCGTGGTGGCTGGGGCCGTCGGGCCCGGTGACGCCCGACCGGTCGAGCACGAACGTGACGCCGGCCCGGTGCAGGGCGACATCCATGAGCACCTGATCGAAGGCCCGGTTGATGAACGTCGCGTAGAGCGCGACAACGGGGTGCAGGCCGCCGAAGGCGAGCCCGGCGGCGGATGTCACGGCGTGCTGCTCTGCGATGCCCACGTCGTGCACGCGGTCGGGAAAACGCTCGGCCATCTTGTGCAGCCCCGTGGGGATCAGCATCGCGGCCGTAATCGCGACGATGCGCTCGTTATCGGTTGCCAGCCGCAGCAGTTCGTCGGCGAACACGGAGGTGTAGGAGGGCTTGCCAGGCAGTTCGATGGACTCCCCGGTCTCGGGGTCGATCTGGCCCACGGCGTGGAACTGGTCTGCGGAGTCCTGTACGGCCGGCTCATAGCCTTTGCCCTTCTGGGTGATCGCATGCACGATCACGGGCGCGCCGTAGTTCTTAGCCTGGCTGAGGGCCTCCTGCATGGCCTCCACGTCGTGGCCGTCGATCGGGCCGATGTACTTGATGTCGAGGTTGGAATACAGCGCCTCGTTGTTGGTCACCTTGCTGAGGAAGCCGTGCAGGCCGCCGCGCACGCCGCGGTACATCGCCCGGCCCGGGCCGCCGAGCTTGTCGAAGACGTCGCGGCTGTGCAGGTAGGCGGTGCGATAGCTGCGGCGGGTGCGCACTGTGTTCAAAAAGCGCGCCATGCCGCCGATGGTCGGCGCATAGGAACGCCCGTTGTCGTTGACGACGATGATCAGGCGGCGGGTGTTGTCGTCGCTGATGTTGTTGAGGGCCTCCCACGTCATGCCGCCGGTCAGTGACCCGTCGCCCACGACAGCCACGACGTGGCGGTCGCGCTGACCGGTCATCTCGAAGGCGCGAGAGATGCCGTCGGCCCAGGACAGCGAGCTCGACGCGTGGGAGCTTTCGACGATGTCGTGCACCGACTCGCGGCGCTGCGGGTAGCCAGCCAGGCCGGTCAACCGGCGCAGCTTGCTGAAGTCCTGACGCCCGGTGAGCAGCTTGTGCACGTACGTTTGGTGTCCGGTGTCGAACACGATCGCGTCCGTCGGTGAATCGAAGACGCGGTGGATGGCGATGGTCAGTTCGACGACGCCCAGGTTGGGGCCGAGATGGCCGCCGGTCTTGGAGACTTCGCGTACGAGAAAGTCGCGGACCTCGCCGGCGAGCTGCACCAGCTGCGCGTGCGTGAGACCGTCAAGGTCTCGCGGTCCGTGGATCGTCTCCAGAAGGGTCATCCCAGCCACCTTTGCTTTATGGGTCGTGCGCGAGCGCACAGTCATGCCGATTAACCACCGCCGGCGCGCAGACCCGAGTGTTTCGAGTCTACGCGCCAGCGGTTTGGAACCAGGTTTCCTACCCTGTGAACTACGCGACGAGCGAGCGCAGCACGTACTGCAGGATGCCACCGTTACGGTAGTAGTCCGCTTCACCGGGGGTGTCGATGCGCACGACGGCGTCGAACTCGATCGTGGCCTTGCCGGCCGCGGAGAATTCACTCGGCACGGCGGTCACGTGCACGGTCTTCGGCGTCGTGCCGTTATTGAGCTCCGTGATGCCGGCGATCGAGACGATCTCGGTGCCATCGAGGCCCAGCGACTCCGCGTTCTGGCCGACCGGGAACTGCAGCGGCACAACGCCCATTCCGATGAGGTTCGAGCGGTGGATGCGCTCGAAGCTCTCGGTGATGACGGCCTTGACGCCGAGCAGGCTCGTACCCTTGGCGGCCCAGTCCCGGCTGGAACCCGAGCCGTACTCCTTGCCACCGAAGATGACGAGCGGGGTGCCCGCAGCCTGGTAGTTCTGGGCGGCATCATAGATGTCGGCCTTCGGGCCACCGGCGACGGTGAAGTCGCGGGTGAAGCCGCCCTCGACGTTGTCGAGGAGCTGGTTGCGCAGGCGGATGTTCGCGAAGGTTCCGCGAATCATGACCTCGTGGTTACCACGACGCGAGCCGTAGGAGTTGTAATCCCCACGCTCGATGCCGTGCTCGGCGAGGTAGCGGCCGGCGGGGCCGTCGGCCTTGATCGAACCGGCCGGGCTGATGTGGTCGGTGGTGACCGAATCGCCGAGCTTGGCGAGAACGCGGGCGCCCTCGATGTTCGTGACCGGGCTGGTCTCGATGGTCATGCCGTCGAAGTACGGGGGCTTCCGCACGTAGGTCGACTCGGCGTCCCAGGCGAAGATGTCGCCGACGGGGGTCTCAAGCGACTGCCAGCGCTCATCACCCTCGAAGACTCCGGCGTACTGGGTGTCGAACATGTTCGAGTCGATGGACTCGTCGATGGTCTTCTGCACCTCGTCGGCGTCGGGCCAGATGTCCTTCAGGAAGACATCGTTGCCCTCGGTGTCCTGGCCGAGGGAGTCGGTGTCGAAGTTGAAGTTCATCGAACCGGCGAGGGCGTAGGCGATGACGAGCGGCGGGCTCGCGAGGTAGTTCATCTTCACGTCGGGGTTGATGCGTCCCTCGAAGTTGCGGTTACCGGAGAGCACCGCGGTGACCGCGAGGTCGTTCTCCTGCACGGCCGAAGAGATTTCGTCTTCGAGCGGGCCGGAGTTGCCGATGCAGGTCGTGCAGCCGTAGCCGACGAGGTAGAAGCCGAGGTCTTCGAGGTAGCCGTTGAGGCCGGCCTTCGCGTAGTACTCGGTGACGACCTTGGAACCGGGGGCGAGCGTGGTCTTGACCCACGGCTTGCTCTTGAGGCCCTTGAGGCTGGCGTTGCGGGCGAGCAGACCGGCGGCGAGCATGACGGACGGGTTCGACGTGTTGGTGCACGAGGTGATCGCGGCGATGGCGACCGAACCGTTGTCAATCGTGAACTCACGGCCGTCCTTGAGCACTACGTCGGTCGGCTGCGGGTGCGACACGGTCGGGTGGCTCGTGTGGCGCACCAGTCCGCTCTCGAACGCGTGGTTGTGCGCCGTCTGCTCGTCCTGCGGGGTGAAGCCGATCGGGTCGGACGCCGGGAAGGTACCCTCTATTGCCGCGTCCACGAGGGAGACGGGCGCGTTGGCGTAGTTGTCCAGGTCGCGTTCGAACTGGCTCTTGGCCTCGGAGAGAATGATGCGGTCCTGCGGGCGCTTCGGTCCGGCGATCGAGGGGACGACCGTGGAGAGGTCGAGCTCGAGGTACTCGCTGAAGACGGGCTCGAGGTCGGGGTTGTGCCAGAGGCCCTGGAGCTTGGAGTACGCCTCGACGAGGTTGACCTGCTCTTCGCTGCGGCCGGTGAGGCGCAGGTAGCCGAGCGTGATGTCGTCGACGGGGAACATGGCGGCGGTGGAGCCGAACTCGGGGCTCATGTTGCCGATGGTGGCGCGGTTCGCGAGCGGCACCGACGCGACGCCGGCCCCGTAGAACTCGACGAACTTGCCGACCACGCCGTGTGCGCGCAGCATCTGCGTGATGGTGAGCACGACATCCGTCGCCGTGACGCCGGCCGGGATCTCGCCGGAGAGCTTGAAGCCGACGACCTTGGGGATGAGCATGGAGACGGGCTGGCCGAGCATGGCCGCCTCGGCCTCGATTCCGCCGACGCCCCAGCCGAGCACGCCGAGGCCGTTGACCATGGTCGTGTGCGAGTCGGTGCCGACGCAGGTGTCGGGGTAGGCCTGCACGTTGCCGGCGACTTCACGCGTCATCGTGACGCGGGCCAGGTACTCGATGTTGACCTGGTGCACGATTCCGGTTCCCGGGGGGACGACCTTGAAGTCGTCGAATGCGGTCTGGCCCCAACGGAGGAACTGGTAGCGCTCACCGTTGCGCTCGTACTCGATCTCCACGTTGCGCTCGAAGGCGTCGGGGGTTCCGAAGAGGTCGGCGATGACGGAGTGGTCGATGACCATTTCGGTCGGCGCGAGCGGGTTGATCTTCTTGGCGTCGCCGCCGAGGTCGACGAGGGCCTCACGCATGGTGGCGAGGTCGACGATGCAGGGAACGCCGGTGAAGTCCTGCATGATCACGCGCGCCGGCGTGAACTGGATTTCGGTGTCGGGGTCGCTGGTGGGGACCCACTCGCCGAGGGCACGGATGTGCGCGGCGGTGATGTTCTTGCCGTCCTCGGTGCGGAGAAGATTCTCCAGCAGCACCTTCAGGCTGTACGGCAGTTTCTCGTAACCTGCGACCGAGTCGAGACGAAAGACTTCATAGTCCGTCGACCCAACGCGCAGGGTGTCCTTTGCTCCAAAGCTGTTTACCGCAGACACGATGCCCTCTCCTTTGTGGGAGCCGACGGGGTACCGGCGGCAATCCTCAATCCTTGTGGCCGGACACACCTTCGTGCCAGCAAGGTAAGCCTTACCAGCGGATGCCGGGCCTACCGTTCACGTTCAACTTTTTGTTGCAGCAAGATAGAAAACTATCTTGACGTCAAGATAACTGTAGCAGCAGCTGCCAGACCGGTGGGACGAGAACGGCGGGATTAGATCGCGGCATCCGCTTTGCGATACACCGAGCGCACGAGGAGCCAGGAGACGACCAACAGCGGGGCGTAGAGCGGAATGCCCATGAGCAGCTTGGTCGTAGCGAGCAGTTCGACGTTGTCGGCCAGATAGAGCGGCAGCTGCACGGCGAGCCGACCGAGGAACAGTCCGGTCCAGCAGAGCGTGAGAATGTTCATAACCCGGCGTTTGGACGCATCCAGCCGCCAGGCGACGCCATCGCCCATGAGGAAGCCGACCGCCACCCCAATAAGGGGCCAGCGCACGAGAACCGAGATCAGCAGGGCCGCCCCATAGCCGGCGTTGGTCCAGAGGCCCACCAGGAAGAAGTCGGAGGGCTTGCCGGTGAACAGGGCCAGGGCCACGCTGATGGCCGTGCCCACGAGACCGCCGATGGCCGGGGTGGTGGTCTGCCGGGTCACCGCGCGCAGCACGACGAAGATCACCCCGATCACGAGGGGCGCGATGAGCGAGGGCAGCAGGGTGCCGATCGGGTCGGTCGCGACATCCGTCGTCGGATCGATCGTCAGCGAATAGGTGACCAGGAAGACCAGGCCGGGCAGCACGGCCTCGACCAGTCCCCGGATGCCGCCCATCGTGGCGAGCAGGGCGTGGCCGCTGATGGCCTCCCCCTCGGTCGCCGCAGCGAAGCCAGCGCGACGGGCCGCACCGGCCATCGACTCGGCAAACGCACCCTGCACAGAAGCCGGCGGCTTCTCGGACGGCTTTTCGGACGGCGACTCGGGGCCGTCGGACGGGTGCTCGGGCGGGCGTGGATCGGCGTCGGTCGTCATGCGGCGGGTCTCCGGCGTTTCTAGACCGCTGTCGGCGCGGCGTCGTCAGCGGTCTTGGCCGACGTCGGCATGCGCAGGGGAATGAGGTCGCGCGGCGGCATCGGAGTGGCGCCGCGCACGACGACGATGCTGCGGAAGAGGTCTTCGACCTGGGCCGCAGCCTCGGGATTCACGGCGCCCTCACCGGCGATGACACCGCGCAGGAACCAGCGCGGACCGTCCACACCGACGAAACGGGCCAGGCGCGTGACGCCGCCGGCACCCTGGCCGGCCGCGACGGGGATCTCGGCGAGGAGTTCGGGACCGAACGGGCCCTCGCGCAGGGTTGTCGTTCCGCCCTGCTTGCCGATCTGGTCACGAATCTGATCGCGAATCTCGTTCCACAGTCCGGTCGAACGGGGAGCAGCGAAGGGCTGCACCTGCAGCGTCGATCCGGCGTAGTCGAGGCCGATGGCGACAACCCGCTTGCTGCCCTCCTCGATTTCGAGGCGCAGGTGCAGGCCATCGCGCGGAAGGATCTTGATTCCCCCGAGATCGACATAGGGGCGCACCGGGTTCGCCTCGAGCTCGTCGAGCGGACCCTCGGTGGCGCGGTCTTCGGGGGCCGACTTTTCGTTGGGCGCCTCGACGGACTCCTCGAGGGGAGCGTCGATCTCGGTGGGGGTCTCGGCGTCACTCACAGTGCGCCTCCTGTCTGGACTGCCTGGTTCGGCGTGTCCTGGTTCGGGGTTGCGGGTGCGGTACCGGTGGAGCCGAAGCCGCCCACACCGCGTTGACTGCCGGGAAGATGCTCGACCGGAATGAAAGTGGCGTGGGCGACGGGCATCACGATGAGCTGCGCGATACGGTCGCCGATCTCGATGCGAAACGGTTCGGTCAGATCGGTGTTGAGCAGGGCGACCTTGATTTCGCCGCGGTAGCCGGCATCCACTGTTCCGGGAGAGTTCACTATCGTGATGCCGTGCTTGACCGCCAGGCCGCTGCGGGGCATCACGAAGGCCGCGAAGCCGGAGGGCAGGGCGATCGACACGCCGGTACCCACGAGAGAACGCGCTCCCGGGGCGAGGGTGAGGGCTTCCGCGGAATGCAGATCGGCCCCGGCATCACCGGGATGCGCGTAGTTCGGGAGGACGGACGCGGTTATCAGTACTTCTACGCTTTCAGCCACGTGTCGAGGGTAGTCCAGAACTCTGATCGAATAGAGCCATGCCCGAAAACCCCCCTGTGCTCCCCGAAAACCCCCCAGTGCTCCCCGAAATGCCCACGTACCGCGAAAAACTGTGGCCCACACCCTGGGTCTTCATCGCCACCGCCCTCGTCATCCCGGCCAGCATCCTCGTGCTGGTCCCGATCTCACTACTGGCGGGCATCATCACCGCCGCCGTGTTGTACGGCGGCTGCGTCGCACTGCTGATCGCAGCGTCTCCCGTCGTACGCGTGAAAGACGGAATCCTGAGCGCCGGTAAGGCGCGCATCACCGTCGACATGCTCGGCGAAGCGCAGGCGTACACCGGTGCCGACGCCACGCAGCAGCGCGGGCCGCTGCTGGATGCCCGGGCATGGATGCTCATTCGCGGCTGGGTCTCCCCCATCGTGCGCATTCCGATCGTGGACGCGAACGACCCCGCTCCGTACTGGTTGGTGTCGAGCCGTCAACCAACAAAGCTGGCAGCCGCGATCAATGAATCGCGGCGACCAGCCTGAGGGTGAGGTACTGCTGTGGTGCTGCTCTCGAGCGTCTTAGGAGTCGCACTCCAGGCAGATCAGGCCGAGCTTGGTCTCGTGGCCCATCTGCGAGCGGTGCTTCACGAGGAAACAGCTCACGCAGGTGAACTCGTCGGCCTGCGGAGGCAGGACGACGACGTCGAGGTCGAGATCGGAGAGATCCGCACCCGGCAGGTCGAACCCGCCGGGGTTGTCGGAGTCGTCAACATCAACGCTGCCGGACATCTTGTCGGGCACGCGCTCCTTGAGGGCCTCAATTGACTCTGAGTCGTCCTCGGTCTTGCGCGGTGCGTCGTAGTCGGTTGCCATGCCCATCCATTTCCGTAGCGCCGATAAACGAAATCGGCGGGCACAGTTTCCAACATTCCGGGTGGAATAGCAAACCGTGTTCAAAACTTCGCCTCGGCACTGGCATCAACTTGCGGCACGCCCGGCGTATTCCCCGGTTTTTCTCCCGACCCGTGGCAGTCTTACACGCGTCGGTAATCGCGAGAGGCGCTCTTCATGCAGGAATTGAAGGTTATAGGGGTCGAAAACGGTGCGCTGCTTGCAGCCTCCGAAGATGGGGATCGGTATCGGATCGCCATTGACGCCGTGCTCCAGTCCCGGCTTCGCCAAGCCCAGATTGATCCGCCCGCCGGGCCCAAGCTCAGCCCGCGAGAGGTGCAGGCCCACATCCGCTCGGGCATGAGCGCCGAAGACGTCGCCGCCGTGACGGGCGCGTCGCTCGACTATGTGCGCCGATTCGAAGGCCCCGTGGTCGCCGAACGTGAATACATGGTCTCCTCCGCGCTCAGCGTGCCGGTGCACACCGCGATCGATCCCGACCCCGTCGATGAAGACGCCAACTTCGGCAGCGTGATCCGCGAGCGCCTCGCCACGTTGGGCGCCACCAACGAGCGCTGGGCCAGCTGGAAGGAGCCCGGCGGCGGCTGGATCGTCAAGCTGTCCTTCACCGCCGATGAGATCGACCACGACGCCCGCTGGGGCTTCGAGCCCAAGAAGAACGCGCTCTCGCCGATCGGCAGCGAGGCCATCGCGCTCTCACAGCAGGGCGAGCTCAAGGGCTCCCTGATTCCCCGGCTGCGCGCGGTCGGCTCGGAGACGAGTGCCGCGGACGTGTCCCGTTTCGACAGCGGAGCCTTCAACTTCAAAGAGTCGCTCGCCGACGAGATTCTCAACGACACCGCACCGCACCCCGATCCGATTCCGTACTCACGTCCGCTGTCCACGACGGATGCGGTGTCCAAGGCGGCCATCAAACGCGCCGCAGAGCCGCCCTCGAGCATGAGCGAAACCGCTGACCTGCTCGAGTCATTGCGTCGCCGGCGAGGAGAGCGCGAAGCCGCGAGCTTCGACGAGGGAGCGGCCCGACCGGCAACGGCGAGCACCGGACGGCGCCGCGAGGGTTCGCCCGAGGCCGCCGCGCGTGCCGACGGCGCCGGATCGGTTTCGGCGATCTCGGCACGTTCCGCAGCGTCCGTTCCGAGCGCGGTCGAGCCGGCCGACAAGCCGGCCGCCACGCCGACACGAAACATCTGGGCGACCCAGGCCGCCCAGGGCGCAAAAGCCCAGGGCCGTACCCCTCCCGCCGCCGGCAAGCGCGGTCGTGCGTCGATGCCGAGCTGGGACGAGATCGTCTTCGGTGCCCGCACCGACGACGACCTGGGCTAGAGGCACCGCGCACCACACTCGGGTGCACCGCACAATCCACCCAGGGCCGAGATTGGCACTGGCAATATTTCGTGTGCCGGGATATAGTCGCTGTATCGAACGCGTGTTCGATATGCGACGAAATGAGGCGGCATGCCATGTCTGCTCTGCACGAACCCGTGACCGTCTACACGAGTGAGGCCGGGCACCCGGTGCGGCTGGTCTGGCGCACGCGGAGATTTCGTGTGACCGACACTCCGACCACTCTCGTGGGCACCTCGGACTGGTGGAATCCGTTGGCCGATCACAGTTACGGAGTGGGGCATCCGCCGCTCGACATCGCCGGCTGGCGCTTTCAGGCGACGGCAGAAGACGGCGAAACCCACATCTTCGACGTCAGCCAGATCTTCGATGACGACCAGAACCCTAACGGCCGGAACGACGATGGGCACCAGTGGCAACTCGTGCACATCTTCGACTAGAGGAGGCTTTCCCGATGTCATCGGGCATTCCGCATGCGGCCGCTGCTCGGCCTCCCGTATCGGCCCACCCGGCCTCGCTCGCTGATATCGTGCGGCTGCGCGTGCAGGGTCACGGCCTCGCCGACATGAGCGGCGCGAGTGCCCTCACGAGTCCACTCGCGGTCGTCGAACGACTGCTCGCGGTGCAGGCGCAGGACTTCGCCGCGTCGAAGTGGGCGCTGGGCGTGCGCTCCCCCGGCACGACGGCCGCCGACGTGGATGCGGCCGTGACCCGCGGGCTCATCGTGCGGTCGTGGCCGATGCGCGGCACCCTGCACCTCGTTCCCGCAACCGAGCTGCACTGGATGCTGCGCCTGAGCACCGCACGCCTCGTCACGGGGGCGAAGACCCGACATGCCCAGCTCGAACTCACCACGCAGATCCTGGAACGCGCCCGTGAGATTGCCCTGGAGGCGCTTGGCGGCGGCCGCTCGGCGACGCGGGCCGAGTTTCTGGCCCTGCTCGACTCGCGCGGCATCAACACCACGCAGCAGCGCGGGTACCACACCATCTGGTTTCTCGCCCAGACCGGAACCCTCTGCTGGGGGCCGCTGGCGGGCAACCAGCAGGCCCTGGTGCTGCTCGATGAGTGGGTGCCGAACCCGCGCGAACTGGAGCACGACGAAGCCCTCGGCGAGTTCGCCCTGCGCTACTTCGCCGGCCACGGTCCGGCCACCCTCGCCGACTTCGCCGGGTGGAGCCAGCTCACCCTCACCCAGGCCCGCATCGGGCTCGCGGTTGCTCGTCCGCACCTGACCGAGCTGTTCGAGACGGGCACCTCGCCCGACGCGGCGCCGCTGTTCTTCGTCGACACGGGCGCGGATGCGGGCGGCCCGCCCCGCCAGCGATCCAGCGTTCTCGCGCTGCCCGGTTTCGACGAGTACCTGATCGGCTACCGCGACCGCACCGCGCTCATCTCGGACGTGAATTTCCTGCGGGTGGTCCCGGGCAAAAACGGCATCTACCTGCCGCTTCTCGTCTCGGGTGGGCGGGTCGTGGGAACGTGGCGCAAGAACGCATCCGCTCGTGCCGTGACGGTGTCGCCCCAGCCGTTTGGAACGCTCACGGTGAGGCAGCAGGCGGGCCTGCGCCGGGGCATCCGAGACTACGGTCGATTTTTGGGACTCGGTGCGACCCTGCTGGACCCGGAGCCCGGGTTAGCCTAGACCGTGCGTATAACCACCAGCCTGCGAGTCTCCCGGCGACTCCCCTTTTTGCAGACCGTCAAAACCTCCGTGGCCGTGGCTCTGGCCTGGCTGCTCTCCCAACTGCTGCTGCCGAACGACCTGCCCATCTTTGCCGCGATCGCTGCGCTGCTCGTGGTGCAGCCGAGCGTGAACCAGACCCTCGGCCGGGCGATCGAACGCACTGCGGGCGTCATCGGCGGTGTCATCATCGCCTCCTCGATCGGTTTCTTCCTCGGCCAGTCGAGCTGGGTGGTGCTCGGCACGATCGTGGTGAGCATCCTCGTGGGCTGGGCCCTGCGCCTGTCGCCGGTCTCGGCGAGCCAGATTCCGATCAGTGCGATGCTCGTGCTCGCCCTCGGGGCCACGACCCCCGGCTATGCCCTCGATCGCATCTTCGAAACGTTCATCGGCGCCGGGGTGGCACTCATCGTCAATGCCGTCATCGTTCCCCCGGTGCTCATCGCACCGGCCCGCGACGCCGTGGGCCTGCTCGCGCGGGAGGTCGCCGACACCTTCGACCGCATCGTGCACGCCCTGCAGGCGCCGCAGTCCCCCGCCAATCTGATGGAGTTGATGATCAAGGCGCGCCTGCTGCGCCCGATGCTGGAATCGGCCGAGAAGGCCATCGCGCAGGCCGAGGAAAGCCTCATGCTCAACCCGCGCCAGGCGAAGCTGCGCCTGGGGCTCGACGCCGACCAGCAGATGATCGACCGGCTGCCGACGCTCGTGACCCGGGCGATCGGCATGACACGAGCCCTGCACGACCACTACGATCACGCCCTGCAGTACGAACCGAGCGTGCAGGCGTTCTCGAAGGAACTCGCCCGCGCCGCGCACGACCTGCGGCTGCTCGCCCGGGCGGAGGGCGACACCACGGTCGCGCCCGAACCGGTGGCGCCGGAGGTGCTCGCCCTGACGGCGCCGCTGCGCATTGTGACGCCGCACCCCGACCACTGGATCCTGATCGGGTCACTCATGGAAGACCTGCGCCGGGTGCGCGAGGAGATCGTGGGCGATTAGACCGGCCTAGGATGGCGAAATCGTCCCCCTCACGGCAGGAAAACTCTCATGGCCAGGCTGATCTACACCGGCATCACCTCGCTCGACGGCTATGTGAACGACGCCGAGGGCGTTTTCGATTGGAGTATGCCCGATGAAGAGGTGCACGCCTTCGTCAACGATCTCGAACGCGGCATCGGCACCTCGTTCTACGGCCGCCGGCTCTATGAGGTCATGGCCGTCTGGGAGACCCTCGACGGCGCCGATCAGCCCGCGGTCATGCGCGACTACGCGGCCCTCTGGAAGGCGGCCGACAAGGTCGTGTACTCCACGACCCTCGACGCCGTGTCGACGAGCCGCACGAGGCTGGAGCGACGCGTCGACGTCGAGGCGATCCGGCAGCTGAAGGCGACGACGGATGCCGACATCGGCGTGGGCGGGCCGACCCTCGCAGCCGTTTTCATCGTCGCGGGACTCGTCGACGAGTACCACCAGTTTCTGTCACCGGTCATCGTGGGCGGCGGCACCCGTTTCTTTCCCGACGGGGTGCGGCTCGACCTGGAGCTCGTGGGGGAACGTCGCTTCGGCAACGGGGTCGTCCACCTGCACTACCGCTCACGCGCCTGACGCTATCGGGTGAGTCGGCGACAGTGGATCAGCCGCCCGGCACGCGCTCGGCGACCTCGTAACCGCCCGCCGAGTAGATGGTGCGGAAGGTTTCGTCGGGGTGCAGCACATCGCCCACGGTCTGCACCGAGTCCCACTCTCCGGGCAGGCCGCCGGCCCTGTGATCGACGACGAGGTAGTCCGGAACCGGGTTCTCATTGCCCAGCCAGTACACGGTTGTGCGCTCGACGAGGTAGTTCATGAGGCCGATATCACTCTCGACGAGGGCGCCGTCGGGAATGACGGCCAGGGCGCCACCGGCATCCGCTGCCCGTTCGGTGTTGAACTCCGTCGCCGGCGAGGCGAGGCGGGCGAGCGGCAGTTGTGGGGTGAGCGCTGCGGCCACGACCACGATCACCCCGACCACGACGCGGCTATACCGGCGAGACAGGGGCAGCGGGCTGTGCCCCAGGCGCGCGATGCCGTCAAGGGCCGCGCAGAACAGGATAGGCATCAGCACGGCACTGTACTGCCAGCCGGGACCCCAATAGCCGTGATTATCGGACAGGAACCGCCACGCCAGGGTCGGGAGCAGCACGAGCGCCAGTGGAGACCGCAGGGCGACGAGGCCCGATGCCAGCAGCAGGAACAGCACGGTGACGTTTTTCTCCGGCTGGAAGACAGCGAGCGGGTCGGCGAGCAGGCCGCCGAGGTCCATGCTGCTGGTATACGCCCAACGGCCGCCCGGATTCAGGGCGGGCAGCACCACAAAGCTGGCCAGCGCGAACCAGGACAGGCCCCAGACGGCCAGCCAGAGGCCCCCGGGGCGGCGGCTGCGCCAGGCCAGAACGAGTCCGAGGGCGAAGACCGTGAGGCCGAGGTCCTCCTTCACGAAGACCAGCGGCAGAGCCCAGAGGGCGCAGGCGAGCCAGCGTTCGCGCAGGTAGGCGGCGAGGGACAGGGCCAGCAGCGGCACCGCGAAGGCGACCTCGTGGAACTGCACCGACACGGCGCCCTGCAGGCCCCAGCTGAGTCCGAAGGCGAGGCCGAAGAGCGCGCCCGGCCAGGGACCCAGCCGGCGGGCGGCAGCGGAGGCGACCACCGCGGCCGCCACGCCGAACAACAGGTTCTGCACGACGACGAGGGTGAAAGCGTGCGGAAAGACCGCGTAGACCGGCCCCAGCAGCATGAGAAGCGGATGAAAGTGGTCACCAAGCAGGTTGTAGCCCTCGCCCTTGATGGGAACGATGGGCGCCTGCAGGGTGGCATAACGGCCGGCGAGCTGGGTGAAGATTCCGAGGTCCCAGGACGGTGCCGCGAAACTGCGCCACTGGACGGCCGAGAAGACCGTGTAGACGCCTGCCGTGATCGCGCCGACCAGCACGGAGAGCCTCAGCGACAGCGAGGGACGCCGAGCGGCCGGGAATCGGGCGGGGACACGGGCGGGGACACCGGGGCCCGTCACGTTCGCCGTCGTGACGCTGTGTTCTGCCTCGTCCGACTGCACCTCCCCACCCTATCCCCACCGGGCGTCGCGGCTCTCGGGCCGGCTCCTAGAGCACCTTGGAGAGGAAGTCCTGGGTGCGCTGGTGCTGCGGGTTGCCGAAGAGTTCGGCGGGGGTGCCCTCCTCGACGACGAGGCCGTCGGCCATGAAGATCACCCGGTCGGCGACCTCCCGGGCGAAACCCATCTCGTGGGTGACGACAACCATCGTCATTCCCTCGGCGGCGAGGTCACGGATGACCTGCAGCACCTCGCCGACCATCTCCGGGTCGAGGGCACTGGTGGCCTCGTCGAAGAGCATGATGTCGGGGTTCACCGCGAGCGACCGGGCGATGGCGACACGCTGCTTCTGCCCGCCGGAGAGCTGGGCGGGGCGGGCGTCGGCTTTGTCGCTGAGGCCCACCCGGTCGAGCAGGGTCAGGGCGGTGGCGCGGGCATCCGCTTTGCTGCCGCGTTTCAGCTCGACGGGAGCGAGCATGATGTTCTGCAACACGGACATGTGCGGAAAGAGATTGAAGTGCTGGAAGACCATGCCGATGTGCTGGCGCACCTCGTTGAGGTTGACGGTCTTGTCGGTGAGGTCGAAGCCGTCGACGACGACCGTGCCCGCGGTGATGTCGTCGAGCTTGTTCAGGCAGCGCAGGAAGGTGGACTTGCCCGATCCCGAGGGGCCGATGACGCAGACGACCTCGCCCTCGGCGATCTCGACGTCGAGGCCCTTCAGCACCTCGTTGCTGCCGAACGACTTGCGGAGGCCACGGACACTGATTTTGCTGCTGGCGCTGGCGCTCATTTGTTGAACCTCTTGTCGAGCTTGTTGGAAAGCATGGTGAGCAGGTTGATGACGATGAAGTAGATCGCCGCGACGATCAGCAGGGTCTCACCGGTGCGGAAGTTGGCGGCGTAGATCTGCTGCCCCTGGTAGGTCAGCTCGGCGAAACCGATCACGGCGAGCAGCGAGGTGTCTTTCAGGGTCATCACGAACTGATTGATGAAGGAGGGCGTCATGATCTTCACGGCCTGCGGCAGCACGACACGACGCATCGTCGTGACGTAGCCGAGGCCCAGGCTGCGGCCCGCTTCGGTCTGGCCGGCGTCGACGGACTGGATGCCGCCACGCACGATCTCGGTCATGTATGCGCCCGCGTTCAGGCTCAGGGTGAGCACGCCCGCGGCGAGCACGTCGATCGGCTGCCCGGTCAGCTGCGGCAGGCCGAAGTAGAAGAAGAATGCCTGCACGAGCAGCGGGGTGCCGCGGAAGATGCTGACGTACGTGGTGGCGATTCCACGCAGGATGCGGCTCTCCGAGACCGTGAAGAACCCGAACAGCACGCCGAGCACGAGCGCGATGAGGATCGACAGTGCCGTGGCGAGCAGGGTCAGGCCGAGGCCTTTCATGAGGGCCGGCGCGCTGTCGCTGAGCAGACCGAAGAAGCTCGTGTCGCTCGACGCGGCGGGGGCATCCAGATAGGTGTCGAGAATGTCCTGGTAGGCTCCGCTGGCCTCGAGCTCGGCCAGGCCGGCGTTGAAGGCGGCGAGCAGTTCGGGGTTCTGGCCTTTGTTGACGGCAAAACCGTAGGAGCTGCCCTGTTCCTTCTCGGTGACCGACTTCAGGCCGTTGTTCTGGTTGATACCGTAGGCGAGCACCGGGTAGTCGTCGAAGACGGCGACCGAGTTGCCGGCCTTGACGTCGTCGTACATCGTCGCGGAGTCGGCAAGGGCCTTGACCGTGAACCCGTATTCGTCCTTGATCGAGTTCGCGAAGGTCTCCCCCTCGCTGCCGCGCTTGGCGACGACGGTTTCACCGGCGAGGTCGGCGTACGCGGTGATCTCGGTGTTGGCTTCAGCGACGGCCATCTGCACGCCCGAGTCGAAGTACGGATCGGAGAAGTCGAAGATCAGTTCGCGCTCGTCGGTGATCGACATGCCGGCGATGACCCCGTCGACCTGGTTGGACTGCAGCGCCTGCAGCGCCGCGTCGAAGCCGAGGGACTGGATCTCGACGGTGAAGCCCTGGCTGGCGGCGATGTCCCGCACCAGGTCCATGTCGATGCCGGTCAGCTCGCCGTCTTCGCGGTACTCGAACGGCGCGAAGGTGGTGTCGGTGCCGATGATGTAGGTCTCGCCACTGACCTCGGTACTGGGGCTGCTCGCGGCGGCGGCGGTGACGCCGACGAAGCCGCCAGCGAGGGCCACGAGCGCCGTGACGGCGAGCGTGAATTTACCAGCCCGGGAATGTGGAATTTTAGACAAAGTGGAACCATTTCTGATCAGGAGGAGGCCGCGCGACCGATCAACGGCGATCGGTCAGGCTGATTCGGCAGCGGATGCCGAGGGCTGGCCGCCGTGCGGCCGTCACGCTCACACGCGCGAATCATAAACACCCGTTCGAACGAGCCTACCGTGGGGCCTCGTGCGACCGACTCGACGACACACAAAAAGGGCCCCACCGAAGTGGAGCCCTTCCAGGAATAACCGGGGGTTACGCGTTGAGCGCAGCCTGCAGTTCGAGGGTGATGGTGACCTTGTCGCCGAGCAGCATTCCGCCGGTTTCGAGGGCGGCGTTGTAGGTCAGGCCGAAGTCCTCGCGGTTGACCTCGGTCTTGGCGGTGGCGCCGAACTTGTAGTTGCCGTAAGGGTCTCCGCCGAAGCCGCCGAATTCGAATTCGAAGGTGGCCGGCTTGGTGACGCCCTTGATGGTGATGTTGCCGTCGACGAGGTAATCGCCCTTGACGAGGCGCATTCCGGTCGAGGCGAAGTCGATGGTGGGGTACGTCTCGGCGTCGAAGAAGTCGCCGGTGCGCAGGTGGCCGTCGCGGCCGGGCTCGTTGGTGTTGATCGAGACGACCTTGGCCGACGCGGTGACGCTGGACTCGAGCGGGTTCTCACCGGTCACGAAGGTCGCGTCGAAATCATCGAAGGTGCCCTTGACCTTGCTGATGACGATGTGACGGATGCTGAAGCTCACCGAGCTGTGCGTCTTGTCGATGGTCCAGGTTCCGGCCTTGTAGCCGGGAATGGTCGTGATGGTCTCGCTCATGGGTGCTCCTCGCGTGAGTGGGGCCGATGAAATTTCGCCCTCGGATGTATGCAAGCGCATGTATGCCGGGGTTATTCCCCGATCCGAAAACTGTTCACCGGGTGTTATCCCCCCGTTGTGCCGGACTCATCGGGATCGGCGAGCGAGCGTCGTAGTTCCAACACGCGCCGGGCGTTGTCGTCCACGAGCTGCTCGTCGATCCGGCCGTCCGCGACCGCGGCAGCGAGGGCGCCGATCAGGGTCGGGATATCAATGCCCTCGGCGGCGGGGATCTGCGGCAGGACATAGAGCAGCATGGTGTTGCCCGCGGCGAGCGCCGCGATCGCCGTCGCGACCGGGTCGGCGTACTGGGGAAGCCCGGTGTGTTTCAGCATGAGCATGTCGTCGGTGATGATGACCCCATCGAAATCGAGCTCGTCACGCAGTATCTCGTGCCACTCGGGTGACAGGCTGGCCGGTCCGGCATCCACTGCACCGTATTCGAGGTGTCCGAACATCACGAGTCCGGCTCCGGCATCGATACCCGCCGTGAACGGTGGGGCGACATCGGTGAGCCAGTCGTCATACGACATGCCCGTGGTCGGCACCGAGACATGGGAATCCCCTGCCGCGGCACCGTGCCCGGGAAAGTGTTTGAGGGTGCTCTGCACCCGGCCGGTCTCCCCGGCGACCGCCGCGGCGACCCGGTCGGCGGCGGATTCCGCAGTCGTGCCCAGAGCCCGGTCGTAGAGGAACGCGCCGGGCCCGGCGGGAACATCGGCCACGATCCCGAAGTTCACGTTGATGCCCGCCTGCTCGAGCAACGAGCCACGACTCGCGAACGATTCGGTCGTGGCCGTGAGCGGCAGGGCGCGCAGCGCCTCGCCGCCCGGTGCCACGTCACTCGGAATGCGCGAGACAGCCCCGCCCTCCTGGTCGATGCCGATCAGCAGCGGAAGTCCCGGTTCGGCGCTGAGGGCCGCCGTCATAGTCGACAGTTGCTGCATCGATCCGGGCACGTTGTCCCCCATCAGGATGAGCCCGCCCAGGTCATGGATGTCGACGAAGGACCGCAGCGCGGCGGCATCCGTGCCCGGATGGTGCAGCATCAGCAGGCTGGACACCTTCTCGCTCAGGGTCATCCCGGCGAGCCGGGTCTCAGCGTAGAGCTCGACGGCCGTCGGCCCGGGAACCAGGCTGCAGCCGCTGAGGGCGAGTGGCAGAAGAACGAGCAGGGCCAGCGAACGCCGGGCCCGTCGAAATGCATGCATGCTCGATGCTAACCTCCCGGTGACCCCACCACTTCCCCCAACAGCTCCGGACGGGAAACCCTCATGCACGAACTCGCCGGGGAAAGTGTGCTGATCGCGGCCGGGGGGCGCAGCATCCTCTTGCAGCTCGCGGATCCGCAGATCGGCCACGGTGTCGCCGACCACAGCAACTTTGCGCAGCGGCCGCTCGATCGCCTGAACGGCACGCTCAGCTATGTCTACGCGATCGCGTGCGGAACGCCGGCCGAAGCCGCCCACGCGACGGCCCGGGTCAACCGGGCGCACAAGCCCGTCCAGTCCGACGGCGCGGGTGGCGGCCCGGCCTACAGCGCGTACACCCCGCAGCTGCAGCTCTGGGTGGCCGCGACCCTGTATGACTCCGCGATCACGATGTACGAGCTGATCTACGGCCGACTCGATGACGATCGCGCCGACGACATCTACCGGGAGTATGCCGCACTCGGCACGGCCCTGCAGGTTCCACCGGGACTGTGGCCGGCCACCCGCGCCGATTTCGCGGCGTACTGGCAGCGCCGCCTCGGTGAGCTCGCGACGGATGCCGCCACCCGCTCGGTCGCGCGCCAGCTGCTGCACTCCCCCACGGGACCGCTCTGGCTGAAGCTTGGAATGCCGTTCGCGCGTTTTCTGACCATTGGGCTGCTGCCCGCCCACGTGCGGGACCTGTTCGACCTGGAGTGGACGCCCGGCGCCGAGCGCCGTTTTCGCCGCACCCTGCGCGTGATTCGCGCGGTCTATCCGGCGCTGCCCGAACGGATACGACACTGGCCGAAGAACCACTACCTGCGCTCCCTGCGCGCGTCGATGGCGGCGGTAGGGTAGACCTTACCTTTCACACGGTACGAGCTACACGGCGAGGTGGGTCATGACGCAGCAGCCCGGTTCGGCGGCGCAGCCCACCCCCGTGCTGGACTCGGTGGACCGGCACCTCATCGCCCTGCTGAGCCACGATGCCCGGCTGAGCATTCGTGCGCTCGCCACCGAGGTGCACATCTCTCGCACGAGCGCACACACCCGGGTGCAGAACCTCGTGCAGATGGGCGTCATCACCGGCTTCGGAGCCCGGATCGACCGCAAGGCCCTGGGGCTGCACGTCTCCGCGATCGTGGTCGTGAAGATCGGCGCGGTCTCCTGGAGCGAGATCGCCGAACGGTTGGCCGACCTGCCGTTCGTGGAGAGCGCCCAGGCGGTCAGCGGCGACATCGATATCATTCTCACGGTCAGCGCCCCCGACCACGAACAACTCGGCCAGGCGATCCTGCGGGATATCCACAGTATGCCGGGAGTGCTGTCGACGAGGTCGCACGTGATCCTCGAAGAAATCGTGGGGCATCCGCCGGGTACCGTTCCGGACGCCTGGCCCTAAACCCGCGCCGGTCGGGGCCAAACGGCTGATGCGGGGGCCGAGGCGAGCCATCCGTTCACAACTGGGACACGCTGCTGGTGGGCGGACGGGTGAGGGCCCACAGTTGCCCCATGACCCTCAACGTTGAGAGCACCCTCGGCGAGCGCACCCCGCCCCAGCCGGCCCCGGTTTCTGCCAGCGATGGGGCCGCGCCGCCGCTGCGCCTGATCGATGACACCGGCCACGCCGTGCCGGCCGCTGAATCCGGCGGTTTCCCCCTGCCCCCACTGGCCACCCTGCTGCGGTTGTATCGGCAGATGGTCGTCGCCCGGCGCTTCGAGGCGCAGGTCACCGCGCTCACCCGGCAAGGGCGCCTGGCCACCTATCCCTCGGCGCTCGGGCAGGAGGCCTGCGAGATCGCGGCCGTCGCCGCGCTCAGGCCCGAAGACTGGCTGTTCCCGACCTACCGGGACAGCATCGCACTCCTCACCCGCGGGGTGCCGCCCCAGCAGATTCTCGCGTCGTTCCGCGGCGACTGGCACAGCGGCTACGACCAGCAGGCGCACCGCTGTGCCCCGCAGACCACGCCGCTGGCCACCCAGGCGCTGCATGCGGTGGGCCTCGCAACCGCTGCGAAACTGAAACGGGACAGTACCGTCGCGCTGACCCTGCTCGGCGATGGCGCCACCAGCGAGGGTGACGCCCACGAAGCCTTCAATTTCGCCGCGGTCTGGCAGGCTCCCGTCGTCTTTCTGGTGCAGAACAACCAGTTCGCGATCAGCGTTCCGCTCGACAAGCAGATGCACTGCCGCACGATCGCCGACAAGGCCATCGGCTACGGCATGCCCGGCTACTACGTGGACGGGAACGATGTCGCGGCGATGTTTGCCGTGCTGACGGCCGCGGTCGAACGGGCTCGCAGCGGCGGCGGACCCACCCTGGTCGAAGGCCTCACCTACCGCATCGAGGCGCACACCAATTCGGATGACCCGAGCCGCTACCGCGCTGCGGCCGACGTCGACGTGTGGCGCGGCCGGGACCCGATCGAGCGGCTGAAGAAGTACCTGGTCGGTCAGGAGGCCCTGCCCGACGCCGAGCGTGCGGACATCACCCGCGAGGCCGAGGCCCTGGCCGCAGCCACCCGGGAGTGCATGACCCGGCAGGCGACGCCCGACCCGCTCGAACTGTTCGACCACCTCTATTCGCCGACGAGCCCGCGGCCGGCGCTCGCCGAGCAGCGCGCATTCCTGGCGGCGGAACTGGCCGCAGCGGCGAACGATGCGAGCGTGACGCCGTGACGCTGACCACGGATGCGGCGGGCCCGGCCGACGCCGCCGCATCCGTCGCCGGAGGGCCGGCTGTCGCAGAGCCCGAAACGCTGAGCATGGCGGCCGCGCTCAACTCGGCGATCCGCGATGCGATGGCCGACGACCCGACGGTCGTGCTGTTCGGCGAAGACGTCGGCCCGCTCGGCGGAGTGTTCCGGGTCACCGACGGTCTCTACGCCGAATTCGGCGAGACCCGGGTGAGCGACTCGCCGCTCGCGGAGTCCGGCATCGTCGGCACGGCGATCGGCATGGCGATGTACGGCATGCGTCCGGTGGTCGAGATGCAGTTCGACGCCTTCAGCTACCCGGCTTTCAGCAGATCGTGTCGCACGTGGCGAAGATGCGCAACCGCACCCGCGGGGTGATCACGCTGCCGATCGTGATCCGTATCCCCTACGCCGGCGACATCGGCGGGCTGGAGCACCACTCGGACTCGTCGGAGGCGTACTGGACGGCGACGCCCGGGCTGACGGTGGTGACGCCGTCGAACCCGGCGGATGCCTATTCGATGCTGCGCGAAGCCATCGCGAGCGACGACCCGGTGATTTTCATGGAACCCAAGAGCCGGTACTGGACCACGGCCGAACTGACCCTGCCGGTGCACACCGCGCCGATGACCCGTGCCGTCGTGCTGCGGGAGGGCACGGACGTGACGCTGCTCGCCTACGGCCCCACGGTGAAGACCGCCCTCGCCACCGCGGAGCAGGGCGCCGAGGAGGGGCTTTCGATCGAGGTCATCGACCTGCGCAGCCTGTCGCCGTTCGACGATGCGACGGTCAGCGCGTCAGTACGCAAGACCAGCCGGGTGGCCGTGGTCCACGAGGCCGCCCAGTTCGGCGGTTACGGGGCCGAGGTCGCCGCCCGGCTCACCGAGCGCAACTTCTTCTCCCTGGCGGCGCCGATTCTGCGCATCACCGGGTTTGACATCCCCTACCCGGCGCCGAAGCTCGAGGAGCATTTTCTGCCGAGTCCTGACCGGATTCTCGCGGCGCTCGCCGGCTGGGAGTGGTGACCGTGGGTGTGACCGAATTCCCGCTCCCCGACCTCGGCGAAGGCCTGACCGAGGCGCAGATCGTCAGCTGGCTGGTCAAACCGGGCGATACCATCGAGATCGACCAGCCAGTCGTCGAGGTCGAATCGGCGAAATCGATCGTGGAGCTGCCGTCACCCTGCGCCGGGGTCGTCGGGACGGTGTTCGGGGCGCCCGGGCAGACCGTGCAGACCGGGCAGGTTCTGCTGACGGTGTTGGCAGCGGATGCTGCGGCATGGGAAGTTGGACGTCCCGGGTCGGCCTCGGGCGCGGTTCTCGTGGGCTATGGCACGGTGGACCGAGCCCGCTCGACCCGGCCGGTCGCGATCGGCCGCTTCGGGCCGGGCGCGCAGGTGCGGGTGCGGGCTGCGGCGTGGGCGGCGGTGCACTCCCCCGTGGTGTCACCACTCGTGCGGCGACTGGCCAGTGAGAACGGTTTCGACGCGAGCGATTTGACCGGCACCGGGCCTGAAGGACTGGTCAGCCGCGTCGACGTCGAGGAGCACATTCGACAGCGGGCACACCGTGCCCAGGACGCGGCAGCACGATCGGACCGCACGGAGGATGCGGACGCGCAGTCGGACACGAGAGGGGACATCCGCATCCCCATCACGGGTCTGCGGAGGGTGGCCGCCGAGCGGCTGGCCCGCTCGCGGCGGGAGATTCCGGAGGCGACGATCTGGGTCGACGTCGACGCGACGGAGCTGTTCGTAGCGCGAGACCGGATGCTGGCCGCGACCGGGGAGCGGTTCAGTGTCACCGCCCTGATCGCGCGGTTCGTGGTGGCGGGGCTGGGGCGGTATCCGCTGCTGAACGCATCCGTCGACACCGCGAGCCAGGAGATTCTGCAGCACGCACGCATCAACCTGGGCCTGGCCGCTCAGACATCGCGGGGGCTGATGGTTCCGGTCGTGCACGGCGCCGAGGCCCTGTCGACGCGGCAACTGCGGGATGCGATCGCCGGGCTCGTCGGGCAGGCCGAGGACGGCACCTTTGCGCCGACCGCGCTGACCGGCGGCACATTCACGCTGAACAACTTCGGCGCCCTCGGCGTGGACGGCTCGGCGGCGATCATCAATCACCCCGAGGCGGCTATTCTCGGCATCGGGCGCATGATGGAGAGGCCGTGGGTTGTGAACCATGAGCTTGCCGTGCGCACCGTGGTCGAGCTGTCGATGGTGTTCGACCATCGGATCTGCGACGGCGGCACGGCGGCCGGATTTTTGACCTTCGTCGCCGGGTGCATCGAGAACCCGGTGAGCCTGCTCGCCGAGCTGTAGGGGTGCCGGTCCGCTCGTCTTGCCAATACGGCATGAGCATTTGCGCCCGTGTCACCCGACCGGCATCGTAGAACCATGAGCCACGACCACCACAGCCACGACAGTCCCGACAGCCACCGATCCGACGATGCCGCGCAGGACCCGGCCACCTTCTGGGAGAACCGCTACAGCGCCGCGGGCCAGTCCTGGAGCGGCCGGCCCAACGCGGCCCTCGAGCGCGAGGCCGCGGGCCTGACCCCGGGAACCGCCCTCGACCTCGGCTGCGGCGAAGGCGGCGACGTGCTCTGGCTGGCGCGCGGCGGATGGCGTGTCACCGGTGTCGACATCTCCCCGAGTGCGCTGGCCCTCGGCGCGGCGAGCGGCGGGGTGAGCGGCAGCATCCGCTGGCTGCAGGCCGATCTGGCCACGTGGCAACCCGACGAGACCTACGATCTCGTCACCGCTCACTTCCTGCACTCCCCGGTTCAGCTGCCGCGCGAGGTGATCCTGCGCCGGGCGGCAGCCGCCGTCGCGCCGGGCGGGCTGCTGCTCATCGTCGGGCACGCCGGGGTTCCGCCGTGGGCGGAGCACGCCCACGAGCACGACACCGCCTCGCTGCCGACCCCCGAGGAGGTGTTGGCGGCGCTCGACCTTCCCACGGAGGAGTGGACCGTGGTGACGTGCGCCGAGGTGGAGCGCCTGGCTACGGCTCCCGACGGCACCCAGGTCACGCTGGCCGACAGCGTGCTGAGCATGCGCCGCACCACCCCGGCGCCCTGAGCGGCAGCGTGCCGCCGACGCGCCGACGCGATGTCGACAAGTGACAGTGGAGAGCGAGCCACCCTCGTATAGCGGGGTCGCGGCCGCACAGCTGCCTCTTATCGACAGCGCCCGGCGCGAGTGGACTCGTTAGAGGTCCTCGCCCGCGTCCGAGCCGGACCGTGCCCGAAACCCCATTACGGAGCGGTTGCGGCCGCTGGATGCGCTGTCCCACGGCCCGCGGGTGGCCATGGCCACCACAACCAGTCCGATTGCCAGGATTGCCCAGTCGAGGCGGCCCGCCAGGCCGGAAATCAGCCTCAACAAGCTGAGAGTGACCAGAAAGGTGCCCACCGAAAACAGAAGTCGGGTCACGCGATAACTAAACCATTCTCCCCGTTTGTTCATGTCTCGAGCCTACGCCCCTCCCGGCTCGCACCGCTCGGAACGCTGCGGCGCGTACGGTGGTCAGATGGATAGCAGCGAGAGCAGCCTGACGGATACGAGCAGTGTGGGCAGCGAGGCGGCGGCGACCGGCAGCGCCTTCTCGCCGCCGCGCTGGGGCAACTGGCTGCCCATGGTCTTCGCGCCCGTCGGCCTGCTTCTGCTGGCGGTAGTGTTCGTTTCCTCGCCGCTGTTTTTCGGCGCCCTGGTGCTCGGAATGGTGATGGTCGGCGGCGCCTGCACCTACGGGATCGTGGCGGTGATCCTGATCACCAGGCGTTGGATTGCGATCCCACGACGGGAGATCTCCTTGAGCGACGTCGAGACCGCAGCGCTGCCCGACATCGCCGCGTTCCGCACGGTGCCGCAGCGATTGACCCTGACCCTCAACGTGGCTCTGCTGGCGAACGCGGTCATGGCTGCGGTCTTCACCTGGGGGCTCGACGCGAGCGCGCTCGTCTACAATTTCGGGGCTTTCACCGAGGTCGCGGCGATCGCACTGATCGTCGCCAACGCCCGATGGGCCTACCCCCGGCGGTTCATTCTCGGCGAACACCGGGCGCTGGCCGGGCGTTCCGGGGCATGGCGGATCATCCGTCTGAATCGGGTTCTGTCCTACGTCGTGTGGCTCTCCTACATCGGGATCGCGATCGGGCTGGTGGCCGTGCCGGCCCTCACCTAGGCGATTAGACCTTGTCGAGCACGGGTGCCCGCTCGGTGGTCTGCTCCGACGCGGGCAGGTCCTTGCGGGCCCAGTAGCTGGCGAGCAGCGATCCGGAGATGTTGTGCCAGACCGAGAAGATGGCGGCGGGCAGCGCGGCGACCGGGTTGAAGTGGGCGACGGCGAGGGATGCCGCGAGGCCGGAGTTCTGCATGCCCACCTCGAAGCTGAGCGCGCGGCGGCCCGCGGTCGGCAGACGAAAGATGCGCCCGATCAGGTACCCCATGGCCAGGCCGAGGGAGTTGTGCAGCACGACAGCCACGACGACGAGCACGCCGATCGACATCAGTGTCGATGAACTCGCCGCGATGACGGCGGTGACTACGACGGTGATTCCGGCGACGGAGACGAGCGGCAGAACGTCGAGGAACCGTTCGATCAACCGGGGGAAGGCCATGCGCAGAAAAATGCCGAGCAGCACCGGCACGAGCACGATCTGCACGATCGACACGAACAGGGCGCCGGCGTCAACGGGCAGGAACTCCCCCGCGAGCAGCAGCACGAGCATCGGTGTCAGCAACGGGGCCAGGAGCGTCGACACGGAGGTCATCGCGACCGACAGCGCCGTGTCGCCCTTGGAGAGGTAGACCATGACGTTGGAGGCGGTTCCGCCCGGGGCGGCACCGACCAGGATCATGCCCGCCGTCAGCATCGGCGACAGGTCGAGGGTGATGGCGATCAGCAGCGCGAGCAACGGCATCACGATGTACTGCGTGGCCACGCCGAGGATCAGCGCCCACGGGCGCTTGGCCACAATGGCGAAGTCCACCGGGCGCAGGGTCATACCCATGCCGAGCATGATCACGGCGAGCAGCCACGGAATCGCGACGGTCAGGCCCGAGAAGGCGGCCGGAATGGCCAGGGCCAGGGCGCCGGCGGCGAGAACGATGAGGGCGAACCAGCGTCCGACGAATGAGCTGATGAGTCTGATGCGGGGCATGGGAAAACCTTCGAGGATTCGGGACGAGAGGAGGCGAGTCGGATCGGACTCGGGTCATGGCCGATGAAGGATGCGCTCAGGCGGAAAGCAGGTGCCGCGCGGTAACGCGGCGGGCCTCACTCCACCAGGGTTGCCTTCGAGTATTGCACCTTGAACGAGGGGCGCCGCGCCACGCGGGGATCAGCGACGGGCCACGTCGCGCACTGCGGAGGTCAGGCTCGGCCAGGTGAAGCGGTAACCCGCCTGCAGCAGGCGTTCCGGCAGCACCCAGCGGCTTTTCAGCACCAGCTCGGGTTCGGTGCGCAGCAGCCACATGGCGGGTTCGAGCATCCATCGAAACGCCGGCAGCGCACCCTTCGACCCGACCGCGCGGCGCAGTGTCGCCATCAACGAACGATTGTCGCTGACCTCCGGTGCGGCCAGATTGACCGCACCGGCGATCTCGTCGTGCTCGATCAGAAAGCGGATGCTGCCCAGCACGTCGTCGATGTGGATCCAGCTGAACTTCTGCCGGCCCCGGGACACGTGGCCCGGCGCCGTGTTCGGCCCGGCAGCAGGCGCACCGATGCCGCGATAGCGGCGGTGGGGAAGCCACCAGCCATCGAACTGCGGGCCGCCGACGCCGAGGCGGGCCAGGCGCAGCAACAGGCCGGTGGCCGGGCCGTCGCCGAGCACGATGGCCAGGCGCAGGGCAACGCGGCGGGTGCCGGGCAGGTCCCCGGCGAAGAACTCGGCTTCCCAGGCGCGCGCGACGTCGACCGAGAAGCCGGAGCCGAGGGCGCCATCCGTTTCGGTCATCGGGCGATCAAAGGCGTAACGATAAATGGTGGAGGTGCTGGCGTTCAGCCAGACCCGCGGCGGGGTGGGTGCCGCGGCGACGGCCTCGCGCAGCTCGCGCGTGGTGTCGATCCGCGAGCGCACGATCTCGTCGCGGTTGGTCTCGGTATAGCGACAGTTGACGCTCTTGCCGGCGAGGTTGATCAGCAGGTCGGCGCCGTCGATGAGCGAGCGGATGGCCGCGGTATCGCCCCAGCGCGCGTCGCCGACGGAGCGGCCGATGGTGGAAACGGAGTAGCCCTGGGAGGAGAGATCGTGCACGAGCCGCTGCCCGATGAAACCGGATGCCCCCGCCACGACGGCGCGCTGTGCTGAAGATGCCATCTGACCAGCCTACGAGCTGGGTGCCCCGGTTCGCGCGGCTGAGGTGCGGACTTCGTGCCATCGTTGTCGGCGGGAAGGCACGAAGTCCGCAACTCAGGGCTCAGCAGCCTCAATGGGCGTTGTCGTTGCCCATGGTGTGCACAGCGTAGCCCCAGCAGCCGGCGTCGTCCCAGTGGTAGTCGGCCGCGGCGCCGGTGTCCCCGTACAACGCCAGGCGTGCGCCGGCCTGCTCGGACTCCGACAGTTTCTCGGTCCACGCCGGTGGCTGCTGGGCTCCTTCCTTCCACGTCCACGACCACCACGGAGTGTAGGTGTAGGCGAAGCCGGCCTCCTGCATGCACACCGCTGCGATCGCATTGGTCTGCATACCGACATGAGCGTTGGCGACCTGGTCGGCAGGGAGGTCTGCCGGCAACTCATAGTTGTCCTGCGTACTCACATCGAAAGGCGTGACTGCGGTGTCCACACGGCCGTCATCCGTCGGCGCGACCTGTTCCGAATCGGGGGCAGTGGCCGTCGTCGTTGGCGCCGGCGTGGCTGTGGCTGGGGCTGGCGTCCAGGGCGGCGCGGATACGCCGGACGCCTGCGTGGGCGGAGTGAGCGTGTTGCTCGCGCCGAGCACGAACATGGCCAGGGCGATCGCGATGACGAGCCCTCCGCCGAAGGCGACGCCGACCGCGAGCCATTTTCTGATGTTCACGCTCATACCCGCACCCCGGCATTCACCCGTGCGCTGCGGGCGGCCCTGGCCGGCCACCACCAGATCGTGGCCGCCGCGAAGTACACCACGAGGCCGACGGTGAGCGCGTCACTCGCGAGGCTCCAGCCCGGCATCGAGAACATCAGCGCGCCGACGGTGGCGCTGAGCGAATACAGCTGGTACAGCCCGTAGTGGATCACGCCGATGGTCGGCAGGATCATCCAGAGCGCGCCGAGAAACCGGGTCTTGCGGCGGGCAAGCAGCATGACCCCGCACGCGGCGAGGGCCGTGAAGACGAGCACGGCGACGGATGTTGCGCTACCGCCCCGAATCAGCCCGGTCGCCACGCCCGTGCCCACGCGAACCAGAACGTAGAGGCCGAGGCCGAACACCGCGATCGCGGCGACGAGCACGAGGCTGGCCGCCGTGGCCTCGATGCGGCGCCCGCGCAGGGCGACCGGGTCGGCGAGGGCGACCCGGCGACGCTGGGCATGGCTCCAGCTGAGGTCGGCGAGGGCTCCGCGCCCGGCCCGGCCGAGAATCGACCGGGCCACACACCGGGGAGATTGGCCGGCGGCATCCGCCCAGGTCGCCTGCTCGTGCAGGTCGGAGGCGAGTTCGTCACGCCGGTTCGCGGCCGTATCCGCGTCGACACCGCGGGTGTACCAGGCGCACCACCGGGACACCTGGCGCACCGCCCGGTGGTACGGCATCGAGGTGACGACGCTCATGCCAGGCTCGGTTCGCCCGGGGCGATCCGCGGCAGGGCCGCAACCGCCGTCGGTGATCGCACCGGTTCGACCCGGGCCGCGAGGGCGCGGGCATGAGCCTGCTCGCCCTCGCCGGTGATCGTATAGAGCCGCCGGCGGGGCCGCGCCTCCCCTTCGGCGATGGCGGCGGCCTCCCAGGAGGCCTCGAGAATGCCCAGGTCGACCAGACGCGCGAGCGACTTGTACAGCGTGCCGTGGGCGGTCAGCGACGAATCGGACGAGCCCGCGAGGTGCTTCGCGAGGGCGAAGCCGTAGAAGCTGCCGTCGGCCGCCTGCAGGGTGAGCCCACTGTCGAGGATGCTGAATTCGAGCGGAAAAAGGGTGCCGGGTCGTCTGCGTGCCATAGCCCAACTATAGGAAGATAGGTGCTCATTGGCAAACGGAGGCTTTCGCGCCGCGATCTCGGCATGGTGAGAACGCCACGTCCACCCCAATTCGCAAGACCGCCCGTTACACTCAACCCCAACAGAAGGCGGCACACAATGGGTGAAGGCGACGAGAACAGCGTCACGGCGGGTGACTCCGCCGCGCCGCGCCGCGGCATCCGTCCCCTTCTACGCCGGCACCCCGCCGTGGCGGCGGTCGTTCTCGTGATCGTGCTGGTCGCGGCTGGCTTTGGTGGCCTGCAGACGTACCGTGCGGTCGCGATCGCCACCGCCCAGGCCGCCTACAACGAGGCCCTCGCGCAGTCACGGGCAGCGCAGACCTCGGCCGGAGTCGACGTTGCGAGTGCCGAAGACGTGCTCACCGCCGCCGAAACCACCCTCACCGACAGCGAGGGCAAGGTGCTGAGCGAAGACCCGCGCACCGCCCTCGCCGCAGCGCTCGACCTCGCCGAAGACCAGCTCACTGCGGCCCACGACGAGCTCGCGGCCGCCGAAGACGGTATCGATGATCCGACAACCGACACCGCGTATTTCGCGCCCGGTGACGGCCTGCGCCAGGGCTCGGCGACCCTCGCCGGGCTGCACTTCGACGCCGCCTCAGAACTCAGGAGCATCACCGACACGCTCGCCGGCCCGGTGCAGGCCGTCACCGACGCCGTCGCCCTGTGGCAGGCGGAGTACGACCGCATGGTCAGCGAACGGTACACGAACAACACCCATGCGACCGGCTGGTATCCCGAACTGGACGAGTGCATCGGTTCCGTGGACGTGACCGCCCACTACGGCGTGCCGACGATCGCCGAACACTGGTCGTGCGGCGGACGGGAGTTTCCCGACGATGCCGGCACCATCATCACCCTGACCGGAGTGCACGCCGGCAGCTACCGCGTCGAGGGCATCGCCAAGATGCTCAACGCGAACCGCGACAGCACCGCGGACCTGCCGCAGGGCTTCGACCTGCTGTACCAGACCTGCCAGAACGGGCAGTCGTCATCGATGTCTTTCACGGGGCTGACGCGCATCGAGAGCTAGGGCCGCAGTGATCGACAGTGAGTCGCCGGGCGGCAAAGAATACTCAAAAGTTTTTTCCAAGGCGACTGGTTGAGGCGCTATTTGGCCCCGGTTCGGGGCGGGAATGTCAGAGGTTCAGTATTGACTAATGCTCATGAAGAAACCTGAAGAAGTACCCAATGAGGAGCCTGATGATGATGAGTACCCGTCTCAGGACCCGTTTGAGGCGGCGCGGCGGGCGTTGAAGCCGGGGATGGAGAGGTGCAACCGGTTTCTCGATGAGGTGGATGCGGCCGGTCGGTTGATGGCTCGCGCGGCGGCCGATCAGGCCGTGGCGTTGGACGCCTTGCAGCGGCACATGCAGAGCCTGGTGCTGCCGGGGCGGCCGGTCACGCAGCCCGGTGCCGCGCCGACCCGGACTCAGACAACCCGGGATCAGACGGCATGGAACCAGACGACGCGGGATGCGTTGGGGCGGGAGATTCCGCGGTGGACGGCGCAGACGATTGTGACCGAGACGTTGATCTCCGAGGTCAGCGCGTTGCGGCGGGAGTCCCACGAGAGCACGCAGCAGGTGCTCTTCGAGAGTGAGCAGCTGNAGCGCGTTGCGGCGGGAGTCCCACGAGAGCACGCAGCAGGTGCTCTTCGAGAGTGAGCAGCTGGTGCAGCACCTCCCCGCGACGCTCGCCCTGTTGCGGGCCGGGGACATCAGCTACTGGCACGCACAGATCATGGTGGTCCAGTCCTGGAAGCTGCCCGAGGAACTCGTCGCGGAGTTCGAGGCGAAGGTGCTGCAGAACGCCCGGTGGCTGTCGGTGGAGCAGTTGCGCCGCCGCGCGGTGCGGGTGCGGGAACGCTTGAATCCGGAATCGATCGTCACCCGGCATCAGAAAGCCCTGACCGAGCGGTGGGTGCGCCTGACCGATGCCGCCGACGGAATGAGCTACCTCGAGATGTATCTCAGCAGTGATGATGCCCACGCGATCAAGAACCGCATCACCGGCGAGGCCCGGCGCCTGCGGCGCGCGGCCGCTGGCACCGATGACACCCGCACGCAGGCACAGTTCCGCACCGACATCGTCACCGACCTGCTGCGGGAAGGCGTCACGGCGAGCGGCCTCGGCCACGGCGTGCGCGCCACCGTGCACATCACGGTCCCGGCAATGACGTTGATGGGACACAGCGACGAACCCGGCCTGCTCGATGGTGTGCAGCCGATCGACCCGGAGACCGCGCGGCGTTTGGCGGGCACGGCGACCGGGTTCACCCGGCTGCTCGTGCACCCCGAAACCGGCGTCGTGCTGTCGGTGGGCCGCGACCG
>NZ_QZVS01000001.1 GCF_003602235.1 Cryobacterium melibiosiphilum
CGGTCGCGGCCCACCGACAGCACGACGCCGGTTTCGGGGTGCACGAGCAGCCGGGTGAACCCGGTCGCCGTGCCCGCCAAACGCCGCGCGGTCTCCGGGTCGATCGGCTGCACACCATCGAGCAGGCCGGGTTCGTCGCTGTGTCCCATCAACGTCATTGCCGGGACCGTGATGTGCACGGTGGCGCGCACGCCGTGGCCGAGGCCGCTCGCCGTGACGCCTTCCCGCAGCAGGTCGGTGACGATGTCGGTGCGGAACTGTGCCTGCGTGCGGGTGTCATCGGTGCCAGCGGCCGCGCGCCGCAGGCGCCGGGCCTCGCCGGTGATGCGGTTCTTGATCGCGTGGGCATCATCACTGCTGAGATACATCTCGAGGTAGCTCATTCCGTCGGCGGCATCGGTCAGGCGCACCCACCGCTCGGTCAGGGCTTTCTGATGCCGGGTGACGATCGATTCCGGATTCAAGCGTTCCCGCACCCGCACCGCGCGGCGGCGCAACTGCTCCACCGACAGCCACCGGGCGTTCTGCAGCACCTTCGCCTCGAACTCCGCGACGAGTTCCTCGGGCAGCTTCCAGGACTGGACCACCATGATCTGTGCGTGCCAGTAGCTGATGTCCCCGGCCCGCAACAGGGCGAGCGTCGCGGGGAGGTGCTGCACCAGCTGCTCACTCTCGAAGAGCACCTGCTGCGTGCTCTCGTGGGACTCCCGCCGCAACGCGCTGACCTCGGAGATCAACGTCTCGGTCACAATCGTCTGCGCCGTCCACCGCGGAATCTCCCGCCCCAACGCATCCCGCGTCGTCTGGTTCCATGCCGTCTGNCACCGCGGAATCTCCCGCCCCAACGCATCCCGCGTCGTCTGGTTCCATGCCGTCTGGTTCTGGGTTGTTTGATTCCGTGCCGGCGCGGCACCGGGCTGCGTGACCGGCCGCCCCGGCAGCACCAGGCCCTGCATGTGCCGCTGCAAGGCGTCCAACGCCACGGCCTGATCGGCCGCCGCGCGAGCCATCAACCGACCGGCCGCATCCACCTCATCGAGAAACCGGTT
>NZ_QZVS01000036.1 GCF_003602235.1 Cryobacterium melibiosiphilum
GGCGGGCGCGACCGGGGCGGACGGCGCGGCGGCCCCCGGGGCGGGGGCGGGGGCATCCGCTGCCTGGTTGTGACGGGGGCGGCGCAGCATGGCTTCGATGCGGGCACGCAGTTCGCGGGGGCGGAACGGCTTGGTGAGGTAGTCGTCGGCGCCGGCTTCGAGGCCCTGCAGGGTGTCGATTTCGTCGTCGCGGGCGGTGAGCATGACGAGGTAGGTGCTGCTGAAGGCCCGGATGCGTTTGGCAGTTTCGAAGCCGTCCATGCCGGGCATGCTCACGTCGAGGGTCGTCACGATCGGATCGTGCTCGCGCACCGCGGCGACCCCGTCGAGGCCGTTGCTGGTGGCGATGGCGTCGAATCCGGCCTGGGTGAGAACCGCCTCGAGCAGGTGGCGGATATCGGCGTCATCTTCAATGATCACGGCGACGCGGCGGTCGTCTGTGGGAGCGCTCATTGCTTTAGTATCCCTCACGGCGGGTTCTCCGACGACGGATGTCTACCATCCCGCGTTCTGCGCCAACTCGAGGGCACGCTCGGGCCACCACTGGCCGGCGGCCGGGCCGCCGTTGCAGAGGCCGTCGCTCTCGCCGGGGGGCTTGATCCAGAGGTTGGCGTCGTGGGCGGTGGAGGTGCTGCCGGTCACGGCTCCCGGCACGGCGCCGAGTGCCCGCCCGGTCGGATTACACCATTCGCCGGTAGAGCCGTTGCCGTTGCCGTTGCGGGAGGTGTCGACGACGTAGTGCGCGCCGCCGACCCGCTTCGAGACGGCGTCGCCGTAGGCGCGTTCGGCGGCATCCGCGTTGTAATTGCTGACGTTGGTCGCAAATCCGCGCGCGCTGTCGATGCCGGCGCGGTCGAGCAGCGCGGCCATCACGGCCGGTTTCACCCAGTTGGAGTGCCCGCCGTCGATGTAGACGGTCGCCAGGGTGCCGGCCAGGGCGTCGACGGTGGCGCGCACGTGGCCGATGGTGGTGTCGGCGGTGCCGTTCGCGCAGCCGGCGCCGGCGGTTCCTGTCGTGAGGGCGAGGGCATCCGGTTCCACGATCACGACGGAGGGCTGCGCCACCAGCGCGGCCGCGATCGCGTCGACCCAGACCGGGTAGTCGGCGTCGCTCAGTCCGCCGGCCGAATAGTTGCCGCAGTCCCGGTTCGGGATGCCGTAGATCACGATCACCGGCAACGCGCCCTCGGCCTGGGCGGCCGTCACGATCGCGGAGACGTCGGCCTGCACGGTGGCGAGCGGATGCCGCTCCGGCAGGATCCAGGTCGCCGTCGGCTGGGCGGCGAGCCGGGTGAGGGCGGCCGCTTCTGCTGCGGATGTGTCGGGCTGGGCGCTCGGGGCGGGGGTGGCGGCATCCGCTGCCCCGGAATCGGCGCCGGACGCGGCGGCGTCGTCGGCGGCGGCGGCCGCATCGGAGTCGGGACTGGTGAAGAAGCTGCGCCCCGACAGCGGATTCTCACTCGCCGGCACGAAGGCGAACGATCCGACGAAGAAGAGCATGGCGGCGATCGGGGCCGCGAGGGCGAGCCCGAGCAGACCGGGACCGAGCCGTGAGCCGCTCCGGGGGCCGCGATTCGGGGTCTGGTGCACGCTGTCATCCTAGGTGGCGGTGCTGGGAGCGCCGCCTTCGGGCCACGTAGACTCTCACGGTGATGAAACAGCCGATCCCCGACGCTGTGGAGGAATGGTTTTCGGACCTCACCCCCGCCGCCCGGGCCGTGCTGTACCCGGTGATCGACACGCTCCGCGACGCGATGCCGGCCGGCTACGAGCTCGGCATGTTCTTCGGCATGCCCGGCTGGGTGGTGCCCCTGGCGACGTATCCGAACACGGTGACGGGGCATCCGCTGCTCTATGTCAGCGTCTCGGCGCAGGGCTCGTCGCACTCCCTCTATTTGATGGGGCTCGCGAGCGACCTCGAAGCGGATGCCGCCTTCCGCGCTTCGTGGGCGGCCACCGGCCTCGCGCTGAACCTCGGCGCCGGATGCCTGCAGTTTCTGACCCTCGGCGACATCGACCTCGACGTCGTGCGCCGCTGCGTGGCCGGCATCTCGGTGCCGCGGTTCCTCGCCGGCTACGAGAGCACCCTCCCCGCCGCCTGACCCCGCCCGCGGTCCTGCCCGGTGCTGTCCCTGTACCATTCGACGGTGTTCGGCCCGGTTTCGGGTGTTCTGCGCGTGAAACGCGGCTTTTCGGGCCGAAACTCCGTCGAATGGTACGGGGGCCGGCGGGGGCGGCGTCGGTGACGGATGCTGCGGCATCCGTCACGCGCCCGGCGGCCCGGCCCCGCCCAGGCCCGGCTGCCCGGCCCCGCCCTGGTGTACCGTTCGACGGTGTTGGGCCGGTTTTCGGCCCGTTCCGGCCGAAAGCACGGCGATTCGGCGGCTAACTCCGTCGAATGGTACGCGGGCGGCGACGGATGCCGCCCACCGCGCCTACCCCAGTCGCGCCGTTTCGGCACAGTGACACCCCGCGCCGCGCTATGGTGAAAGATGTGAATACACAGCCTGTAGACGTCGTTCTCATTGGGGGCGGCATCATGAGCGCCACCCTCGGCACCCTCCTGAAGGAGCTCCAGCCCGACTGGCGTATCGAGGTTTACGAGCGGCTCGGCGAACTCGCCCAGGAGAGCTCGAACCCCTGGAACAACGCCGGCACCGGCCACGCGGCGCTCTGCGAGCTCAACTACATGCCCGAAGCGGCTGACGGATCCCTCACCGCCGACAAGGCCGTCAGCATCAACGAGCAGTTCCAGATCAGCCGCCAGCTCTGGGCACACCTCGTCACCACCGGCGCGCTGCCCGAGCCGAACAGCTTCATCAACTCCACGCCGCACATGACATTCGTGCACGGCAAGGCCAACGTCGATTACCTGCGCCGCCGCCACGCCGTGCTCGAGAACGAGCCGCTCTTCTCCGGCATGGAGTTCAGCGACGACGCAGAGACCATCGGCCGCTGGACCCCGTTGCTCACCAAGAAGCGCAAGGCCGGCGAGAAGATCGCCGCCACCCGCATCGAGAGCGGCACCGACGTCGACTTTGGCGCCCTGACCCGCTTCATGTTCGACAACCTGGTCAAGCAGGGCGTCGGCATCCACGTGAATACGCAGGTCACGGGCCTGAAGAAGCAGACGGATGCCACGTGGCGCATCAAACTGCTCAACCAGGTCGGGCAGACCCGCACCGCGATCAATGCCCGGTTCGTGTTCGTCGGCGCCGGCGGCGGTGGCCTCGCGCTGCTGCAGCAGAGCGGCATCCCCGAGGTGCAGGGCTTCGGCGGATTCCCGATCAGCGGACAGTTCCTGCGCACCACGAACCCGAAGCTGGTCGCCCAGCACCAGGCCAAGGTCTACGGCAAGGCCGCCGTCGGCGCTCCGCCGATGTCGGTGCCGCACCTCGACACCCGCGTCGTCGACGGCGAAATGTCCCTGTTGTTCGGCCCGTACGCCGGATTCAGCCCGAAATTTTTGAAGACGAGCACATGGTTCGACCTGCCGTTCTCGATTCGCCTGCACAACATCGGCCCGATGCTCGCCGTCGCCCGCCACAACTTCGACTTGATGAAATACCTGATCGGCGAAGTATTCGCCTCGCGCACCGCGAAGCTCAAGGCGCTGCAGGAGTTCGTGCCCACCGCCAAGATGGAGGACTGGGAACTCATCACCGCCGGCCAGCGCGTGCAGGTTATGAAGAAGGACCCCGCCAAGGGCGGCGTGCTGCAGATGGGCACCGAGGTCATCACCTCGTCTGACGGATCCATCGCCGGCCTGCTCGGCGCCTCGCCTGGCGCTTCGACGGCCGCGCCGATCATGGTGGACCTGCTCGCGCGCTGCTTCCCCTCGCAGATCGAGGGCTGGAAGCCGCGGATCCGCGCCATGATCCCGAGCTACGGCACCAAGCTCAACGAGGATCCCGCCGCTGCCGCCGCGTCCCTTGCCGCGACCGCCGCCGCCCTCAACCTGACGAACCCGGTCGCCGCCGCCGTCTAGCCGCCACGTTTTCGCAGCCGACGGATGCCCCGGGTCGCCGCCCGGGGCATCCGTCGTCTCCGCCGTGTCCCTGTACCATTCGACGGTGTTTGACGTTGCAGAACCGGAATGTGGCGGAAAAACCGGGTTTTCCTGGCAGAACTCCGTCGAATGGTACAGAAGTCGAACCCGGTGTATCGGGCCGACGGATGCCCCGGGTCGCCGCCCGGGGCATCCGTCGTCTCCGCCGTGTCCCTGTACCATTCGACGGTGTTTGACGTTGCAGAACCGGTCTTCGGCTGGAAATCCGGGTTTTCCTGGCCGAACTCCGTCGAACGGTACAGCGGGCGCCCGGCATCGACGANTGGAAATCCGGGTTTTCCTGGCCGAACTCCGTCGAACGGTACAGCGGGCGCCCGGCATCGACGATAAAACCCGGCCGGTACTTGCAGAAAGCACGTAGGTGTGTTCGACTTGAGCCGTGCGGTGGAGCGGGCAGAAACTACAGGCGGAACAGCCGTCCGCCCTGCCCGGGCTTGCCCGCCTGAACAACCTCGTGCGCAGCGTGCAGACGCCCGAGTTCGCCGGCATCACGTTTCACGAGATCCTCGCCAAATCGAGCCTGAACAAGGTCCCGTCCCAGAGCGCGATGCCCTTCAGCTACACGATCAATCCGTACCGCGGATGCTCGCACGCCTGCGTCTACTGCTTCGCCCGCACCACCCACGAGTACCTGGGCCTCGACACCGGCCGCGACTTCGACAGTGAGATTATCGTCAAGGTCAACGTGGCCGAGGTGCTGCGCACGGAGCTGGCGAAACCGACGTGGGGGCGGCATCCGGTCGCCTTGGGTAGCAATACCGACCCGTATCAGCGGGCCGAGGGACGCTACCGGCTGATGCCGGGCATCATCGCGGCCCTCGCAGAGAGCGGCACGCCGTTCTCGATTTTGACCAAGGGCACGCTGCTGCGTCGCGATCTCGACCTGCTCGTCGAGGCGAACCGGGTCGTGCCGGTCGACCTCGCGATGTCGATCGCGATCTACGACGACGAGCTGCAGCAGTCGATCGAACCGGGCACGCCGTCGACCACCGCCCGCCTCGCCACGGTCACCGCGGTGCGCGAGCGCGGCCTCGACTGCGGGGTATTTTTGATGCCCATTCTGCCCTTTCTCACCGATACCAAGGCGCACCTCGATGAAGCGCTGCGGCGGGCAGCGGATGCCGGCGCCACCAACGTGCTCTACGCCCCGCTGAACCTGCGCCCCGCGGTCAAGGACTGGTACCTGCAGTGGCTCGGGCGGGATCATCCGGAACTGGTTGAGCAATACCGCTCGCTATTCTCGGGCGGAACCTACGCCGCCAAGGAGTACCGCACCTGGCTCGCGGCGCGGATTCTGCCGCTGATCCGCGCTCACGGACTGGAGCGAGGCCGCGAGGATCCGGCGACCGGCGGCATCCGCTCACGCGCGCTCGACCCCCTGCTGGCCGCTGAGCTGCCCGCGAGCCTCACCCCGACCCTGTTCTGACGCCCCCCTCTGATGAGTCGAGCCCGTACCATTCGACGGTGTTCAGCCCGGAAAACAGTGTTTTTGAGCCGATAGCCGGGACTGGGGCGCTCAACTCCGTCGAATGGTACGGGTCGGGCCTGGGTGACGGATGCCCCGCCCCGCCCGGCCGGCACCTTCGCCCGTGTTGCCGGTACCGTTCGACGGAGTTCAGCCCGGAAAAAAGGTGTTTTCGAGCCCAAACCCTCGTTTTGGGCGCTCAACTCCGTCGAATGGTACAGCTCCGGAAAAACTGCTCGAGACCCGCGAAACACTCAGGCGGTGGAGTGCCGACCATTCCGTCGGGCGGCGCGCGCCCGACGGAGCGGGCGTGGCTTGCGTGGCGCAGTCGGTCGCCACGGAAACGGGGGAAACTGCGACGGAGCGTTGAGCTTCCAGTCGTCCTCGATGGCGGCCAGCATGGCGGCCTCGATTAGCGTCCAGGAATAGCGAATCAACTCGTAGGTAAACCGGAGCACCGCCCCGTGCTGGCTGACGACGACCGCATCCCGGTGCACGTCGACCTCGTGCGCCTCCGGACTGTCATGCCACAGCTTGCCGTCGATCTCCACAAAGGTGTGCGGCCCGATCTGCCCGTCGAGATAGCCGGCGCCGGCGACGTACGGCTGCGGAACGAAGGGGATTCCGGCATCCGTGCAGTTCAGCCGGAAAACCGTCTCGCCCCCGGCGCCTGAACGCCCGTCCACCTCCGCCCGCCACGACTGGGCGAAGAGCGGCGCGCGCGCGAAGATCACGTCGAGGTCGTCCTCGTCGATGCCCGGCTGGCCGTGCATCGCGGCGTTCAGCGCCGAATCGAGGCACACGATCGAGGAGACCCGGCCTTCGTGCCGGAGAATGTGCACGAGCGAATCGATGACGGATGTCCGCCACGGGCACTCGGAATCGCGCGCCGCCCGCTCGTCGGTCCAGGTGATCGTGCAATGCTGCCGATCCCGCGGCTCGAGCCGGGTGTACATATCGCGCGGTCGGCGCAGGGCGCGGGCGTCACGCGGCACGGTCACGTGCAGCTTCGCGGTGCTCGGCGTCCAGAAGCCGTAGGACTTGAATGCGCTCAGCCCGGTCAGGCGCCCGCCGATGCGGAAGGACTCGATTGCGATGCTGGGTGTGTTCGGCAAGGTGTACCAGCCCTTGCGCACCCGCAGGATCGACCCCGCGGCGACCGCGGAGGAGATGTCGCGGCGTGAAAAACCAAGCCGGAACAGGCTGGCACGTTTCAGGAACAGCTCGTGGGCGAAAATACTGGCGGTGAGGGAACTCATGCCGGTGAGCATCACACCGCCGCGGTCGGCCTGCCCCGGCCGAACCCCCAAGTGTGAAGAAGTCGCCGCAGGCCCCGCCTGTTGAGGGCCCCGTGTGCGTACCATTCGACGGTGTTCGGCGCGGAAACGGGCCGTCCTGGCGGGCAAACCGCGTTTTCGGCGCTGAACACCGTCGAACGGCACAGGGGTCGGGAGGCGGAGAGGGGGACAGACCCGATGGACGCGCGGCAGCCCGGCAAGTGGGATACTCGTATGACTAGGGGGAACGCCCATGACTCTCGGCCTGCCGGGCCATCTGGTCCAGTCCACGCTCAGCCGCGCCCTCGCCCGCGCCGCGCACTGGTTTGGACTGGCCTGCCTCGCCGCCGCCGTGCTCACCGTCACGATCCTTACCGCGACCGGCATAGCCCCCGAACTCTGGCTGACCGCCCTCGTCATGGTGGCCATGGCCGCCCTCCTCGTGGCCCTGGCCAAATACCGCACGCTGCCGCTCACGCTCGCCTATCTCGCGGCCGGCACCGCCGCGACCTACTTTTACACGCTGCACGCGCTCGGGGTGCCCGCCGTGTTCCCGAGCACGGACCTGTTCCTGCTCGCGCTGCCCAAGCTCGCGCTGATCATGGTCGGCGGGGTCGGCGCCGCCACCTTCACCGGGGTGCTCTGGAGCACCGCCGGTTTTGTGCTCGCCGAAGCTGCGACCGCGGCCGCTATCGCCCAGACCGCGGTGCCCTACCGCGCCGACTGGTTCACCATCAGTGCCTACCTGCTGCTCGTCGGTATCCTCCTCGTCTCAGGGGTCTCCCGCCGCGGCGCCGCGGGCGTCACCCAGCTCGCGCTGCACCGAGCGGTGCAGGATGACGCCACCCGCACCCTGCGCGCCGACCTCGACCACCGCGCCATCGCCCTGCTCAACGACACGACCGTCAGCGCCCTTGTGGCCCTCGCCCAGGTTCCGCCCGGCCCGGTTCCGCCGCACCTGCTGGCGAGCATCCGGAACACCGTGCACACGCTCACCGCGACGAACTGGCTGACGGATGCCGACACCCGCGCCAGCCGCGCCGCCGCCCCCGGCACCGCGCCGGACCGCATCGACTGGCTCGCCAGCAGCGTGTACCGCGCGGTGGACCACTGCCGCGACCGCGGCCTGGTGGTCACCGTCGCCGGCGACCGCGCCGCCCTCAAGGGCCTCGACGGCGAGACCGACCGTGAGCTCGGCCTCGCCGTGCAACAGTGCCTCGTCAACGTCATTTTGCACGCCGGCATCGTCTCGGCCGACGTGCAGATCGATACCGACCTGCCCACTTCTACCCTCTCAATCATGGTGACGGATGCCGGCCGCGGCTTCACCGAGTCCGAGTCGGCCAGCGATCGGCTCGGACTACGCCAGTCGGTGCGGCGTCGCATCGAACGGCTGGGCGGATCCGTTGAAATCTGGACTCGCCCCGGAGCGGGAACCTCCGTGCTGCTGACGGTACCGCTGACCTCCGACATTCCCGCCCACACGCTCGACTGGCCCGCCGACTTCGACGCGCCGACCTCCGGCATCCCGATCGTGGGCCGCGCCGCGGCTGCAGGCGCCGCCGATGGTGGCACCCCACTCCCGCTCGGCACGGGGCCCGCGGCGCCGTCCGGCCGGACACGCGCGGCACCCCCCACGTCCGCCGCGGCCAGCCCCACGCCGGACTCGGTGCCGTCATGACCCGCGCTCTTGCTACGGCCCCCAGCCATGCCGCGTCCACCCGCCGCACCGCGTCGCCCACCCAGCAGCGCCTTGACCCGCTCGGCGGCCTGGCGGCCTGGCCGATCGTGCCGATCGTGACATCCGTCGTCATCGTTTACGCCGTGCTCGCGACGGTGCTGCAGTCGGACGAAACCCACACGCCGTTTCTCGGAGCCCTCGCGCTGCTCTGCCTGGTCGCCGCCGCGACGACGCTGCTGGTGGCCGCCCGCCCCGAGCACGCGCCGGTCACCCCCGTCGCGACCGTGCTGATCGTCAGCCTCGGTAGTGCCGGATTCCTGCTCGAACAGGCCTCCATGTGGGGCCAAAATATTCTGGTGCAGGACGATTTCGCCCCCGTCAGCCTAGGGCTGCTGCTGCTCGCGCTCGGCCCGTTCCGGCCGTGGAAAGAGATCGTCGTCGCCGCCCTCATCGCCTCCGTTCTCGTCGGCGCGGTCGTCGCCCTACAGACCAGCACCCTCGGCGTCGTCAAGCCCGCGGGGATCTTCGCCCTCGTCGCGCTGGCCCAGCTGCTCGCCCCTGCGCTGGCCGGTGCCGCGTATTCGCGCCAGATGGTGCGGTCCATCACCGAATGGCAGGACGAATCCCGCCGGGCCACCCGCGTGCGCACGACGGAAGAGCGCGACCTGATCGCCCAGTCCGTGATCGACCAGCGCCTCGGCACCCTCGGCGCCGATGTGCTGCCGTTCCTGACGGCCGTGCTGCAACGCGGCACCGTCGACGCCGCCGACACCGCACGCGCGCAGGAACTCGCCCACGAGACCCGCCGGGTTTTCGGCGCGCACGTCGACAGCACCTGGCTCGACCTCGTCGTCGCACGCGAACGCACGGGCCTCGTCACGCGCGGCCTCACCCCGCTGCTCGTCGTCGCCGATCCCGACCTGCACGCGCCCGACTTTACGCCCGAAGAACGCGCTGCCATCGCCGCCCTTCTCGGCGCCCTCTGCGCGCGCTCGGGCTTCGACCCGGGCAGCCTGGTCGTGCGCCTCGACCGCAATACGGTCAGCATCGAGGCTGCATTTGCTCTCTCCTCCCTGTCGTTGCACCGGCTGCTGCGCCCCTACCGCTCAGTGCTCGGGGTAGTCTTTGGGCGGGTTCACGTGCAGCACCGGCATCCGCTGCTCACCATTTCGTTCGAACGTAACGACCGTACGACGCACCACTGACATTCTGGAGACGCCCCATGGCGAAACTGTATTTTCGCTACGGCGCCATGAACAGCGGCAAGAGCACCTCGATGCTGCAGGCTGCCTACAACTATGAGGAACGCGGCCACCACGTGCTGCTGGCCAAGCCGAGCATCGACACCAAGGGCGACCGCGGCATCCTCTCGCGCCTCGGCGTCACCCGCGCGGTCGATTTTCTGCTGACACCGACGACGGATGCCCTCGCCGCCTTCCAGGAACACCGCGCCGCCGTGCTCGCCACCAGCCACCGCGATGTCAGCGCGCTGCTGCTCGACGAGGCCCAGTTCCTCACCGAAACCCAGGTCGACGATCTGCTGCGCATCGCGATTCTGGAGAATGTGCCGGTGCTCGCGTACGGCATTCGCACCGACTTTCAAACCGTCGCGTTTCCCGGCAGTCGCCGCCTGCTCGAGGTGGCGCACAGTCTCGAAGAGCTGAAGACCATCTGCCGCTGCGGACGCAAAGCCGTCTTCAACGGCCGCAAGGTCGACGGCGTCTACGTTTTCGACGGCGACCAGGTCGCCATCGACGGCGCCGAGGTCACCTATGAGTCGCTCTGCGGATCGTGCTACCTCGAAGAGAGTGACGGGGTGCTGAACAACCGCCGCCGCGCCTGACCGGTCGCGGCAGCCGTCCGCTCCGTTCGCCGCTGACGTTCGCCGCTGTACCGTTCGACGGTGTTGAGCGTGTTTCTTGCCGCGAAACGCGGGTTTGGCGGGTTTTGGCGGCCGAACACCGTCGAATGGTACGGGGGCGCGGCGGCGACGGATGCGCCGGGTCGGCCCGCGGGCATCCGTCGTCTGGTTGCGCCGGCGGTTCGTGTACCGTTCGACGGTGTTGAGCATGTTTTTCGCCGGAAAACTCGGGTTTGGCGGGTTTTGGCGGCCGAACACCGTCGAATGGTACGGGGGCGGGCAGCTCGGGGCACCGTCGGGGGCCGGGAGCGGGTCACGGAGGGGAGAGCCCGGACGGCCCGTGCTGCGAGCCGTTAGTTCTGCGGGCACTCGGACTGGGTGTAGGTGTGCGGGCCGACGGGCCGTTCCGGGCTCATGACGGGGCAGACTCCCGGCTACCGTGGGAGGTGTGAACCGATTCCGCGTAGCACTCATTGACGACCACGAGATCGTCGCTCGCGGCTTTGCCGAGCTGTTTTCGACGATTGCGGGGATTCAGGTGATCGGGACCGTGGCATCCGTCACGGACCTGCTGATGACGGTCGACCGCCATGCCACGATCGACCTGGTCATTCTGGACCTGCGGCTGGCGGATGGCTCCACGGTGACGCATAACGTGGAGCGGCTGCGTGCGCGGGGCGCCGCGGTGCTCGCCTTCACCGGCGGAGACGATGCGGCGCTGATGCGCGCCGCCGCCCGCGCCGGGGTTCTGGGCGTCGTGCGCAAGAGCGAGCCGATGGCCGTGCTCATCGATGCGGTCACCCGCGCCGCGGCCGGGGATACCATCGCGAGCACGGACTGGGCGGCCGCGCTCGATTCGGATCCGGACCTCGCAGATGCCGCGCTCAGCCCGCGCGAGCGTGAGGTGCTCGCCCTGTATGCGGCCGGCGCGAAGGCCCCACTCGTGGCTGCGCATATGGACCTCAGCGAGGCGACGGTGATTGACTATGTCCGGCGGGTCCGCAGCAAATACGAGCGCGTCGGCCGCACGGCGAGCACCAAAATCGACCTCTACAAGCGCGCCATCGAAGACGGGCTGCTGCCGGTTCCCGGCCAGTGACCCGCCACGCGCTCGCCGGCCCCTGACCGGCCCTAAAGGCTACTGACTGGCCCGAAAAGACTGCTGACCAGCCACAAAAAGCCACCGACAGGCCACCGACCGCCACCGACAGGCCACTGACCGGGCCGACGACATCGACATCGACAACGTCGACGCGCGCCCCGACGCAGACGACCGCAGCGATTGCGCACCATCGCCGTCTCGCGAGAGCGGATGCCGCGCTGGCTCCGATCCCCAGGCCAGCGGGCGGCCCGCACGTGCGGGCGAGCCGCTCTCGCGTGACGATGACCGCGCGGCAGCGGCGGCGCGCGGTGCCCCATCCCCCCGGATGTGTTCCCCAAAATCACAGTACGTCGAAGCGTTGTGGCGCCACCAGCCGTCACTTCTTGGGGCCCCGGAATGGGGGTGGGCCGGTGGGGCATCCCGTCTGATCTGGCGCTTCGCGGTCGTTTCTGCCCCCCATAGTGGACACTATGGACCGTTTTCGGGTAGCGCTCATCGATGACCACGAGATTGTGGCGCGTGGATTCGCCGACCTGTTCGGCACCATCGCGGGGATCCAGGTGGTGGGGGCCGTCGCATCCGTCGACGAATTATTGCGCACCGTTGCCGGCAACCCCGGCAACCCCGGCAACCCCGGCAACCCCGGCAACCCCGGCAACCCCGGCAACCCCGGCAACCGCATCGACCTGGTCATTCTCGACCTGCGGCTCTCTGACGGGTCGACGGTCACCGACAACGTGGAACGCCTGCGCACCCTCGGCGCCACCGTGCTCGCCTTCACGGGGGGAGACGACGCGACCCTCATGCGGGCGGCCGCGCGTGCCGGGGTACTCGGCGTGGTGCGCAAGAGTGAGCCGGCGAGCGTGCTGCTCGACGCCGTCACTCGCGCCGCCGCGGGGGAGACGATCGCGTCCACCGAGTGGGCCGCCGCCCTCGACAGCGACCCCGACCTCGCCGACGCGGCCCTGAGTCCGCGCGAACGCGAGGTGCTCAGCCTCTACGCGGCGGGCGCGAAGGCTCCGCTGGTGGCATCGCGCACCGGAATCAGCGAGGCCACCGTGATCGACTACATCCGCCGCGTGCGCAGCAAATACGAGCGCGTCGGCCGCCCCGCGAGCACCAAGATCGACCTCTACAAACGCGCGATCGAAGACGGAATCCTGCCCGTCCCCGGCCAATAGCGTGCCCCCGCTTCATTCCGGGGCAGCGGATGCCCCGCCCGGCACGCCCGCTCGGCCCCGGATGCCGATCGCGCCGCCGACTGCGGTACCGGATGCCCCGCCCGGCACGCCCGCTCCGCCGTCGTCCCCGCGCCCGCCTGCCGCATCCGCCGCCGCGCCCGCCCTGGCCCACCCGGCGACCCGCTTTCCGGCGAGCGAGCGCGTCACGCGCCTGCTCTACCGGGTGCTCGGAGTCGCGACACTGCTGGCCGGCCTGCTCTCCCTGGTGCCGTTCGCGGCGCAGGTTCCGGCGCACCAACCCCCCTTCGGCCTGTCGGTGCTGGCCTGGCTGCTCGTCGTCGGGCTGCCGCTGTCGATCGGAGTGCTCGGCAGGCGCGCCCCGCTGCACGTGCTGCGGACCCTCGCCGTGCTGGGCGCCGTCGTTTACGTGCTCGTGCTCTGCCTGTGGGTGGCGCTGCGGGCCGAACCCCTGCCCGCGGGGCACGACATCCCCTGGATCCTGCACCTCAGCGGCGTCACGGCCGTCGCCGTCGCGGCCTGCTCGAGCCCCCGGGCCGCCTGGACCTACAGCGTCAGCGTCTGCCTGCTGGCGGGCATCACCCGCGGCCTGACGACGAACGAGGCCGAGCCGGTGCTGGTCGGGTTTCAGGACGTGCTGTACTCCCTGCTCGTGATCAGCATTTTTGTGGGTTTGACGCTCGGAGTGAGGCGCAGCGCGGCATCCGTCGATGAGACCGAACGGGTGGCGCGGCTGGCGCAGGCCGACCGGGCCGCCGACGTGGCGCGTCGCCGCGAACGCCTCACCGTGGACGCCCTCATCCACGACAGCGTGCTGTCGACCCTGCTCATCGCCGGCCTCGGCCGCGCCCGGCCCGCGGTCATCGCGCGACAGGCCACCGCGAGCCTCACCCAGCTGAACGCCCTCGCCGACGCCGACGGCCACCCGCGACCGCCGCTGCCACCGCCGGTTCCGCAGGCCGAGCTCGTGCAGCGCCTCGCAGCCCTGATTCGCGAGACCGCACCCGACGCCGACCTGATCAGCGAGCTGACCGGTGACGCGGGGGTTCCGGCCGAGGCGGCGACCGCGATCCTCGGCGCGGTCGGGGAGGCGCTGCGCAACTCCGCCGCGTCGGCCGGCACCGGGCGGCAACGCGCGGTGCGGCGCAGCGTGATCGT
>NZ_QZVS01000053.1 GCF_003602235.1 Cryobacterium melibiosiphilum
CTCCTGTGTCCGACGGAAGTGTCTGTGACATATGCTCAGTTTAGCCGGAGGTGAACACAAATACAAGACTAACGCTGACGTTTTCTCATGAGTTTAGTAGGTGTTTACACCACAGGTTTCGCCTCAGGCCGGCGTTTGTCTTTCACCTGAGCCTCTCACCCACCACCGACACTCCACCGGACCCACGGACTGCAGGCCGTCTCGCGGTGGTTTCGACACGGGCGCGCCAAGAGCGTGCGCGCCCTGCTCAACCAGCGGATGCTCGCTGGTTGAGCCTGCGCGCGTAGCGCGGCTGGTCGAAACCCCCGTAGGACGACCTTCGGACCGAGGGTCGGCTCGCCGTGGTTTCGACACGGGCGCGCCAAGGGCGCGCGCGCCCTGCTCAACCAGCGAGACGGGGGGATCTCGCTGGTTGAGCCTGCGCGCGTAGCGCGGCTGGTCGAAACCCCCGTAGGACGACCTTCGGACCGAGGGTCGGCTCGCGGTGGTTTCGACACGGGCGCGCCAAGAGCGTGCGCGCCCTGCTCAACCAGCGGATGCTCGCTGGTTGAGCCTGCGCGCGTAGCGCGGCTGGTCGAAACCCCCGTAGGACGACCTTCGGACCGAGGGTCGGCTCGCCGTGGTTTCGACACGGGCGCGCCAAGGGCGCGCGCGCCCTGCTCAACCAGCGAGACGGGGGGATCTCGCTGGTTGAGCCTGCGCGCGTAGCGCGGCTGGTCGAAACCCCCGTAGGACGACCTTCGGACCGAGGGTCGGCTCGCGGTGGTTTCGACACGGGCGCGCCAAGGGCGCGCGCGCCCTGCTCAACCAGCGAGACGGAGGGGAAGCGCGCTGGTCGAAACCTCGTAGGCCGATCTTCGGCGTGTAGGTCGGGTTGCGGTGGTTTCGACACGGGCGCGCCTGTCTCGGCAGGCTCGACAACCGACGCGCGCGCCCTGCCGCCGGATCGAGCTTGTCGAGATCTCAATCAGCGAGGGGGCGGGCGGGGGCCGCGCTAGAGGCGGGGGTCTACGGGCTCGGACTCCATGGCCAGCACCCCGAAGACGGCCTGGTGCACCCGCCAGAGGGGCTCGTCGGCGACGAAACGCTCGACGGCCTCGACCCCGAGCGCGTACTCCCGCAGCGCCATCGAGCGCTTGTGCCCCACGTCTCGGTCGCGCAGGCGCGCCAGGTTGGCCGGATCCAGGTAGTCCGGCCCGTAGATGATCCGCAGATACTCCGCCCCGCGCACCTTGATGCCCGGCTGCGCGAGCGAGCGACTTCCGCGCACCAGCCCCGCCACCGGCTTCACGACCATGCCCTCGCCACCGCCCGCGGTGAGCTCCTCCCACCACAGAGTCGCCGCGGCCTCCGACTCCGCCGACGTCAGATCCACCTCAATGCTCCGGGTGCGGCGAATGAACTCCCCATCAACCACAGCGAGCCGATCCGCCACCCCAAGATGCCACGAATGCTCCCGCCCCAGGTGACCCGCTCCCTCCGACGCGAGCAGCTGGAACGGCGCCAGCTGCACCGCAGACGACTGGCTGTACCGCCGATAAGCATCCCGGTATGCGAATGCATTCCCCGCCCGCCGCTGCGTGCGCGCGAGCAGCTCGCCCACATCAACCCCGCGGTCCACCGCGGTCTGCAACACCCCCACCGCTGCTGGCAGAGCGGATGTCGCCGCCGCCGCGACACTCGCAAACTGCTCCCGAATCAACGCTCCCGCCTTCAGCGACCAGGGCAGCAGTTCCGCATCGAACAACAGCCACGACCCACCAAACTCGTCCCACAGCCCGGCCGCCTCCGCGGCCCGGTCGAGCCGTGCCAAAAACTCAGACGTTTCAGCCTCGCCGAAGAACGGCCGGCCGGTGCGCGTGTGAACCGCGCCGCGCCATCCGTCGGCCGCACCAAACCGGGCCGGGTCGCGGGTCAGCAGCACGACCGCGCGGGATCCCATGTGTTTCTCCTCGCAGATCACCCGCTCCAGCCCCTCGCGGCGGTACGCGGCGAACGCTTCGGCCGGGTGCTCCAAAACGCCCTCCAGCGCAGACTCCGCAGGGGGACTCATCGTCGGCGGCAGATAGACGAGCCGCCGCGGATCCGTCGCGAACCGGCTCATCACCTCCAAAGCCCCGGCGGCGTTGTCCTCGCGAATGCCGACCTTGCCGAACACCCGCGTCTCGACCATCTGTTTGCCGAGCACGTCGTCGATCCGCAACAGCGATGGGTCACGAGAAACCTCGACAGGCTTCAGCGGCACCACCGGCGCATACCAAACCTGCTCGGCCGCAACGCTCACGACCTCCTTCTCGGGATACCGCAGCGCGCTGAGCGTGCCGCCGAACACGCATCCGGTGTCGAGGCACATGGTGCCGTTCACCCACTCCGCCTCGAGGGTCGGCACGTGCCCGTACAACACGGTCGCCGTGCCCCGATAGTCCGCGGCCCACGGCAGCCGCACCGGCAGCCCATACTCGTCGGTCTCGCCCGTCGTGTCGCCGAACAGTGCGAACGCGCGCACCCGTCCCGACGCGCGCCCGTGATACTTCTCGATCAGTCCGGCGTGCGCCACGACCAGCCGGCCCTCGTCGAGCACGAGGTGCGACACCAGGTCGCGGCAGAACTGCAGCACCTCACGGCGAAACTCCTCCGTCTCGCTGGAGAGCTGCGCGAGCGTCTCGGCCAGCCCGTGGCTCGGCTGCACCTTCTTGCCCTCGAGCGCGCGCACCAGCTTCGCCTCGTGGTTGCCCGGCACGGCCAGGGCGTGGCCGGCTGCGACCATGCCCATCACCAGCCGCAGCACGCCGGGGGTGTCCGGCCCGCGGTCGACGAGGTCGCCCAAGAACACCGCCCGGCGGCCCTCAACATGAACCGCGTCAACGGCCCGCCCCGACTCATCGAACACCACGTCATACCCGAGCCGGCCGAGCAGCGTCTCGAGCTCCGACCGGCACCCGTGCACATCGCCGATCGCGTCGAACGGTCCCTTTTCCCCACTCCGGTCGTTCAGCAGCGGTTCGCGCGCGAACTGCGCCGCCGCGATCTCCTCGACGCCGTTCAGCACATGCACCCGCCGAAAGCCCTCCTTGCCCAACTGCTTCAACGAGCGGCGCAGCTGGTCATGCTGGCGTTTCACAACGGATGCCCCGAAACTCCGGTCCGCCCGCGCCGCATTCCGCGCCACGCAGACACCCTCCGGCACGTCGAGCACCACCGCGACCGGCAGCACGTCGTGGGCGCGGGCCAGCTCGATCAGCGAGCGGCGGGCATCCGCCTGCACGTTGGTGGCGTCGATGACGGTCAGCAGCCCCGCGTCGAGGCGCTTGCCCGCCACGAAGCGCAGCGCCTCGAACGCCGCCGCGGTCGCCGCCTGGTCGTTCTCGTCGTTGGACACCAGCCCGCGAAAGAAGTCACTCGACAGGGTCTCGAAGGGCGCGAAATGGGTGGCGGCGAAGGTGGACTTTCCCGACCCCGAGGCGCCGACCAGTACCACGAGTGACATCACGGGCAGGGGCAGAATCATGGGCGGTCCTTTCGAAACAGGGCGAGCTGGGTGGGAGAGCCGAGCTGGGCGTCGACCTCGCCGACCGTGCGGTACTCGACCGCGTAGCCGCGGCGGTCCGCGACGCCCGACGCCCAGGAAGCGAACTCCGCCCGCGACCACTCGAACCGGTGGTCGCTGTGCCGCATCGTGCCGGCGGGCAGCGCCTCGAACAGGGCGTTGTAGTCGCCGTTCGGCGTGGTGACGATGACCGCGCCCGGCGCGGCCGCTCCGAAGACGGATGCCTCCAGCGCCGGCAGCCGCTCCAGGTCCAGGTGCTCGATCACCTCCATCAGCACGATCGCGTCGAGGCCGGCGAGCCGGTCGTCCTGGTAGGTCACCGAGCTCTGCACCAGCTGCAGCCGCTCGCGCTGGCGGTCGCTGGCCTCGCGCAGGTTGAGCGCCCGGGCGGCGCGGGCGAGCGCGCTCGCGGAGACGTCGGATCCGATGATGGTCGTGAACGCGGAGTCCGTCGCCAGGCGCCGCAGCAGGGCGCCCTCGCCGCAGCCGACGTCGGCCACCGAGTGCGCGCCCACGTCGTGCAGGGCCGCGAGCACCGCCTCGGAGCGCTGAGCGGCGAGCGACACCGGGCGCGGCGCGGCGGCCGGCGATGACGGATGCGCCGGGTCGCCCGCCCGCGGCGCCGACGTTTCCGAGGTGCCCTGCACGGCCGACGGAGAACCGTCGAGATCGCGCGGCGCGGCATCCGTCGACGTGCCCGGGTCGCTCTGCCCGGCCCGCTCGGAGGCCGACCCATCCTCGGAATCGCAGGCCGCGGCATCCGTCATCAGCTCCGTCGCCTCGTCGACCATCGACCGCTGATGCGCCAGATACCGCCGGGTGATCAGCTCCCGCTCGGGGTGATCGGGCAGCCAGCCCTCGCCCGCGCGCAGCAACTTGCCGACCTCGTCATCGCTGACCCAGTAGTGCTTCGCGTCATCGAGCACCGGCAGCAGCACGTAGAGGTGGCGCAGCGCGTCGCTCAGCCGCACGTTTCCGCGCAGCACCAGGTCGACGTAGACGGAGTCGCCCCAGTCCTTGAAGTCCGGGTCCAGGGCGATCGGCGTCTCCGTCACGGTCCAGCCGAGCGGTTCGAACAGCCGCGTGACGAGCCCGGCGGTGTCGCGGCCCCGGGCCGGCAGCGCCGCCACGGTGATTTCGAGCGGCAGAGCGGATGCCGCCAAATCCGGATACGACTCGCTCACCCCGTTCATCGCCGTGCGAAACACCTGCCCGAGCGCCACGGCGACCATCGAGGAGGACGCGTACGGCCGGTCGTTCACATAGCGCGAGAGTGTGGCGGAATCACTGCCGCGAAAGTGCTTGTCCCGCACCAGCCCGATCGGGTCGACCTCGAGCAGCAGCGCCACCGTGCAGCGCTCGGCGCTGACCTCGGGGTAGAACACGTGTGCCGTGCCGACGCTGAGCGCGAATTGTTGCGCGCGCTCCGGGTGTTTGCGCAGCAGGTGGCTCAGGTTGCCCGCGTCGGGCGCGGTCGAGGTAACGGTGACGAGCACAAAGCTCCTTCGGTAGGCAAAGGTAGACCGCCAGTCTATTGACGCCCCGTTCCGTACCATTCGACGGTGTTCAGCCGCGAAGACGGCATTCTGGGCGCGGCTTCGGTCGTTTCGCGGCTGATGTCCGTCGAATGGTACGCGGTAGTCGGTGCGGCAACCAAAGCCGGCGACGGATGCCCCGGCCCCAGCCCGTCTAGGCCGTCGCGGCACTCGTAGTGCGAGCCGGCACCTCTCCGAACACGTGCCCGCTCGCACAACGAGTGCCGCGATGCAGCCACCGGCCCAGACTCGCGCTCGTGGCACGCTGAACCATTCGACGCCGAGAAAAGATAAAGTTATCAGCGCTCAAAAGCGTTGATAACTTTATCAAAGCCGACACTGAGATCGCCACGACAGGGCGTCCGCTGACCTGACTGGCCGACGAAACGAGAGCCGCGAAGCAGCGATCCCCGTGCCGCGTACCATTCGACGGTGTTCAGCCACGAATAGGTCGGTTTGAACCCGTAACCCCCACTTTCGGGTTCAAACACCGTCGAATGGTACGGGAGGCCGACCCGAGCGCGGTGATGGCGACCTCCGCAGCCGGCCGGGCCGAAGCTGCCGCTTCGAGAACCCCGGCAGCAGAACCCGGGGCAAGGGGTTGGGTGCGTTAGCGCCCACCCCGCGGCAGGCCTGCAACCCCGGCAGAGCGGTTCGAGCGGGCCAAGAGTCGGGCCCGCTGTACCATTCGACGGAGTTGAGCCCGAAAATACTCGCTCGCGGCCCGGATCGGGCTGGTTTCGCAGCTGAATACCGTCGAATGGTACGCGCGCCACGGATGACCCGGCGCCAGCCGATAAGCCGGACAGACGAGGTCGCCGGGCCAGCTACGAATCGCTCCACGGCCTGGAGCAATCGATGGGGGATCTGCCCTCTGCCGGAGTTTCGGGCCTGCCGCGGTGTGGGCGCTGGCGCGCCCAAACCTTGCCCTGGGGTCCGCTGCCGGGCTCCCCGAGACCGCGGCGATCACCCGGCCGTCGCCATCACGGCACCCGAGCCCGCCGCCCGTACCATTCGACGGTATTCAGCGCCAAAACCATCGTTTCCGGGCCCACCCGCGCGTTTCACGGCCTCAACTCCGTCGAATGGTACGGGGGCGCGCCGGGCGCTTCCGGGGCCGAATGGCGCTCGTGTTTATGTGAGGTGATCTCGGGTTTTCCTGATAAACCCCCCATCTGAGGCACAAAACCTCTGGTCTACACCCCCCGTTTGGGGTACGTTATTTCAGTGATCGGTCTCTCCAGTCACGACAGCACCACCGAGACCGTCTGGGCACCGGAGCCGCACTATCGGCGGCACCGGTTTCGTCGCTCCCGACAGGCACGAACCGTACCGAACAGGCAAGTGGGGAAGCGACATGGCATTTGAACACCGCGTAACCAGTCAGACAGCGCCACCATCAACCCGTCCGACCCGCGCCCCCCGCATCGCGACCGCGGCCAAGACCGCGCAGGCCGCCCGCGCCGCCCTCACCGGGCCGATACCCGACTTCAGCCAGGCCCCCGCCCCCGACTGGCACCGCGCTTACGCCATGCGCGTCGTGCTCACCGACTTCCTCGTGCTCATCTGGGTCGTCTTTGGCGTGCAAATCGCCTGGCTCGGCTTCTCCACCCCGGTCAACTTCAGTAACGCGACCATGACTACCCTGAGTTACTCCACCATCTCGGTGGTCACCATTTTTGCGTGGATGCTCACCCTCCGCCTCTACGGAACCCGCGAATCCCGCGTGCTCGGCACCGGCACCGCCGAATACAAGGCGATCACCGACGGCACCCTCCGCCTCTTCGGCATGATCGCGATCATCGCCTTCCTGGTCAAGATCGACCTCGCCCGCGGCTACATCCTCATCGCCCTGCCCCTGGGCCTGGCCGTGCTGCTCTTCTCCCGCTGGATCTGGCGGCAGTGGCTCGGCGCCGAGCGCCGCATGGGCCGCTGCTCGAGCCAAGTCCTCCTCGTCGGCTCGCAAGCCAGCGCCACCCACCTCGCCCGCGAGCTCGGCAAGCAGCCCGAAAGCGGATACCGCGTGGTCGGCGCCTGCATCCCCGGCACCGCTCCCAGCAAAACCGCCCAGAACCTGCCCGACACCGACATCCCCGTCATCGGCACCCTCGACACCATCCTGGTCGCCCTCACCAAGAGCGGCGCCGATACCGTCATCATCACGAGCGCCGACGAACTCCCGCCCGAACGGGTGCGCGAGCTCAGCTGGGGCCTCGAGCCCGGCCGCCAGCACCTCGTCGTCGCGCCGAGCCTCACCGACATCGGCGGCCCGCGCATCCACACCCGCCCGGTCGCCGGCTTCCCCCTCATCCACGTGGAGACCCCGAGCTTCGACGGCGGCAAACGCTTCGCCAAGCGCGCCTTCGACATCGTCGGCTCCGGCCTGCTGCTGCTCATCCTGTCGCCGGCCCTGATCGTGCTCGCCTCACTCGTCGCCCTCACCAGCGTCGGCCCGGTCTTCTACCGCCAGGAACGCGTCGGCCTCAACGGCCAGCTCTTCCACATGCTGAAGTTCCGCACCATGCGCGTCAACGCCGACGACCAGCTCGCCGCGCTGCTCAAAGAGCAGGGCACCGCCGACCGCCCCCTGTTCAAAGTCCGAAACGACCCGCGTCTCACCCGCGTCGGCGGCGCGCTGCGCAAATACTCCCTCGACGAGTTCCCGCAGCTCATCAACGTGCTCAAGGGCGACATGAGCCTCGTCGGCCCGCGCCCACAGCGCGAGGGCGAGGTCAACCTCTACGACTCCGCCGCCCACCGCCGCCTCTTCGTCAAACCCGGCATGAGCGGCCTCTGGCAGGTCAGCGGGCGGTCCAACCTCAGCTGGGAGGACAGCATCCGCCTCGATCTGTATTACGTCGAAAACTGGAGCCTCACCGGCGACATCGTCATCCTCTGGCGCACCATGCGCGCCGTCGTCGCCCCCGGCGGAGACGCCGTCTGATGCCCCGCACGACCCAGCGCACCCGCGTCATCCCGCTAGCGGATGCCCCCGGCGAACGCAGCAAATGGGGCCGCCCGGCCCGCACGGTCTACCTCTGGGCCATCGTCGAGCTGCTCCTGGTCACCAATCCCTGGCAGATCAGCTCCGCCCTCCGTGTCAAGGCCCTGCGCGCGTTCGGTGCCGACATCGGCCACGGCGTCATCTTCCGCCCGCGCACCCGCGTCAAATTCCCCTGGAACCTGCACATCGGCAACGACTGCTGGATCGGCGAGGGCGTCTGGTTCCACAACCAGGACCACGTCACCCTCGGCAACAACGTCGTCCTCTCCCAGGAGACCTTCCTCACCACCGGCAGTCACGCCCATCGCCGCGACATGGCCCTCATCACCGCACCGATCCACATCGAAGACGGATGCTGGGTCACCACCCGCTGCATCATCCTCGGCGGCACCCACCTCGGGCAGAGCGTGCTGGTCACGCCGATGACCGTGGTGTCCGGCCGCATCCCCGCCGGCAAGATCGTCGGCACCCCCGGCGCCGTCATCCTCGGCGACCGCTTTCCCGAAACCACCACCGACAACACCGACGACACCGACACGACAGGGGCCGACCAGTGATCATCCTTCTCGACCCATCCATCGCCTCCAGCAACGTGGGCGACCAGATCATCCGCCAGAAAGTCGACGCCGCCCTGCACGCCCGGCTGCCGATCGCCGCCGCCCTGCCCACCCAGGTGCGCCTCGGCCACGCCGACCGATTGATCGCCCGCAAGGCCGACCTCGCCATCATCGGCGGCACCAACCTGCTCAGCTCCAACATGCCGTTCTACCAACAGTGGAAGCTCGACCCGGCGAGCATCCACGCCCTGAAGGGCAAGGTGCTGCTGCTCGGCGTCGGCTGGTGGCAGTACCAGGAAGAACCCAACGCCTACACCCGCTGGGTGCTCGGCCAGGTGCTCAGCCGCGACCACGTGCACTCCGTGCGCGACGAATATACGAAGCAGAAACTCGAGAATCTCGGCTTCCAGGCCCGCAACACGGCCTGCCCCACCATGTGGGACCTGCGCAACGTCACCGCCGGCACTACCGGCCGCCCGACAACCGTCGTCGTCACTCTCACCGACTACAACAAGGACCGGGTCGAAGACCCCTGGCTGATCGACCTGCTGCACCGCCACTACGACCGGGTCGTGGTGTGGCCGCAGGCCAAACGTGACGCCGCCTACGCTCGCGAGCTCCGTGTCGACGACGACATGACCGCCCCCACCCTCGATGCCTTCGACGAGCTGCTCACCCAGAACGTCGATTACATCGGCACCCGGCTGCACGGCGGCATCCGTGCCTTCGATCGCGGCGTCTGGGGCCTCATCGTCGCCGTCGACAATCGCGCCCTCGAGATCGGCCGCGACACCGGCCTGCCCGTGCACGCCCGCGGCGACCGGGCCAGCATCGAGGCCAGCGTCGAGGCCCGAATCACCCGCCGGGTCGACTTGCCGCAGGGCGAGATCGACGCCTGGCGTGCCCAATTCGAGACCGTGACGGCAGGCTGACCCATGTACACAGACAACCCCGGCACAGATAACCCCGGCGCCACCACCAAAACGGTGCAGAACGTGCTCCAGGTCAACATCCGCCTCTCCGAAGGCGGAGCCGCCGGCGTTGCCCGCACCCTCGCCGACGAGCTGCGGCGGGTGGGCATCCGCAGCCCGTTCGCCTACGGCTACGGCAAACGCGGCCGCGCCAGCCCGCTCGAAGCCGAATACGACGGCGTGCGCGTCACCCCCGCGGCGATCGCCGCGCTCAACCGCATCAGCTACTCCACCCGCGGGGTGGAGACCGGCCTGGTCAGCCCGCACCTCTGGCACGACTTCGCCAAGTCCGTCGAAGCCAGCGACGTGGTGCACCTGCACGCCATCCACAGCTACTTCGCCCCCACCGAGCGCCTGCTCAGCGACATCAGCCGCGCCGGCAAACCGGTCGTCTGGACCCTGCACGACCAGTGGATCATGACCGGCCGCTGCGCCCAGCCCGGCACCTGTCGGCTCTGGCAAGACGGATGCCCCAAATGTCCCGACCTCGCCGCCTACCCGCCCGCCAAGTTCGACCATGCCGCCGAGCGCTGGCAGCAGCGCTATGCGGCCGTACGCCTTCTGCAGCAGTCGGTGCCCACGAGCATCGTCGCCTGCGCCGACTGGCTCGCCGATGAAGCGGTCACCGCCGGCATCGACAACGTGACCGTGGTGAAGAACTCCGTCGACCGCCAGTTCTGGGACGCCCTCGAAGCGCATCCGCGGGTGCACACCGAGACCACTCGCAACCTCTTTCTCTGCCGCGACCTGCGAGACGAGAACAAGGTCGACTGGGAACTGCTCACCGCCATCGCCGCCGTGCCCTACCAAAGCCTCACCATCGTGGGTGACAACCCCGAAGCGAACCCGGACTACACCCCCACCTACAAGGCCGTGCGCACGAGCGCCGAGTATCGCCCGGCGATCATGAACCGGGTCGCCCTCGCCAAGCTCATGCGTGAGCACGACCGGCTCATCTTCACCAGCCAGGTCGACTACTTTCCGCTGACCATCGCCGAGGCCCTCACCGCCGGCCTCGCCGTCTTCGCCGTCGACTCGCAGGCCGCCCGCGAGTTTCGTGCTCACCCCCGCGTCACCCTCTTCGACAGCGCCGACTCCCTCTACGCCGCCCTGCAGGCCAACCCCCGCGACGATGACCCCGACCCATCAGCGCGGCCGACGGATGCCGCCCCTCTCTCCCTCGACCGCACCTCCGACCTCGCCGTACCCGATTTTTTCGCCCCGAGCCGCATGGCGGCCGAATACCGAGCCATCTATGACTCTCTCCTCACCCGGTAACCGCGCGGCCCTCGCCGCTCCGGCGCCCGCACGCGCCCCGGCCGCGCACCCCGCGCTGAAGGCCCCGCCCCCCACCGCGACCCCGCGCATCCGCGGCGCCGCCCTCGCCGGCGCCCTCGCCTTCACCACCATCGTCTTCCAGCACTTTCAGATCGCCACGATCGGCGGCTACTTTCTCACGCTCGGCCTGTTCAGCGGTCTGCTGCTCATCGCGGTGGTCGTGAAGCATCCGCCCTACGGCCGGCAGACCGTGGTCTGGGCGCTCATCATCGGTCTCGCCGCGCTCGCCGCGGTGCTCTCACCCGCCACCCAGAGCGGCGACTTCACCCAGACCCTGCTGTTGTTTCTGCTCACCTCTTTCATCGTCGTGACGGCGACCGGGGGCATCCGCTCGGAGATCGTGCGCTCGCCGCAGTTCGCCCGCGGCCTGTTCGCCGCCCTCGTGGTGGTCAGCGGCATCTGCGTGGGCCAGGTCGCCCTCGGCACCCTCGGCAGCGACCTGCTCTTCAACCCGTTCGGACCGTTCCAGTACTTTCACGCCTACGCGCCCGGCCTGCAGTTCGGCGGCATCCCGCGGGCGCAGGGCTTCTACCTCGAGCCCTCCTACGCCTCGTTCGTGATCGGCAGCGTCGCCGTGGCGCTGCTCAGCCTCGGCCGCAAGCCTAAGAGCACCGCGACGCTTGCCCTGTTCGGCCTGCTGGCCTGCCAGAGCGCGACCGGACTGCTCGTCTTCGCCGCGATCGTCGTGGTCGTGGCCCTGCGAAGCAAGCCCAAGCTCGCCCTGTTCGTGCTCGTGCTCGGCGTCACCGGCGCCGCCATCGTGGGGGACTATCTGGTGCTGCGGCTCTCGTCGATCACCGAGGTGGGCACGAGTGCCAACTACCGGCTGCTCGCCCCGCTCGAGGTGCTGCGCGACGTGCTGCTGCACAGCCCGTTCGGCCAGCCGCTCGGCTCGGTCAGCGACGTCATCTCGAGCTACGGATTCCGCATGGCCGGCGTTCCCGCCAGCAGCCTCGACAACGGCCTCTACGTCATCATCTTCTACTTCGGCTGGGCCGGCCTCGTCGCCGTCTTGATCTGGTTTCTGCTCACCCTCGGCCAGGTGCTGCGCCTGAACAGCGCGGGCCTGGCCTGGCGCCGCATCGCCCCGCTCTGGCTGTTCGCCTCGCTGCTCTTCTCCGGCGCCATCATGGCCCCCGAATACGGCCTCATGGCCTGGCTCGTCATCGTCGCCTTCCGTCAATCGCTCACCCCCAGTCCGCACACCCCGGCCACTTCGAAGGGCTCCCATGAACACGACCCCGCTTCTGAGCATCGTGACCGTCACCTACCAGGATCTCCCCGGCCTCGATAGAACCCTCCGCTCCCTGAAAAACCTCGCCGCGGTCGCCGGCCCCGACCTCGAGGTCGTCGTCATCGACGGCGGATCCGGCCCCGCCGCCCACGAAGCCATCGCCGAGATGCTCGCCACCACCGTCGCCGGCCGCGCCCGGGTGCGCCTGGTCAGCGAACCCGACAAGGGCATCTACGACGCCATGAACAAGGGCCTGCGCCTCACCACCGGCGCGCACGTCTGGTTTCTGAACGGCGGCGACGAATGCTGCCTGGCCTCCTGGTCGGGTCTCAAAGCCCAGTTCGACAGCTCTCAGCAGCGGATGCTCCTCGCCGACTACCTGCTCGACACCGGCCGCGGGCAGATCCACCGCAAAGCCCGCGGCGGCTCCTACATCTGGCACGGCCTGCCCACCTCGCACCAGGCCATCTTCTATCCGGGGGAGCAGGCCCGGGAATCCGGCTACGACCTCACCTATCGCATCGTGGGGGACTACGAGTTCACCGCCCGCATGATCGCCGACGGCATCCCCACCCAGAACTGGTACGAACCCGTCGCCGTCTTCCACGCCGGCGGTGTCAGCCAGGCCAACACCCACCTCCTCGCCCGCGAGGCCGCCCAGGTACAGCGCGAAATCCTCCACAGCCCCTTCCCGCGCCGCCTCCTCAGCCAGGCCCGCCACTTCATCAGCCGCAACCTCCGCGCCTTCCAAACCCGCCACGCCCTCGCCGACCCCGTTCCCGCCGCGTCGCCCCCCTCCGCTCTCGCCAAGTTCTCCGCTGGTCGAGCAAAAAATCTCGCTGGTCGAGCAGCCGGCCCGCTTTTGGCCGGCGTGTCGAGACCACCGCAAGTCGACCCTCAGACCCAGCCCCCAAGGTCCCCCCAATGACCCGCCACACCCCCGAACGCCACTACTTCTCCGCCGACCTCCCCCTTTACGGCCCCCACCCCTTCCTCCTCCAACCCGCCATCTACGCCGTAGCCGTCTACCGCTTCGGCCGCTACACCCTCACCGCACCCCGCCTCCTCCGCGCCCCACTCCACGCCCTCTACTTCTTCCTCTACTCCGTCACCCGCCTCATCACCGGCATCGACATCCCCCGCTCCGCCCGCATCGGCCCGGGCCTGCTGATCCACCATTTCGGCGGCATCATCCTGCACCCCGGCACCCGCATCGGCGCCAACTGCACCCTGCGTCACGGCGTCACCATCGGCGCCCGCACCGGCACCGGCGCCCCCGTCATCGGCCACGGCGTCGCCATCGGCGCCTACGCGCAACTCCTCGGCGACATCACCATCGGCGACCGTGCCAGCATCGGCGCCATGGCCGTGGTGCTCATCAACGTTCCCGAGGGCGCCCGCGCCGTCGGCAACCCCGCCCGCATCCTGCCGGCCAAACTGATCACCAAGCCCACGGACTGATGACCGGCACCACCACCCTCACCGGCCGAAACGCCGCCCACTGGCCCGTCTCCGGCCAGGTTCTCATTGCCGGCGTCGGCCTGATCGGCGCGACCATCGTCGCCCGCGTGCTCGGCCCGGGCTCTTACGGTCTCTTCTTTCTCGCCCTCACCATCACCTCCGTCGTCGCAATCGCCGTCGACCTCTGCGTCGGGCAGGCCATCCTCACCCGCGCCCCCGGCTACGAACGCCGCTACGGCCTCTGGACGCGCGCCGCCGTGCTCGTCACCGCCGCAGCATCCGCCCTCACGGTCGCCGTCAGCCTCTTCTTCGTGCGCGACCAGACGGATGCCCTGATGTGGCTGATCCTCTGCGCCGCCCTGCCACTGTCCGCGGCGAGCATGGTGCCGCGGGCATTCCTGGTGTTGCGCGGCCAGCTGCGCTTCGTGTCCGTCGTCGACGTGGCATCCGTCGTCATCGGCAACGTCGTCGCCGCGGCCCTGATTCTCGCCTGGGCGACCCCGGTCGCCGCTGCGCTCAGCCCGTTCCTCATCGCAGCTCTGCGCTACGCCGCCCTCGAAGCCGCCTTTCGCGCCCAGCGCCCCGGCGGCCGCCCGGTCAGCGACCTGCCCTGGCGGCCCGCGCTGCGCTCGCTGCAGCAGGCCGTCGGCGGCGTCTACCTCAGCCAGCTCTCCGGATTCGCCAGCCGCAACGGCGGCAACCTCATCGTCAGCGCCCTGCTCGGCCCCGCCAACCTCGCCTTCTACTCCCGCGCGTTCTCGTTTCTTATCGGCCCCCTGCAGCAGGCGCAGATGGCCCTGAACCCCACGATGCTGCGCGACGCGAGCACCGCCCACCTCGCCGGCCAGACCCAGGCCCACCTGCACCGTCTGGTGCCGCGCTTCTTCATCCTGCTGCTGCCCCTGTCGGCGGCGCTCGGCGCCGTCGGCCCCGAGCTCACCGCCCTGCTGCTCGGCCCCGGCTGGCAGGCCACCGGCCAGCTGATGGCCATCAGCGCGGGCCTGGCCGTGTCGATGACCGTCGCCCTGCCCGCCCGCTGGCTGCTGCTGGCCGCCCGCGACTCCGCCCGGCTGCGCGTCGACTCCGCCCTGCAGCTCTCGCTGCTGGCCGGCTGCGCGGTCGGCGCGCTGCTCTGGGGCCTGCCCGGGTCGCTCATCATCAACGCCGTCTTCCTCGGCCCGCTCATCGCCGTCGTCGACTGGATGCTGCTCCCCGCCCCCGCACGCCGCTACTTCTGGCGCCGCGCGGCCCCCCTCGCGGTGTTGATCTCCCTCATCCCGTTCGGGCTCGCCACCGCCCTGCGCGAACTCAGCGCCGCCCAATTCGACGCCAACCCGCTCATCACCCTCTTCGGCGGCCTGCTCTGCGGAGTGCTCACCACCGCCGTCGCCTACGCAATCCTGATGCGCGCCAAGCCTGCCCCGCCCGCACCCGAGACCCCCGGAGGCCAGCTATGACCGACCCCAAGCGCCAGTCACCGCCGGCGACAGCGGCCCAATCCGCCCAAGCCCCCACCCCGCGCGTCGAGTTCCGCTACCTCGACGGCATGCGCGGTGCCGCCGCGCTCGCCGTGGTCGTCTTTCACACCTTCCTCTTCACCGGCCTCGAGGGCCAGGCCGCCGCCGAACTGCCGGTCATCGGCTGGCTCATCGGCTACGGCTACCTCGGCGTGCCTATCTTCATCGTGCTCTCCGGGTACGTGCTCATGCTGCCGTTGACCAAATCGCCCACGCTGCAGTTTCGCGGCGGAGTCGGCCAGTTCTTCAAGCGCCGGGCGAAACGCATCCTGCCGCCCTATTTCGCCGCGCTGGCGATCAGCCTGGCCCTGATCGCGTTCATCCCGGTGATGAACCAGCAGGGCGGCACCGCCTGGGACTCGAAGATCCCGGTCGACGTCGGGGGAGTGGTCTCGCACCTGCTGTTGCTGCACGACGTGTCGCCCGACTGGGCGTTCCAGATCGACGGCCCGCTCTGGAGCGTCGCCGTGGAGTGGCAGATCTACTTTCTGATGCCGCTCATCTTGCTGCCGCTCTTTCGCCGCTTCTCCCCGTGGATCGTCACCCCCGCACTCACCCTCCTGCTGCTCGCCGCGTCGCTCGTGGGCTTCGCCCCCTGGGCGCACCCGTGGCTCGTGGGCCTCTTTGCCGCGGGAATGTTCGCCGCGCAGCTGACCACCCGCCCCACGCTGCCGCGCGGTACCGTCGGCTGGCTGACCGCAGCCGCGATCGGCGCCGCGGCCCTGCTGCTCGTGCTGAGCCCCTTCACTCAGGACAAGGTCTGGTTCAGCGAGATCATCGGCGGTGCCGGCTTCATGGCCCTGCTCGTGGTGCTCGGCCGCCGCACCACCCAGGGCGCGTCGATCGGCCTTTTCGCCGTCTTCGAGTCCAAGCCCCTGCGCTACGCCGGCCTGGTCTCCTACAGCGTCTACCTCATCCACAGCCCCCTCCTGGCCTTGGGCAACCTGCTGCTCCTGCCCCTCGGCCTGCCCGTCGCCGCCCAGTACACGCTGATGATGCTCGTAGTGGTTCCGGTGACCCTGGCCCTCTGCTGGGCCTTCTTCCAACTCGTCGAGCGCCACTTCCAAAACTCCCACCAAACCAAAGAGTCCGCCACCCTCACCCACCACCCGGCCGCGCCATGACCCCGCCCACCCCGCACACTACCCGCCCCCTGCGCATCCTCATCCTGGGCCTGCACTACACCCCCGAATCCACCGGCAACGCGCCCTACACCTCCGCGCTCGCCGAAGGCCTCACCGCCCGAGGCCACCAGGTACGCGTCATCACCGCCCACCCCCATTACCCCGAGTGGCGCATCCGCCCCGGCTACGGCGCCCACACCAGCCACGAAACCATCAACAACGTTCCCGTCACCCGCCTGGCCCACTACGTGCCCCCCACCCCGACTAACCTCCAGCGCCTCCTCAGCGAGCTCAGCTTCGGCCTGCGCCTCATGACCACCCGCTGGGCCCGCCCCGACGTGCTCCTCCTCGTCTCCCCGGCCCTGTTCTCCACCGCACTCGCCCTCACCCGCGCCCGCCTTCTGCACCGCCGCCTCCCGGTCGGCATCTGGGTGCAAGACCTCTACAGCCTGGGCCTGGCCGAAACCGGCACCGGCGGCGGCCGCGCCACCGCCCTCATGCGCCGCATCGAAAGCGCCACCCTGCGCCACGCCACCTCCGTCGCCGTCATCCACGACCGCTTCAAGCTCGCCCTCGTCACCAAGCTCAACGTAAAGCACACCACAATCCACGTCATCCGCAACTGGACCCACCTGCCCGAGCCCCCCGCCTTCGACCGCGTGCAGGTGCGAAAAACCCACGGCTGGCTCGACACCGACACGATCGTGCTGCACGCCGGAAACATGGGCGTCAAGCAGGGCCTTGAGAACGTCGTCGAGGCCGCGCGCCTCGCCGACGAGCAGCAGCTCCCGGTGCGGTTCGTCCTCCTCGGCAACGGCAACCAACGCGCCCGCCTCGAGCAACAAGGCACCAACATCAGCCGCCTGCAGTTTCTCGAAGGCGTCCCCGACGCCGACTTTCAAGCCACCCTCGGCAGCGCCGACATCCTGCTGGTCAACGAACTCCCCGGAGTCACCGAGATGTCCGTGCCCAGCAAACTCACCTCCTACTTCAGCACCGGCCTCCCGGTGCTCGGCGCCACCGACCCGACCAGCGTCACCGCCGGCGAACTCGCCCTCTCCGGCGGGGGAGTACAGGTCAACGCCGGCGACCCCGCCGCCCTGCTCGCCGCCGTCCGCACCCTCGCCGCCGACCCCGCCCGCCAGAACACCCTCGGCGCCGCCGGCCTCACCCACTGCCGCTCCACGCTCAGCGCCACCGCGGCCGTCACCCGCTTCGACTACTGGCTGCAGTCCCTGAACGCCGACAGCGACCAAACCCCCACGGCGCGTCTGTTTTAATACTGTGATGGTCTCCACGCCCCCAACGCCTCACCGTTCGCGCCGCAGCGAACGGTCTCGCCCCCGCCGCCGAATCGTGCTGTGGGTGGTTCTCGGGCTCCTGGCGCTGCTGGTCCTCTCCACCGCCTGGGTGGGCGTGCGCGGCTACCTCGCCAAGGGCGAGCTCGAAAGCGCCATCCCCCTGGCATCGACCATTCAAACCCAGCTTCTGGCAGCGGATGCCGACGCCGCGGCCCAGTCCGTCAACGAGCTGCAAGACCACTCGACCACCGCCGCGAGCCTCACGAGCGACCCCATCTGGCGTGCCTACGAGGTGCTGCCCTGGCTCGGCCCCAACCTCACGGCGGTGCGCGAGTTGGCCGACGTGGTCAATAACGTCGCTCAGGACGCCGTGGGCCCCCTCGCCACCGTCGCCGCCAGCGTCGACCTCGAAGCCTTCAAGCCCGTCGACGGCGCCCTCAACCTGCAGCCCCTCGTCGACGCGCAGGGCGACGTGGCCCGAGCCTCCACCGCGCTCACCGCCGCCGGCACGCAGGCCGCGCGCATCGACACACGCAACACCCTCGACGTGGTCACTGACGCGGCAACGCAGCTGCAGACGACCGTCGCAACGACCGCCACGACCATCGCATCCCTCAACCGGGCTGTGCAACTGCTGCCGGCCATGCTCGGCGCCGACGGCCCCCGCAATTACGTCTTGCTGTTCCAGAACCCGGCCGAGCTCCGTGCCGGCGGCGGCATCCCGGGCGCCCTCGCCCTGATCCACACCGAGAACGGCCGCATTGAGCTCGCCGAGCAGGCCAACAGCGGCGACTTTCCGCGCTACGACTCCCCGGTGCTGCCGCTGAGCCCCGAAACCCAGGGCATCTACGGCGCCATCACCGGTACTTATATACAGAACGTCACCCTCACGCCGAACTTCACGACGAGCGCCACCCTCGCGGCCGAAATGTGGCGCCTGCAGTTCGGCGTCACGGTCGACGGCGTCATCTCCCTCGACCCCGTCACCCTCAGCTACCTGCTCGCCGCCACCGGCCCGATCACCCTGCCCACCGGCGACGTGCTCTCCGCCGAGAACGCGGTGCAGCTGCTGCTCGTCGACGCCTACGCCCGCTACAGCGATCCCGCCCAGCAGGATGCCTTCTTCGCCGCCGCCGCCGCATCCGTCTTCGAGGCCGTCGCCGGAGGCAGCGCCGACCCGGTCAAGCTCATCGCGGCCCTGGCCCAGGCCGGCGACGAGCATCGCGTGCTGGTCTACAGCGCCCACGAAGAAGAGCAGTCGGTGCTGCTGCAGACGACGATCGCCGGCGCACTGCCCGTCAGCACCGATCTCGTGAAACGCCTCGGGGTGTACTTCAACGACGGCACCGGCGCCAAGATGGACACATACCTCGACGTGAAATACGCTGTCGGGCAGGTCACCTGCCGCAACGACCAACGCCCGGAGTTCGGCCTCGACGTGACACTCACGAACACCGCGCCAGCGGATGCTGCCACCTCGCTCCCCGAATACGTCACCGGCGGCGGTTCGTTCGGCATCACCCCCGGCAACGTCAACACGCTCGTCTCGGTGTACGGCTCACCGGACATGCAGAATCTCGGCGTTCTGCGCGACGACGCCGACGTTCCCTATCACCCGGCGACCGACGAGAGCTATCCCGTGAGCACCATCGCGGTTGACCTGGCCCCCGGCGAAAGCACGGTCTTGAGCTTCGATTGGCTGGGCGCCGAACCCTTCTCCGGTGACCTCGAAGTGCAGAGCACCCCGATAATTCATCTCCCTGAAACAGAGACACTGGATTTTTCCTGTTAATGTCCCCTAAAGTGGGGGTAGCTTCTTTGAAGCACGCTTCATTCGAAGCACGCCAGTGCCCGGCGAATTCAGATTGATCCACAGTAGGGGAATCCACCATGGCAAGAAAAACTTTCGCGGTGATCGCACTGGCGATTCTCGCAGTCTTCGCAGTACCCGCCGCTGCCAACGCCGCCGGCTATGTTCCGGCCGACAGCATCACGGTTTCCGGTGACGTCGTCGCCGGTGGCACCGTCACCGTCGCCTTTGCCGATGGCGCCTTCACCCCCGGTGAAGACGTGTCCTTCGCTGTGACCGGCTCCGGCACCGCAACCCTGTCGGCCTTCAAGGCAGCCACCGTGACCCTGGTCAAGACGGCCTCAGCCTCCGGCGCCGCCAGCGTCAACGTCACCCTCCCGGTCGACGCCACGGGCACCTACTCCGTCACCGCCACCGGCCTCACCTCCGGCACCGTCGGCACCGCGGCCCTCACCGTCACGGTTCTCGACTCCGCCACCGGCGGCGGCCTCGCCAGCACCGGCTATGACGCCCCCGTCCTCCTCATCTGGGGCGCCGGCGGAGCCCTCCTCCTCGGCATCGCCCTCGTAGTGGTCCTAACCATCGTCCGCCGCCAGCGCGCGACCGCTTAGTACACCGCTTCCGCGAATCTCGCTGGTCGAGGAGCCGACACGCCCTTCGTCGGCGTCTCGAGACCACGCAGGACGACCTACGAAGCGCACCACAAGTAAGGCCCCGAACCCCAAAGGCTCGGGGCCTTACCCCTGCCCCTCGCACAGGGGTCAACCCTCCGCCTCACCCCAATCTATGTAAAACTAACAACGGCTTCTAACCTCGGCCGCACCTCGCACCTCAATGAAAGGCCGCTGAGTGGAACTTCGCGACTACATAAGAATCCTGCGCAAAAGTTGGGTTCTCATCGTTCTCCTCGCCCTCGTCGGAGTCGGCGCCTCAGCAGGCTATTCCCTGTACCAAACGCCGATGTACAGCGCTACCTCAAAGGTCTTCGTATCGACCCAGAATTCGGGCACAACATCCGAACTGGCCCAGAGCAACAGTTTTACAGTTGCACGGGTGAAGACTTACGTCGCTCTCGCAGAGACCCCTATTGTCTTGCTCCCTGTCGTCAGTGAGTTAAATCTCAACATCACAGCGGGACAGCTCTCAGGGCAGATAACGGCGTCCGCCGAGCTCGATACCTCCATCATCAACATCACCGTCGTTGATGCGGATCCAGTCCAGGCCGCAGAGGCTGCCAGCGCGATTTCGGAAAGCCTGGCCACCGTTGTGAAAGAACTTGAGACACCCGACATAGCCGATGCCGTGACACCCGTGAAGCTCACTCTTGCGCAAGAAGCAACAGTCCCATCCGTCCCGATAAGCCCCAATGTCCCTCTGAACATAGCCCTGGGAGGGCTGGTCGGCTTGGCCCTCGGTCTCGGCATCGCCGTCCTGCGCGAAACCCTCGAAGTCCGCATCCGCAACGAGCGCGACGTTGAGCAAATCACTGATCTGCCCATTCTTGGCGGCATCGTCTTCGATCCGAAGGCCGCCGAACGCCCGCTGATCGTGCACGTCGATCCTCGCAGCCCCCGTGCCGAGTCATTCCGAACCTTGCGTACAAACCTTCAGTTCCTCGACATTGAACGCACTGACCGTTCCTTCGTGGTTACCTCGTCGATTGAGGCCGAGGGCAAAAGCACCACCGGCGCTAACCTGGCTATTGCGTTGGCAGACGCTGGCTCTCGTGTGCTGCTCGTCGACGCCGACCTGCGCCGCCCGAAGCTTGCCGACTACATGGGCATTGAGGGAGCCGTCGGTCTTACCGACGTGCTCGTCGGTCGCGCCGAACTCGAAGATGTCATCCAGCCCTGGGGCCGAGCCCAGCTCTTCGTGCTTCCCGGCGGCCGTATCCCGCCGAACCCGAGCGAGTTGCTCGGCTCCGCGCGCATGACCCATCTCATCGCTGAGTTCAACCGCACCTTCGATGTCGTCATCTTCGACGCCGCCCCGCTCCTCCCCGTCACCGACGCCGCCATCCTCGCGAAGAATGTTGGCGGAGCGATCATCGTCGTGGCAGCCGGTCGCACCCACAAAAACAAGCTCAAGTCTGCCATCACGGTCCTCGACAATGTCGGTGCGCCCATCTCCGGCTTGGTGCTCACGATGCTCCCCACCAAGGGCCCCGACGCCTACGGCTACGGCCGCTACGGCTATGGATACGGCTACGGCTACGGCTACGGCTACGGCTACGGTTCCGACCTCGAGGCCGAGCAGGCCGCCGCCGAGCTCGAGCCAACACGCCGTTCCCGTACAAAAAAATGAACCACCACTCGCCGGCCGACCCTGCCCCCGCAAACGCGCTGGTCGAGCAGGTAATTTCGCTGGTCGAGCTTGTCGAGCCCCCCACGCTCAAAGTCTTAATCGTGTGCACCGGCAACATCTGCCGCAGCCCCTTAGCTGAGCAACTCCTCCGAGCCAAAGCCCAGGCATTAGGCGTACCCCTAGCCGTCACCAGCGCTGGCACTCGGGCCATGCTCGGTCATGCCATGACGCCAGAAGCTGCAGCGCTCTCCGTCCAATACGGCAGCACCTCGACGACGCATAAACCGGCCCAGTTGACTATGTCTCTGGTAATAGAAGCCGACCTGATCCTCACGGCAACTCGCGATCACCGCGCCGAGGTGGTCTCCCTGACCCCGAAGGCGATCCGCAAGACCTTCACGCTCATGCAGTTCGCTCGCTTGGCACCAACGCTTGTCGATCTCTTGGGCCCGCCCTCCTCGCTGGTCGAGCCTGTCGAGACCACCCCCGAGCGGCTCGAGCTACTCAAAACACTGCTCTCCAAAACATCAGAAGCCCGTTCACTCGTCCAGCCTCCGGTCGCCCTAACAGACGACGACGTCGTCGACCCCTACAAGCAGCCACAGCCCGTCTACGATTCCGTGGCCGCCGAAATCGATCGTGCCGCGACGACAATCACCCAAGCCTTCGCTGCGGCGCTCAAGCGGGTCAAATAGTGGCACCCTTCTTTCGACGAAATGCAGGACCACATGGTTCCGGCCGTCGCGTTTGGATTTACGTCACAGTCCTCGCCTTTGTCGTCGTGGATATCGCCCTGGTGGTCTGGGCCGTGTCAGACAGAACTCCGCCGACCGCAGTTGGCCCAGTGTCGTCCTCGGTTGAGCCCACTGTCACGCCGACAGCTTTTCCAACATTATCGGTGAGTCCCGAGCCGGTCGAATCTCCCGTTTCGTCAGTTACAACAGCGGTTCCGCCGACCCGCATCCTCACTGCCCTGAACGACCTGGTAGCGTGGCGAGCCGCGACAGGCCCGTGCCCCGATACCTCAGCATCGCCTGAATACACACTCGACGGCGGCCTGACCTGGACACCAACAGACGCGACCGGGCCGACCGATGTCACGTCCCTTCAATCCATCACCGTCGAAGATGACGGCATCGCTTCTATGGTGGGTCTGTCGGGGGAAGGGTGCAACCCCGAATTCATAAAGACCTTCATCGCCGGCGGCAACTACCGCGCTTATCCTGATCAACTGGACGACGAATGGTTCGTCGATCCGACAGATAGCACCGAGCTTCACACGCCTCAGGGCGATGCGAGTGTGCCGTGTACCCAAGCAGTTGTTGTTGCACCTCAGAACTCGAGCGATGCAGCGATCTTGTGCTCGGACCAATCCGTCTATACAACGCAAGATTCAGGTGAGACTTGGTCAAGTTCGATTATTTTCGCTGGCGCAGTTAACCTTTCGGTAATGGCCGACGGCTACCATGTTGCTATTCTTGAAAACGCAGAGTGTGCCGGGGTGCAGTTGGCTACACTTTCGCTTGAAAACAGCATTTCCTCCACATCACATTGTCTGGTTACCGATACCAGTTCCTCCGCAGGCGGCGGAATTGGTCTATCAGAAGCGGACGGTGCTCTGTGGGTCTGGGTGGGAGACACAATCAAGAAATCGTTGGATGGGGGAGCAACATGGGAACCATAAACACTGTCTGCAGTCAGGGCATTTGAACGCACGATTGATTGCCCGGGTGGCACCGGCTCGAGTCGTTCGTGTGCCCGAATCGGCGACGAGCTGGACTTCATCGTCTGTCGATCCGAACTGGCGCGATAGGTATGCGCGGTACCTCATGTTCACGGACCTTCTTGTCTTGGTGTGGGTCGTATTTGGAGTGCAAATCGCTTGGTTCGGTTTTGCTGCCACCGATCTCACCATTACAGGCAGTCTCAACGACGTCGCCATTAGCTACACCACGTTGTCAGTCATAATCATTGCCGCGTGGATGCTGGCGCTGGGAGCCTACGGAACCCGAGGCTACCGAGTCGTGGGCACCGGTTTTCAGGAGTACCGGTTAGTGGCGGATGCCACGATTCGACTTTTCGGTATCATCGCCCTCGTCGCCTTCCTATTTAAGATCGACTTCGCGCGCGGCTACATACTCATTGCGTTCCCGCTCGGGCTTCTTGTGCTTGGAGCATCAAGGTGGATGTGGCGGCAGTGGCTGAACGTCCAGCGACTGAACCAGCGCTTCTCGTCGCGAGTAATACTGGTCGGGTCTCTCGATTCCGTGACCCACTTGGAGCAGGAACTGGCTCGTCAACCCGAAGCGGGCTATCTGGTCGTAGCCGTCTGCGTTCCGAATGGGAAAAAGGGCAGTTTACTCAACGACACTCAAATTCGTATATCTGTTGATCTAGATGCTCTTCAGACGGAGATGCAAGCCAAAGCCGCCGACACCGTGATCGTGACGAGCAGTGACGAGCTTGCTCCACAACGAATACGAGAGCTGAGTTGGAGCCTCGAACCTGGGCGTCAGCATCTGGTTATGGCGCCAAGCCTCACCGATATCGGTGGCCCACGCATCCATACGCGGCCTGTCTCCGGTCTGCCGCTCATCCACGTTGAAACTCCGCGGTATGAGGGTCGCAAGCTCTTTGCTAAAAGGTCCTTTGATATCACCGCTTCGGCTTTGTTGATAATGGTCTTGTCGCCTTTTCTTCTTGCCACTGCGGCTGGCGTCAGACTAAGCACACCTGGTGCCGTCCTCTTTCGGCAGGAACGCATAGGTATAAACGGCAAACCGTTTCAAATGTTGAAGTTTCGGTCTATGGTTTCCGATGCTGAATCTCTCCTTTCCGGCCTGCAATCGACAGAGCGACCAGAGGGAAACACCGTCATGTTTAAGATGAAGAACGACCCGCGTGTAACTCCTATCGGACGTTTCCTGCGCCGCTACAGTTTGGATGAACTTCCCCAGCTCTTCAATGTCTTGGGGGGGACGATGTCGCTCGTTGGCCCAAGGCCGCCTTTGGAACGAGAGGTAGGTCAATATGAAACTCATGTCCACCGCAGGTTTTTGGTCAAACCCGGTATTACTGGACTTTGGCAGGTCAGTGGACGGTCCAATCTTTCATGGGAAGACACAGTGCGACTCGACTTGTACTATGTAGAAAACTGGTCCATGACCGGCGACCTGATAATCCTGTGGCGGACCGCAAAAGCCGTTCTCGCGCGCGAGGGAGCCTACTAGTCTTCCCGCTGTGGATGTACGCGCGACTAACCTGAAACTAAGGATCACAATGAAATGGACCCGGCATGAGAAATAAACTGCGGTTCGCCGTGTGGCTCTGGCCGCACAGTCGGGCCAAGATCTGGGTACTGAATCGACTAGGTTATGAAATTGACAGCTCAGCTACTGTGGGTGCGTGTCTTTTTTGGCATGTCGACAAGGTAAAGATTGGTCCAGGTGCATCGGTCCAGCAATTCAACGCTGTGCGCAATTTGAGATTGTTCTCACTTGAGCAGGGTGCACTTCTTGGGAGCTATAACTTTATATCTGCAGCGCCTCCATTTGCGATCTGGTTTCCCAAGAGCCACCACGGGGAACTAAAGATGGCACCGTACGCCAAAATTGCAAGCAGACACACCATCGATTGCTCGGGAAGAGTTTCAATCGGCACGTTCTCGTCGATTGCGGGTCACAACACGACATTTTTGACGCACAGCACGGACCTGAGGCTGAATGCGCAAGTAGCGCGCCCCATTGTTATCGGAGACCGCAGTTTTGTTGGAACCAATTCCATAGTGCTGGGTGGAGCAGTTTTGCCTGCTCGGTCCATTCTTGCCGCCGGTTCCCTTTTGACTGCGTCCCGTTCAGCGGGGAATCCGGGATTGTGGGCAGGCATGCCCGCGAAGTGGAAGTCAGTAACGGACGGGCTTTGGTTTGACCGCGAAGAGACGCGTACAACGAGTGTCGCGGATTCGGTCAGCGGTGAACAGATTGTCGATGCCTTTTGAATATGCGAAATCTGAGTGCTGCCAAGGGACGCCAGACATCATCGATTTCACCCGTCAAATGCATTACAGTCCGACAAATTATGAAACCATGCGTGCCGGCACGAATTCCCCAGGGAATCTAGGCCAAGCATGGGTACAACTTAAACAATCGTACGGGCGGCTTTTCGATTGCGTTCGTTCGAAGCCAACTCGCTCTGAATTAAACCGTGTGTTGTCTAAGGAGAGTAGTTTCCATGGTTGCACTTACTAGGCCGGGTCCAGATTCGACCAGTCATTCGGAAAATAGAGCGGCGCATGGGGCAGAGCACCGCCTTATGAGTCAGACATTCGACTGCACAATAGAGAGGAAGATGCGAATGTCCCCTTGGACTGAGTCCACAGTTAAAGCATCGAAGGCAAAGCGGTCTCAAACCCCGGTTTCGATTGGGCATCTGTGAGTACCGCTTTGGAAAGCACTAGATCTCGAGCCGTACTTGTTCTTGGCTTTAACCGCCCTGCCGAGACCCGTGCAGTGCTCGACGCTGTAGCAGCATACGGCCCATCGGTGCTCTACTTCGTTGTCGACGGTTCGAGAAGGGCCGACGAAGTCGAGCTCGTTTCGAACGTGAAGTCGGCTGTGGATGAGTTCAATTGGCAATGTCCCGTTCGTACCCTGTTCTATTCGTCGAACCAAGGCGCCAAACGCGCTATGCAAGGTGCGATAGATTTCATGTTTTCGTCGGAGTCATCTGGACTCATTCTTGAAGACGATTGTCTGCCATCGCCTGATTTCTTTCGATTTGGGTTTGAAGCCTTGAGTATGTACGCGGATTCCCCATCAGTCGGTATGGTCTCTGGCACAAACTTTCTTGGCAGTGTGAGGCGCGCTGACTCAGACGTCTTGTTCTCCGACGGCCATATCTGGGGATGGGGAACCTGGAAGGATCGTTGGGAGGGATTTCGGACGGGAACGTGGAGTCTCGATCGGGTTGTGAAAGCACCCTCCTACTACGGAGTTGGCTGGAAATACAGGCGAAGACTGATTGCTTTGGCGGAAGCAGGCGTGTTGGACGCCTGGGACATTCCATGGCTTCTATCCTTGGCCGAGAGAGATCTCTGGGCGGCAATCCCTGTTTCAAATCTGGTATCAAACATTGGACATGGCATTGCCGGAACGCACACAACTGGGAACTCTAGGTTTGCGAATCTGCCATCCCGCAGTCTTCCCGACGTAGTAAGGCTGCAGAGCGCAGTCCATCCCGATCGCAGATACCAGAGACGCTATTCGTTGTCGCTGCGATTTGAGGATCGGTTGCACCGAGTGCGTCGGCCCGTCGTATCGCTGGTTCGGCGGATAATCCGAGGTACGCGAGCACGGGTCCGGCCCGAGTAGGTGATGAGAAACCAAATTTTGGGTCGTGACCCCGTCGAGCAGTTTGTTCCAATCCGCAAAAGTGTCGATCCTACCTATTACTAAATAGCATTCTGAGAATTCTGGGCTGCTCCGGACTTTCCGTTCCAATCGTGAGAACCAGCATTGAGACTTTGTAAACCCGATAAGAAGATTCTGCTGAAGGCTGGTTAAAGCATGTTGCGTTCCTACAAAGCTTTCTACGAGAATGCGGCCCAGGACCTCGCCGCTTCTTGGCCGAGTGCGTCTAGTCTGCGCAAGATCTGGTATCTGTGCATAGAGCCCGGGTTGCGTGCCGTAATGCTCATTCGAGTACAGATACTCGTCGAAGACATCGGCTTGATGCCGATCGCGAGGGTGATTCGATATCGGAATTTTCGAGCACACGGTATTGACTGGGTGAACGGGGCTCGCGCGGAGGGAGGGCTGGTGATTCGACATACTTCGGGGGTAGTGGTCGGTCACCAAGTTTCCATAGGGAAGAATGCAACATTGCTGCAAAACGTTACACTCGGACAAAAAAGCATCAGCACAAGCGATCAAGGCCAAGAGAATCCGACTCTCGGTAATGGAATTGTTGTCGGATGCGGGGCCGCTATATTGGGGTCTATCCACCTAGGCGACAATTGTGTCGTGGGTGCGAATTCGGTCGTAACGAGAAACGTCTCCAGTGGAAGCCGTGTCGTCGGAAGCCCGGCGCGGACAATTGAAAATAGGAAAAAGTGACCATCAGTATAAGCGTGCTTGTCCCTTCATATAATTCGATGCCGTTTGTGACAGCGGCTCTGGATTCCATTGCGTGTCAGTTGTCCGACAAGGACGAGATAATCATTCAAGACGCGGGTTCCACAGATGGGAGCGTGGCAGCTTATGAAGCTATGGCAAAGCTGGATTCTCGAGTTTCGCTTACTGTAGAAGCTGACTCTGGACAATCTGATGCGCTCAATCGTGCGCTGTCACGCGCTAGCGGCACGCATATTCTGTGGCTCAATGCCGATGATATAGTTCTGCCAGATTCCCTCGCTGCCTTTCGCGAGGCTGCGGATCGAAGCGACGGCCACCAGCCCAAATTGCTAATCGGTGGCCATCAAGTGCTCCGAGCTGACGGTTCCTTGATCGCCTCGTATGCGTCGGCCTCGCTAAGCCACCAGCGGTTAATGCTTCACGGTTGCTACGTCTTTTCGGGTTCAATCCTCATCAATAGGGAGCTGCTAATTCGTCTTGGGGGATTCAGCAGTGACTTCAGCTACTGCATGGATCTGGATCTCCTTTTTCGACTAACAGAGTTGTCGCCGGATCAAATTTCGATTGTTCCCAATTTAATCGGCGCTTTGCGTCGGCACGATGCATCGAAGTCCGGCACCTCTGGACATCTTTTCGTTCTGGAGGGATGGAGAGTTCGTTCCAAGTACATCACCACGTCGAGGGACCACGGACGACGGATATGTGCAGCGGTCTGGCAATACCTTGCGTCGATCTCAAAACCCATTCGTTTCTCGCCGCTGTACCAAAAGCTCCGCGGACGACAAATCTCGTGACGATATTCGCCATGTTCCAGCTAAGTAACAGGAGACAAACCAGGTTTTGTCCTGGAGGCCATGCCATGCCTTCCAGTGGACTAGGGATAGATTCACTTGAAGGCTGAGGATCACACGGTGATGAATGTCTTTTCTGCAGCCAAGAATCTGGGGACAAGTCACACCATGAATCGAAGTGTCTTTATTCAGGGCCTGCGTCGGTCTGATGCTGTACTTTGCTTGCTCATTGGGCTTGGCTCGAGCATTTTCGTGGACGTCGGAGGACGCGTTTCCGTTTCGGAAATCGTATGTCTAGTCTGGTTCATTATTTCTTTTGCGCAGAGGGATTATTGGCCAGAGTCAGTGAGGAATTTTTCCGGGGCCGCTGGCATCCTCATCGTCGGCCTCGGATTAGCCACGCTTCATGCCTCAGGACCAGCTCGGTCGTTCCTGCTGGCCGCGGCCAACTATACCTTTCTCCTAATTCTCGTACTGGTCCTGGCACGAATACTGGGACGGCGACCGGGACTAGGTCTTCTCTCACCCCTCCTAGTCGGCGCCGCTTTGAGTCAAATAGCCGGGTACATACTCACGCCGTCTGTATCGGCGCTCATAGATCCCTGGAAGTTCGGTCTTGGTTGGGCCGTGACAATCCTTGTTATGCTCGCGGCACAACGCCTTCGTGGGAAGGCTTTCGGGTTCTTTACGGCGCCGGCGCTGCTCTTGGCCCTCGCAATGGTTCACTTATTGCTCGGCTCCCGGTCGGCGGCAGTCATTGTTCTTCTGTGTGCGATGCTCCTGTTTAAACGTCAAGGAGCCTCGCGAGGAGCAATGTTAGGTGTGGTCTCCCTGCTGATCGCCGGATTAGCTATTGCGTCTTTTGGTTATGAGTATCTCGCCGTGAATGGTCTATTGGGTGAAGCTTCTGCGGGCAAATTGTCAGACCAATCGGGGGACTTCGGTCTACTCTTTGGTGCCAGAAAAGAGCTAGTGCTTCTATTTGCTTCATGGGTCGCCTCACCGGTTTTCGGATGGGGTCCCGACGCGGTCGTTCCAGATGGGGTCAGAAGTGGTGCATACGCTTGGTTTATCGATCAGGGCTACGTGATAAATTTTGCAGACTATGACAGGCTCTTTCTGTCGGCGGAGGTCCCGCTTCATTCAGTAGTGCTGGGTTCCTTGGTGCAGGCCGGCGTCTTTGCAATAATCTTCGGATTCATCGCCATACGGTTATCAGCCATTTCCATTCGATTTTCGATTCGTACACAAAGTTATCCAGCTCTATTCATCTGCCTAACTGGTGTTATTCATCTCTTGACCTCACCGCTTGGAGATTCCACTCGGTTTCCAGTGGCTCTGACCTTGGCTATCGCGATATACAGTGTGGGCGAATCCCTCCGTCAGCTCGCGCCAGACAGTAAGCATGATCACCGGTTGCTGGCCAACCCGCGACGCGAGATTGTGCGGCATGTCAAGTAGGAATAGCCGCGCAAACTTTGTGTTCCTGCTCGCCGAGAAGATCGTAAATCTCTTGGCGGTGGCTGCCGTCAATATCGTCGTGCTTCGAAGTCTGGGTCCCGATGAATTCGGCTACCTTGGAGCGGCGACGGCCGTATTGGCCATCACGTTGCCACTGAGCCTTTTCGGCCAAGTGGCGCTCGTGCGCTTCTATGCTGAGAAGTCCGCATCGGAATCACAACTCCTTCGTGTGGCAGTTCTATTTTCTGTTGTGGGTTCGCTCTTAGGATTTATCGCTCTAGTTGTCTCCGCGCATTACATATTTCGTACGGGTCCGAGCGGCGGGTTGCTCCTTATCCTGTCGTTGGCAATGCTTGCGCGTCCTTTTTCCGCGGTCGATTTTTGGTTTCAAGCAACAAAACAGAACTCGACTGCCGCCCTGTGTAGAACGGCTTCCATTCTGGCTTCGAGTATCGGGCGGATGGTAGTTGCTCTCACGACCCAGTCCTTATGGCTTCTCGCTTGCATAGTGGTTCTTGAAAACCTCATAGCGGGGGTACTTCTCACAGCTGCGTATCTGGTGAGGCGGAGATCAAGCACGCACTCCGTTCTCCTGCCAAGTCGTTCGGCACCCTTTTCTGCGATTCTCCGCGTGAGCTTGCCACTTCTCGCGTACTCGTTCATGGTGATTCTGTACATGCGAATTGATCAACCTATGCTGCTTGTACTGTCGGATTCCAGGGAAGTCGGCTTGTATTCTGCAGCAGCGAATCTAAGTGACGCAATGTCATTCCTACCAACGGCATTATTGACGGCCGTGCTACCCGGCTTAGTTGCACTTAATCTGACTGATCGAGCTTCGTTCGAGGGGAAGAGCGACTCGCTTTTTCGACTTGCGGCTGGCCTTGGATACCTCGTCGGCATGGGTGGAATTGCTTTGGGACCGTTGATTGTCGGCGTGCTGTATGGCCCCGATTTTGAGGAGACTGGCGTACTTGTCCAAATCCTGTTTTGTGGAGCTCCGTTTCTCTTCCTCGGTGTTCTAAGGACGGTTTGGATTCTCACCGAGGGGCTACACTTTGAGGCTCTTGTTTCCGCCGTCGGTGCCGTTTTGTTGAACATAGGGCTAAACCTTTTCTTGATTCCGCACTACGGCGCAGTCGCAGCGGCGACAACTACGGTTCTTGCACATATATTCAACGGGATTCTTGGGAATCTCTTCTTTAGAAAGACACGCGGATTGTTTCTCCGCCAGATGCGTGCTCTGATTCCTTGGCGTTCCTTGGCGACCGTGTACGCGGTTCTTCGCTGGAGGAGGATATAGTTTCGCAGTCTCGATTTAGTCTGGTCGAGACCGGAAGTACCACATTGTTAACGCCGACCGAAAATAGGGCCAATATCGCCGTTTGAAAATAGGGCCACCAGCCACTATGGAGGGTGATCAATATGGACGATTGAGCGAGGATACGCCAGCTGTTTTCAACGGGGCAGCACTCGAAACGGGAGATCGGCAGAGTCGTCGGGGTGTCGCGGGGAACGGTGGATCGGGCGCTGGAAGCGGACCGGCTGCCGAAGTACCACCGCGCAACGACAGGCTCGAGTTTCGACGCGTATGCCGCGCAGGTTCGGGTGCTGTTGGCCACGACGCCGACGATGCCGGCGTCGGTGCTGGCCGAGCGTGTCGGCTGGTCGGGGTCAGCGTCGATGTTCCGCGACAAGGTGGCTGCGATCCGGCCGGAATACGTCCCGCCGGACCCGGCGGATCGCCTGGTGCACGAGCCGGGCAAGCAGGTCCAATGCGACCTCTGGTTCCCGCACGAGCCCCTGCCGCTGGGCCATGACCAGGAAGGCATGCCACCGGTGCTGGTGATGACGTCGACGTTCTCGGGATTCTTCCAAGCCCAGATGCTGCCATCCCGCTCAGCACCGGACCTGCTCGGCGGGATGTGGTCGCTGCTTCAGACGGCCGGCGTCGTTCCGCAGCGGCTGGTCTGGGACAACGAGACCGGCATCGGCAAGGGCAAACTCACCGCGCCGGCCGCCGCGTTCGCGGGGACCCTCGGCACCGAGATCCACCTGCTCATGGCCCGTGATCCGGAGTCCAAAGGCATGGTCGAGCGACGCAACAAGTTCTTCCGATCCTCGTTCATGCCCGGCCGGCAGTTCGCCTCGCCGATGGACTTCAACGACCAGATGGACGACTGGCTCCCACGGGCCAACGCCCGCCACTCCCGGTCGCGGCGGGCCCGGCCGATGGACCTGATCGAGCGGGACCGCGCCGCGATGCGGCCCTTATCGCCGGTGGCGCCGGACGTGCTCTTTCGCAACACCGTGCGCCTGCCGCGGGACTACTACGTCCGGGTGCTCTCCAACGACTACTCCGTCGCGCCGGCGATGATCGGCCGGCTCGTCGACGTGACGGCGAGCCTGGACACCATCAACGTCACCCACAATGGGGTGAACGTCACCTCTCACGAACGAGAATGGGCGCGCGCACTGACCGTGACCGACCCGAACCATGTCGCCGAGGCCGACGTGCTGCGACGACAGTTCCAAAGCGTCAAACGACAGCACCGACCTNACAGCGTTGGTATTCGAGGGCTGAGTATTTGAGGGTCTGGGGGCCGTTCAATATTGCCTTGGGGGGCCACCGGTATTGCCTGGAGATGCCGGGCTGCCGCGCGGCCGGGGGCCAGCAGCCCTCGACTAGCGCGACAGATTTAAGCGGTGACTAGGCCGGCGGTGTGCTCTCGCATGTTGTGGCCGCCGGTCTCGACCCAGATGGTGTTGTGCACGATGCGGTCCATGATCGCGTCGGCGTGAACCCCGGAGCCAAGGCGCTGGTGCCAATCACGCTGTGCATATTGGGTGCAGAACACCGTTGATGCTTCGTCGTAGCGTCGCTCGAGAAGTTCCAAGAGCATGCTGCGGGTGCTCTCGTCGGGTTCGTCGAGGAGCCATTCATCGATCACCAGGAGCGTGAACGCGGTGTACTTGTTCAGAAACTTCGTCGTCCCGGCAGGTTTATCGCGGGCCAGCTGCCAAGCCTCTTCAAGTTCAGGCATCCGAATGTAGTGCGCCCGCATGTCAAGGGCCATGAAGAACGGCCCACTGGCGGCCACGAAGAATGCCCGCTGGTGGCCAGGAAAACTGCCCATTCATGGCCAACAGATCTGCCCACCGG
>NZ_QZVS01000094.1 GCF_003602235.1 Cryobacterium melibiosiphilum
GCCGCAACCGCGGCCTCCGATACCGCTGCGGCAGCGCAGGCCGCCGCCGACGCCCAGGCCGCAGCGAAGGTCGCCGCGGATGCGCAGGCGGCCGCGGACGCTGCCGCCGCGTCAGCCGCCGCCTCGACGGGTCAGGACGGAACCTTCACCGGCTCCGCCGTGGGAACCCGGTTTGGCAATGTACAGGTCTCCGTGACCATTGCGGGAGGATCGATCACCGACGTCACCGCCCTGCAACTGACCGCCGACGACCGCAAATCCGTGCAGATCAGCGCTCGCGCCGAGCCGATCCTGCGCTCCGAGGTACTCAACGCCCAGTCCGCGAGCGTGCAGAACGTGAGCGGCGCGACCTATACGACCAACGGCTACCTGCAATCGCTGCAGTCCGCGCTTGATGCGGCCGGTTTCTAGAGTGTCGTCCCAGAGTGCGGCGCAGACCGACGCGACGATCACCGAGTCGGCGGCCGACGAGGCGACGATGTCTGCCACGACCGAGACCGCGGGCATGGTCGGTGTGACCGCGATCACCCTGCAGGCCATGGGCACCGTCGTGAGCGTGCGGCTGAACGGCGGGCTGACCGACTCCCGGGGCGATGCCGTGCGGCAGAGCGCCCAGGCCGCCGTGGCCGGGGTCTTCGGGCGCTGGGACGATCGCTTCAGCCTGTACCGCCCGGGGTCGGAACTGAGCCGGGTGGCGCGCGGCGACATCCGCTTGACCGAAGCCAGTCGGCAACTGCGCGACTGTTACGCGCTCGCCCTGCACTGGCGCGATCAGACCGACGGTGTGTTCACGCCGCACCGGGCCGACGGGGTGATCGACCTGTCGGGAATCGTGAAGGCGCTCGCGATCCGTGAGGCCGGAGCCGCGCTCGACTCCCTGGGGCAAGACGCTTGGTCGATCAACGCGGGCGGCGACATCCTGGTGAGCGGATGCCCCGACGTCACCTTCGCCCGCCGCCTCGACCCGCTCGTCGACCCGGACTGGGTCGTGGCGCTCGTCAACCCGCTCGACCGACTCGACCTGCTCGCGACCGTGCCGCTGCGCGCGCCGCTCCGGGCCGTGGCGACCTCCGGCAGCGCGGAACGTGGCGAACACATCTGGACGCCGGCGCCGGGCATCCGCTCGCCGTTTCGGCAGGTCAGCGTGCTCGCGGCCGACATCGTGACCGCGGACGTGCTCGCCACCGCGATCGTTGCCGGCGGCGAGCCGATGCTGAACCAGTGCACGGCTTCGGCGGAGATCGAGGTGCTCGCGGTGCTGCAGGGCGGCGGGCTGCTGGCGACTCCCGGGCTGCGCCGGTAACGGGGCACGCGCCGGCGCCGGGCCGGTCGGTGAGCGGATGCTGGGAGTGCTTGATCGTGTCGGCGGAGAGGGGTACCGTGGCCCCCGATTCCCCTTCAGCTCGACATCCTATTCAGTTTCACCTTCTCATTCAGATTCACCCTGGAGGCTGACCATGTCACGCGAACCCGATGGATTTTGGACCGACGAAGACCGCGAAGTGACCGAGATCGATCCGAACGCCGACGAAGAACTCGTGCTCGGCGACGACGATGACGACGTCGACCTCGACGACTGGGGCACCGACGCCGACGAACGGCCGGTTGAGGGCGATTCCGAGCGCAGTGGCGATCGCGACTTCTACCGCGACGACCTGTAGGCCGTTCCTCGAGTGCGGTCAGGTCGCCGGTGACTCGTGTCGGCGACTCGGGCAAGTGACTCGCATCGGCGACGAGGGCGGGTGACTAGGGCAGGCGCTCGCCGAGTCCCAACAGCACGTGTTGGGGATCCAGGGCGCCGAGCAGTCGAGCGCAGATCTCGCTGAGCTGCTGTACCTGCCCGTCTTCGAGGGAATCGAAGACGACCGTGCGCACCTCCTCGACGTGACCGGGCGCGCTCGCCACGACCTTCGCCCAGCCGGCCTCGGTGAGCCGGGCGAGTGAGGCGCGTCCATCATGCGGCGACGTGCAGCGGGACAGGAACCCCTGGCCTTCCAGCCTGCCCACCACGTGGGACAGCCGGGACAGCGACGAGTTGGTGCGGGCGGCGACCTCGGTCAACAGCAGGGAACGTTCGGGGGTTTCGGAGATCATCGCGAGCACGTAGTACTCGAAGTGGCTGAGTCCGGCGTCGCGCTTGAGTTCGGATTCGAGTCGGCTCGGCAGCAGCATGGTGACCGCGATCAGCCGCAGCCAGGCGGTGCGCTCCTCGTCGGTCAGCCAGCGAGTTTCGGGGGTGGGGAAGTCGGCCATAGGTGAATTCTAGAACCAATCCTGCCTGATAACTTGACGCTTCAACCAAAGTGCTCTAGGTTTTAGTTGTTGCTTCAAGTAATCATCCGAAGCTCCCCGAAGCAGCCCGACACATTCAGCCCGACGAAAAGAGATTCCCATGACTGACACCATCACCATCATCGGCAGCGGCAACATGGCCCGCGGCATCGGCACCCGCGCCGTCGCCGCCGGCCGCGCGGTACAGATCCTCAGCCGCGACGAGACCGCCGCGGCCGCTCTCGCGACCGAGCTCGGGGCATCCGTCACCAGCGGTGCGATCAGCCTGCCGTTCGCCGGCGAGCTGGCTGGCGACATCGTCGTGCTCGCTGTTCCCTACGACTCGGCCCGCGAACTCGTCACCGGCCTGGGCGCCAAGCTCGCCGGCAAGACCGTGATCGACATCACCAACCCCATCGACTTCGCCACCTTCGACGCCCTCACGGTCGCCCCCGGCACCTCCGCCGCCGAAGAGCTCGCCGAGCTCGCCGCCCCGGGTGTCAACATCGTCAAGGCGTTCAACACCACCTTCGCCGGCCCGCTCGCCGCCGGAGCCGTCGACGGCAAGCCGCTTGACGTCTTCATCGCCGGCGAGTCGCAGGCCGCCAAGGACGCCGTCGCGCTGTTCGTGACGGATGCCGCCCTGCGCCCCATCGACGTTGGCCCGCTGCGCCGCGCCCGCGAGCTCGAGGGCTTCCAGCTGCTCATCATGACGCTGCAGGTCAACCCGGCCCACGCGTCGTTCAACTGGAACACGGCCGTCAACGTTCTCGTCTAGTTCGCCACTGCCGCAACCGCTGTTGCCGCCCCGCGGCGGTGAGGCCGCTCCGCGGGACTTGCGCCAGGGGCGGCTGGCCGGTCACTGTGCGATGCGCGGGTGTTGCGCCGCGCGGGTGTTACGCCAGCGTGATGGTGACATCGGGTGGCACGCGGATGTGGTGTCCTGCGCCTGTGCGGGACTCGCGCCGCTCCGCGGGTGTCTCGGCTAGCTGGACGGGCTCGACGACGCGCCGCCCGCGCCCACCCGCGGCCATCCGCTCAGTCGGTGTCGGTGTCGGTGCCTGCCGACCGGGTGTCGCTGCCGCGGGACCGATGTCGCGGGGTGCGCGGCGCCGAAACGGCTGTTCGGCGCCGGGCCGCCGGCCGGGGCTGCACGGCCGCTGCGGGAGGCAGCATCCGCTCGAGCAGGTCGTCGATGGCGCCGTCGTATTGGGCGACGTCCGGGTAGAGGCCGTGCGTCGCGATGCTGAGCAAATAGGTCGTCGGCTCGATCTCGCTCGCGCCGCGGTCGATCACATTTTCCCGGTAGCTGTTCACCGGAAACCCGAGAAAGTCCGTGCGGCGCCAGACGTTGATCCAGAACGGTGGCGCGGGGGAGCGTGTGGGGGTGAGCACCGCGCGCAGGGTGCCCGGCGCGACGACCGCGGGCAGGCCCGCATCGTTCTCGTCATCGAGCACCTGGCGCAGCCACGGGTCGCCGCCGAACAGGCGCGGCGCGCGGCACGGCCGGGTGCCGAGCACCGCGGGGCCGAGCAACTCCGGAAAGAAGCGCCCGAAATACGCACGCAACTGGGTGCCGTAGGTGACCAGCCCGATGCGCGGCGAGCCGTCGGTGGCCCCGGCGAGCGGCCGCCGGGCATCCGTCGCCGACGCGTGCGCGAACACCGTCGACACCGCGAGCACGGCCCCGAGGCTGTGCGCCGAGAGCACGACCCGGCGGCGCACGAGCGGCACCCCGTCCGGCTCGAGCCAGTCCCGCACCCGCGCATTCAGTTCGGGCACGACCCGGTCCGAATAACACGGCGGTCCGAACGGATGCCCCGCCCGCGGCAGAAAGCAGATCAGGTCCCAGAGCAGGCCCAGCGGCCGTTCCGACCGGGTGAGCGCGTTCATGGCGATCGCCGCCACCGCGGCGAGGGCCGTTGCCGACAAGATTCCGACGGCGATGCTCGGAGTCGCACTCAGCCACGGACTCGTGGTTGCCGTGGCGGGTGGAAAACGCAGCACCACGGTGGCGGCCATGCCGACGCCGATCGTCACGGCGAGAAACCCGAGCAGAGGTTCGCCGCGCTGGGTTAGCGCGGCGAAGCGGCGCGCCTTGAGCACCCGCAGCTCGACCCGGTCGATGGAGTGCGCGACCGGGGGCTCGCCGCTGGCACCGTAATCGGGCAGCGGCGCGATCACCACGGCGTCGTCGACGCGGTCGCCGTCCCGGCGCAGGGCGGGGGTGCTCAGGCGGTATAGCCGGGTGACGAGCGGCACGAGCGTCGCGGCCGCGAAGAGCAGCACGACCAGCAGCATGCCGAGCAGCACCACCCCGAACTCGACGTAGGCCGGCGGCACGACCAGGGGAGATGCGCTGGCGGCGCGCCAGAGGCCATCCGTCGCCGTGTCGGCCAGCGGAATCGCCAGGAACGCGGCGAACCCGACCACGACGAGACTCGCGAGGGTCATCGCGACGCCGAGGGCCAGCAGCATGACGACCCCCGGTCCCATGCCGCGCCAGCCCTCGTAGGCAAACGCCGCATGCCGTTCGGCCCGGTTCGCTCCGAGTGGATACCGCAACACGAACAGCAGCTCGAGGGCGAGCAGCAGCGCCGCGCCCAGGTAGTAGGGCGCCGCCGCCGGGGCGACCGGCCCGGCGTCTTCGCTGAGTGACCGCCCGATCAGCAGAAAGCCGAGCGCTCCGACGAGCACGACGATCGACAGCCACACCGGAACCCCGCGCCGCCAGCCGAGCGCGGCCACGCTCAAACCCAGCAGAACGCCCACGAGCAGCGTGGGGGCGGCCTCGAGGCCGACCACCGTGGGCACCACGAGGGTGCCCGCGGGCAGCTGCAGCCGCGACGCCGGGTCGACGGCGCTCGACAGGCCGGTGAAAAGCAGCAGCACGCCGGACAGCACGAGCAGCCAGCCGGCGAGGCGCCGTCGCACCAGAATGCGATCCGGGTCGGATTCCGACGTGATCACGATGAGCACGCACACCAGGGCGAGGCCCGTCGCGGCGAGCACGAACGCGAGAAAAGCGATCGGGGAGGTTGCGAAGACCTCGAGCGGGTCGAAGCGACCCGCCTGCAGCTCGGCGTTACCGGCGTAGAGCCGGTCGCCGGACAGCAGCAGTGCGAGGAACAACAGCACGGCCGCGAAGTGCAGGCGTTCCGTCGTCGCCGCGACGCGCGCCTGCACCCAGAACTCGGCGCTGGCCAGCAGCGCCGGTGGCGGCACGATCGTAGGCTCCGGCACCGAGGCAGCGGATGCGCCGGGCCCGGCCGCATCCGCTGCCGCCGGTTCGACCGGGGCAGCCGTGGCGCCGGAGCGGTCGGTCGGGGCGCTCGCCGTGGTGCCCGGCACGACCGGGGCGACGGGCGCGCCGTCGTGGTGCCCGGAGTCGGGCACGCCACCGGTCCGCGGCTTCGCGAGCCGGGCAATATTGGGTTCAAAACGCACCCGGGCGCGGTGCGAGATGACATAGAGCAGCAGCATGACGCCGAGCGGGATCAGCGTCAGCAGGGCCAGCCGGGGCCCGCGGGCCAGGTTCTGCAGCGCGTCGAAGATCGAGGGCAGCTGGCTGCAGACCGTGCCGTCCAGCGGAAAACACTGCACGCCAATCAGGTCGAGGCTCACCGAAGCGAGGGCTGTCACATAGATCAGGGTCAGGCCGAGCGCGAAGAGCCGCAGCACGGGGGCGCCGCGGCCGCCATCCCAGCGGCCGGCGCGCTGCCGGGTCGGGATGCGGCGGGTCCAGTATGCGACGTTGCAGAGCCCGAACGGCAAAATCAGCAGCCAGCCGAGGTGCACGAACAGCGTGCCGATCAGTGCCAGCGGGCCGCCGCCGGACCGGGCCATCTCGCCCCACGAGTAGGCCTCACGGCGGGTGCGGCGGGGTGTCTGCTGCCCGGCCGTCGGTGGCGGCGTTTTTTCGATCCAGAAGGCACCGAGTTCGTCGCCGTCGGCGCGTTCGACCTGGTCGGCGCTGACACCGAGCATCTCGGCCGGCGTGGTGTTCTTGATGCCGTGGATGCGCAACTCGAGAACCTGGGGCGCTCGCGGCTCACGGTGCCGGGCTGCCTGAAAAGACACGTTCATGGGAACCACCCGTCGACGGCCTGCTAATGCGCTGAGAATACTCTCGGCGCACGGGCGCGTCTAGGTGAGCTGGCCAGCCCGGGCCGGCCGGTCAGCCGGCGGTGGACATCCGTTTCGCGGTGGCCAGCAGGGCGGCGCGGCGCACGCGTGCCCGGCCCACGAGGAGAACGACCCCGCGCCAGCCGAGCAGGAAGACCCCGAGCACGATCGTCGTCACGATCATGAACGAGAGCTGCACGCCCTGGCCGCTCGCAACCCGCAGCAGAAGTCCGAGCACCACCGTCGCCGCCCAGACGGCGAGGCCGGTCCAGGCGATGCTGAAGGGCGCGCGCCAGGCCCGGATCATCAGCCAGCCGCCGACGAGTCCGGCGAGGAACGGCCACAGCGTGACGAGGGTGCCGAGCAGGCCCTCGTTGTGGCTCGCCCGCCCGATCAGCACGAACAGCACGACCAGCGCGGCGTCGATCAGCAGGGCGAGCAGGGGCAGACGAACGAGGGGTGGGAGCGGCGCGGTCATGTCGCTCACCCTACGCTCCGCCGAGCAGGCCGCCGATGAGGTAGGTCACGGCGAGGGCGAGCAGGCCGCCGATCACGATGCGGGCGATGGCGCGGGGTTTCGGGCTGCCGCCGAGGTAGGCGCTGAGCCAGCCGGTGATGACGAGGGCCACGAGCACCGCCGCGAACGTCGCCGGAACCCGCCATTCGGCCGGCGGCAGCAGCACGGCCAACAGCGGCAGGGCCGCACCGACGGTGAAGGCGATCGCCGACGCATAGGCCGCGGTCCACGGGTTGGAGACGTCTTCGGCCGTGATGTGCAGCTCCACCTCGAGGTGGGCGGCGAGGGCGTCGTGGTCGGTCAACTCGATCGCCACCTGCCGCGCGGTCGCGGAGGTCAGGCCCTTGGCCTCGTAGAAGCCAGCCAGCTCGGCGAGTTCTTCTTCGGGCTCGTTTTCGAGTTCCCAGGTCTCCTTGGCGATGAGCGCGCGCTCGCTGTCGCGCTGGCTGCTCACCGACACGTATTCGCCGAGGGCCATCGAAATCGCGCCGGCGAGCAGGGCGGCCACGCCGGCGATCAAGATGACGGATGAGTCGGTCGTCGCCGCCGCGACGCCCACCACGAGCGCGGCCACCGACACGATGCCGTCGTTGGCGCCGAGAACCCCGGCGCGCAACCAGTTCAACCGGGAGGCCAGGCCCGCCGCGTGCGGTTCGACGGACTGCGTCTCAGTGGCGCCGTTTACAGAAGTCATGAACTTAGATAAGCACTTGTCCGCGCCGTTTTCCAGCAAGGTGTGGCTAGCCTGCGCGGTGACCGAGCAGGCCATCGTGAACCGATAGAGTTTCTAAGGGTCGGTATGTCTTGATGTCGAGCTACTTTTCGGCAATGGCTGCCCACCATCACCCCCAAAAGCAGCGAGAGCGCTCAGATGCGGATTGGAAGAGCAGCGTGGATCTTTACGAATACCAAGCCAGAGACCTCTTTGAGGAGTACGGCGTTCCCGTACTACCGGGCATTATCGCGGACACCCCCGAAGAGGTGCGTGCCGCGGCCGAGAAGCTCGGCGGCGTTGTCGTCGTCAAGGCGCAGGTCAAGGTTGGCGGCCGCGGCAAGGCCGGCGGCGTCAAGGTAGCCAAGACTCCGGATGACGCCGAGGCCGCAGGCCGCGACATCCTGGGCCTGGACATCAAGGGCCACACCGTGCACCGCGTCATGGTCGCCGGCGGAGCCCGCATCAAGCAGGAGTTCTACTTCTCCGTGCTGCTCGACCGGTCGAACCGGTCATACCTCTCCCTCGCAAGCTATGAGGGCGGCGTGGAGATCGAAGTCCTCGCCGTTGAGAAGCCCGAAGCGCTGGCCTACACGGCCGTCGACCCCGCGGTCGGCATCGACCTCGCCGTCGCGAAGCAGATCGCGATCGACGCGAAGTTCCCCGCCGAGCTCGTTGACAAGGTCGCTCCGGTCTTCGTCAAGCTCTACGACGTATTCACGGGCGAAGACGCGACCCTGGTCGAGGTCAACCCCCTCGTATTGACCGAAGAGGGCGACATCATCGCCCTCGACGGCAAGGTCACCATCGACGAGAACGCCGACTTCCGTCACCCGAAGCACGCGCTTCTCGAAGACGCTGCCGCCGCCGACCCGCTCGAGGCCAAGGCCAAGGCCGCCGGACTCAACTACGTCAAGCTCGACGGTGAGGTCGGTATCATCGGCAACGGCGCAGGGCTCGTCATGAGCACCCTCGACGTCGTCGCCTACGCCGGCGAAGACTTCGGCGGCGTGAAGCCGGCCAACTTCCTGGACATCGGGGGCGGAGCATCCGCTGCCGTCATGGCCGCCGGCCTCGACGTGATCCTCGGCGACCCGCAGGTCAAGAGCGTCTTCGTCAACGTCTTCGGTGGCATCACCGCGTGTGACGCCGTCGCGTCCGGCATCGTGGGAGCGCTCGAGACCCTCGGCACAGCCGCCAACAAGCCGCTCGTCGTGCGCCTCGACGGCAACAACGTCGAGGAAGGCCGCCGCATTCTGGCCGAGGCCAACCACCCGCTCGTGACACTGGCCGCCACCATGGACGAGGGCGCCGCCAAGGCTGCCGAACTCGCCAACGCGGCGAAGTAAGGACCGAAGAAAATGTCAATCTTCCTCAACAAGGACTCCAAGGTCATCGTGCAGGGCATCACCGGAGGTGAGGGCACCAAGCACACCGCCCTCATGCTCAAGGCCGGTACCCAGGTCGTCGGTGGCGTCAACGCCCGCAAGGCCGGCACCACCGTCACCCACGGCGACGTCGAACTGCCCGTTTTCGGCACCGTCAAGGAGGCCGTCGCGGCCACCGGCGCCGACGTCTCCATCGTCTTCGTTCCGCCGGTGTTCACCAAGGACGCCGTCATCGAAGCGATCGACGCCGAGATTCCGCTGCTCGTCATCATCACCGAGGGCGTGCCGGTTCAGGACTCCGCCGAGTTCTGGGCGTACGCCAAGGCCAAGGGCAACAAGACCCGCATCATCGGCCCGAACTGCCCCGGCATCATCACGCCCGGTGAAGCGCTCGTGGGCATCACGCCGGCGAACATCACCGGCAAGGGCCCGGTCGGACTCGTCTCCAAGTCGGGCACGCTCACGTACCAGATGATGTACGAACTGCGCGACCTGGGCTTCTCGACCGCGATCGGCATCGGTGGCGACCCCATCATCGGCACCACGCACATCGACGCCCTCGAGGCGTTCGAGAACGACCCGGAGACCCTCGCGATCGTCATGATCGGTGAAATCGGCGGCGACGCCGAGGAGAAGGCCGCCGAGTACATCAAGGCGCACGTCACGAAGCCGGTCATCGGCTACGTGGCCGGCTTCACCGCCCCCGAAGGCAAGACCATGGGCCACGCCGGCGCCATCGTCTCCGACGGAGCCGGAACCGCCCAGGGCAAGAAGGAGGCCCTCGAGGCCGCCGGAGTCAAGGTCGGCAAGACGCCGAGCGAGGCAGCCACCCTGCTGCGCGCGGCGCTCGCCGCACTCTAAGCACCACCCGCACCACCCGCACCAATAGACAGGGCCCGCCGATCGACGGGCCCTGTTGTGCGCTCGCCCGGGCCGGGAGGCTGCCGCCACGGCCCCAGCGCCCACTCGCGGCACTCCTTGTGCAAGCCGGCACTTGTTACAACGAGTGCCCGCTCGCGCAACGAGTGCCGCGACGTGTTCAGCCCGCCCGCAGAGGTGCCGTGCCCGCAGAGGTGCCGTGTCCCAGGACGTGATGCCCCGCCGCGGCAGGTAGGCTCGAAGCCGGATGAACCGCATAACGACAGCCCTGCTTGCCGCTCTCGAGGCGCTCCTCGTCGTCGCTATCGGCATCGGGATCGCGCTCGTGCCGCTGACCGTGCTCTGGGCCGCCCACTTCGGCCTCGCCGTGGAGTGGTTCGTCTTCTGGCGGGCCGCCGTCGACGTCTGGCTGATCGGCAACGGCGTGGACCTGCTCGTGCACCTGTCCCCGGAAGTCGCGGTCGCCTTCGCGTTCACGGGCGCCGAAGAACCCTTCCTGCTGACCCTCGCCCCGCTCGGCTTCGCCCTCACGGCCGTGCTCCTCGGCGTGCGCACCGGCCGTCGCGCGGCGGAGACGCCGCACCGCTGGGTGGGGGTGGGGGCATCCGTTCTCAGCTATGCCCTCTTTGCGAGCCTTGTGACCGTGTCGGCGCAGACCACGATCGTGAGCCCGGTGCTCTGGCAGGGCTTCGTGCTGCCGCCGCTGATCTACGCCGCCGGCGTGCTGCTGGGCTCCGAACTCGGCGCCCGCGAGGGCCGAGGCCTGCCCGGATCGACCGGCGCCCGGCAACTCGACCCGGTCGCCCGCACCATTCGCGAACGCTACCTCGACCTGCCCCAGACGGCACGCACGGTCGTGTTGGCGGTGCTGCGCGGTGGAACCGCCACCACGGCGGGCATCATGGGCGTCTCCGCGATCACCGTCGCGGTGCTCATCGGGCTGAACTACACCACCATCATCGGGCTCTACGAAGCCGTTCAGGCCGGCGTGCTCGGCGGCGCCACCCTGACCGTCATGCAGCTCGCGCTGATTCCCAACTTCGTCACCTGGGCCGCGGCCTGGTTCGTCGGCCCCGGCATCGCCGTGGGCGTGGGCAGCAGCGTCTCCCCGGCCGGAACCGTGCTCGGTCCGATCCCGGGCCTGCCGATTCTCGGCGCCCTGCCCCAGGGGGCCCTCGAATGGGGCTTCCTGGGCCTGCTCGTGCCGATTCTGATCGGCTTCATCGCGGCCGTCGTGGTTCGGCAGCGGATGCGCCGGCCCGGCATCCCCGACCCCGGGCGCCTCGCGCAGGTGCTCGCTGGACTGGGCATCGGCCTGCTCGCCGGCCTGCTGCTCGGGCTGCTCGCCTGGTGGTCGGGCGGAGCCATCGGTCCCGGACGCCTCGTCGAGGTGGGCCCCAACCCCCTGCTCGTCGGTGCCCTCACCGCCGCCGAGGTCGGTGTCGCCGCGGTGCTCGGCATGCTCGTCGGCGGTCACGTGGTGCTGCCGCAGCGCCGGGTTCGGCCGGCCAGGCGGCCGCGCACGGCCGCGCGCTCGAAGCCGGTCGCGGCATCCGCTGCCCCCGGTACCGCTCGCATGCCGTGGCCACGCCTCGGGACCCGGCGCGCGCAGTCCGGCGGCACACCCGATCAGCCCGCCCAGAAACGCGATCCGAAACCGAAGCCCGCGCCGAAGTCTCAGGCCGCGCCCAAGCCCACCCCGGCACCGAAACCGGCCGCCACCGGCACCCGCCGCGAACGCCTCAGCCGGTTTCTGCGCGCCGAAGACGACGAGGACAGCGCCGGTGGGAGCCCGAGTGACGGTGGATCGGGCCAGCCGCCCGCGAAACGGTAGGCTCAAGTAGTGCTGTCACTGCTCGTATTGATCTCCGGCGGGGGATCCAACCTCCGCTCCCTGCTTGAGGCGTCAGAAGACGCCGAATATCCGGCCCGAGTGGTGGCCATCGGCGCGGATCGCGACGCCGACGGGCTGGGCCTCGGCGAGGAGTTGGGCATCCCGACCTTCGCCGTCAACTACGGCTCCTACCCCGACCGCGCCGCCTGGGGCGACGCCCTGCTCGAGCAAATCCAGCTCTGGAAACCCGACCTCGTCATTCTCAGCGGCCTCATGCGGTTGCTGCCGCCCCGCGTGGTCGCGGCCCTCTCTCCGAACCTGATCAACACGCATCCGGCGTACCTGCCCGAATTCCCGGGCGCCCACGGGGTGCGCGACGCCCTCGCCGCCGGGGCCACCCAGACCGGCGCGAGCATCATCGTCGTCGACGGCGGAGTCGATGCCGGCCCGATCATCTCCCAGGAACGCGTCGCAATCGAGGCGGGGGACAGCGAAGCCGCCCTGCACGAGCGCATCAAACTTGTCGAGCGGCGCCTGCTGGTGCAGGCCGTGCTCGATATCGCCAACGGCCACGTCAATCTCAAGGAGCATTCCCCCGCATGAGCGCACCCACCCTGGCGCAGAGCCTCTACCGCGAACGCGACGCGATCAAGATCGAACGCGCCCTCATCTCCGTCAGCGACAAGACCGGCCTGCTCGAACTCGCCGCGGTGCTCGCCGCCTCCGGCGTCGAAATCGTCTCCACCGGCTCCACGGCCGCCGCGATCCGTGCCGCCGGCCACCCGGTGACGGATGTCGCCACGGTCACCGGATTCCCGGAATCCCTCGACGGCCGCGTGAAGACGCTGCACCCGAGCGTGCATGCCGGCATCCTCGCCGACCTGCGCCTCGAAGCCCACGAGAACCAGCTCGCCGACCTCAGCATTGCGCCGTTCCAGCTCGTCGTCGTCAACCTCTACCCGTTCGTCGAAACCGTCGAGAGCGGCGCGGCCGACGCCGAGGTCATCGAACAGATCGACATCGGCGGCCCCGCCCTCGTGCGCGCCTCGGCGAAGAACCACGCCAACGTCGCGATTGTCGTCGATCCCGAGAACTACGGCGAACTTGTCGCCGCGGTCGAAGCCGGCGGCACCACGCTCCGCCTGCGCCAGAAGTTCGCCTCGCTCGCCTTCGAGCACACCGCCGACTACGACTTCGCCGTCTCCGAGTGGTTCACCGCCAACGTCTACGACCAGTGGGCCGAAGACGACGACGTCGTCGACGCCTTGACGGCCGACGCCGAGGGCGCCGCCGCGCTGGCCCACTCGCTGGGTGCTGATGACAGCCTGATCGGGGACGACCCCACCATGGCCGGTTCCGTCTTCGACGCGCCGTTCGATGAGACCCTCGACAACTCCGACGACCCCGAGTCGCCGTTCCCCGACACCCTCGTGATCGAGGCCAGCCGCGCTGCTGTGCTGCGCTACGGCGAGAACTCGCACCAGGCCGCCGCCCTCTACGTGGGCGAAGGCGGACGCGGCATCGCCCAGGCCGTGCAGCTGCACGGCAAGGAAATGTCCTACAACAACTACGTCGACGGCGACGCCGCCGTGCGCGCCGCCTTCGACTTCGGCGAACCGGCCGTCGCGATCGTCAAGCACGCCAACCCGTGCGGCATCGCCGTCGCCAACCCCAAGGCACCGGATGCCATCGCGAGCGCCCACAAGCGCGCCCACGACTGCGACCCGGTCTCGGCCTTCGGCGGTGTCATCGCGGCGAACCGCATCGTGACCTTCGGCATGGCCGAGACCATCAGCCAGATCTTCACCGAGGTGCTCATCGCTCCTGGCTTCGAGCCCGCCGCGGTCGAACTGCTGACCAAGAAGAAGAACATCCGCCTGCTCGAGCTTCCCGCGGACTACGCCCGCTCCTCCCTTGAACTGCGCCAGATCTCCGGCGGACTGCTCGTACAAGAGACCGACAGCTTCGAGGAGTTCTCCTCGGAAAAGTGGGAACTCGTCGCCGGCCCCGAGGTCGACGCCGCCACCCGCGCCGACCTCGAGTTCGCGTGGAAGTCGTGCCGTTCCGTGAAGTCGAACGCGATTCTGCTGGCTCGGGGCGGAGCATCCGTCGGCGTCGGAATGGGCCAGGTCAACCGCGTTGACAGCTGCCACCTCGCCGTGAGCCGCGCCGGCGACCGCGCCGAGGGCAGCGTCGCCGCCTCCGACGCGTTCTTCCCCTTCGCTGACGGCCTGCAGGTTTTGCTCGAAGCCGGCGTCACCGCCGTCGTGCAGCCCGGTGGCTCGGTACGCGACCCCGAGGTCATCGCCGCGGCCTCCGCTGCCGGCGTGTCGATGTACTTCACGGGAGAGCGTCACTTCTTCCACTGATCGCACCACGTTTCTCGAACCGCGAGTGAGCAGTTTCTGCACTTCCCGAGCCCGGGAAGTGCCGAAACTGCTCACTCGCGAGCGGAGGGGTGCGGGCAGGCGCAACTAGGGTGGAGCCACGACCTACGGATGCGGGACCTGCGGGAGGGCCATCGTGACGATCCTCGACTTCTTCGTTCCACCCATCGTGTTCGCCGCGCTCGTCGCGGTCGTGCTCGCGGTCGCCGTGACCGCGGTCGCGTCGCTCAGCTTTCGCCTGGTCGGGCGGCGCAAGGCCTGGGCCCGCACCCTGCTGCGGCTGGCGCGCATCCCCTTTCGCATCACGGTGCTCGTCGGCTTGCTCTGGCTCGCCGACACCCTCTACCCGGTGGCCGATCCGGGACTGACCGACCTCGCCGACTTCATCTTTCGCACGCTGTTCACCGGCTCGGCGACCTGGCTGCTCTGCGCGCTGCTGTATTTTCTCGAGGAGATCGCCGCCACCCGGTACCGCATCGACGTGCGCGACAACCGCGTCGCCCGGCGGGTGCGCACCCAGCTGCGCATGCTGCGCCGCATCGGGGTGGTCATTCTCATCATCTGCGCGATCGGCGCGATTTTGCTGAGTGTTCCGGGCGCCGCGACCGCCGGGGCGAGCCTGTTCGCTTCCGCCGGGCTGCTCAGCGTCGTCGCGGGACTCGCCGCGCAGTCGACCCTCGCCAACGTCTTCGCCGGCATGCAGCTCGCCTTCAACAATGCGCTGCGGGTCGACGACGTCGTGATCGTCGAAACCGAGTGGGGCAAGATCGAGGAGATCACCCTCACCTACGTCGTCGTGCACATCTGGGACGACCGCCGCATGGTGCTGCCCTCGACCTATTTCACGACGAATCCGTTCCAGAACTGGACCCGGCACACCAGCGAACTGCTCGGCGCGATCGAGTTCGACCTGGACTGGCGCGTCGACCCGGTCGGCATGCGCGAAGAGCTCAACCGCATCGTGGCGGCGACGGACCTCTGGGACGAGCGCGTCGTCGTGCTCCAGGTGACGGATGCCGTGGGCGGCTTCGTGCGCGTACGCGTGTTGGTCTCCGCCCAGGACGCCCCCACCCTCTTCGACCTGCGCTGTCTCGTGCGGGAAAACCTGATCACCTGGCTGAACAGCGACAACCCCGAGGCGATCCCGGTCGGACGGATGGAACTGCGGCAGGAGCGGGAGGTGGCGGCGCCCGCGCGACGGGAGCGGCGGCATCCGGTCACCGAACCTGTCGGCCTGTTCTCAGGAGACGAGAAGGCCAAGAAACGGGCGGCCCAGTTCACCGAGTCGATCCCGGTGCAGGAGCGTGACGCGCTCGGCGATTCCGGCGGTTCGGGCGCCGATCCCGGTGCCGGGCGCTCTCCGCGTTAGTCTGGGCGGATGGCGCAACACCCTGCGCCCCACACGACTGACGGCCCACCCGGCCGGCAGACCCCCGTCCGAAAGAATCCCATGAATCTCACGCAACCCGCAGTGTCGCTCGATGCGCTCGCCGCGATCCCGTTCACGCACGAGAAAGTGCTGGTCACGACCGGTACCCGCTCCGGACTGATGATCACCGTCGCCGTGCACTCCACCCGCCTCGGCCAGGCCCTCGGCGGCGCCCGCATCTGGCAGTACGCCAGCTGGACCGACGCCGTCGCCGACGCGCTGCGCCTCAGCGCCGCGATGACGCTCAAGAACGCGGCCGCGGGCCTCGCGCTCGGCGGCGGCAAGGCCGTTGTCTACCTGCCGCTCGGCACCGTGTTGACCGAGGCCGAGAAGCGCGACGCCATGCTCGACCTCGGAGACGCCGTGGAGAGCCTGAACGGCGCCTACATGACCGCCGAAGACGTGGGGTCGAGCGCCGAACTGATGGCCATCGTCGCCGAGCGCACCGCGCATGTCTGCGGCCTGCCGACCGCCACCGGCGGCGTCGGAGAACCCGCCGACGCGACCGCCGCGGGCGTGTACGCGAGCATTCTCGCCACCCTCGAGGCCCTCTTCGGCAGCCGCGAGGTCGCCGGCCGCCACCTCGTGATCTCGGGCCTCGGCCAGGTCGGCGGCCGCCTCGCGCGGGCCCTCGCCGCCGCCGGCGCGACCCTCACCGTGACGGACATCAACCCCGACAAGCGCGAACTCGCCGATGAGCTCGGCGCCGGCTGGGTTCCCGTTGCCGGCGCGCACCGCATCCAGGCTGACCTGTTCGTGCCGTGCGGTCTCGGCGGCGTGCTCGACGCGACCGTGATCGGCGAACTCAACGTGCTCGGCGTCTGCGGCGCCGCCAACAACCAGCTCGCCGAGGTCGCCGGAGCCGCCGAGCTCGACGCCCGCGGCATTCTCTGGGCACCCGACTTCGTCGTGAACGCCGGGGGAGTGGTGTTCCTCGCCATGGCGAGCGAAGCGGATGCCGACGCAGCCGCGATCGCGACCCGGGTCGCGGCGATCGGCGACGTGCTCGGCCAGATCTTCGCGGATGCCCACGCCGAGGGCATCACGACCCTCGCCGCCGCCGAACGCCTGGCCGCGGCCCGACTGGGCGCCGCGGTCTAGCCCACGGGGCCCAGCCCTGCGCGGTTGTCGAGCCCGTCGAGACACCGCTCGCCTGCTGCTGCTGCGCCGCTGCACGGTATGTGCGCCGCTGGTCGCGGCGAGCGGCGTCTCGACAGGCTCGACAACCGCGACCCACCGCGAGATTTGCGGTCTAGCCCCCTTCGGCCGTAGTCTGAAAGGCTGCCTGATCGGGCCGCGCACAACGCCGTCGTTCAGGACACACCATGCCCAGCACTCGGCGGAACACGTTCCGCACCCTGCTACGTCTCTACCCCTATGCCCGCCCGGCCTTGCCGCGGCTCGCGCTCGGGGCGCTCGCCGCGCTGCTCGCCGGGCTGGTGGCCCTCGCGATCCCGCAGGTGCTCGCCGGCCTCGTCGACGGCCCCCTCAGCACCCAGGACTCGTCAGAGATCTGGCCGGCCGTCTGGATCGTGCTGGGCCTCGGCGTCCTCGAAGCCATCATGATAGCCCTGCGCCGCTGGTTCGTGCTGACCCCCGGCACCCACATCGAGGCGCGCATGCGCAACGGCCTCTATGCCCGGCTGCAAGACCTGCCCGTCACCTTCCACGACCGCTGGCCGAGCGGCCAACTGCTCAGCCGCGCCGTCAGCGACCTCAACCTGATCCGCCGCTGGGTGTCGTTCGGGCTCGTGCTGCTCGTGATCAACTTTCTGACCATCATCGTCGGCGTCGTGATTTTGTTCTCGATGAACTGGCTGCTCGGCCTCATCTTCATCGTCTGCTCGATCCCGATCTGGATCTACGGCTACGTCTTCGAAGAGAAGTACTCGGTGATCGCCCGGCGCAGCCAGGACCAGGCCGGCGACCTGGCGACGGCCGTCGAGGAGTCGGTGCACGGCATCCGTGTGCTGAAAGCCTTTGGTCGTGGCTCCTTCGCGCTGAAAAACTTCGCCCACCAGGCCGAAGACCTGCGCGGCACCGAGATCGAGAAAGCCCGCGCGATCGCCGGAATCTGGTTGTGGCTGCTGCTGGTTCCCGACGTGGCCTTCGCGATCTGCCTGATCACCGGCGTCTGGCTGACCGCGCAGGGCGACCTCAGCGTGGGCGAGCTCGCCGCCTTCTTCGCCACCGCGACCGTGCTGCGGTTTCCGGTCGAGTCGATCGGTTTTCTGCTCTCGATGACCTTCGACGCCCGCACCGCGACCGACCGCTTCTTCGACATCATGGACACCCCGAACGAGATCGTCGACCCCGAGAACGCGGCGACCCTCGCCAACCCGCGCGGCCGTCTCGCCTTTGACAACGTGCACTTTCGTTACGCGGACTCGCCCGAACGCTTTCCCGACCTGCTCGACGGGGTCAACCTCGTGCTCGAACCCGGCGAGACGATGGCCCTCGTCGGCCTCACCGGCTCCGGCAAGAGCACCCTGACCGCGCTCACCACCCGCCTCTACGACGTCACCGACGGCGCCGTCACCCTCGACGGCGTCGACGTGCGCAGCCTCGGACGCGAAGAACTGCGCAGCCACCTCGCGATGGCGTTCGAAGACGCCACCCTGTTCTCGGCCTCCGTGCGCGACAACGTGTTGCTCGGCCGCGCCGAATTCAACGATGCCACCGGCGAGGGCCTGGCCAGCGAGGCAGCGGATGCCGCACTCGCCTCCGCCCTGGACATCGCCCAGGCGGGCTTCGTGCACGACCTTCCCGACGGTGTCGACACCCTGGTCGGCGAGGAGGGCATGAGCCTGTCCGGAGGGCAACGCCAGCGCATCGCCCTCGCCCGGGCGGTCGCCGCCCAGCCGGCCGTGCTGATTCTCGACGACCCGCTCAGCGCGCTCGACGTGAACACCGAATCCCTCGTGGAAGCGGCACTGCGCGAGGTGCTCGTCTCCACGACGACCCTGATCGTGGCGCACCGGCCGTCGACGGTCATGCTCGCCGACCGCGTCGCGCTGCTCGAAGACGGCCGCATCACCGCGGTCGGCACCCACTCCGAGCTGCTGGCCAGCAATCAGCACTACAGCTTCGTCATCTCGAGCCTCGAAGACGAAGTCAAACGCGAGGCCGAACGTGCGGAGGAGGCACTGTGAGCGTCACCGGAGTAGCCGGCGAAGAACGCCACGATTTCACCAAGGCCGAGAGCCGCCAGATTCGCCAGCGCTCGCTGCGGCTGCTCGGTTCGCTGCTGATTCCCGTGCGGGGGCAGGTGATTCTCGCGATGCTCGTCGTGGTCGTCTCGACCGCCGCGCAGGTCGCCGGCCCGGCCCTGATCGCCCTCGGCATCGACCGCGGGCTTCCGGCGTTGCTGGCCAACGACTGGGTTCCACTCGCCGCGACCGGCGCGGTCTACCTCGTCACCGGGGTCTGCGGCGCGCTCCTGATCGCCTGGTACACCGTGCTCGCCGCCCGGGTCAGCCAGAGCGTGCTGATCGACCTGCGCAAGCGGGTGTTTCTGCACACCCAGAAGCTGAGCCTCGAGTTTCACGAGTCGTACACCTCGGGGCGCATCATCAGCCGGCAGACGAGCGACCTCGACGCCATCCGCGAGCTGCTCGACTCGGGCATCAACCAGCTCGTGCAGGGCGTGCTGTACATGCTGTTCACGGCGATCGCGCTGTTCCTGGTCGACGGCACGAGCGGCCTCGTGCTGTTCGGTGCGCTTCTTCCGCTGGCCGTGTTGACCCGCTGGTTCCAGGTGCGCTCGCAGACCCTGTTCCGGCAGTCGCGGGTCGCCTCGGCGAGCCTGATCGTGCATTTTGTCGAGACCATGACCGGCATCCGTGCCGTGAAGGCGTTCCGCAAGGAGAAGCGCAACAACACGCAGTTCGGCGGCCTCGTCGAGGACTACCGCAACGTGAATGCCCGGGTCATCCAGCTCTTCGGCGTGTTCGACCCGGGGCTCGTGTTGATCGGCAACGTGACCGTGGCCGCGGTGCTGCTGGTCGGCGGCTTCCGCGTGGTCGAGGGCGACCTGATGATCGGCGCCCTGCTCGCCACCCTGCTGTACACCCGCCGCTTCTTCGACCCGGTCGAGGAGATGGCGATGTTCTACAACTCCTACCAGTCGGCCGCGGCCGCGCTCGAGAAGATCTCCGGCGTGCTCGAAGAGCGCCCGGGCGTTCCCGACCCGACCACCCCGGTCGACCTGTGGACGGCCAAGGGCACGGTGTCGTTTACGAACGTGCAGTTCGCCTACAAGACCGACCGGGTGGTGCTGCCGCACTTCGACCTCGAGATTCCGTCGGGCCAGACCATCGCCCTGGTCGGTTCGACCGGTGCCGGCAAGTCCACGCTCGCCAAACTGATGAGCCGTTTCTACGACCCGAGCGAGGGCCGGGTGCTGCTCGACGGCGTCGACCTGCGCGACCTGCACCCCAAGGACCTGCGCCGGGCGATCGTCATGGTCACCCAGGAGGCGTACCTGTTCAGCGGCAGCGTCGCGGAGAACATCGCGATCGGCAAGCCGGATGCCTCCCACGAAGAAATTCGGGCGGCCGCGCGTGCCGTGGGCGCCGACGGTTTCATCTCGCAGCTGCCGAACGGCTATGACACCGACGTGAATAAGCGCGGCGGCCGGGTCTCGGCCGGGCAGCGCCAGCTGATCTCGTTCGCCCGGGCCTTTCTCGCCGACCCGGCGGTCTTGATTCTTGATGAGGCCACGTCGTCGCTCGATATCCCGAGCGAGCGGCTCGTGCAGGAAGCCCTGCAGACCCTGCTGAGTGACCGCACCGCCGTGATCATCGCGCACCGCCTGTCGACGGTCGCGATCGCCGACCGGGTGCTCGTGATGGAGAACGGAATCATCGTCGAAGACGGCACCCCGAACGACCTGATCGCCGGCACCGGGCGGTTCGCGAAGCTGCACGCGGCCTGGCGGGACTCCCTGGTCTAGCCTGCGTCGGGGCCGAGCGGCGGGTCATCCGTCGTCTGTGCGGGCAGCGGATGCTCACCCTTGAGTTCCACAAAGATCGTGTGGGTCGGGGTGGTTCCGATGTTCTCGCCCGAGTGCGTCTGGGCGGGAAGCCAGCGTGCCGCGCCGGCCGGCAGCTCCACGTCGAGGGTCGGCCCGATCCCCGTGGTCGTCGCTTCGGCGGAGAGCCGGCGAGTGAACGCGCTGAGGGTCACCATGACGCTGTCGGGGTGGCTGTGCGGGGTTGTCGCGTCTCCCGGAGTGTCAGAGTACTCGAGCACCCGCACCCGATCATTTTCGAACAGCACACTGTAGTGCTCGGGATTGCTGGCGACCGGATCGCGTGTCATGCGCAGCACGGTAGCACCGGGCCACCACGGCCGTCCCGAGGGGTGGTGTCGCGTCGCGGCACTCGTTGCGTCGGCCGGCACTCGAGAGAACGAGTGCCGCGAGAGCTAACGAGTGCCGCGACGGGGTGGGACCGGCCGCGGGCGGGTCAGGGGCGGCCGGGTGACCAGCGGGCGGCGGCGTAGTCGACGCGATAGGCGGCATCCGTCGGCGCGTCGAGCAGGGGAGTGCCCTCGGTCTCGTAGTGAGCGCGGGCGCGCTCGTCGAGGCCGGGCGGCGGATGCCCGCCGTGCCGCACCACGCGCCACCACGGCACGGTGCCGCCGCTGTGCGCGAGGACCTGCCCGACCGTGCGCGCCGCGCGACTGCCGAGCACCGCGGCGATGTCGCCGTAGGTCATCACCCGGCCCGGCGGGATCGAGTCGACGATGGCGAGCACGTGCTCGGCGAAGGCCTCGCCGCGCGGCGGCGCTGCCGCGTCATCCGAAGTCCCGGCCATGGGCATCCGCTCTCAAAAAAGTCTTAGAGCTGCAGGGCGCCGATGGTCTCGCCGTACTGGGTTTCGCCCACGTCGACGAAGCCGATGCGGTGGAAGAATGCCCCGGGGCCGTCGTCTCCCGGTTCCCAGATCACGTTGATGTGGTCGAAGCCGCGGGCGCGGGCCTCTTCGGCGAGGGCGTCGGAGGCGAACTTGCCCACACCCTGACCCTGGGCGCCGGCGTCGACGTTGATGCGCCAGATGCAGGCCCGAAACTCTTCATGCTCGGAATTCGGGTCGAAGTTGCCGTGAATGAAGCCGGCGACCTGGTCGTCGAGCAGCACAACACGCTGCCACGCGGTCGCGGGATTGATGACGGATGCCGCCACTGAGTAGGAGACGGGCGCCACGAACGCTTCCTGTCCCGGTTTCAGGCTCAGGTTGTTGGCGGCAACGATGTTACGTGCGGACAGTTCTTCCAGTCTCAGCTCACCCATGTGCTCAGGCTAACGTGCCCCCGGGCTCGCCGGTACCCGATCGGGGTGCATCACGGGCCGGGACCACCCCCGGAACGTCCCCGAACGGGGGAATATATCTCGATGTCAAGATAGTTACGAGTCTCTAGTAAGCTTGCAGACGGCCATAGTGGGCCGTCGAACCGCGGAGGAGAAGCCATTGTCGAAGATTAAGGTTGAAGGAACGGTCGTTGAACTTGACGGCGACGAGATGACGCGCATTATTTGGCACGCCATCAAGGACACGCTCATCCACCCCTACCTGGACATTGACCTCGAGTATTACGACCTCTCGATCCAGAAGCGCGACGAGACCAACGACCAGATCACCATCGATGCGGCACACGCCATCGAGAAGCACGGTGTGGGCGTCAAGTGCGCGACCATCACCCCCGACGAGGCCCGCGTCGAGGAATTCGGCCTGAAGAAGATGTGGCTCTCGCCCAACGGAACCATCCGTAACATCCTCGGCGGCACGATCTTCCGCGAACCCATCGTCATCAGCAACATCCCGCGCCTCGTGCCCGGCTGGAACAAGCCGATCATCATCAGCCGCCACGCCTACGGCGACCAGTACAAGGCCACCAACTTCCGCTTTCAGGGCAAGGGCACGCTCAGCATGACCTTCACCCCGGAAGACGGCAGCGAACCGTCGACCTTCGAGGTCTTCAACGCTCCGGGCGACGGCGTCGCCATGGGCATGTACAACCTCGACTCGTCGATCACCGACTTCGCCCGCGCCACCCTGGCCTACGGCCTCGAGCGCAACGTGCCGGTCTACCTGTCGACGAAGAACACCATCCTGAAGGCCTACGACGGTCGTTTCAAGGACATCTTCCAGGACATCTTCGACACCGAGTTCAAGGCCGGCTACGAAGCGGCCGGACTCACCTACGAGCACCGCCTCATCGACGACATGGTCGCCTCGGCCATGAAGTGGGAGGGTGGCTACCTCTGGGCCTGCAAGAACTACGACGGCGACGTGCAGTCCGACACCGTCGCGCAGGGCTTCGGCTCGCTCGGCCTGATGACCAGCGTTCTGTCCACCCCCGACGGCAAGATCGTCGAAGCCGAGGCCGCTCACGGCACGGTGACGCGTCACTACCGCCAGCACCAGCTCGGCAAGCCCACCTCGACGAACCCGATCGCGTCGATCTACGCCTGGACGCGGGGCCTCTCGCACCGCGCCAAGCTCGACTCCAACCCGGCCCTGGCCGAGTTCGCCCTCACCCTCGAAGACGTCGTCATCAAGACCGTCGAGAGCGGCAAGATGACCAAGGACCTCGCCCTGCTGGTCGGCCCGGAGCAGCCGTACCAGACGACCGAGGAATTCCTCGCCTCGCTCGCCGAGAACCTGCAGGCGCGCCTGGGCAAGTAGCCTCCGCCCCCGCACGTCCCGAAGGCCCCGACCGCACTGGTCGGGGCCTTTCGCGTGCCAAACTGGCTCGGCCGCGACCGGGCACAGACCCGGCAGGCCTGCGAGGCAAGCGGATGCTCGACCGCGCACCCGCGACGGCTGCCGGCTTTTGTGTTGGGTCTGGAGGCACAGGACGGGAATGCACTAGATTCTGCAAACGTGGATTTGTCGGTGCAGCCGGTGCCGCCGCCGAGTCGGACTGTTGGAGCGTCGGCGGATGGAGTGGCTCGTCTCGTGAAAACTTTTGTCATGCCCGCCGCGCCGGGGCCCGCCCGGACCGATACCCAACGCCGTTCCCGTCGCAGTGCGCTGGTCGCCGCCGTCGCTGTCGGCGCCCTGGTCGCCACTGTCGTCGGCGGGGGAGTCAACCCGCCGCCGGCCGCCGCGGCGCCGCTGGTGCCGACATCCGTCGCCGGGACCGGCACCAGCGGATCGGTCGCCGTCGAGTTCACGCCCGACACCACCGGCACCGTGCCACTGGCGGTGAGCGGCCTCGTGCGGGCGGCACGCCAGCCCAACCCCGACGACCCGGCGAGCCCGACGTCCGGGTTCACCGTGCCCGGTGAGGACACCACGTACATCGTGACCGTGCCCGCGGGCCTGCGTTTTCTGCGCCTCGACCTCGACTCGATCGGGGACAGCGCCAACCTCGACCTCAACGCCTACGTTGAGGTTCCCGGCGACGAGTCGGTGCAGTTCGAATCCCAGACCGGTGCGGCCGACGAACAGATCAACCTGCCCAACCCGATCCCCGGCGACTACGAGGTGGTGGTGACCGCGGTGAGCGGGTACTCCGACTTCACCCTGGACACCTACCTGCTGCCGGCCGGTCCCGGGGTCGGCGCTCTCAGCGCGACACCGGCGGCCGTGCCGGCGACCGCGGCGGTGCCGGCTTCCTACACGCTGAACTGGTCGGGCCTGCAGGCGGGCCCGGGCTACCTCGGACTCGTCGAGTACGGCGGGAACGCCCGAACGGTGCTCGAGGTGGACCCGGGGGCGGCATCCGTCGTCACCGCCGTCAACGTGAGCCCGCCGACGATCGTGGGGGTGCCCGAAGACGGGCGAACGCTGCGGGCGAAGACCGGCACCTGGACCCCGAAGGGCCTCGAGTTCTTCTACCAGTGGCAGGCCAACGGCAGCGATATCTTCGGGGCGAACGACGCACGCTACCGGGTGAACGACTCCGTCGCGGGGGCGACCCTCACGGTGAAGGTCACCGCGCGGGCGCCGGGCCTGATCGCCGGCACCGCCATCTCGGGCGGGGTCTACGTGAAGGAGAGGGTGTTCCCGACCGTGGAACTCAGCGCGAGCACCATCGGGCCGGAGGAGTCGACGGTGGCGACCGTGGCCATCCGCAGCTTTTCGAAGGTGTCCGGCAACGTCGAGTTGCGGGTCGGCGCGCTGCGCTACCAGGTGCCGCTCGACGCGAACCAGACCGGGCAGGTGACGCTGTCCGGGCTGCCGCCGCGCTCGTACAAGGTCACGGCGTACTACGCCGGCAGCGACATCGTGGCCCCGATCGAGAGCGACGCGGTGCGGCTGCGCGTGAAGCGGTAGGGGAGGCGGCGCGACGAGTGCCGGGCGGCCGATGAGCGCAGCCTCACCTTGCTGGCGGAGCGGCACGCCCGGGTGAACAATCGAGGGATGAAGCGCATTTCAGGCCGCGTATTTCGCTATCCGTTGCTCGTCGCGACCGTGATCGTCGGCGTGCTCGGTCTGGTTCTCTGGCTAGCCGGGGCGACGGATGCGCCGCGATGGTTGTTCAGTTCGTTCGGCCTGGTCGTGGCCGGCATCGAGAGCGTCGGCATGATCAAGAGGCTCCGCCAGGGAACCTTCGGAGTGGACCTGCTCGCGGTTATCGCCATCGTGGCCACCGTGGCGGTCGGCGAATACATCGCCACCCTGCTCATCGTTCTCATGCTCACCGGCGGGGCCGCGCTCGAGGACTACGCGGCCGGCCGGGCCACCCGCGAACTCACGGCCCTGCTCACCCGCGCGCCGCAGATCGCGCACCGCATCAGGCCTGGCGGCGCCGACGACGCTGCCGCCACGGAAATCGACGACATCCCCGCCACCGAGGTGCGCCTCGGGGATCTGCTGCTCGTGCGGCCAGCCGAGATCGTTCCGGTCGACGGCACGCTGCTCACGGCGAGTGCGAGTTTCGACGAGTCGTCGCTGACCGGGGAAAGCCTGCCCGTAGAACACACCGCGGGCGAGCCGGTTCTGAGCGGCTCGATCAACGGGCAGGCAGCGGCGACCCTTCAAGCCACCGCGACCGCCGAAAACAGCCAGTACCAGCGCATCATCGCGCTCGTCGCGGAGGCGTCCACCAGCAAGGCACCGGTGGTGCGTCTCGCCGATCGCTACGCCGTGCCGTTCACGGCCGTGTCGCTCCTCATCGCCGGACTGGCCTGGGCGCTCTCCGGCGACCCCGTGCGGTTCGCCGAGGTGCTCGTCGTGGCGACCCCGTGCCCGCTGTTGCTGGCCGCGCCGGTCGCCTTCATGGGGGGCATGAGCCGCGCCGCCCGCAACGGCATCATCGTGAAGGGTGCCGGCGTGCTCGAGTCCCTCGCTCGGGCCCGCACGGTCGTCTTCGACAAAACCGGAACCCTCACCTACGGCACCCCCGCGATCGCCGAGGTGCGCGCCGAGGCCGGTTTCGACTCCGACACCCTGCTCACCCTCGCGGCGTCGACCGAGCAGTATTCGAGCCACGTGCTCGCGGCATCCGTCATCGGCGCCGCCCGCGACCGCGGCCTCGTGCTGACCCCGGCCGACTCGGCCCGGGAGATCGCCACCCACGGGGTGGTCGCGCGTTTCGGTGACCGCGAGGTCGCCGTGGGCAAGCTGTCCTTCATCAGGGACCGCGCGCCGGCCGCCGTGGCGACGGCGCTGAGCGGCGGGGAACTGGCCATCTACCTCGCCGTCGACGGGGCCTACGCCGGGTGCATCGTGGCGAGCGACACCGTGCGGGACAACGCCCGCGCAACCGTCGACGCGCTCGGGCGGCTCGGTGTTCGGAACAGCATCATGCTCACCGGCGACGCCCGGGCGACCGCCGAGCACGTCGCCGCGCAGGTCGGCATCACCCGGGTACAGGCGGACTGCCTGCCGAGCGACAAGGTCGACACGGTGCGCGGGCTGACAGAACGACCGGTGATCATGGTGGGCGACGGCGTCAACGACGCGCCGGTACTCGCGGTCGCCGACATCGGCATCGCGATGGGCGCGAAAGGGTCAACGGCCGCGAGCGAATCCGCCGACGTCGTCATTCTTCTCGACGATGTCTCCCGCACCGTGCGGGCCGTGCGCATCGGCCAGGACACCGTCCGCATCGCCCTCCAGAGCATCTGGATCGGCATCATCCTGAGCCTTGTCCTGATGCTCGTCGCGGCGTTCGGCCTGATCCCGGCCACCGCCGGCGCCCTCAGCCAGGAGGCCGTCGACCTCATCACCATCTTCAACGCCCTGCGGGCGATCGGCGGGCGAGTGGATGCCGCGGCCGGCGTTCGCGTGCCGGCCCGCCCGGGGAGCCCCGCTGCGGCCGGGCGGGACTATTCTGGGCGCATGCTGCACAAGGCCTGAATCTCACTCTGACCTGAATCTCACTCTGAGGAGCGATCATGGACGTGTCGATCAACTGGCTCGCGGTGCTGCTCGGGGCCCTCTCCACCTTTCTGATCGGCGGGCTCTGGTATTCGCTGCTGTTCGCGAAGCCCTGGCAGCGCGCAGCGGGGGTCACCGACGAACAGTTGACGACCGGCGCCGCCCGCATCTTTATCGGGTCGTTTCTGCTGGCACTCGTGATGGCGGCCAGCCTCGCCGCGTTCATCGGCGACGGCGGCTTCGGGTTCGGGGTCTTCGCCGGCATCGCCACCGGAGCCACCTTCGCTGCCGCCTTCTGCGGCATGACATACCTGTTCGAGCGGCGCAGCCTCACCCTGTTCTACATCAACGGGTCCTACGCCGTGGTGTCGTTCACCGTGATGGGGGCGATCATCGGCGCCCTGCAATGACTCCGAGGCTCGGCGAGCTCGCAGGTCGCGCTCAGCGAATCCTGAGGCTGCCCTAGTTCGGATCCGCCGCTCGGGCTAGGGTCCCCCCGACGCGAAATCCACCGGGGTTTCGGCGCGCTTCGCCCCAACGACGGGAACCGAACGTGAATCGACCAGCCCAGCCCGAGACCCACTCCGTTTCTCTTCAGCGCTCCACACCTCCGCTGCACGGCGTGCTGCACCGCCGGGGGGTCGCCGCGGCGGTGACCGTCGCGCTGCTGGCAGCCCTCGCCCCGCTCGGAGTAGTCGGTGCCTTCGCCGACGAGCTGCCGCCCGCGGCGACCGAGGTGCTCTCTCCCGAAGCGGATGCCGCGGCGCTCGCCGCGGCATCGGCCCCTGCCCCGACGAGCCCTGCCCCGACGACCCCTGCCCCGACGACCCCCGAGCCGGGCACTGCCGACCCGGCCGCCGACTTCGTGGCGCCGGCGCTCGTCACCGGCACCGGGACATCCGGTTCGATCACGGTGCCGGTCACCCCGGGGGCGACCGGTGTGGTGCGCATCACCGCGTCCGGGCTGGCCCCCGGCGTGCCGGTGCCGAACCCCGATGACCCCGCCAGTCCGATCACCGGCTCGATCAGCGGGATCGACCAGCAGTCCTTCCTCGTCACGTTGCCGGCTTCGCTCGTGCTGTCACGATTCGAGATTGAGCTGTCTAACCCGGCGGCCGATGTGGACCTGCTGATCTTTGGCGCCGACGGGGTCGGCGGCCCGGTGGGCACGGCCGTCGAACCAGGCCCGACCGCGAGCGAGGCGCAGGAAGTCTTCGTGCTGCCCTCGGTCAACGAGTTCCGGGTTGCCGTGCGCAGCTTCGGACCGGCCACCGATTTCGTGCTGCGCACCTTCGGTTCGACGGTGACCTCATCGGCCGGCACCCAGACCGTCACGCCATTCGAACTGGACACTGAAGCGGGTGTTCCGACGAATTACACCTATTCCTGGAGCGGGCTGGCCCCGAACTCCGTCTTCGTCGCCGCCATCGGCTACGCCTTCGACGCCGGCGTCACGCAGTACACGACCGTGCGCATCGACACCACTGAGGACACCGCCCCGGCCACCCCGGTCAACGTCGTGCGCCCGGTGATCACCGGAAAAGCCGAGGCCGGCCGCACCCTGCGGGTGAACACCGGCGAGTGGGCCAGCGCCGACCTCACGTTCGGCTACCAGTGGCAGTCCGACGGCGTCGACATCCCCGGCGCGACCCGGGCGCGCTACCGGGTGACGGATGCCGACCGCGGCTCCGCGCTGTCGGCTCTCGTCACCGCGCGCACGCCGGAGGGCGCCGTCGCCGGCTCCCCGGCCGAGCCCGTGGTCGTGAAGTACGCGTCCGAAACCCGGGTCTGGCTGAGCCGGGCCACGGCATCCGTCGGCCAGAAGGTCACGATCGGCGTGAAGGTGATGAGCGACGGCCCGGTCACCGGAACCGTCGACGTGCGGGTCGGTGACCGGCACTTTGACGTGATGCTGAACGCGCGCGGGTACGGCCAGGTCACCCTGACCGACCTGGCCCGCGGCGGGTATCGGGTGTCGGCGGCGTACGCCGGCAGCGACCTCGTCACCGGCTCGATGAGCGGTGCGGAACGGTTGCGCGTCACCCGGTAGCCGCTGATCGCCTCCCCGCGGCGAGCCTGCGCGGGGAGGCTGGTCGCTGGCGCGGGCCGTTTGTGAGGAATTCTTGGGTCTGCCCCTAGAGGAGGGGGCCCGGATCGACTAGATTCACCAGACGTGGGTTTCCGTCGGGGGCCCGTTCTCCCGATTGGAACACTCGTGAGTTCTGCAGTCAGGTCACCGCTCCACCGTCACGCCGCAACACTCTCCCCCTCCTCATCCGGTCGAAACCCGGCCCGCGCCGGCCTGACGGCCGTACTCGTTGCCGCACTCCTCGGCGGCTACGGCACGGCCGCCGTAGCTGTCGGGGTCGGCGACGAACCCGTTGACCTGCAGGCTCCCGCATCCGTCGGCGGCAGCGGCGCGACCGGATCGGTGAGCGTTCCCGTGACCCCCGGCGCGACCGGTTCGGTGCCGCTGAACGTCAGCGGGTTGACGCCCGGGGCGCGGCTGCCGAACCCCGACGACGCGGCCAGCCCGGTCACCGGAAGCGCCGCCACCGGCGACGAATTCCGGTACAGCGTCGATATTGCGGCCGGCAGCCGCTTTGTGCGCTTCGACCTCGATTCGATCGGTGACGGCGCCGACCTTGACCTGAACATCTTTCTCGACCGGCCCGGAGAAGAGTCGGTGATGTGGGACTCGCAGAGCAGCGCGAGCGACGAACGGGTCGACATTCCCGAAGCCCCGGCCGGCTCCTACCAGGTCGTCATCAACACCTTCGAGGGAGCCAGTGACTTCACGCTGACCACCTACGTCGTTCCAAGCGGATCCGGCAGCGGAACCTTCACCGCCACGCCGTCGACCCTGGCCGGCACCGCGGGGTCCACGGCGAACATCGGCCTGTCCTGGGCTTCACTGTCCTGGGCCGATCTGCCGGCCGGCACCCCATACCTCGGCGTCGTTGAATACGGCGACACCGGCGTGCGCACCGTACTGACGGTCGCCCCGGGGGCGGTGGGCCCGGGCGGGCCCGGTGGCCCGGTTGACCCCGGCGGTCCGACCGACCCCGACGACCCCGATGACCCGGGCGTGCCACCGCTCGAAGTCGCCACCAACCAATCCCCACCGACCATCACCGGCACCCCCGAGGTCGGGCGCACCCTGCGCGCCCGGGCCGGCGAATGGGACCCGGCCCAGCTGGACTTCGCCTACCGCTGGCAGGCCGACGGGGTCGATATTCCCGGTGCGACCGGTGTGCGCTACCGGGTGACGGATGCTGCGGCCGGCGCCACGATCACCCTCGTCGTCACCGCGACCGCCGACGGGTTCTCGCCGGCGCTCGCCGTGTCGAGCGGGGTGCAGGTGTTGGCCGCGTCGGAGGTGACGCTCACGCTCAACCGCAGGGAGGCATCCGTCGGCCGCACGATCACCGCGCGCATTCGGGTGCTCAGCGGCGACACGGCCCAGACCGGCGCGGTCGTCGTCTCCGTCGACAACCGCGACTACACCGTGCAACTCGGCCGCGGCGGCCGGGCTCGGTTCACCCTGCCCGACCTCAAGGCCGGAACCCACCGGGTGAGCGCCAGCTGGGCGGGCACCGCGACCGTCGCGGGAGACGAGAGCCCGACCGCGCGCCTGCGCCTGCGGTAGCCGGCGGCGTGCGGGGGTGACACCCCGAAAATGCATGGTATTGGCCGGGCACAACCGTGCTTGGTGGGGGGGGGGGGTCTCACCGCGGCCGGCTCGTGGCGCCGCCCCGCAGCCGCGCCGACGCGGGCCCGGACGGCGCTTAGGCTGAACGGATGACCTCCGACCAGCTGCCGAAACCCCGGCTCGCCCGCGAAGTGTACGTGCTCGGGGTCGTCGCCTTCTTCGTCATGGTCGGCTTCGGCGTGGTCGTGCCGGTGCTGCCGGTCTATGTGCGCAGCTTCGACGTGGGCTACCTCGAGGTCGGCGCGGTGCTCAGCGCCTTCGCGCTCATGCGCCTGGTCGCGAGCCCGTTCGTGCCGCGGCTCATCGACTGGGCGGGGGAACGCACCATTCTCGCGGTGGGCATCGGCATCGTCGCGGTCTCGAGCGGCCTCGCGGGCCTGGCCGACACCTACCCGCAGCTGCTGATGCTGCGCGGCGCGGGCGGCATCGGCTCGGCCATGTTCTCGGTCTCGGCCATGACGCTGCTGCTGGCCTCGACCCCGTCGACGCTGCGCGCCCGGGCGCTCGGCTTCTACCAGGGCGGCTTTTTGATCGGCGGCATGGCCGGCCCGGCGATCGGCGGCCTGCTCGCGACGCTCTCGCTGACAGCCCCGTTCTTCTTCTACGCCGGCACCCTCGCGATCGCCGGGCTGATCGGCGTCATCATGTTGCGCCCGGCCCGCGGTTCGGCTGCGGCCACGATCGCTCCGACGGATGCCGCGCTCCCGTTTCGCACGGTGCTCGCCGACCCGAGGTTTCGCGCCGCGTGCCTGGCCAACTTCGCCCAGGGCTGGACCTCGCTCGGCGTGCGCGCCGCGCTCATTCCGGTGCTCATCGTGGAGGTGCTTCGCGGCCCGACCGCGTGGACCGGCATCGCCTTCGCGTGCGCGGCGGTCGCCCAGACCCTGGCGCTGGCCCCCGCGGCCCGGTTCATCGATACCGTCGGGCGGCGGCCGGCGATTATCGGGGCGTTCGCGGCGGCATCCGTCGTGATCATGGCGGTGCCGTTCGCGCCGAACATCTGGGTGCTCGGCGGTCTGCTCTGCCTCTACGGCGTCGCGGCCGCGTTCATGGGCACCGCGCCCGGCGCGGCCCTCGGCGACGCGGCGGGCTCGCGCGGCGGGCGCCCAGTGGCCGTGTTCTCGATGTTCGCCGACGCCGGCGCGATCGTGGGGCCGCTCGTCGCGGGCTGGCTCGTCGACACGGTGTCCTACCAGGCGGCGTTTCTGGTGGGAGCCCTGTTCCTGCTCGGCGCGGCCGGCTACGCCCTGCGGATGCCCCGCGAGGCCCGGCGCTGACCCTCGGCTGGGAATACCCACCGGTAATCATGCGTTTGCATACATATCGCCTAGGCTGGGCGACACCCCACCACTTCAGAAGGGCCCTCCCATGACCGTCCTCACCTCCGGACTCCACCACGTCACCGCCATCGCCGGTGCACCCCAGCGCAACGTCGACTTCTACGTCACCGGCCTCGGCCTGCGGCTGGTCAAGCGCACCGTCAACTTCGACGACCCCGGCACGTACCACCTCTACTACGGTGACGACTCGGGCCGGCCCGGGTCGCTGCTGACCTTCTTCCCGTGGACGGGAGTGCGCTCGGGCGTGCACGGCGTCGGGCAGTCCACCAGCACCGCCTTCTCGGTGCCGGCCGGAAGCCTCGGCTGGTGGCAGAAGCACTTCGCCGACCTCGGCGTCGAATCCGCGATCACCTCGACGTCGTCCACCGAAGAGCGCCTGTCCCTGCGCGATCCCGACGGCCTCGGCCTCGACCTCGTCGCATCGTCGACGATCGACCCGCGCGACCCGTGGGATTCCGCCGACGTTCCCGCCGAGTATGCGGTGCGCGGCCAGCACTCCTCGGTGCTGACCGTCGCCGACCCGACCGGCACGCTGCAGGTGCTCACCCGTGACCTCGGCATGCGCATCATCTCCGAAGAGGGCAACCGCACCCGGGTGGGTGCCGGTAACGGTGATCCCGGTGCGCTCGTCGACGTGATCGCCGACCCCAACGGGCACGCCGGGCTCACCGCCGGCGGCACCGTTCACCACGTCGCCTTCCGCGTGCCCGACCGTGCGACGTAGGCCGACTGGCGCGAAGAACTCGTCGCCCGCGGCTACGGAGTCACCGAAATCCTCGACCGCGACTACTTCACCTCGATCTACTTTCGCGAACCCGGCGGAGTGCTCTTCGAGATCGCGACCGACACCCCCGGCTTCGACATCGACGAACCGCTGCTCGAACTGGGCCGCTCGCTGAAGCTGCCGCCGTGGCTCGAGCCGAGCCGCGAGGCCATCGAACACTCCGTCGTGCCGATCACCGTGCCCGCCGCCAACAACCCCGCGCTCGTCGTATGAGCCCGAACGCGAATTCCGGCACCGAGACGGATGCCGCGGCGCTGCTGGCCGCTTGGCCGCACGTCTACCGGGAGGGTGCGGCCGAGCGCCCGGTGTTGCTGATGCTGCACGGCACCGGCGGCACCGAGCACGACCTGCTCGGTCTCGCCGACGCCCTCGACCCGGCGGCCGCGGTCATCGCCCCGCGCGGACGTGTCACCGAGAACGGCATGAACCGGTGGTTTCGCCGCCTCGCCGAGGGGGTCTTCGACCTCGAGGACGTCGAGGTGCGTGCCGACGAGCTGGTCGGCTTCGTGACTGCGGCCCGCGCCCAGTACGGGCTCGGTCACCGCCCGGTCGTCGCCGTCGGGTTCTCGAACGGCGCGAACGTGGCCCTCGCCACGGCGCTGCGGCATCCGTCGACCGTGGCGCGAGTGATCGCGTTCTCCGGGATGCACCCGCTTCCCGGCCGGGACGCGACCGCAGTCCTGAGCGGCACGAGCGTGTTGCTGCTGAACGGTGAGAGCGACCCGATGGCGCCGCTGCCGAGTGTCGACGCGCTCGCGGCCGAGCTCGAGCAGCGCGGCGCACGCGTGCGGCAGGTGCGCCGCTCGGGCGGGCACGGCGTCACCGAGGCCGACGTGTATGCGGCGCAGGGCTGGCTCGCGAGCTGAGCGACTCTAGTTCGAGAGCTCTTTGCGGCCGGTGAGCACGCCGCTGATCGTGGCGATGACGGCGAACACGAGGCCGATCAGGCCCAGGCCCAGGTCCCACCAGGCGAGGGCGGCTGCGCCGAAGACGGCGATTTCGATCAGGGCCTTGCCGAAGGTGTCGAGCGTGAAGACGGCCTTCGGTGAGCGGAACAGCGCCCACAGCAAAATGGCGAAGGCCGGTGCCGCGATGCCCACGAGCACGCCCGGCCACGGCAGCGGCCAGCCGAGAAAACCCCAGATGCCGAGGGTGACGAAGGCGAACAGTTCGAGCACGAGGCGCACGATGTCGTTGGGGCCGACCTGGGGCGTTGCGCGGGTATTTGTCACCCACCAATCTTAGCGACCGGCGGCTGGTTCTCCCGCAGCCTGGAGGTCGGCTCGCCCGGTTTCGACCGGCGCGCTGCGCGCGCAGGCTCAACCAGCGGAGGCTCGCTGGTTGAGTAGCGGGCACGCCCCACGCCCGCGTATCGAAACCGGGTGGGCCGATCTGCAGAGCCGGGCGGCGTACTTACTTGAAGATGATCGTGCGGATGCCGTCGACCAGCACGCGGTTCTCGGCGAACCACTTGACCGCGGTCGTCAGGGTGCGGCTCTCCTCGTCCTGGCCGATGGCCACAAGCTCCGCGGGCGTGCGCGAGTGGTCCACGCGCACCACGTTCTGCTCGATGATCGGGCCCTCGTCGAGCTCGCCGGTCACGAAGTGCGCGGTCGCGCCGATCAGCTTCACGCCGCGCGCGTGCGCCTGACGGTAGGGGTTGGCGCCCTTGAACCCGGGCAAAAACGAGTGATGGATGTTGATGGCCCGGCCCGCGAGCGCCTCGCAGAGTTCGGGGGAGAGGATCTGCATGTACCGGGCGAGCACCACGAGTTCGATATCGAGCTCCTCGACCGCCTGCAGCACGCGGGCCTCGAAGGCGGCCTTGCTCGCGGCATCCGTGATCGGGCGCGATTCGAAGGGCACGCTGTAAAACCCGACGAGGTCGCGCAGCGTGCCATGGTTGCTCAGCACGAGCGGCACGTCGATGGGCAGCTGGCCGCCGCGCTGGCGAAACAGCAGGTCGTTCACGCAGTGGCCGGCGGTCGAGGCGAGCACGAGGGTGCGCAGCGGTCGGCCGACGACGTCGACGACGGCATCCATGTCGTAGCGCTCGATGACCGGCTTGAGCACCGCGGCCAGTTCGGCCTGCGCCGCGGGGGATTCCACCTGCAGGCGCATGAAGAAGCGGCCGGTGTCGTCGCTGGAAAACTGCTGGCTCTCGAGAATGTTGCCCTGGGCCTGCACGATCGCGCCGGTGATGGCGTGCACGATGCCGGGCTGGTCGGCGCAGACGAGGGTGATCACCCAGTGGTGCGGGTGCGAGGCAGGAGAAGTCATCCGCTTAGAATACCCGCTGGGCGATAGCGGATGCCCCGCCGCCATCCGTCGTTCACCTTGCCTGAACAGGGCACCCGGGTAGACTGCGTGTTGGTCGTGCTGAACAAGTCGGCCCCGGGCGCGCACGTCGGCGCGTAGTCGAGTGGCTTCGATCTCGGTGTGAATGGTCCCACCGGTCTCGTGGTTAGTGCCGCCTCTCGACTTCCCAGTGCGAATAGTGCAACTACCACCATGACCAACACCGCCAGCATCTTTCTGCCCACCGGGTCGATCCGGGTCGTTCCCGGCACGCCCCCTGACAAGACCGACCCGCCGTTCCCGTGGGTTGGCCTGATCACCCTCGCCGCCGCAGTTTTTCTCTCGGTGACGAGCGAAATGCTGCCGACCGGGCTGCTGCCCGAGATGAGCCGCAGCCTGAACGTCGCCGAATCGCAGATCGGGCTGCTCGTGTCCTGGTTCGCGTTCACGGTCGTGCTCACGAGCGCGCCCGTCGCGATCTGGACCCGCCGCTTTCCCCGCCACGGCCTGATCATCGTCGTGCTGATCATCTTCGCGGTCAGCAACATCCTCACCGCGATCGCGCCGACCTACGAGTTGGTTGTCGCCGCCCGGGTGCTCGGCGGCGTCGCGCACGGCCTGTTCTGGTCGGTCGTCGGCGCCTACGCCGGCCACCTCGTGCCGAAGGCGCAGATCGGCCGCGCCGTGTCAATCACGGTCGCCGGCGGCACCCTCGCATTCGTTTTCGGCGTTCCGCTCGGCACCATGGGCGGCCATCTGCTCGGCTGGCGCCTGTCGTTCGTCCTGCTGGCCGGCCTGATGCTCGTCGGCGCGGTGCTGGTGTGGAAGTTTCTTCCACCGGTAGCGCGCTATTCGACCGGGGCACCGGCATCCGCTTCAGGGAAGACCGGCAAGAAGGCGACGGGGCCGCGCGACGCGACCGTGTCGGCGGTGGTGCTGATCTGCTTCATCACCGGCATCACAATGATCGGCCACTACAGCTTCTACACCTACATCACGCCGTTTTTGCTCGACGGCCTCGGCGTCGACCTCAGCCTGCTGGCACCGCTGCTCTTTGCCTACGGCGTCGCCGGCGCCGTCGGGTTGCTGCTGGTCGGCACGGTCTTCGGGCCCCGGCCGAGCCTGGGGCTGATTCTCGGCCTCGCCGTCAGCGCCCTCAGTGTGACGCTGCTCGCGGTCTTCACCGCGACGCTGCCGGTGGCGATCGCCGCGTTCGTGCTGTGGGGGATGGCGTTCGGCACCCTCCCCCCGCTGCTTCAGACGCGGATGCTGCACGCCGCGTCGCCGCAGATCCGCGACACCGCGAGTGCCTTCTACACGACCGCTTTCAACGCGGGCATCGGCGGTGGCGCGCTGCTCGGAGCGGTGTTGCTCGACAGTGTCGGCCTCGAGGCGGTGCCGTTCGTCTATGTGGGCCTGCTGCTCGTGGCCCTCGTGCTCGTGATCGTCACCGACCGGCTGACCCACCGGCGCTCGCGGGCCTGAGCCGACCAGCCGGGTCCGCTCTGGTGTCGGCAGATGACAGCCGAGCAGCGCCGGGCGACACGCTGACCCTAATCCGCAGTGCCCTAAAAGGGGCAGTCGGTGGGCGTGGGGAGTGCCCAGAGTTCGTCCCAGCTAAGGCGGCGGGGTTCCTGTGCCTGCAGCTCGGCCTTGAGTTGTGCTTTGGTTTTGGGGCGGAGGTGAACCGGGATGGGTGGGTTCTGGCGGTCGGCGGGGAAGGTGGGGTAGTACCGCCCGGCGGGGCTGATCCAGTGGAGTGTGCCTGTGTGGTCTTGGCTGACTTGCCAGCCGGTCTCGTGCTTGAGTCGGTGCGAGTACCGACAGAGCATCGCAAGATTATTGAGGGTGGTTTCCCCGCCGAAGGCCCAGTCGTGGGTGTGGTCGACATCGTCGTGGGTGGCCGTCCGGGTGCAGCCAAAGAACCGGCAGGTTTGATCGCGAATCTCCACCGCCTTCCGCAGCCCGGCCGGTACCGCGTAGCGGTCACGGCCCACGGAGAGCACAACACCGGTCTCGGGGTGGATGAGGAGGCGGGTGAAGCCGGTCGCGGTGCCGGCGAGACGCCGCGCAGTCTCGGGATCGATGGGGACGGTGCCGTCGAGGAGGCCGGGTTCGTCGCTGTGGCCCATCAGGGTGAAGACCGGGACGGTGACGTTCACGGTGGCGCGGATGCCGTGGCCGAGGCCGGTGGCGGTGACGCCCTGGATGAGGAGGTCGGTGGCGATGTCGGCCCGTAGCTGGGCGCGGGTGCGGCCGTCGTCGGCGGTACGGAGGTCTGTCGCCATGGTCGTGAGGCGGTTGACGATGGCGTGGGCGTCGTCGGTGGGCAGCAGCAGGTCGAGGAAGCTCATCCCGTCGAAGGTGTCCTTGAGCCGCACACACCGTTCGGCGACGGCTTTCTTGTGACGTTTGGTGATGGATTCCGGGTTCAGGCGCTCCCGTACCCGCACGGCCCGACGCCGCAGCTGCTCCAGGGAGAGCCACTCGGCGTCTTTCAGGACCCGGTCCTCGAACTCCTCCAGCAGGTCGTCGGGCAGTACCCCGGACTGGTCGACGGCGACCCGGGCGTGGTCGTAGCTGATGTCGCCGCTCTGCAGGCGGGACAGAGTGGCGGGCAGGTGCTGCACGAGGCGTTGGCTCTCGTAGAGTAGTGCCCGGCTCTGGTCGGGGTTCTGGCGGAGCAGGGCTCCGACCTCTGAGACCAGGGTCTCTTCGCCCCGGCGTTGTTCGCTCCACCGCGGAATCTCCCGGCCCGCGGCATCCCGTGCCGGCTCGCTCCCCGGCCCTGTTCCCGACTCAGCGACCGGCCGGCCGGGGAGTTCCAGGCTGCGCAGGTGGGTTTGCAGGGCGTCGAGGGCAACGGCACGGTCGGCCGCGGCGGCCGCCATCCGGCGGTGGGTGTCCTCGACCACGTCGAGCAGGAGGTTGCACGTCTCCATCCCCGGCACCCACGCCCAGCAAAAGGCCTCCCCGGGACCGGTGGACACGGGCTCCGCCGGCACCGGATCAACCAGCACCGGAGCAGCAAGCGTTGCCGATGCCGGATCGAACAGCGCCGGATCGAACAGCGCCGGATCGAACAGCGCCGGATCGAACAGCGCCGGATCGAACAGCGCCGGATCGAACAGCGCCGGATCCGTCTCCGGCCCGTCGCTCGTTAGTGTGTTCTGAATCGTCCACTCGGCGTCGGGTGGATGATCGGGCGGCGGGACCGGACTATCCGGCTCCTCATCTGGCATTTCCCGTGAAACGGTCATAGCACTATTTTCCCGGACTCCACCCCAAAACTCGAGCATTTTTCGGGATTTGTGGACAGAAATTCAGAGCTGTATTCGATCTCCTAACGGGCTGGAAAATTGGTCGAGTTTACCCAGGCCCCAAAGCCGGGGGAGTGTGCAATCCATCTCAGCCCACAGTTGTGCGCGGGCTCTTGACGTAACCGGCCGCCCTAGTCGCGCGGGCGGTCGGCCAGTGGGCGGTTCGCGACGACCGGCACGTGGCCGGTGAAACCGTCGCGGGCGGCGGCGATCTCGAAGATGCGGCCACGGCAGGCGTACCAGCCCACCATCAGCCCCGGGATGATCAGCACGAGCGAGCTGATGGTGAGCGTGCCGACCGGCCAGTCGAAGGCCATCAGCACGAGCACTCCGACCAGGAAGATCAGGGTGATGTAGCCCGAGTACGGGGCCCACGGCATCCGGAACACCGGTCGCACGAGGATGCCGCGCTTCGCCCAGGCCTGCAGGCGCAGCTGGCAGAGCACGATCATGCCCCAAGCGCTGACAATGCCGATCGCGGCCATGTTGAGCACGATCTCGAAGGCCTCGTCGGGCACGATTGCGTTGAGGGCCACTCCGAGCAGGGTGACGACACCGGTGAGCAGGATGCCGCCGAACGGCACCCCGCGGCGGCTGATCTTGCCCGCGAAACGCGGTGCTGAGCCGGCGAGCGACATCGAGCGAAGTATGCGGCCGGTGGAATATAGACCGGCGTTCAGCGAGGACAGCGCCGCGGTGAGCACCACGAGGTTCATGATCACGTCGACGCCGTCAATGCCGATGGTGCCGAAGAACGTCACGAAGGGGCTCTCGCCGGCCTTGTATGCCGTGTACGGCAACAACAGCGAGAGCAGCAGGACCGACCCGACGTAGAACACCGCGATGCGGATGATGACCGTGTTGATCGCCTTCGGCATGACCTTCTCGGGGTTCTTCGTCTCGCCGGCGGTCGTGCCGACGAGCTCGATCGACGCGTAGGCGAACACGACGCCCTGCACCACCAAGACGGATGCGATCAGTCCGTTGGGCAGCCAGCCGCCGTTCTCGCCGATCAGCGCGAACCCGGTCGTGGCGCCGTCGAGCGGGGTGCCGAAGATCACCATCCAGGTGCCCACGATCAGGAAGGCCACGATCGCGAGCACCTTGATGAGCGCGAACCAGAACTCCATCTCGCCGAAGACCTTGACCGAGAGCAGGTTGAGGAACATGACCAGGGCGAGCGCGGCGAGGGCGTAGAGCCACTGCGGCACCGAACCGAACGGGGCCCAGTAGGTCGCGAAGAAGTTCATGTACAGTGCGACCGCGGTCACGTCGACGATGGCCGTCATGGCCCAGTTGAGCCAGTACAGCCAGCCGGTCACGAACGCCGTCTTCTCGCCGAAGAACTCGCGGGCATAGGAGACGAAGGAGCCGGAGCTCGGGCGGTGCAGCACCAGTTCGCCGAGCGCCCGCAGAATCAGGAAAGCGAAGAAACCGCAGATGGCGTAGACAATTACCAGGGCTGGGCCGGCGCTCGCGAGCCGCCCGCCCGCACCGAGGAAGAGGCCGGTGCCGATGGCGCCGCCGATGGCGATCATCTGCACGTGGCGGGATTTTAGGCCCTTGTGCAGGGCGTCGTCCTCGTGCACGCTCAGGGCGTCTTCGATGTGGTCGAAGGGGGTCTCCTCCGGCGGGTTCGCGTGGTCGTGGTGACCGTGCGGCTCGGGCTGCACGTCGCGGGTGGGGCTCAATTGGCGCTCTTTTTCGCTGGCCGCGCAATCCGGCACGGCCCTCGAGGCTGAGGAACGGGCGTGGGATGGCACGGGAAGTGGCCGGAAACTGCACACCCGCGCGCTTCTGGCGGCGTGTGGCGTCGGCCGGGGGATAGCGCAACCCTACTCCGCGCACCAGCCGCGCCACGCGTCTCCGGCTGGGCGCCCCCTGTGGTCGGGTAGACTAGCCCTTCACACCCCGACCTGACAAGCCTGGAGGCGCGCATGGCTCAATTCCTCCTGGCCTTCCTGGTTCTCTCGGTGCTGACCCCCTGGCTCACCCGGCTGCTCGGCACCCGCGTGTTCTATCTCATCGCCCTGCTGCCGGCCGGCGCTTTCGTCTACACGCTCACGCAGACCGTGACCGTGACCGCCGGCGGCGCGGTCACCCAGTTCGTACCGTGGATTCCGCAGCTCGGCATCAACTTCTCGTTCCGCGTCGACACCCTCGCCTGGCTGCTCGCGCTTGTCGTGACCGGCATCGGCGCCCTCGTGCTGGTCTATTGCGCGCGGTACTTCACCGACGATGAGCCCAGCCTCGGCCGCTTCGCCGCGGTGCTGCTCGCCTTCGCCGGCACCATGTACGGCCTCGTCACCGCCGATGACATCGTGGTGATGTTCATGTTCTGGGAGATCACGAGCGTGCTCTCCTACCTGCTGATCGGGCATTACACCAGCAAGCGGGAGAGCCGCGGCGCGGCGCTGCAGGCCCTCATCGTGACGACCTTCGGCGGCCTCGTGATGCTCGTCGGCGTCGTCATGCTGAGCGTGGGCGCGGGCACGACGAGCCTCGCCGCGATCGTCGACAACCCGGTCGCCGGCCCGATCGGCACCTGGGGCGTGCTGCTCGTGCTGGTCGGTGCGCTCTCGAAGAGCGCCCTGGTGCCCTTCCACTTCTGGCTGCCCGCCGCGATGGCGGCGCCGACCCCGGTCAGCGCCTACCTGCACGCCGCCGCCATGGTTAAAGCCGGCATCTACATCGTCGCCCGGCTCGCTCCCGGCTACGCCGACAGCGAGGGCTGGCTGCCCGTGCTCGTGACCCTCGGAACCTGGACGATGCTCGTGGGTGCCTGGCGGTCGCTGCGCCAGTACGACCTCAAGCTGCTGCTGGCCTACGGCACGGTCAGTCAGCTCGGCTTCCTGATGATCGCGGTCGGCTTCAACACCCGTGACACGGCGCTGGCCGGCGCGGCCCTGCTGCTCGCCCACGCCCTCTACAAGGCGACCCTGTTTCTCGTGGTCGGGGTCATCGACCATCGGGCCGGCACCCGCGACTGGCGCAAACTGTCGGGGGTCGGGCGCGCCACCCCCGCCCTCGCGGTCATCGCCCTGATCGCCGTCGCGTCAATGGCGGGCCTCCCGCCACTGTTCGGATTCGTCGCCAAGGAAGCGGTCTTCACATCGCTGCTCGACGCCGGGCTCAGTGGCTCCCCATGGGGGTATATCGCCCTCGCGGGAACGGCCGTGGGCTCCGTGTTGACGGTGGCGTACAGCATCCGCTTCTTCTGGGGAGCGTTCGGCACCCGCCGCGAACAGCCCGACACCGTGCTGCACGCGAGCCCCTGGGACACCCTGCTCGCGCCGGCCGTGCTCACGGTCGCGACGGTCGGGCTCGGCCTCTTCGCGTCGGCGCTCGACCCGCTGCTGGCCCCGTACGCCGACACTGTTCCGGGCGTGGGCACACTCACCGAGCCGCCGTACCACCTGGCCCTCTGGCACGGTTTCGAACCCGCGCTGTACCTCAGCATGGTCGTCATCGTGCTCGGTGCGCTGATGTTCGCCGGCCGCCGCCGCGTCAGCAGGTTCCAGGCCACGGTGCCCGACACGATCGACGCCGGCCGAGGCTACGGCAAGGCCATCCGCGGCGTGGACCGCATCGCCGCGCGGGTCACCCACTTCGCCCAGCGCGGCGGCCTGCCGCAGTACCTCGGCACGATCCTCACCGTCTTCGTGCTCGCCCTGGGCTTCGCGGCCTTCGTCAACCGCACCTGGCCCGAGGCAATCGTGCTCTACGACTACCCGGGCCAGGTGGTGATTGCCCTGATCATGGGCATCTGCGCGGTGATGGCCGCACGAGTCGGGCAGCGGATGACCGCGGTCATTCTCGCGGGCGTCACCGGCTATGGCCTCGTGGCCCTGTTCGCTTTCCACGGGGCGCCCGACCTTGCCCTCACCCAGGCGCTCGTGGAGTCGATCACCCTGGTGATCTTCGTGCTCGTGCTGCGCCGCCTGCCGGCCAACATCGCCCAGCACAACAAGCCCGTGCGCCGCAAGCGCCGCCTGCTGATCGGCGGGCTCGTCGGCCTGGTGATGGGCACGATCGGCGTGATCGCGCTCGGCGCCCGCCAGTTCGAGAGCATCGCCGGCGCCCTGCCGCGTCTCTCGGTGGAGGAAGGCCACGGCGACAACATCGTCAACGTGATGCTCGTCGACATTCGCGCCTGGGACACCATGGGCGAGGTCTCCGTGCTGATCGTCGTCGCGACCGGCGTCGCGAGCCTGCTCTTCGTCTCCGGGCGCAACTCGATCGTGCCGCGCCTGAAAGAGTCCCGCAGCCTGCGCTCGGTCGCCAACCGCCGCCGCGTGGTGCCCGACCCCGAACTCTCGAGCGAGGGCCACGCCGTCAGTCGCCAGGCGTTCTTGCTGGCCGGACGCAAGAACGCGCCGCGCAGCCGCTCGATCCTGATCGAGGTTCTCGTGCGGTTGCTGTTCCACCCCGCCATGATCGTGTCGATCTACCTGCTCTTCGCCGGCCACAACCTGCCCGGCGGCGGATTCGCCGGCGGATTGCTCGCCGGCCTCGCCCTCGTCGCCCGATACCTCGCCGGCGGACGTTACGAGCTCAGCGAGGCCGCACCGATCGACCCGGGCAAGATCCTCGGCCTCGGCGTGATCCTCGCCGTGGGCATGAGCGTCGTGTCGCTGTTCTTCGACGGAATCCCGCTCGAATCGGCGTACTTCACGGCCAGCGTTCCGGTGCTCGGTGACCTGTCCTTCGGCACCTCGACCATCTTCGACATCGGGGTCTACCTCGTCGTGATCGGCCTGACCTACGACATCCTGCGCAGCCTCGGCAGCGAGATCGACCGGCAGAGCGAGGCCGCCGAGATCGGCCCGCGGCCGGCTCCGGCAGCGGATGCCGCGGGGTCCGTTCCCAGTGCCTCCGCGGGCGAGCCGGGCACCGAGCCGGGCACCGACACCGCGGCCGGCCTGAGCATCCGCCCCCTGCACGAAACCACGGCCGACACGGCACCCAGCACCAGGAACGGAGGCACCCGATGAGCGCCTCCCTCACCCTCGTCATCGTGATGGCCGTCATGTACGCCGCCGGCGTCTACGTGATGCTCGAACGCAGCCTGACCCGGGTGCTGATCGGCTTCCTGCTGGTCGGCAACGCCACCAACCTGCTCATCTTCATCATGAGCGGCCGCCCCGGCAGCTCGCCGATCGTGACCGGCACCAGCCTCGACGACACCATGGTCGATCCGATTCCGCAGGTGCTCATGCTCACGGCGATCGTGATCAACTTCGGGATCACCGCGCTGCTGCTCGCCCTCATCTACCGCTCGTGGTGGCTCGCGCAGCTCGGCGACGAGGGCGACACCCTCACCGACGAGCACGCCGCCGAGACGACCCACGAGGTCGACGAGACCTTCCGCTCGTCCTCCGACGACGACGACGCCATCGCCGAATCCATCGACGAGTTCGAGCGAGGCGACGGCGCCCACAGCGACGAGGAAACCGCCGGCGGCAAGGCGGGCGCGGCGGCACACGCGGCGGATGCACCCCGGCACGCGCCTCCAGTCGTCGCCGCCCCGAAGCCCGCGGCCGGCGACCGCGACACCCGCCCCGCCGCCCGCCCCGACGAGGAGGGCCCCCGATGACCGCCCTCGTTCCCCTGATCGTCGCGCTGCCGCTGCTCGGCGCGGCCGTCGCCCTGATGCTCGGCCAGCGTCGCCGCCTGCAGGTCATCGTGAGTGTCGTCAGCCTCACCGCGGCAACCGTGATGAGCGCCGTACTCCTCGTGCTGGTCGACCGAAACGGCCCCGCGGTGGTGAAGGTCGGCGGCTGGGAGGCGCCGTGGGGCATCGTGCTCGTCGTCGACCGGCTCGCGGCGATCATGCTGCTGATCGCGGCCCTGATGCTGCTCGGGGTGCTGATCTTCGCCGTCGGCCAGGGCATCATCGACGGCGACACCGAAACCCCGGTCTCGATCTTCCATCCGACTTACCTCGTGCTGGCGGCGGGCCTCTTCAACGCCTTCGTCGCCGGGGACCTCTTCACGATGTACGTCGGCTTCGAAATGCTGCTGAGCGCCAGTTACGTCTTGCTGACCCTCGGCGGCACGGGAGCACGCATCCGCGTCGGCATCACCTACATCGTGGTGAGCCTGGTGTCGTCGCTGCTGTTCCTCGTGGCGATCGCCCTGATCTACGGCGCCACCGGCACGGTGACGCTCGCCCTGATCGCTGAGCGGATGCCGCAGCTCCCCGGCGACATTCAGTTGATCCTCGGCCTGTTGCTGCTGATCGCTTTCGGGGTGAAGGCCGCCGTGTTCCCGATGTCGTTCTGGCTGCCGGACTCCTACCCGACCGCCCCCGCCCCGGTCACGGCCGTGTTCGCCGGGCTGCTGACCAAGGTCGGCGTCTACGCCATCCTGCGCACGCAGACGCTGTTCTTTCCCGACAACCAGTTCTCGATGCCGCTCATGGTCGTCGCGGCGCTGACCATGATCGTCGGTATCCTCGGCGCGCTCGCCCAGGCCGACATCAAACGGCTGCTGTCGTTCACCCTGGTCAGCCACATCGGCTACATGCTCTTCGGGATTGCGATCGGCACCCCGCTCGCAATCGCCGCGACCATCTTCTACGTCGTGCACCACATCACCGTGCAGACCACGCTGTTCCTCGCGGCGGGGCTCATCGACCGGGTCGGCGGCACGACCTCGCTGTCGCGGCTCGGGGGCCTGCTGAAATCGGCTCCGCTGGTGGCGATTCTGTTCTTCCTCGGTGCCTTGAACCTCGGCGGCATCCCGCCGTTCTCCGGCTTCCTCGGCAAGATCGCGCTCTTCCAGGCCGGCACCATCCTCGGCGACCCGATCATCTACGTGCTGATGGCCGCGGGCGCGCTCACCTCCCTGCTCACCCTGTATGCGCTGGCCCGGGCGTGGAACATGGCGTTCTGGCGGCCGAAAAAGGAGGTCGCCGACTTCACCTCGACCATGTCGGCGTCCCTGCTCGAAGACCCGCAAGACGAGGGGACCGTGCTGAAAAAGACGATCTCCCCGCTGATGATCGGTGCGACCACGTCGATGCTCGTGCTGACCCTGGGGCTCTCGGTGTTCGCCGGCCCAATCTTCGAGCTGACGGCGCGAGCCGCCGCAAACATCAGCTCGCCCTCGACGTACATCGACGCCGTGTTCCCAAACGGCACCGGTTTTATCGCCGAGACCAACGTGGGCACGAGCTTCGAGGGGGGCACCGAGTGACCACCCCGCGCGAACGCCTCGCCGCGGTCGGCAACCAGCTCCCGCCGCTGATCGCGCTGGTCGTGCTCTGGATGCTGCTCTGGGGCGAATTCTCCTGGCTGAATCTGCTGGTCGGCCTCGGCGTGGGCCTGATCGTGACCGTCGTCTTCTACCTGGTGCCGGTGCAGCTGAGCGGTCGGCTGCATCCGTGGCACACGCTGGTGTTCCTGCTGCGGCTGGTCGGGGACATCGTTCGCGCCTCGGTCGAGGTGGCGTGGCTCGCGGTCAAGCCGCGACTGGTTACGAGCAACGCGATCCTCGCGATCGAGCTGCGCACCCGCAGTGACTTGATTCTCACGTGGACGGCCGTGGCGACGTCGATCGTGCCTGGCTCCATCGTCGTCGACGTCGACCGGGAGTCGTCGACGCTGTTCCTGCACGTGCTCAACATGCACAGCGCCCGCGACATTGAACGCTTCCGCCGGAAGGTGTTGGACACCGAACGACGCATCGTGCGCGGCTTCGGATCCCACGAAGATGTCGAGCGGATGCGCGGGGTGCTGCCCGCCGATCGTCTCGCCACCCGCCGCGCGGCCCGCGCAAACAGGCCTCTGAAGAAGGGACTCTCATGATGCTGCAGATTGTGGCGGTGATCGCCTCGGTGATGTTCGCGATCGGCGCGCTCTGCGCCGTGTACCGCATCGTGGTCGGCCCGAGCGTGCTCGATCGGGTCATCGCCTCCGACGTGCTCGTCGCGACGATCATCTGCGCCCTCGGCGCCGAAATGGCCCTCAATCGGCACACCGACACCCTCCCGGTGCTGCTCGTGCTGGCCCTGTTCGCGGTGCTCGGATCGCTCAGCGTGGCCCGGTTCCTGCCGTCCCGGGACAGCGCATGAACATGCTGACGCACGACATCGTCACGGCGGTCCTGGTGCTCGCCGGGGCCGCAATGTGCCTCGCGGCCGGGGTCGGGCTCATCCGCTTTCCCGATGTGCTCTCACGTCTGCACGCCGCGACGAAGCCGCAGATCTTCGGCCTGATGGCGGTGACGGCGGATGTCGCCATCAACAACTTCACGGTCGGTACCGTCACCCTCGTGGTCGCGATCGTGGTGTTCCAGGCGCTGACCGCACCGATGGCCGCGCACCTCGTGGGCCGCGCCGCGTACGACACCGAGCACCTGCACCCCGAGCTGCTGATCGTCGACGAGCTGCGCGACCGCCGCGCGCCCTGACCTGCGACCCGCCGCGCCTCCCGGCACTCGTTGTGCGACGCGGCACGCGTTGTAATAAGTGCCCGCTTGCCTAACGAGTGCCGCGAGAACCGTCATCCGCTCTCGGGCGACGCTGAAACCTACCGGGAGGGGCCTAGGCCGGCGGGGTTGAAGCCCGCGGGCAGTTCGAACGGGTCCAGCACCCGGGCGGACCGGTCGGACCGGGCGACCAGCGCCGCGAGCTCGCCGGCCGCGCGTTCGATGCGGGCGGGAAGCGTGGCCACACGGGCGTCGCCGCTGCCCCAGTCCTCCGACGCGGCGAACACCGACGTCGGCACGACCACGGCGTGCAGGTAGGTGAACATCGGGCGCAGCGCGAAGTCGAGGGCCAGCGAGTGCCGTGCCGTTCCGGCCGTCGCGCCGATCAGCACCGGCTGGTCGGTTAGCGAGCGGTTGTCGATCACATCGAAGAACGACTTGAACAGGCCGCTATAGCTGGTGGTGAAGATCGGCGTGACCGCGATCAGGCCGTCGGCCGCGGTGACGGCGTCGATCATCGTCTCAAGCCGTGGGCTGGCGAATCCGGTGAGCATGTTGTTCATCACGTCCTGCGCGTAGTCACGCAGTTCGTAGGTCACCACCCGGGTCTCGATGTTCTCGTCGACCAGCCGGGCCACGGTCGCGGCGGCGAGCTTGTCGGCGAGCAGTCGGGTCGATGACGGCTGGCTGAGGCCCGCCGAGACGACGGCGAGGGTGCGCTGCTTCCCTTTCGGTGCGGTCATCTCAGGAACCGTTCCCCGCGGAGCGGGACAGTCCGAATGCCGAACCGGCGCGGGGTGGAGAGATCGCCGCGGCGGTGTCGAGGTCGTGGTGCACCTCGGCCCCAGTGGTCGCCGGGGCCGGGGCCGATGCCGCGACCCGCGCGAGGCGCAGGGATTCGTGAGTGGGGGCATCCGGTACCGTGGCCGGGCGGTTCTTCGCGAACTCGCGGCGCAGCACCGGCACGACCTCTTCGCCGAGCAGGTCGAGTTGCTCGAGCACGGTCTTCAGCGGGAGGCCGGCGTGGTCCATCAGCCAGAGCTGGCGCTGGTAGTCACCCACGTAGTCCCTGAACCCCAGGGTGCGGTCGATGACCTCCTGCGGGCTGCCCACGGTAAGGGGGGTCTGCGAGGTGAAGTCCTCCATGCTCGGGCCGTTGCCGTAGACCGGGGCGTTGTCGAAGTAGGGGCGAAAGTCGCGCTTGGCGTCCTGCGAGTTCTTGCTCATGAAGACCTGGCCGCCGAGCCCGACGATGGCCTGCGCGGCGGTGCCGTGGCCGTAGTGTTCGAAGCGCTGGCGGTAATACCCCACCATCTTCGCGGTGTGCGAGGCGGGCCAGAAGATGTGGTTGGAGAAGAATCCGTCGCCGTAGTACGCGGCCTGTTCGGCGATTTCCGGGCTGCGGATGCTGCCGTGCCACACGAACGGCGGCACCCCGTCGAGGGGCCGCGGGGTGGACTGGAAACCCTGCAGCGGGGTGCGGAACTGGCCCTCCCAGTCGACGTAGTCTTCGCGCCAGAGCCGGCGCAGCAGGGCGTAGTTTTCCAGCGCGAGCGGGATGCCCTCGCGGATGTCCTTGCCGAACCACGGGTAGACCGGGCCGGTGTTGCCGCGGCCGAGGGTGAGGTCGACCCGGCCGTCGGACACGTGCTGCAGGGTGGCGAAGTCCTCGGCGATCTTGACCGGGTCGCTCGTCGTGATCAGGGTCGTGGCGGTCGAGAGGATGATGCGCTCGGTTTTCGCGGCGATGTAGCCCAGCAGGGTGGTCGGCGACGACGGCACGAACGGCGGGTTGTGGTGCTCGCCGGTGGCGAAGACGTCGAGGCCCACCTCTTCGACCTTCTGCGCGATGGTCAGCATGGCCTTGATGCGGGCGTTTTCGGTGGGGGTGTCGCCGGTGGTCGGATCGGTGGTGATGTCTCCGACCGTAAAGATTCCGAACTGCATGCCATCCTCCAAGTTTCAATGCGTGTGCATGTATATCGAGGGTAACGGAGTTATGCCCGAGCCTATTCCCGGTTGGCGGCTGGTATGCTGGCCACGTCGCAACTGGCGTAGCACGAAGATGGGTCACCATCGGGGAGCGACTGACACGGTTAGTGGCCGCACGCCTGGGCCGCAAACATCCACTTTTTAAGGAGAACTCCGTGCCTGATTCCGCCATCGCCCTCAAATCCACCTTCAACGAACCCCTCGAGGTCGTCGACCCGGAGATCGCCGCCGTCCTCGAGCAGGAGCTCGGACGCCAGCGCGATTACCTCGAAATGATCGCCAGCGAGAACTTCGTTCCGCGCGCCATCCTGCAGTCGCAGGGCTCCGTGCTCACCAACAAGTACGCCGAGGGTTACCCGGGCCGCCGCTACTACGGCGGCTGCGAGTACGTCGACGTGGCCGAGCAGCTCGCCATCGACCGCGCCAAGAGCCTCTTCGGTGCCGCGTACGCGAACGTACAGCCGCACTCCGGCGCCACCGCGAACGCCGCTGTGCTCTCCGCCATCGCCACCCCCGGCGACACCATTCTCGGCCTCGAGCTGGCCCACGGCGGCCACCTCACCCACGGCATGAAGCTCAACTTCTCCGGCAAGCTCTACAACCCGGTCGCCTACGGCGTTGACCCGGAGACCTTCCGCGTCGACATGGACTCCGTGCGCGACGCCGCGATCGCCCACAAGCCCAAGGTGATCATCGCCGGCTGGTCGGCCTACCCGCGTCACCTCGACTTCGAGGCCTTCCGGGCGATCGCCGATGAGGTCGGCGCCCTGCTCTGGGTAGACATGGCCCACTTCGCCGGACTCGTCGCCGCCGGCCTGCACCCCTCGCCCGTGCCCTACGCCGACGTTGTGTCGAGCACCGTGCACAAGACCCTCGCCGGCCCGCGCTCGGGCTTCATCCTCTCGCGCGACATGGCGCTGGCCAAGAAGCTCAACTCGAACGTGTTCCCCGGCCAGCAGGGCGGACCGCTCATGCACGTGATCGCCGCCAAGGCCACGGCGTTCAAGCTCGCCGCCGAGCCCGAGTTCAAGGAACGCCAGGAGCGCACCCTGCGCGGTGCCAGCATCCTCGCCGACCGCCTCACGGCCGACGACTCGAAGGCGCACGGTATCGACGTGCTCACCGGCGGCACCGACGTGCACCTCGTGCTCGCCGACCTGCGCCACTCCGAGATCAACGGCCAGCAGGCCGAAGATGCCCTCCACGAGGTCGGCATCACCGTGAACCGCAACTCGGTTCCGTTCGACCCGCGCCCGCCGATGGTCACCTCCGGCCTCCGCATCGGAACGCCCGCCCTGGCCACCCGCGGCTTCGGCGACGCCGAGTTCACCGAGGTCTCCGACGTCATCGCCGAGGCCCTCAAGCCCGGCGCCGACGTCGCCGCCCTGCGCGCCCGCGTCGGCGTGCTCACCCAGGCCTTCCCGCTCTACAGCGGCCTGCAGCAGTAGCCCGACGGCCGGGGCCGCCGGGTCGACTCGGCCCGCGCATCCGCCTCGGCCCCGTACCGTTCGACGGAGATTGCCGTGCAAACACCGGTCTAGCGGATGTTTCCGCTTGCTTTACCGGTCAATCTCCGTCGAATGGTACGCGCGCACCTGACAGTCGCGCCCGAACTTCAGCTTTTGATCCACGCAGATAGGAACCACCCATGACGGCCATCACCCTCGACGGCGTCGCCACCGCGACCGCCCTCAAGCAAGAACTGCGCGACCGCGTCGTCGCGCTGCGGGCCCAGGGCGTCGTGCCCGGGCTCGCCACCCTGCTCGTCGGTGACGACCCGGGATCGCGCCTCTATGTCGCCGGCAAGCACAAGGACTGCGCCGAGGTCGGCATCGAGAGCCTGCGCATCGACCTGCCCGGATCGGCGACGAGCGCCGACGTGCGCGCCGCGATCAAGGACCTCAACTCGAGCCGCGAGGTCACCGGCTACATCATCCAGCTGCCGCTGCCGGTGGGCCACAACGAGAACGCGATGCTCGAGCTCATCGATCCGGCGAAAGACGCCGACGGCCTGCACCCGACCAACCTCGGTCGCCTGGTGCTCGGCATCGAGGGCAACCTGCGGTCGCCGCTGCCCTGCACGCCGGCCGGAATCGTCGAGCTGCTGCGTCGCTACGACGTGCCGATCGTCGGCCAGAAGGTCGTCGTCGTCGGCCGTGGCCTCACGGTCGGGCGCCCGCTCGGCCTGCTCTTCACCCGCAAGGGCCTCGACGCGACCGTCACGCTGACGCACTCCCGCACCGTGGACCTCGCAGGCGAGGTGCGCCGCGCCGATATTGTCGTGGCCGCCGTCGGCGTGCCGCACCTCATCGAAGCCGACTGGGTCAAGCCCGGCGCGGCCGTGCTCGACGTGGGCATCACCCGCGTCGCCGGTGTTGACGGCGGCAAGAGCCGGCTGCTCGGCGATGTGCACCCCGATGTCGCCTCGGTCGCCGGCTACCTGTCGCCGAACCCGCGCGGCGTGGGTCCGATGACCCGTGCGATGCTCGTCAGCAACGTGGTCAAGGCCGCCGAGCAGTCCCTGACCGCGTAGCCGCCCTGCGGGGCCGCGACGGAGCATCCGTCGGCGGCGCGGCTCAGGCCTGGGCGGCCTCGTGGGCGGCCGTGTGCCCGAGGTAATTCTCGGCGTTGTGACGGATGCCGGCGATCTCGTCGTCGCTGAGCTCGCGGCGCACCTTGGCCGGCACCCCGGCGACCAGTGACCCGGGCGGCACGATCGTGCCCTCGAGCACCACGGCTCCGGCCGCGACGAGGGATCCGGTGCCGATGACGGCGCCGTTCATGATGGTCGAGGCCATGCCGACGAGCACGTTGTCCTCGATCGTGCAGCCGTGCAGCACCGCGCCGTGGCCGACCGAGACGCCCTCGCCGAGGGTCAGCGGGTAGCCGTGGTCGACGTGGCAGCTCACGTTGTCCTGCAGGTTTGAGCGCGCGCCGATCGTAATCGGCTCGTTTTCGGAGCGCAGCACGGTGTTGTACCAGACGCTGGCCTGGTCGTGCAGGGTCACGTTGCCGACGAGCACGGCGCCGGGCGCCACGAACGCGGTTGCAGCGATGCTCGGGGCGGGCAGGTCGGGGAGGGTCAGAATGCGGGCTGCGGCGTCTACGGTCATGGCGCCAGCCTACTGGGCAGGCTGCGGGGTGCTCTGCGGGGAGGCGCTCGCCTCGGCGACCGCGACCAGCTCGGCGAGCACCCGCCGCACCGAGGCTCGAGCGAGGGCCTCCGGGCGGCTGAGCACGTCGATCTGCCGGGCCACCGGCACGTCGCGAAACGGCACCAGCACCACGCCCGATCCCGGCCGCGGCGCCATCGTGTACCGCGGCAGCAGGGCGATCGCCGCCCCGGTCGCCACGACGGATGCCGCCACAAAGAACTCATTGATGCGGTGCGCGACCCGCAACGGCTGGCCGGCGGCCACCGCGACCACGTTCACCGCCTCCGCGAGCGGATACCCGGGATGCCCGGTGATCCAGGATTCGCCCCGCACATCGTCGATCGAGACGCTGGCCTGCCCGGCGAGGCGGTGCCCGGCCGGAACCGCGACATCCAGCGGCTCGCGCAACAGGGGAGTGACGCTCACGCCGGCCGGCCAGGACTGCTCGTGCGGCACCCGGTGTGCGATCACCAGGTCGAAGTCGGCAACGAGCGCCGGAAAGCGTTCCCGTGCGACATCTTCGTCGCCGCATTCCACGCTCGGCCCGTCGAGCTCGCCCAGCCGCGCGATCAGTGGTCCGAACCAGGCGAGTCCGGCGCTGTGGAAGGCGCTCAGCGACACCGGCAGGGCGGGATCGGCCTGGAACCGTGCCACGGCCTCGTCGGCCCGGGCCATCGCGGTCGATACCTCGGCGGCGGCCGCCGCCAGGGCCACCCCGGCGGGCGTCAGCGCGAGGCGGCGACCGCGCTTCTCGGTCAGTGCTGCGCCCGCCCGACGCTCGAGCGCGCTGAGCTGCTGCGACACCGCCGACGACGATACGTGCAGCGCCCGGGCCACGGCGGCCACGCTTCCCCGTTCGCCGAGTTCGCGCAGCACGGCCAGGTGACGAAGTTCCATAAGGTAAAGCTAAAGCATCCGTTCACAAAGTGGTATCTAGACTTAACGGATGCCGACGGTCACGCTTGCCCCATGACCACCACCACGCGCCCGCCCCTGTCACCGCTGCCCCCGCTGCTGCGGCGCTACCGGGTCGACCTCGTGCTGCTGCTCGTCGCCGTGGTCTGGGGCGGAAGCTACCTCAGCGCGAAGGTGCTCACCGAGCAGGCGAGCGTCACGGCCGTGCTCGCGCTGCGGTTTCTGGTCGCCGCCGCCCTGCTCGTGATCGTCTGGCTGGTGCGCCGCGAACGGATGCCGTCCCGCCGCGCCGTCGGGGTCGGCCTGCTGCTCGGCGCGACGCAGGCGAGCATCCTCTGGCTGGAAACGCAGGGTGTGGCCTTCACCTCGGCCACGAACGCCGGCCTCATCATCAGCCTCACGATCATCCTCACGCCGGTGCTCGAGTCGGTCGCCGGCCGGCGCTGGCTGCCGCGGCCGTTCTTCGTCGCCGCGGTGCTCGCGGTGGTGGGGGTGGCGCTACTCGTGTCGGGCAACGGTTTCGCCCAGCCGAACGTCGGTGACCTGCTCATCCTCGCCGCCGCGCTCGTGCGCGCGCTGCACGTCACCATGCTCGGCCACCTCACCCGCGCGCGCAGCGACAGCACGATCACCCTCACCCTGTTGCAGGCCCTCGTCGGCGCCGTCGTCTTCACGGCCTTGGACGTGCCGGGGCTCGTTGCTGCCGTCACAACCTTCGATCTCGCAGCGTGGATCGGCGTGCTCTACCTCGGCCTGGCCTGCAGCGTCTTCGCGTTCCTCGCGCAGCTGTGGGCGATCCGGCGCACCTCCGCGGCCCGGGCGAGCCTGCTAATGGGCACCGAGCCGATCTGGGCGGTGCTGGTGGGGGTGTCGCTCGGCAGCGAGACCCTCGGCCTCGTCGGCGCGGTCGGCGCGGCCCTGATCATCGCGGGGACGTTCTGGGGCCAGCGCATTGAGGCCGGCCACCGGCTCCGGTCGCGTTAGGCCGGCTGCCCGGTGCGGCGACGGATGCCCCGGCTCAGGTTGGATTCGCGGGCTTCGTATCGAAACTGCGCCCGCGCATCTAACCTGAGCCGCGGGTGGCCGCCCCGCGGCATCCGTCGCCGCGTGTGCCTTGCGACCCGGTTACCGTTCTCGGGCGGCGCCGTCCGCGGCGTGCACCACGAAGGTGTCGGGCGTGGCGTAGCCGTCGAGCGCGAACGCGGCCTGCACGGCGACCTGCACCGCGGGCACCAGGTCGCGCGGCACGAGGGCGATGGCCGACCCGCCGAAGCCGCCCCCGGTCATCCGCGCTCCGATCGCACCGGCGCCGCGGGCGGCGCGCACCGCGAGGTCGAGCTGCGGCACCGAGATCTCGAAGTCGTCGCGCATCGAGACGTGGGAGGCGTCGAGCAGCGCGCCGATCGAACTCGGGCCGAACAGGCGCAGGGCCTTCACGGTGTCGAGCACCCGCTGGTTTTCGGTGACGATGTGGCGCACCCGGCGGAACGTCTCGTCGTCGAGGGTTTCGGCGGCGCGCGGCAGGTCGTCGACGCTCAGCTCGCGCAGGCTCGGCACCCCCATCAGCCGGGCGCCGGTCTCGCACGAGGTGCGCCGCGCCGCATACCCACCGGTCGCGTGGGCATGGCTGACCTTGGTGTCGATGATCAGCAGCTCGAGGCCGGCCGGGTCGAAGCCGAGCGGAACGACGTCGGCTTCGAGGCTGCGGCAGTCGAGGAACACGGCGGAGTCGGCCTGGCCGAGCAGGCTCGCCGACTGGTCCATGATGCCCGTCGGTGCGCCGACCGCTCGGTTCTCGGCGAGCTGGCCGACCTTGGCCAGGGTGGCCCGGTCGAGGCCGAGCGCCCACACATCATTCAGCGCCATCGCCACCGCGCTCTCGATCGCCGCCGACGACGACAGGCCGGCCCCGATCGGCACGTCGGAATCGATGTACGCCTCGAAGCCGCTGACCGCGTCAAGGTCGGCGCCGAACTGGCCCAGCGCCCACGCGACGCCGAGCGGATACGCCGACCAGCCCGTGAAATTCTCGGGAAACAGCTGGTCGAGCGAGAGTTCGACGGCCTCACCGCCGAAGGAACTGGCCACGCGCACCGTGCGGTCGGTGCGCGGCGACAGGGCCACGACCGTGCGGCGGTCGATCGCGAACGGCAGCACGAAGCCGTTGTTGTAGTCGGTGTGCTCGCCGATCAGGTTGACCCGCCCGGGCGCCGACCAGATGCCGGCCGGGGCATGGTTGAAGCGGCTCTCGAAGCCGGCCTGCACGGCGCTGAGCGCGGCCTGGTGTAGCGGGCTCATCGGCGGGTCTCGGCGTCGAGCTCGTCGCTCGCGCTGTCATCCGTGGCCTCGGCGGCGTCAGACGTGCGTGCGGCGGGTGACGCGGCATCCGCTTCCTGGGCACGGGCGATGGCAGCCCGAATCGCGTCTGCCGCCTGCTCGGGCGCGACATCGCCGATCCAGGCGCCCATCGCGGCCTCCGACCCGGCGAGAAACTTCAGCTTGTCGGCCGAGCGCTGCGGGCTCGTCACCTGCAGCATCAGACGGATGTCCGCGCGCCCCACCCGTACCGGCGCCTGGTGCCAGGCGGCGATGTAGGGCGTGGGTTCGGGGTAGAGCGCATCGATGCCGCGCAGCAGTCGGCGGTAGAGCACGGCGAGCTCGTCGCGTTCGGCGAGCGTCGTGGCGGCCAGGTCGGGCAGCTGACGATTCGGCAGCATGTGCACCTCCACGGGCCAGCGTGCCGCGAACGGCACGAAGGCGGTCCAGTGCTCGCCGCGCAGCACGACCCGAGGCCCGGCGAGTTCGCTGGCGAGAATGTCGGCGAAGAGGGTGGGGCCGTAGGCGGCGACGGAGGCCAGCACCCGCTGGGTGCGCGGCGTCACGTAGGGATAGGCGTAGATCTGGCCGTGTGGATGCCGCAGGGTGACGCCGATCGCCTCGCCTTTATTCTCAAAGGGGAATACCTGCTCGATGCCGGGCATGCCGGCGAGTGCATGTGTGCGCTCGGCCCACGCTTCGATCACCGTGCGGGCGCGCACCACGGTCTGCGTGGCGAAGGAGCCCTCATTGTCGGGGCTGAAGCAGACGACCTCGCAGCGGCCGACACTCGTGCGGGTGCGTTCCAGGCCGATCTTGTCGAGCTCGGCGAGGTTCGCCGGAGCGTTCTCGTCGGTCAGCAGCGGCCCGAACGACGGCGTCTTGTTCTCGAACACGGCGACGTCATAGTTGCTCGGCACTTCGGAGGGATTGCCGGGGGTCGACGGCGCGAGCGGATCCTGGGAGGCCGGTGGCAGGAACACCCGGTTCTGCCGGGCCTCGGCGATCGACACCCAGTCGCCGGTCAGCACGTCCTGGCGCATGCGCGCTGTTGCGGGGCGGGGCCCCAGGTCGCGCTGGTCGGGCGCCCGGTCGAGGCTGAGGCTCGTGCCCGGGTCGTCGAAGTAGAAGAGGTCCCGGCCGTCGGCGAGGGTGTGGGCCTGGCGCGCGATGGTGGCATCGGTGAGAAAGGTGGCGGGGGCGGCAGCAGTGTCGGTCATGGCGCTCCCAGAGTAGCCGACTTGCGTTCTCGAAACCAGTGGCTTCGTCTTGAAAAGTAAAAGAAACTAGGCGAAGCTGTGGTCATGCCTTCTTCACCCGTATCGCACCACACCAACGGCCTGCCTGCCACCGTACGGCGCGAGCAGATCCAACAGTTGGTGATTGAGCGTGGTTTTGTGCGGGTCGCCGAGGTGCGCGACGCCTTCACGATCTCGAGTGTCACCGTTCGGGCCGACTTCGACGCCCTCGTCGCCGCCGGTGCCTTGCGCCGGGTGCACGGGGGAGCGGTTCCGGCCCGGGACACCGACCCCGCACCACGAGGCGGCGGGGCGACCGCGCGGGAACGCGAGTTCTCGTTCGAGGAATCGCTCGCGGCATCCGTCGTGCCGAAGCAGCAGATCGGCGCCCTCGCCGCGGGCCTGGTCGAGAGCGGCCAGAGTGTGATCCTCGATGTCGGAACCACCACGCTGGCTATTGCCCGGGCGCTTGTCGCGCGCGCCGAGCTGCACGGCGTCATCATCATCACCAACGGCCTCAGTATCGCCCTCGAACTGGAATCGGCCATCCCCAGGTTCACGGTCATCGTCACCGGAGGCTCCCTGCGCCCGCTGCAGCACTCGCTCGTGGAGCCCCTCGCGAGCGCGTTCTTCGCCCAGGTGCACGCCGACCTCGCCTTCATCGGCTGCAACGGCGTCGACGTCGAGCGCGGCGTGACCAACATCAACCTGCCCGAAGCCGGGGTGAAAACCCTCATGCTGGGAGCTGCCGAACGGGTCGTCGTGGTCGCCGAAGGCTCCAAACTCGGGCGGGTGCACCTCGGCCGGGTCGGCTTGCTCACTGCCTTCGACACCCTCATCACGGATGCCGCCGCCGACCCCGACGCCCTGCTCGCCCTGCGTGACGCCGGCCTGACCGTGTTGCAGCCCACTTCGCCGGCACCGCTCGGCAGCGCCGAGATGCCGGGATGACTTCCGCTGACAGGTTCGGCCGGACGCCCGGTCACTAGTGTCCTTTCGGCTGGGGGAGGGGTGGGCGGCCGCCGCGGCGTGGCCTGCGGGTGGGGTCGATGCTGGCCGGTGGGATGAAGTAGACGACGTTCTTCTTCACCACGACGTCCCAGCCCTCCTCGTGAATGCGGTGGTGGCAGGGTCCGCACTGCAGGACCCCGTTTGTGAGGTCGGTGGGTCCGCCGTGGGCTTCCACCACAAAATATGGTGGGCCTGGGTGTCGCTGGGTGGTCGGTTGCAGCCGGGGGTGGCGCAGCCGCCGTCGCGTTCGGCCCGGGCGAGTTTCTGCGCGCGGCTGAACAGCCGTCGGCCGACGCCGAAGTCGAGCACTTCGCTGTCGCCGCCGAGGACCATCGGGATGATGTGGGCGTCGGCGGCCATGCGGCGGGCGGTTCCGGCGCTGATGGGCTGTTCGATGCCGTCGAGTTGGGCCTCCCCCAGGCCGTCGAGCAGGGAGTGGAGGGTCATCCGCACGATGACGGTGGTGTGGTTCAACGGCCCGGGGCCTTGGGTGCAGCTGAGGCCGTGCCGCACGATCTCGACGAACGCGTCGAAGCACATCTGCTGGATCGTGCGCGTCTCGGCCAGCTGCAGATGTGGTTCGCCGCATTCATCCTCATCGGCGGACGGTGCGGTCTCGGTCGGTTCGAACCGGGGCTTTCGCAGTTCGGCGCCGACGAGGGCATCGATCGCGGTGTCGAAGAACGCCGCCGAGACCGGGTCGGCCTCGAGCACGTACCGTTTCATGCCGTTGGGCAGCACCGTGCGCACCAATGAACGGCGGCCGACGAGCACTTCTTCGCGGGGCTCGATCCCGTCCACGTCGAGAGCATCGCGGTAGCGGATGCTCAACTTGCGCACCGAATCCACCGGATTATCCGTCGCGAAGTCGACCAGGGCCTGCTCGGCCATAGCCAGGTCGTCACCGGTGGCCCGCGGAGCGGCCTGGGCCAGGTTCTGGGTGATGCAACCGGCCGAATCCACGGTCACCGCTCCGGCATCGAGGGCCGCGGCGACCTGTGGATATTCGGGCGGCATCCGCTCCCCGAGCAGGCTCACCCGCGGCCGCGTCGCCGACCCGACCCTGCAGAGGCGGCTGGCTTCGCCCATCGAGATCTGTCCGACGTCGGTCAGCAACACACGCGCGTTACGGCACCCGGTTTTCGCCGCGATACCGTGCGCGCCCGAGTCGCGTGTGAAGCGGTCGGCCAGCTCACCGGCCGCCCGGGCCGCGAGGGCCTCCACCTGCCGCTTCGCGGCGAAGATCGCGTCCGTCACTGTGAGCAGCTCGGCATCGCTCATGGCCTGCAGATCGCGGGCAGCGCTCGGGCCCTCCTCGTCGCAACTGAACCGCCCGCCGACCGCCGCGGCGACAGCAGCGGCGACGAGCGCGGTGCTGTTCTGCAGGGCGTCAGTGGAGGTTGTCATAGTGAAATTTTCTCACCCACCACCGACAATCCCTCCGACAGCGTCTCCGACAAAAGCCCCATGATCGGGGGTTCCTGTGGAAAATTTCTCAGAGTCGAACCTGGGGATAATTCCGCGGTTCACCTGACTGCGCAGTCTGTGCACGATTCCAACGCACTCGCCTGCCTGTGAGCACGGGCACCACCGCAGCATGCCCACTAATGCACGCGACACTAGGCTGATCCCATGCCAGCAGCCACCGGAATGCAGTATGAACTCACCGCGACGACCCCCGCCGGGGCTGCGCGCGCCACCATCACCGAAGTCGCCGCCGGCCTGCGGGCATATTCCGTCGGCGGCATAGACCTGGTCGAAACCTTCCCGGTCAGCGAACAACCCCCGATGGCGGCCGGAATCGTGCTCGTGCCGTGGCCGAACCGCATTCGCGACGGCCTGTGGAATGACCATGGCACGCCCCGCCAGCTCGCGCTCACCGAACCGGCCCGGCACAATGCGATCCACGGCCTGCTGCGCTTCACGCCCTACCACGAGCTCGACTTCACCGGCAGTTCCGTCACCCTCGGGGCGACGGTCTTTCCGCAGTCGGGCTACCCCTTCCACCTCGAAACCGCCGTCACCTACGCGCTCGGCGCGACGGGCCTGACCGTCACCCACATTCTGCGCAATGCCGGCGAGACGGATGCGCCGGTCGCCGTCGGCGCCCACCCCTACCTGAAGATCGGTGACGTGCCCACCGGAGACCTCGTGCTGCGGGTCGCCGCCGCGACCCACATCGACGTCGATGACCGCCTGAACCCGACCGGGCAGACCCCGGTCGAGGGCACCAGTGACGACCTGCGCGCCGGGGTCAAGGTCGACACCCTGAATCTGGACGACGGATTCGCCGACGTCGACGTGACGGATGCTCCCGAGGGCCTCCGCGGCGAACATTCGCTTACCGCGCCCGACGGCCGCAGCGTGACCCTGTGGGGCGACGAGCACATGCGCTTCGTTCAGGTCTACACGCCGCGCATCTTCCCGGTGCACTCCACGCCCGGCGTCGACCCGATTCGCGGCCAGGCCGTGGCGATCGAGCCGATGACCGCCCCCGCCGACGCCTTCAACTCCGGCGCGGGCGTGCGCTGGCTGAAGCCGGGCGAGTCCTGGACCGTGCGCTGGGGCATCCGCCCCGCGGGCTTCACCGCCTGACCCGACTGCTGGCTGCGAGACCCGCCGCGACCCCGGCAGCGGATGCCCCGGCCCCGCTCGCCGGGTCAGGCTAAACTCGTGCCCGTGCTCACCTCCGACGCTCCGGGCCCGCCCTCCTCCCGCCCCACGGGCGCGACTTCACCCCGGCATGCGGCCCCCGCGACGCCCGAACAGGCCGCCCCGATCGAGCAGCGACCCGAACCCGTGACGCCGGCTACCGCGTCCCCGCTCACCCCCGGGGACGCCGCCCGCCGCACGGCCCTCACCGGCATGAAGCGGCTCGCGCTAGCCCTTCTCGTGCTGATGGCGCTCATCTTCATCGTCTCCTTCGCCCTGCAGGAGCAATACCCGTGGCTGCAATACGTGCGCGCCGCGGCCGAGGGCGGCATGGTCGGCGCTATCGCCGACTGGTTCGCCGTCACCGCCCTGTTTCGCTACCCGCTGGGCCTGCGCATCCCGCACACCAACATCATCGCGAGCCGCAAAAATGAGATCGGCGCGAGCCTCGGCGAGTTCGTCGAGACCAATTTCTTGAGCGAATCGGTCGTGCGCGGCAAGCTCGAAAGCATCGGCATCTCGAGGCGACTCGGCGCCTGGCTCGAAACCCCGAGCAACGCGGAACGCCTCAGCGATGAGCTCGCCGTCGCCGGCCAGGGTGTGCTGTCGCTGCTGGGTGATGAGAACATCCAGGGCCTGATCGAATCTCTCGCCCGCGAACACCTCGTCAAGCCGGAGTGGGGTCCGAGCCTCGGCCGGGTTGGTGAGCGGCTCGTCGATTCCGGCCAGCAGCACGCGGCGGTCGACCTGCTGCTCGACAAGGCTGACGGCTGGCTCCGCGAACACCCCGAGGCCTTCGGCCGGGCCGTGTCCCGGCGGCTGCCGAGCTGGATGCCGGGATTCGTCGACAAGCTCGTCGATGACAAGGCCTACCGCGAGGTGCTGGGATTCGTGGCGAGCGCGCGGGCCGAGCCGCAGCATCCGGTGCGGGAAGCGATCGATCGCTACCTGCAGGAGCTGATGCACGACCTGCAGCACGAGCAGGCCATGATCGACCGGGTCGAGAATCTCAAGACCGAGCTGCTCGACAGTGCCCGGCTGCGGGAGTTCGCGGGGGAGACCTGGGAGTCGGTGAAAGCGTCCCTGGGTGAGGCCCTCGCCGACCCGCAGAGCCCGCTGCGGGCGGGCATCCGCTCCACCATCGTGGATATCGGCGGCCGCCTGGCGACCGATCCGGTGCTCGGCGCCCGCGTCGACCGCTGGCTTGCGGACTCCGCCAGCCACCTCGTGCAGACCTACCGGCACGAGATCGCCGGCGTCATCACCGAGACCGTCGAACGCTGGGATGCCGCCGAAACCGCCGCCAAGATCGAGCTTCAGGTCGGTCGCGACCTGCAGTTCATCCGCATCAACGGCACCGTCGTGGGCGCCCTCGCCGGCCTCACCATCTTCACCGTCGCGCACTTCGTCGCCGCCCTGCTCTGACCGGCCCACCCTACGGTCTGAGGTCCGTCCCGCCTGGTTTCGACCACTCCTTCGTCGCGGCTCAACCAACGATTTCCTCGAATCCGCACCGAATCCGGACCAGAGCTACCGCATCCCCCGAAGAGGGGTGAAACTGAAGACTGGGGTCAGCACCGAGGCCCCGGTCAAGAGGCAACACCATGCACGAAATCATCCGCCTGATGCTGGTCCCGGTGATGCACGTCTATTCCGTGGTCGTCGAGCGCAACTTTCGCTCCGTCCCACGCCCCTTCGACGCGCCGCAGGTGCACTCCGCCGGCATCGACAGTGACCGCATCCTGCTGCTCGGCTGCGGACCGGCGCTCGGCTGGGGTGTGACCAGCCACGACCTCGGCCTGGCGGGCACGCTCGCCCGCAACCTCACCGCTCGCACCGGCCGCGGGGTCGACGTCGACGTACTCGCCAGCGAGCGGATGTCCGCCGCCGACGCCCTCGTGGCCGTGCGGTGCCGCAGGCTCTCCCGTTTTGATGCGGTCGTGGTCACGCTCGGCATTAACGACGCCCTCGCGCTCACCTCCGGCCGGGTCTGGACTTCCCAGCTGCGCTCCCTCCTCGAGCACCTCGAGCAGGTCACCTCGCAGAGCACGACCGTCTTCGTGCTCGGCATCCACTCGATCCGCGGCATCGACACCCTCGACACGATGCTCGGCGGCGTCGCCGATCGCCATGCCGCGCACCTGAACCAGCTCAGCGCCGACACCTGCGCCACCATTCCGCGCACCCGGTTTCTGCCCTTCGCCCCCGCGGCCTCGGTCTCGATCGATCGCCACCGCACCCTGGAGGACTACCGCGACTGGGCCGTTCCGATCGCCGACCACCTCGCGCCGGCCCTGGATGCAGGGCGGGTCGCCATCAGCGACGCGGCCGCGGCATCCGTCGCCCTGGCCCAGAGCGACGCCATCGCCGCGGAAGCCGCCCGGCAGCGTGCGGTCGACGGGCTCGGAATTCTCGACACCGTCGCAGAACCGCGCTTCGATCGCCTCGTCGAATTGGCGCAGCGGATGTTCCACACCCACTCGGCCGCGATCACCGTGATCGACCACGATCGCCAGTGGCACAAGGCCCGGGTCAGCCTCGAACCAGATGAGGTGCCGCGCAGCGCGTCGTTCTGCGCGGTCACGATCGAGGGCCGCGGGCCGATGATCGTCGCCGACGCCCTCGACGACGAGCGATTCCGCGAGAATCCGCTCGTACTCGGCGACCCGCGCATCAGGTTCTACGCCGGCTTCCCCATCGAATCCCCGTCGGGCGAGCGCATCGGGGCTCTCTGCGTGTTCGACCCCGAGCCGCGCGCCGCGACCGACGTCGACCGCGCCCTGCTGCGCGAGCTGGCCCTGCTGGTGCAGCGCGAGCTGCGTGAGCCTGCGGGGCAAAACTAGGGGTCTACGCGCCCGTAGTTGTAATGCGTCTGGACCTGGCTCGGCGTGAGAACGACGTCGTAGGACGAGAGTTCATCCATGCTTCCAACGAAATAGCCGCCTGCATTGTTGATTTTTCCGACGGTGATCTGCGGCACGTTGAGGTTGGCAGTCCCGCCTTGTTGACCTGAGACAGGTGCGCCGTCGACATACAGGATGTAGTACCCCGTAGAAGCTCGCGTGAACGCAACTTGGTGCCATTTGTCATCCGTGTATGTTGAGGACGACTTTATCGTGGTGTCGGGGTATCCTCCAGACGCTCCGGTGCCGGCCAGCACGTTGCCGTGACAGAAGGAGACTCCAAAGTCCTCACCAGAACCGCTGATTTCAGCGTCCACAAGACCTTTACCCTGCCACCAATAGGGAGAAGTAGTCGGGCATGACGCTGCCGACGCGTCAGTGGATTTGAACCAGAACTCGAGAGAGAAATTCGCCAAACCGTAGTTCCCCGCGTAACCGTACGAGATGGTCGCGTAATCGTCTCCACTGAACGTCACGGCTCTCGCGCCGTCTTCCGGGTTCACCGGCCCGCTGACTCCAAAAGTGGGAGTGCCGACATACACGCCGGTCGATCCTCGTCCGTTGTTGACCATGTTTGGCCCGGACGCTTCACTCAACTTGAAATAGTCCCACGAGTTCGAGTTCTGAATGGTGCTGGCGTAGGTGGCATGCAACCGCACGTCAGAGGTCGTCGCCAACGTAGTCCGCACGTTCCCCACATTGTCGGTCACCACGTACTGGTACCTGTAACAGCTTCCCAGGGTCACAGACGCGTCGGTGTAAGGCGAGGTCGTCGCAGTGATCGTGGTGTAATCGCCGTACGTCCCACAAGCTCCGTTCGTCTGAGGAGCTGTGGCGCGCTTCAACTGTCTGCTCTTTATTCCCGAGCCGTCGTCGCTTCCCGAAGCAAAATACACCGAGATTGACGTCGTCGACGATGATCCGGCGGGCGATGTGTACATGGTGGGCGCTGCTGTTGGTGCCGTGGAATCCGGCGTGGCAGTGAATGAGAGTCCGGATGCCGACGCCGCAAACGCGTTGTTCTTCGCCGTCACAGTCTTGGCACCGGGGCCCGTCGTCGACGAAGACGACGGCCACGCGTAGGTTCCACTCGTGCTCGAACCGAATGAACCCCCGAGCGCCGGATAGTTGTAGCCGGCGATTCCGGACTGGGCATCGGTAGCGCCGCTTGCCACCGTGGTGAAACTCCCACCCAGGGTGGGGTTGTAGTAGACGACGCCGGTCGCGTTGGAATACGCGTTCGTGAGCCCCGAGTAGGCCAGGCGCGTCGGAGCGGATGGCGCGCTCAGGTCCACCTTGACGGGTAGTGCGATCGTGTTGGTCGACGCATTCCCCACTGTGTCCTGCACGACGTACTGGTAGCTGTAACAGCCTGAGCCAGTGGCGGTGGTGATCGTATCCGTGTAGCTCGCGGCTGGGTCGTCGCTGCCCAGTTGCGTGTAGTTGCCCAGGGCGCTGCAGACCCCGTCTGCTGTTGTTCCGTTCGTCGACGTCAGTGTCCCGAACGCACGCAGCAGCTTCGCACCGGATGCCGCCACGCCACTGGGCGTATCCGTCCCCTTCGTTAGGGTGAGACTAACGGCCGCGGGTGAGTACGCCGAGCTGGTCCCGGTTCGGGCCGCCGTGACTGAACCGCCGGTCGGCCCGGAAGCGTCGGCCGCGACGGTGATGGTGAAGGTTTGGGAGCTGGTGGCGACGCCACCGTTCGCGGTGCCGCCATTATCGACGAGGTTTACGGTCACCGTGGACGACCCGGAGGTGCCGGAGGGTGTGTAAGTGAGGGTTCCGGTCGGACTGACCACCGGCTGCACGCTAAATAGGCTTGAATTCGTGCTCGTCGTCGTGAAGTTCATGCCCTGGGTTTCGGCGGAACCGGCAGTAACGTTGGTTGCCCATCCCGAAATGGACTTCGCGCCTGAGCTGGGAAGCACGCTCTGGTCGCCACCCTTCGTGAAACTTGGCGCTTCGTTGGCGGGGCGAATATTGAGGGTTACGGTCGTTGCCGCCGACGTGAAGGCACCGTTCGTTGCGGTGTACGTGAAAGTTCGCGCGCCGCTGTCATTGGCGACGGGCGTGAAGGTGAAAGAACCGTCAGAGCTGAGGGCGAAATTGGCGGCGGTCGGCGCAGTCACGAGCGTGGCTGTCAGTGCGTTTCCCTCACTGTCTCTGTCGTTGGCAAGTACTCCGTTGCTGGTGCTGACCGTCAGTGTGGTGTCTTCGTTTTGCGAGTACGCGTCTTCCTTGGTCGTAGGCGGAGTCTGCAGCAGCACGTTTGAAAACACTGCTGTGCTTGACGTGCTGGTATTGCGTGATGTGACGGCAAGCCCGATCAAGTTGGAAGCAGCAATGACGGCCGAACCCTCGACAACCCATGTGCCCGCTACGCCGGTGTACGACCTTTCGCCCGTCATGGTGGTGCCTTGCCGGGTTATTCGAACATAGTAGGGAGCGAGGTAGTTGGAATTGGCGGCGGTGTAGCCGGTGTTGTCACCTGCCTGTTGCCGGTAGGTGAATTCGGAACCCAGAGTTTTTTCTATCTTCATCGAAGCATGAGCGCTGTTTGCAGCCGTTGTTTGTCTGACCATGACGCCGGCCTTCGCGCCTGCATCGGAGCCCTCTGACTGCGAGACGACTCTCGCTGTGAGGCGACCATCCGTGCTGAGCGCGCGATACAAAAAGTAGAACTGGTCGCTGGTACCCCAGATGTCACTTCCCGAGCCGGTAACGGTGTAGTCCGACGTCGACGAGTTACTGCTGGACCCAGCAACTGCCGCACCGATCGTGGCTTTATTCGTAAAGACGCCGTATGCGTTCACGTTGATGGTCACGGTATCCGTGTCGGTGTCCATCACCACGCCACTGCTGGTCAGATCACTCGTGACCATCTTCAGTGTCGCGGTAGCGGCGGTCGACGCACTTCCGACCGCCACGCTCATGCCGGCGAGAGCCAGATTGATGTTGACGATTGTTCCTGTGAACGTCATCGTGGTGGAGCCACTCGTGGTGCTGCCAGTGAGCCCACTGGTCCCCGAAAGCGTGATGGTGCCGTTGGTCGCGGTGAGTGTGACTTTGGCACTTGTCGAGTCGATATCGCTTATGGAAACGAGGTTCTTGTTCGTGGTGCTGAACGTCTTGCTGGTGTTCTGCGGCGTCTCCTGAGTACCCGGCATCCGGTTGACGGGCGCGTCATTGACGGCAGCCACACTCAGGGTGACCTTGACGCTCTCTGATACAAGGGAGCCGTCGCTCGTTCGATACGTAAACGAGTCCGTACCGCTGAAATTTCCTTGCGGCGTGTAGGTGAAGCTCCCGTTCGTGGCAAAGCTCAAGGTGCCGCTGGCAACTCCGGTGACCAGTTCAGCCATGAGCGTGCCGCTTTCCGCGTCGGTGTCATTCGACAACACTCCGGGCGCCGCTACTGTGAGCGCCGTGTCCTCGTTCGTGCTGTAGGAGTCCGCAGTCGCCACCGGCGCGGAATTCACGATCGTAAAGCTCGTGCTCGCCGAACTCTCTGCACCTTTCCAGAGCCAATACACCGGTTGAATCGTGTAAGTCCATGTTCCGACGGGCACATATTTTTCGATGCAGCTCGTGGCGGTTACGGTGACGTTACAGGCCGTGGTCATGGTCTGCTTCGTCGACCCTGAATAACGCATCACGTCGTAACCCGTGACCGCAGTCCCGTTGTTCAACTTCACGCCATCCCAGCTCACCGTCACCGCATGGCCGGAGACCAAGGTTCTCGGGGTGCCGGGAGCGTCGATGCTCGCGATCGACGACAGTCCGTTACCGCCCGAGAGCGACCCGGCCGTCCAGTATCCCCAGGCCGCACCGCTGGCCAGCACGAACGCCAGCGGAATCGCGATGAGCCGCTTCAGCAACGACCACCTTCGCCGCGTTCCCCCGGCGCGGGTCATGAGTCCGCCCCCAGATACACGGTGATCGACTTGCCCTGGCAATCACTTGTGGCCCCGGTCCCCATCAAGATCGCCCCGCCCAGCGTGATGGACGTCGTGCTCGCCACAGTCGACGATTCCCGCGCGACAATATCCCACCCGGTAGAATCGGCCGTGAAACTCAGCGCGCAGGTCGTCAACCCACTCTCGACGGTGAACCCGGACGTACCCAGCGCCGTGTTCAACGAAAACCTGTTGATGCGCACGGGCCCCGCGTTGGAATTCTTGACCGTCAGCGTGACATTCGCGCTGCCGCCCGGGTACAGCCCCGCCGACACGGCCCCGGCGCTGAGCTCCAGGGGAACAGTCGTCCCCGACCCCGCACTCCCCGCGCCCACGCCAGCCCCGGTCCAATACCCGTACGCCACCGGCCCCGCAATCAGCGACACGACGAGGATGCCCAGGGTCGCGAGCGTGCGCGCGAACCGGGCCCGCAGCATCCGCTGCCCAGAACCTGAACCGTGCCGCGCCATCACGGCTGGCCCCCCGTCGCTTCATACCGCAGAGTGATCGTCGCGCCCTTGCAGCCGTCCTGGTTGAGGTTGGGGTTGAGCATCGCGAGCTGCGGCAGAAACGCCCGCGGAACCCCGAGCGCCGTGAGCGTCGCGGTCGTCGCCGGCGGAACGGTCAGCGCGAGGCTTTGCCGCACCTGCACGGCGGCGAAATCGGCGAGGCTGCAGCCGAGCTGCGCGGTCGCCCGGGGCGCGTCGACCTCGATCAGGGTGACCGCGAGGGAGTCCACGTCGACGGCAAAGTCGTGCGGATTGCTCAGCTCGAGGTTCAGCGCCTGCACGTCACCGGGAAAGAGCGGCTCGCTCGTGGTGCCGGCGATGCCGAGCAGCACCTCATCGGCGGGCCGGCCGTGCAGCGGATCCCCGGCATAGAGCGGCATATCGGCCGACAGCAGCAGCACCGTGCTCACGGCCAGCAGCGCGAGGGCGCCGTAGGTCGCAACATGCGAGGACTGCGCCGCGATAATCATCTGGCCCGTTCAGCTATCGGGAAAAGTGTGTGTGCTGCGTGTTACTTCGGTGTGAGTTGTTTTCAGTCAGCGGATGCCCCGCCACGCTTCCCAGCGTGCTCCCGCCTTAACGCCGGGTGCGGATAGGGCAAGGCCGACCGGCCTGGCCCCATCCGCGTTTGTGATGCGGGCTAAGAGCTAGCCAGCAGGAACTGTCTCTGTCGCTTCGGCAGTGTATTTGATTGTGGCGACAGCATTTTTGCAGAGATCCTGGTTCAAGTCAGTTTCAAGGAGTCCAAGAGTGGCACCGCTCCAACTTCCGCCGGGAGTCGCCTCAGTCGACACCGGAACGGGCTGGTCTGCGATAGCGCGAATCATCGGGCTTCCCTTGATCTCGAAGTTCTCGACGCCGCAGGTGCTGGGGGAGACCGAGTCTACTTTGGCCGTCACGCTGTAGATGTTGACGGGGCCATCGTTCGTGTTGACGAATTTACCCGTGAGCGGGATCGTGACCGTGTCGCTCGGATAAAGTTCAGCGATAGCTGCCGCAGCAACGGTGGCATCCTGCACGACCGTGACGGTCGTTGTCGTCCCCATCGTTGCCGTGCTCTGCCCGGTGCCCGTCGAGGTCCAGTAGGCGAACGCGGCGCCGGCTCCACCGAGCACGACGGTTGTGACGAGGGCGATCGCAATCGCCTTTTTGGACATTTTCTTGCGCATGGCAAAACTCCTGGCTTGTATTGGCTAAAAACCTGTGGTCGTTTGCAGAATGCGTACCCCATGACCACCGGTAGCCCGATATGCAACACGTTAGTGAGCGCCCTGAGCCCGTTATAGCCCCACAACTGGGTGTCTATCCCGCGTATTCAGCCTGTCTGTCCCCATGTCGGCTGAACGGGGGTGATCCGTGAAAAGACGCGGGACTTTCGGCCCTAATGGGCGCGGCGCGACGGGTCTACCGTACGGTCTACGGCATGAAATGGCCGGCGCCTACTCCCGGCACTGCTTAGGGCACTAATTACCGACCCAGGGTGCCGGAATGCGTGCGTTCGCGGATGGCCCCAGTGCGGGGGAGAGGAGAGGAAACTCCCCTGAATCTCATCGTCGGCGGGCATGCGAAAGCGGGGCCGACGATGTCGACCCCGCTCGGGTGCTAATATGCGCGACCTGTGGTTACGCGGCGCGGGTGTACCGGCTGCGAGCCCGCTTGACGGGGGCGGCATCCGTCGTGCCGGAGCTCGGCATCAGGTGCGGCGGAACCCGGTGCGCCACGGCGTTCAGGCGGGCTGCCGGAGGTGGGCCGATGATTGTCGTGTCGGCCACCACTGCGTCACGCTCGAGCCGAACCCCGCCGGAGATGCGCACCTCGGCGCCGATGCGCGCGTTGCTGCCGATCCAGGCGCTCGAGCCGAGCCGGGAGTCGGGCCCCACGTGCACGTTTTGCCCCACAAAGACCCGCTCGCCCACGATGACGCCCTGATCGATCCAGCTGCCGGCCCCGATCCAGGTCTCCGCGCCGATCTCGGCCCCGGCCTCAACGTAGGTGTTCTCCGACACGAACGCCGACGGATGCACCGTGGCCTTCGCCGACACCCACCCGTTTCCGTTCGCGTGGCTGCGGTACTTGTCCACAACTCCTGCTTCGCGCTCAACCTCTTCGCTCTTGCGTCGCACTGCGACCTCTCTCTGCCGCAAATTGTGCGGCTCTACGTCTTAAACGCGAGGGTAGTGGTTTCCATTCCGCGCGTGAATACCCCCCGTGGGTTTCTCAGTGAGCTTGCAGGCGCTCGTCGTCGACGTCCCCGCGGCACAACTCCTGCTGATTTTCTGCTCGGGCACAAACTTGCCCGTCATTACGCGGCAGTCGGTCGAGCCACGGGCAAAAGTGCAGGAGTTATGCCGCCGACATCGCCGTGCCGCCGGCCCCAGCGGCGGCAAATCCCGATGCGGGCAGCGTCGTCAGGTCCCGCCGCAGCCGGGCGGGCTAGGCTCGCGGCGTGACCGACTCCCTTCGCCGCCAGCTGCGCGCCCTGCCCGATTTTCCCGACAACCTGCCGGTCTTCGACCCGGCCACGGCCCCCGCCGACCCGATCAGCCTGTTTCGTGCCTGGCTCGGTGAGGCGCTCGCCGCAGACCTGCCCGCGGCGCACGCGTTCAGCCTCGCTACCGCGACGGCCGAGGGCGCGGTCAGCTCGCGCATGCTGATCCTCAAAGACGTCGGGGTCGACGCGTTCTACTTCGCGTCGACCCGCAGTTCCCGCAAGGGGGGCGAACTCGCCGCCAACCCGCAGGCCGCGATGAACTTCTACTGGCCGGCCGTGGGTCGGCAGATCCGCGTCGTCGGAACGGTGACGCTGGAGTCGGCCGAGGAGTCCGCCGCCGACTGGGACGACCGCCCCGGAGCAGACGGTTCGGACAACCCGGCCTGGCAGCTCTACGCCCTGCACCCGACCGAGGTCGAGTTCTGGCAGGCGAGCGCCGACCGCCATCACATTCGGCACCGCTACGCCCTGTAGCTATTTCGCTGGTCGAGCAGCGGGCACGCTCTTCGCCCGCGTGTCGAGACCCCGTGAGCCGATCCTCCCGCGGTTTGAGGGTTGGCTCGCTGGGTTTCGACCAGCGCGCTCCGCGCGCAGGCTCAACCAGCGGGATTTCCCCCTCTCGCTGGTTGAGCAGGGCGCGCGCGCCCTTGGCGCGCCCGTGTCGAAACCATCGTGAGCCGATCTACAGTCTGAGGGTCGGCTTGCGTGGTTTCGACCAGCGCGCTTCGCGCGCAGGCTCAACCAGCGGGCCGTTTAACAACGGATGCGCACCGGAGAACGTCATCCGGTGCGCTACCCGCCGCGCGCAAAGCGCGGTTAAGGTGGGCCCCGTCGGGCTCGAACCGACGACCCAAGGATTAAAAGTCCTTTGCTCTACCAACTGAGCTAGAGGCCCGCGTCTACCAACTTACCTTGCATTCACTCCTCTTCTTTCCAGAGGGCAGGGGTGGCCTCCCAAAAACACGCGGTATTCTCGGTCGCAGACCCCGAAACGCCCGACCCGAACAGGAGAACGCCATGGCCGACAACTTTCACAAGCCCACCCAGTTCTCCAGCGGCCGGTTCGAGGCGTTCAAGGGCGGCGAAGACCCGGCGCACATCAGCCGCATCGCCCACGAGACCGCCCAGGCCCTGCTTGCCCGCGTGCGCAGCGACCCCAATCCCGAGACCGTCGAACGACTCGTCGCCTATACCGACGAAAACGGCATCGACGCCGTCGCCGAACTCTGGAGCCGCGCCACCCCCCGCAGCCTGCCGGGCGCCCTCTGGCGCATTTACCTGATCAGGCTGCTGATCCGCCAGGACCCCGAGACCACCTCGTACATGTATCAACGCGGCACGGATGTCGCGATCACCATCGATCCGCTCGTCGCCGGCGCCGCGGTCCCCACCGGCCCCGCCGAGATCATCGCCCTCGCCGACGAGATTCTGCGCGGCGTTTTCACCGGCGACTTCGCCGTCGCCCTCGACCGTGCCGCCGCGTACTGCCGGGTCACGGCGAGCGGATGCACGAGCGTCGCCGATGATCTCGACCTCACCGAACCCACGCGTTCGTCTGAACTGACCACCCGCGCGCTGCGCTTCTCCACGACCGCGCAGGAGTTCACCGCCTGCGCCCGCCTCTGGCGCAGCGACTCCCTGGAGTAGCTCCACCCCCTGCACCGCGCGCACCGCGACACACGGATGCTGCACGACTGCGCCGAGGGCGAACATCCGTCGTCTGCCCCAAACCTCGAATACACTGGTGACTGGTCGGGCCGCAGTAACCCCGGGCTCCAATATTCGCCGTTTCGAACGGCCTCACGCCGAGAGGCGTTCTGCGGCTCGGCCTTTACTCTGCGCTCCCCGTGATGAATCCGGGGTGGTGAGACAAAACCTGCGACAGAACCAAACCGTTCTGCACTCGGTACCGAACCCTATGCATGGAACGGTGCAAGACCTGACATGCTTGAACTCATGACAGCTGAATCCAACTTCGACGTAGAGTCGACGGCTCCTCCCACCAAGGAAGAGCTGCTGGGCCGTGTGGCGCAGGGCGACCAGGCTGCTTTCGGAGATCTGTATGACCAGGTTGCTCCGCGAGTTCTTGGCCTGGTCAAACGGTTACTCGTTGACCACGCGCAGTCCGAAGAAGTGACCCAAGAGATTTTCCTGGAGATCTGGCAGACGGCGACGCGCTATGAGGCCGGGCGTGGCGGAGCATCCACTTGGATCATGACCATGGCACACCGGCGAGCGGTGGACCGCATCCGGTCTTCACAGGCCGGGCGTGACCGCGACACCAAAATTGGCATCCGCGACCTCGCGGTTGCTTACGATCACGTAGCAGAAACCGTAGAAGTACGGATCGAACACGAAAGGGTGGAGAAGGCAATGTCCCGATTGACTCAGCTGCAACGCCAGGCCGTCAGCCTCGCGTATTACGGCGGCTACAGTCACAGCGAGGTTGCCGACATGCTCCACATTCCGCTCGGCACCGTGAAAACCCGACTGCGTGACGGTCTGATCCGCCTGCGCGACGAACTGGGCGTCACCTCATGAACAAAGACACTTCCACCGGGCACCCCGAAGAACTCGGCGGCGCCTATGCCCTGAACGCCCTGTCGCAGGATGACATCGCGCTCTACGAGCAGTACCTTGACCAGTCTGAGCAAGCGAGAATTGAGGCAGAGGAATTGAGCGACACCGCAGTGGCCCTCGGCCTCGCCACGATTCCTGTGCAGCCGAGCGCCGCTCTCAAGGCCAGCCTCATGGACCTGATCAAGACCACCCCCCAGCTCGCGCCGCTGGGCGGGCCGGCCCAGGCCGCTCACCAGGCGCCGCAGCCGACGGATGCCCCGGCCCCCGTCACCCCGCTGACCCTGGTCCCCGCGAACCCCGCCACCCCGGATGCCCCGCGCTCTCGGCGCGAGGCCCGCACCGAATCCAGCACCACCGCGACTCCGACCGAGCCTGCGACACCGGGCCCGATCGAGGCGAGCGCCGGCGAACCCGACGCCGGCTTGCTCGCAGAACGTCGTCCGGCATCCACAGGCACCGGCGCTCAGGCGGCCCCGCTGCGCTCCGGCGCCGAAGCCCGCGCCCAGGCACGCTGGTTCCAGCGGCCCGCCCGGCTGCTGGTGGCTGCATCCGCCGCGGTCGCCCTGTTCGTCGGCGGCACCGTGATCGGCGGCGCCCTGAACGACAACCAGTTCGTCGAGCAGCAGGCCGCGAGCCTCGCCCAGATCAACGCCGCGCCCGACTCGCAGCGGGCGTCGACGACGACCGGCGACGGCCAGGAAGCCACCCTGGTCTGGTCGAACACGCTCGGAATCTCCGCCGTGCTCGTCGATGAACTGCCGGCGCTGCCGAGCGACCAGGACTACCAGCTGTGGTACATCAACGGCGACGGCCCGCTCTCGGCCGGAACCTTCGACTCCACCGGCGAAGGAACCGTCTGGCGGGTGCTCGACGGCACCATGCACGCCGGCGACGCGGTCGGCGTGACCGTGGAGCCCAACGGCGGCTCGGATGCCCCCACCACCGACCCGATCGTGGCCTTCCAGAGCTAAGGCCCACGGCCCGGTCGAGTTTCGGACAAAGCACCCTCGTTGCAGGAACGAGGGTGCTTTTTCCGCACCTGAGCCCCGGGCTCCGGGCGGTCCGGGCGCGCCAGCCGAGGGCATCCGCTGAGTTGCGGAGAAAGCACCTTCGTGGGCGAAATAAGGGTGCTTTTTCCGCACCTCAGCACCACACCACCCCGCGAGCGGCGAATGACCGTGACCCCGTAGGCTCGGGGTCATGAGGCTCCCCTTCACCCTGCTGATCGATCCCGTTTCCGCCGACGACGCCCGCACGGACTTTCACAACACCTTCCACGAGATGGACTCCGCCGCTCCCGCCCTGCGCGTGGGCGAGCTCAGCACCCAGCGCGGAGACGGCGTCTTCGAAACCCTGAGCATGGTGAACGGCCACCCGCAGGAGGTGGAGGCCCACATCAGCCGCCTCGCCAACTCCGCCGCGATCTGCGACCTCCCGGTGCCGAACGCCGCGCAGTGGCGCTCAGCGATCCACTACGCCGTCTCCCGGGTGCCCCACACCGGGCAGGTCGCCCTCAAGTTCGTGCTCAGCCGCGGAGTCGAGCACGGCCCCGCCCCCACCGCCTGGCTGCACGCGACCGTCGCCCCCGACTTCGCGGCCGTGCGCGAGGCCGGCGTGAAGGTCGTCACCCTCGACCGCGGCTACCCGCGCGGAGTCGCCGAACGCGCGCCCTGGCTGCTGATGGGCGCCAAGACCCTCAGCTACGCCATCAACATGGCCGCCCTGCGCGAGGCGCACCGCCGCGGCGCCGACGACACCATCTTCACCACCACCGACGGCTTCGTCATGGAAGGCCCCACCAGCAACGTCATCGTGCTCACCGGCGGCCGGTTCGTCACGCCGGCCCCGAGCGGCGCCATCCTGCACGGCACCACCCAGCAGGCCCTCTTCGAGCACCTCGAAGCCGAGGGCGAGCGAGTTGTCTACCGCGATGTGCCTCTCTCCGAGCTGCAGCGAGCGGATGCCGCCTGGCTCGTCTCGAGCGTGCGCCTGGCCGTTCCCGTCACAGCCCTCGACAATGCCGCGATGCCCGTCGACCTCGCCCGCACGCGCGCCTTCAACGAGTACCTGCTCGCCCGCACCGAGTAGCAGCCGACGGCCGCGCGGGGCCCCGGCCCGTTGCATCCGCTCGCTGGGGTCCCGCTGGTTGAGCCGCGACGAAGGAGCGGTCGAAACCTGGCGAGCCGACGTTCACACTGCGGGTGCATCGTCCTGCTTTCACGGGCGCACAGTCGGCGGCGATGTCGCGTCTTTGCCTCACCGCCTCCGCCTCCCGGCGGACTGCGGCATAACTCCTGCTGCGCGGTGCCCACGTAGCTCAGAGCCCAGTGTTTTGCTCGGCTCTCTCCTGGAGTTGGCGTGACTTGCAGGAGTTATGCGCCCGGGCACGCCCGCGACACACAAAAACGCCCCGAAACCAAACGGTTCCGGGGCGTCAAACGTGCAGTGAATCTTTAGCCGAATCGACCCGACACGTAGTCCTCGGTGGCCTGCACCTTGGGGTTCGAGAACATCGTGGTGGTGTCGTCGTACTCGATGAGCTTGCCCGGCTTGCCGGTGCCCGCGATGTTGAAGAACGCGGTGCGGTCGCTCACGCGCGAGGCCTGCTGCATGTTGTGCGTCACGATCACGATCGTGAACTCCTGCTTCATCTCTTCGATGAGGTCCTCGATCGCGAGGGTGGAGATCGGGTCGAGGGCCGAGCAGGGCTCGTCCATCAGAATCACGTCGGGCTCGACCGCGATCGCACGGGCGATGCAGAGGCGCTGCTGCTGTCCGCCCGACAGCCCCGATCCGGGCCGGTCGAGGCGGTCCTTGACCTCGTTCCAGAGGTTGGCGCCCTGCAGCGCCTTCTCGGTCAACGCATCCGCGTCGCTCTTGGACATGCGGCGGTTGTTCAGGCGCACGCCGGCGAGCACGTTCTCCTGGATAGACATGGTCGGAAACGGGTTCGGGCGCTGGAACACCATCCCCACCTGGCGGCGCACGAGCACCGGGTCGACGCCCGGGCCGTAGAGGTTGTTGCCGTCGATGAGCACTTCACCCTCGACGCGGGCGCCGGGGATGACCTCGTGCATGCGGTTGAGCGTGCGGATGAAGGTGGACTTGCCACAGCCACTCGGGCCGATGAAGGCCGTCACCGTGCGGGGTTCGATGACGAGGGAGACCCCTTCGACGGCGAGAAAGTTGGTGTAGTACACGTTGAGGTCGTTGACTTCGATGCGCTTGGACATTAAGTCCCTTTCGAGTTGATTCTAAAAGCAGGAAACAGAGAGGACTTAGCGGCCAAACTTGGGAGAGAAGATGCGGGCGATCAGGCGGGCGGCGAGGTTGAGCACCATCACGATGAGGATCAGCGTGAGCGCGCCGGCCCAGGCGCGGTCGACGTAGGCCTGCGAGTCAACACCCTGGCTCACGTACTGGTTGTAGACGAAGACCGGCAGGGTCATCATCCGCTCACTGAAGAGGTCGTAGTTCATGCTCGCGGTGAAACCGGCGATGATCAGCAGCGGGGCGGTCTCACCGATCACGCGGGCAATCGACAGCATCACGCCGGTGACGATGCCGGCGACGGATGTCGGCAGCACGACCTTCATGATGGTCAGCCATTTCGGCACTCCGAGCGCGTAGGCGGCTTCGCGCAGTTCGTTCGGCACGAGCTTGAGCATCTCTTCGCTCGAGCGCACGACGACCGGGATCATCAGCACGGCCAGCGCGATCGAGCCGCCGAATCCGAAGCGGATGCCCGGGTCGTTGAACAAAAGCGCGAAGAGGGCGAAGGCGAACAGTCCGGCGACGATCGAGGGGATACCGGTCATCACGTCGACGAAGAACGTGATGGCCCGGGCGAGGCGGCCGGTGCCGTATTCCGTCAGGTAGATCGCGCTGAGCAGCCCGATCGGCACCGATATCAGGGTGGCCATGCCGGTCACCAGCAGGGTTCCGGTGATGGCGTGCAGAACGCCGCCGCCCTCGCCGACCACGTTACGCATCGACGAGTTGAAGAACGACGGAGTGAGGAAGGCCGGCAGGCCATTCGTGACCGTGGTGATGATGATCGAGCCGAGCGGAACGAGCGAAATGATGAACGCGGACGCGACGAGCGCGGTCATCAGGCGGTCCTTGGCCTGGCGTGCGCCTTCCACCATGCGGGACAGCAGGTAGATGGCAATCAGGTAGATCACGGTGCCGAAGACGATCGTGCCGATCACGTTGAAGCCGTCGGCGACCTCGGTGACCTGCAAAACCAGGAAAACGGCACCGGCAACAACCCAGCTGGCCAGCAGAATCCAGAGCGGCGACCGTTTGGGCAGCTTGCCCGCGGTGAGCGAGTTGGTGATCGGGCGAATGATCGTGTCGGTGCTCATCAGTTGGCTCCAGAAAAAGCCTTGCGGCTGTTGATGATGACGCGGGCGATCATGTTCACGACGAGGGTGACCAGGAACAGGATCAGGCCCGTGGCGAGCAGAATGTTGACTCCGACGCCGTGCGCTTCGGGGAAGTTGAGCGCGATGTTGGCGGCGATCGTGGTCGGGTTCTCCGCCGTGAGGAGCTGGAAGATGACCTCGGCGCTGGGCGAGAGCACCATGGCGACGGCCATGGTCTCGCCAAGCGCGCGGCCGAGGCCGAGCATCGACGCGCTGATGATGCCGGGGCGACCGAAGGGCAGCACGGCCATGGAGATCATCTCCCAGCGGGTGGCACCGAGTGCGAGGGCGGCCTCTTCGTGGAGCAGCGGCGTCTGCAGAAAGATTTCGCGGCAGATGGCGGTGATGATCGGCAGAATCATGACGGCGAGAACAACCGCGACGGTCAGGATCGTTCGGCCGGTGCCGGACACCGGGCCCTCGAAGAGCGGGAACCAGCCGAACCACTCGGTCAGCGTCACGTAGAAGGGGCGCACGAGCGGCGCCAGTACGGTGATGCCCCAGAGGCCGAAGACGACCGACGGCACGGCGGCCAGCAGGTCGATGAGGTAGCCCAGGCCCTGCGCGAGCTTGCGCGGCGCGAAGTGCGAGATGAAGAGGGCGATACCGATCGCGACGGGCACTGCCATCAGCAGGGCCAGAATGGCAGCCCAGACCGTGCCGAAGACGAGGGGCCCGACGTACTCCATGAAGTTATTGGTTTCGCCCGAAAAAGCGTCGGCTTCGGCCACGAAGGCCGGCAGGCTTTCCACGAGCAGGAACAGCGCCACGGCCGCGAGCACGGCGAGGATCAGGCTGCCAGACACGACGGTGGCGGTCGAGAACACTCGGTCGCCCGGGCGTTGCCTGGCCTTTATGGTGGTGGCGGCAACTGTGGTCGTCATGCCGGGCGTCTCCTTGATATGCGTATGTCGTGCTGGTGATCTTCAGACTGGGCTCTGAGGTTCCAGACCCCAGTGTGCCCGAGCCGGGATCGCAATCCCTGCGATCCCGGTCCGGGCGACTGTGCTGTGGTGTTGTGCGGTGGCGCGGTCGAGCTACTTAAGTATGACTACTTGACGGTCGCGAGAATGGAGGCAACGTTCTCGGAAAGCTCGGCGGACAGCGGCGCGATGCCGGCGGACTCTTCGGCGACGGCCTGGCCAGCTTCGCTGGCCATGTAGGTGACGTACGCGTTGACCAGTTCGCCCTGCTCAGCGTCGGCGTACTCGTTGCAGACGATGGCATAGCTCACCAGAACGAGGGGGTACTCTTCCGGGTTGGTGGTCTGGCGGTTGAGGTCGAGTGCGAGGTCATCCGCTGCGCGACCCTCAACGAGGGGCGAGCCGGCCACAACCTCGGCCGCGGCCTCAGGGGTGTATGCGACGAACTCGTCGCCGACCTTGAGCGCGACGGTGGAGAGGTCGTTGACCTGCGAAGCGTCGGCGTAGCCGATGGTGCCCACGCCGTTGGTGACGGCGGAGACGACTCCGGAGGTGCCCTGGGCGCCTTCGCCACCGAACGGGAAGGTGTCGCTGGCTTCTTCGCCCCAGGTCGTGGAGGCCTGAGCGAGGTAGTCGGTGAAGTTCTCGGTGGTTCCCGAGTCGTCCGAGCGGTGTACGGCGGCGATGGCCAGGTCCGGCAGGGTCGCGTCGGGGTTCAGCGCGACAATCGCGGCGTCGTTCCAGTTGGTGATGGTGCCGTTGAAGATGCTCGCGAGGGTGTCAGCGTCGAGGTTGAGTTCGTCAACGCCCTCGACGTTGAAGATCACGGCGATGGGGGAGATGTAGACCGGCAGGTCGACAGCGAGGGTGTCGGGAGCGCAAGCGCCGAACTCGCCGGCGAGCTCTTCTTCGCTGAGGTAGGAGTCGGAGCCGGCGAAGCCGGAGCCGCCGGCGATGAAGGCCTCGCGACCGGCGCCCGAACCGCTCGGGTCGTAGTTGATCGTCACGTCGGGGTTGGCAATCTGGAACGCAGCAGCCCAGGCTTCCTGAGCGGCGCCCTGCGACGATGCGCCGCCGGCGTTGAGTGTTCCGGTGAGGGTGCTCTCGGCGCCATCTCCGGTGGACGCGGTGTCACCCTCGTTTGCTGCGCAGGAGGACAGGGCGATGACGGCGACGAAAGCAATGGCAGCGGGGCGGCCAAAACGCTTGAAGTTCAAGAGGATCCCTTTCAGGGGTTGTGTCGAATGCAGGACGCATCGAAACGGGGAATGCAGGCCGGTGCCGACCCGAAATAAAAACTATGCGCCGGGATTAACCAAAGAGCAGCCTGAAGGTGAACGGGAGATGAACGGCGTATAACGGCTGGCGCCGCGGCAACACTTGTTCTACCCCAGAGCTTAAAGTCGGGGGTCGTGCGTCTCGATCGCGACGATGCCCGCACTCGGGTTCTCGGCCGAGAGGTGCACGACGCTGAATCCGCCGGTTTCCAGGCTCGCGGCATCCGTCAGGTAGGCACCGTGCGTCGACCCGGTGGCCAGGGCGATCTCCCGCATGATCTCGGGCAGCACCGGTCCGTGGCTGCAGAGCACGGCGGTCTTGCGTGAGCGGATGCGCTTGCCGATCACGGTTCGCACGTCGGCGGTGCCGTCTTCGAGGGCGTCCTGGCTGATCAGCTCGGTGCGCTTGATCTCGATGCCGGTGGCCGCGGCGAGCGGTGCCACGGTCGTGACGCAGCGCGTCGCGGTGCTCGAGATGATGCGCTGGGGGCGCCAGGCGGTGATCGTCTCGACGACGCTCGCCGCCTGCTTCACGCCGCGATGGGTCAGCGGGCGGCTACTGTCCGGGCCGTCCCAGCTGCGCGGAACGGCCTTGCCGTGCCGCAGCGCGATGAGCGCGAAGGTGCGCGTCACGCCGGCGTCGACGAGGCGTTCGAAGGACTCGAGAATCTCCACGTCGGGCTTGTAGCTGAGATAGGTACGCGCCTTCTTGATGGTCACCCACTCGATGGCGGCCACCTCGCCGTTGGGCACGAAGGTCGAGCGCTGGATCGCTTCCGGGCTGACCTCCGCCGCCCAGTAGTGCACGATCTTGTCGCGGCCGTCGCTGAGCGGGTAGGTGCTGATGCCGAGCGGCACTCCGAGGGCGAGGTCGAGACCGGTCTCCTCCTGCACCTCGCGCACGGCGGTACGCGGCAGGGATTCGCCCGGGTCGACCTTGCCCTTGGGAATGGTGACATCGCCGTGTACGGTGCGGTGGATCAGCAGGATCAGGATGCGTCCTTCGACCAGGCGCCAGCACACGGCGCCAGCGGCGAAGACTGCCGGTTCACTCATCGGCGGGCCGAGGGACGCTTGCGGCGGGAGATCTGCTGCATCAGGCGATTCTGGATGTCGTCGAGCTGGCCGCCCTTGTCGTCCTTATCGTGCCGGGTCCATTCGCCGGTGTTGCCGTCCAGCCACCACGACGATGTGCGCTCGTCCATCGCGCGGTCGAACAGGTTGTCGACCTCGCTCAGGTGCGCCGGGTCGACCAGGCGAATCAGGGCCTCGACACGACGGTCGAGGTTGCGGTGCATCATGTCGGCGCTGCCGATGAAGAGCTGGGTGTCGCCGAGGTTGTGGAACGAGAACACCCGGGAGTGCTCGAGGTACCGGCCGAGGATCGAACGAACACGGATGCTCTCACTCATGCCCACCACGCCGGGCTTCAGGCTGCAGATGCCGCGCACCCAAATGTCGATCGGCACGCCGGCCTGGCTCGCCCGGTACAGGGCATCGATGATGTCCTCATCGACCATGGAGTTGACCTTGATGCGGATGCCCGACGGCTTGCCCTGCAGGGCAAAGTCCATCTCGGTGGCGATGTTCTTCAGCAGCGCCTTGCGCAGGTGCAGCGGCGCGACGAGCAGGCGCTTGAACTTCTTCTCGATGGCATACCCGGAGAGTTCGTTGAACAGGCGGGTGAGGTCTTTGCCCACCTGAGCATCCGCGGTCAGCAGGCCGAGGTCTTCGTAGATGCGGCTGGTTTTCGGGTTGTAGTTTCCGGTGCCGACGTGGCTGTAGTGACGCAGCACCCCCTTCTCGTAGCGCACCACGAGGGCGAGCTTGCAATGGGTCTTGAGGCCCACGAGTCCGTAGACGACGTGCACGCCGGCTTTTTCGAGCTTGCGCGCCCAGGTGATGTTGGCCTGCTCGTCGAAGCGGGCCTTGATCTCGACCAGGGCGAGCACCTGCTTGCCGGCGTCGGCGGCCGCGATCAGCGCGTCGACGATGGGGCTGTCACCGCTCGTGCGGTAGAGCGTCTGCTTGATGGCGAGCACGTTCGGGTCGGCCGCGGCCTGCTCGAGAAAGGCCTGCACGCTCGTCGCGAACGATTCGTAGGGGTGGTGCAGCAGAATGTCGCGCTGCGCGATCGAGCTGAAAATGTCCGGTTCGGCGTTCGGTTCGCCCGGCAGCAGCTGCACGCTCGTGGTGGGAACGTGCTTGGCGTAGTGCAGCTCGGGGCGGTCGATGCGCAGCGAGAACAGGCCGCCGAGGTCGAGCGGCGCGGGCAGGTGGTAGACCTCCTGCTCGGTGACGTCGAGCTCGCGCACGAGCAGGTCGAGGGTGACCTCGTCCATGTCCTCGGTGACCTCGAGGCGAATCGGCGGGCCGAACCGGCGGCGCAGCAGCTCCTTCTCGAGGGCCTTGATCAGGTTCTCGGTCTCGTCCTCGTCGATTTCGACGTCTTCGTTGCGGGTGACGCGAAAAACGTGGTGTTCGAGAATTTCCATGCCCGGAAACAGGTCGCCAAGCTGGTTGGCAATGAGGTCTTCGAGCGCGATGTAGCGGATGCTGTCGGGCGACTCGGTGCGGTCCACCCGCACGAAACGCGGCAGCATGGGCGGCACCTTGAGGCGCGCGAACTCTTGCTTGCCGGTCTTCGAGTTGCGCACCCGTACGGCGAGGTTGAGAGAGAGCCCCGAGATATAGGGAAACGGATGCGCCGGGTCGACCGCGAGCGGCATCAGCACCGGAAAAATCTGGTTGGAGAAATACGTGCGCAGCGAGCGGCGGTCGGCGTCGTTCAGGCTCTGCCAGTCGACGACGTCGATGCCGGCCTCGGCCATCGCCGGGCGCACGAGGTCGTGGAACGCGAGCGCGTGGCGGGCCTGCAGCGCGTGGGCGTGGGCGGCGATGTCGGTCAGCACGTCCTGTGGGGCGCGTCCCACGTTGGTGGGCACGGCGAGCCCGGTGAGGATGCGGCGCTTCAGGCCGGCGACGCGCACCATGAAGAACTCGTCGAGGTTGCTCGCGAAAATGGCGAGAAAATTCGCCCGCTCGAGCACCGGCAGTGTCGGGTCTTCGGCCAATTCGAGCACCCGCTGGTTGAACGCGAGCCAGCTCAACTCCCGATCAAGGTACCGATCGCTGGGCAGCGCCGGGTCCAACTTTCCGATGATCGGGTCGAAATCGTCATCAAAGTCTGTGCCGAGACCGGAGTCTGCCTGGGTTGTATCGCCGTCCATCTGACCATCCTTACACCGTGCGCCGCGCTCATTAGCCGATCTGGGTGAACATTCCGCTAACCCGTGCTGTGCTCGCCCCTGCGGCGGTACTGCACGTCGATCGTGAAGTCGGTGAATCCGAGCGAGCGATACAGGTGCACCGGGCCGAGGCTGTCCGCCTCCACGTAAAGCGCCGCGGTGCGGCAGCCACGTTCCCGCAACCGGGCGAGTCCGGCCTGCATCAGCGTGCGCCCGAGACCCTGTCCGGCAGCATCCGGATGCACGCCGATGACGTAGATCTCACCGAGGTCAGCCTCGACCTTGAGCCAGTTGTAACCGACCAGGCGTCCCAAGGCATCGCGCACGACCAGAAAATCGCCGGCCTCAAACCACGGTTCGTGCTGCCGGTCCGCGAGGTCGGAGAGGGTCATGCTGCCCTGCTCCGGGTGGTCGGCGAACACGAGGGCGTTCAGCTCCACCCAATCGGCGTCATCACGGCCCGGGCGGAAGGCCTCGATCGCGGGGCCGGGGGCCTCCGTCGGCCCAACCTCGCTCGGGGGCGCCTCGGGCGCGTCGCCGAGCCCGAGGCGCAGCTGCAGCAGGGTTCGTGCGGCGTCGAATTGGTAACGATCTGCCAGCGCCCGCGCGCCGGGGTGGTCACCGTGGGCCCAGGCGGTGCTCACGGCGTTCAGGCCGCCGCCATTCGCGTCGTCGAGCACCACGTTCAGCAGGGCCGTCGCGACGCCCTGGCGGCGGTGATCGGGGTGCACGACCAGATCGAGCTCGCCGCTGCCGAGCACCACGAGCGCGGTGTCCAGGGCGACGGAATCAATGTCGGCCGTCGCGATCCACGCCCGGCGGGTTCCGGCCGCGAGGTCGAACAGCGCCTGCTCGTTGAGTGGGGCATAACCGTCGACGTGTTCCGCCGCGGTGGCGAGCTGCTGCACGCGGGCCGCGGAGGCGGCATCCGCATAACTGATGGCGTTGAGGCGGGGCTGGGGGCTGAAGCTAGGCAACGGAGTTGGGGACCCGTTCGTCGTTTTCTTCGTGCAGGTTGAAGCGGTAGCCCACGTTGCGCACGGTGCCGATCAAAGATTCCTGGTCACCGAGCTTGGCGCGCAGCCGCCGCACGTGCACGTCGACGGTGCGGGTGCCCCCGAAGTAGTCGTAGCCCCACACCTCGCTCAGCAGCTGCTCGCGGGTGAACACGCGACTGGGATGCGCGGCCAGAAAGCGCAGCAGCTCGAACTCCTTATAGGTGAGGTCGAGCGGTTTGCCGTGCACCTTCGCCGAATAGCTGGCCTCGTCGATGACGACGCCGGCAGCCCGAATCGTGTTGCTGGTTTCGGTGCGGGCCGCACGTCCCGCGGCGAGGCGGATGCGGGCATCCACTTCGGCGGGCCCGGCGGTGTCGAGCACGACGTCGTCGACGCCCCAGTCCGGGGACACGGCGGCGAGGCCGCCCTCGGTGATCACGAGCAGGAGCGGCACCGAAATGCCGGTCGTGCGCAGAATCTGGCACAGCGATTTCGCGGCGGCGAGACTCACTCGGGCGTCAACCAGAATGAGGTCCGATTCGGGCGCGGCGATGAGCTGATCCGCCTGTGCCGGAATGTAGCGCGTGCTGTGCGACAGCAGGGCAAGGGCGGGGAGTACGTCACTGTGGACCGCCGAGGTAAGGATCAAAAGCTGCGCCACGGGGCCTCCAAACGTCTTGACGTCATCCTAGCGTGCCGAAAAATCACCCCCCGGCAGGCACAATAGAAGGGTGAACGTGCAGCAGAGCAACCAGCAGGGCAATGAACCGGGCGATTCCTCCGCACACCGGCAGCCCGCCGGTTCGCGCCGGAGCCAGCAGCGATCGATCGTCGCCGTCTGGCTGCTGGCCGTCGTCGGCGCGGTGCTGACGGCCGTGCTGTCCGATCCCGCCGAGCGCCTGACCTGGATCGGGCTGACCCTGGCCGGATGCACCCTGGCCACCCTCAGCCTGCAGATCGCCGCCGGCGAAAAGGTCGGCTACGTCAGCCGGGTCACCTCGAGCATCACCGGGGCGGTCGTCGTGCTCGCCGTCGCCACCGGAATCTTCGCGCTGCTGGGCCTCGGCTCGTAAGCCACTCGGTCGCTGCGCTCGCTGCCCGCGCACCACTAGACTCCAAACATGTCGCTGCTCGCAATTGAACTCTTCTTCCTGGGTCTCCTCGCACTAGCCAGCCTGTCGATCGCCTGGGTTTCCGGCCTCGTCGTGGTCAAGCTGTTCCGGGGGCAGCGGTAATCCCCATGCGTGAGTATTGCCGTGCGTGAACTGCCTGTCGGCCTGCCGAGCGAACTGGTTCCGCTGTCCTGGCTGATCGGAGTCTGGGAGGGTTCCGGTGTGCTCGAGTACAAGATCGGCGACGAGTCGGTCAGCCGCACCTTCGGCCACCGCCTGAGTTTCAGCCACGACGGCCTGCCGCACCTGAACTACAGCTCTTACACCTGGCTTGAGCCCGAGGAACCCGCCGACACCGAGTCGACCGGCTCAGAAGCGACGGATGCCGCATCCCCCGACGCCCGCCCGGCCTCCTCATCGGACGCCGCCCCCGACTTCGGCACCGAGGTCGACAGCGACGGCAAGACGCCGCTCGTCACCGAGACCGGTTACTGGCGCCTCAGCCGCACGCAGGGCGACGGCGACCCCGGGCCCGGCATGCTGCCGCCCCAGGGCGATCGCCCCTTCACCTCGGCGGCCGCGGTCGAAACCCTGCGCAACCGTGACGGCGGCTTCGACATCGAGGTCTCGCTCGTGCACCCCGGCGGCGTCGTCGAGCTCTACCTCGGCCAGGTCAAGGGCCCCCGCATCGACCTGGCGACGGATGCCGTGCTGCGCACCGCCGGTGCCAAACCCTACGTGGCTGCCACCCGCCTCTACGGGCTCGTCGACAACCACCTGCTCTGGGCCTGGGACATCGCGGCCCTCGGCCAGGACCTGCGCACCCACGCCTCCGGGCGCCTCGCCCGCGTCGAGTAGCTCGTACCCGTTCACGAGTGAGCATTTTCTGCACTTCCCGAGCTCGGGAAGTGCAGAAACTGCTCACTCGCGAGTAACGCGGGAGCTCCCGCCACTCGGCTGTCAGTTGAGCGGGGCACAATGGAGGGGTGCCCGGGTCTCGACCACCGGGCGAAAGCGAGCGTCATGACCGAGGCATCCGTCACCCCCATCGTCACTCCGACCGTTTCGGGCGCCGTGTCGCCGCTGCTCGAGCTGCCGGGCGCCGTGCAGGCGCAGGGCGCCGACGCCGGCGTCGCCGCGCACTACGGCAACCCCATGATCGAGCAGCGTTCGCTGCTGGCCGGCACCGCCATCGTCGACCTGTCGCAGCGCGGCGTGCTGAGTGTGTCCGGCCCCGATCGCCTGACCTGGCTGAACTCCATCGCGAGCCAGGAGGTACGCAGCCTTGCGCCCGGGGTCGCCACCGAGATGCTGCTGCTCGACCCGTCGGGGCACCTCGAATACGCCATGCGGGTGCTCGACGACGGCGTCGAAACCTGGCTGCTGGTTGAGGCGGCCGAACTGCCCGGCCTGCAGGCCTGGCTCGATCGCATGAAGTTCATGCTGCGGGTGCAGATCGTCGACCACACGCTCGCCTACGCCACGATCGGCACCATGGCCAGCGCGCCGCTGGCCGTGGGCCTCGAGCCGGCCGCGCCGAACGGCGTGCCGCTCGCCTGGCTCGACCCGTGGACCGGCGTCACCGCGGGCGGTTACCAGTACGCCGAAGCGGCCACGCACCCCGGCACGAGCTGGCACTACACCGAGGTGCTCGTGCCGCGCGACTCGCTCGCCGCCCTGCGCGACAGCATCGCCGCCGGCACGCTCACGCACGAAGCCCCGGTCGTTCCCGCCGGCCTGCTGGCCCTGGAAGCCCTGCGTATCGCCGCGTGGCGTCCCCGCCGGGCGATGGAGGTCGACGACAAGACCCTCCCTCACGAGCTCGACTGGCTGCGCACCGCGGTGCACCTGAGCAAGGGCTGCTACCGCGGGCAGGAGACCGTCGCCAAGGTGCACAACCTCGGCCACCCGCCGCGCCGCCTGGTCATGCTGCACCTCGACGGCTCCGAGGGCGTGCTGCCCGTGCACGGCGACCCCGTGCAGGCCGACAAGCTGCGGCCTGAGGGCGAGGCTGAACGGGTGGTTGTGGGCCAGATCACCTCGAGCGCGATCCACTACGAACTCGGCCCGATCGCCCTCGCCGTGATCAAGCGCACGGTTCCGGCCACGAGCACGCTGTACGTCGAGTCGCAGTATGCCGATTCGCAGAACGTGACGCAGACCGTGTCGATCTCGGCCAGCCAGGAGGTCATCGTGCCGCAGTCCGCGGGCAGCGTCGCCGACATCCCGCGCCTGCCCCGCCTCGGTGTTCGTCGATAGAGCGCGCTGAGAGGGTGCGCCGCTAGAGTGGGGAGCATGGCTGCTCCCTACACACTCATCCTTCTTCGGCACGGACAAAGCACGTGGAATCAGGAGAACCTGTTCACCGGCTGGGTCGACGTTCGCCTGAGCGAACAGGGCGTCACCGAGGCCACGCGCGCCGGTGTCTTGCTGAAAGACGCGGGCCTGCTGCCCGACGTCCTGCACACCAGCGTGCTGAGCCGCGCGATCCAGACCGCGAACCTCGCCCTCGAATCCGCCGACCGCATGTGGATCGACGTGAAGCGCTCCTGGCGTCTCAACGAGCGCCACTACGGCGGCCTGCAGGGGCTCGACAAGGCGGCCACCCAGGCCAAGTTCGGCCAGGAGCAGTTCATGCTCTGGCGTCGTTCCTATGACACCCCGCCGCCCGTGCTCGCCGACGACTCCGAGTTCTCGCAGGTGGACGACGCCCGCTACGCCGGCCTCGGCGCCGACCTGCCCCGCACCGAATGCCTCAAAGACGTCGTCGAGCGGATGCTGCCCTACTGGCACGCAGACATCACCGACGACCTGCGCGCCGGCAAGACCGTGCTCGTGACCGCCCACGGCAACTCGCTGCGCGCGCTCGTCAAGCACCTCGACGGCATCTCCGACGACGCCATCGCGGGCCTCAACATCCCCACCGGCATCCCGCTGGTCTACAAGCTCGGCGAGGATTTCATGCCGCTCGGCCCGGGGGAGTACCTCGACCCCGAAGCCGCTGCCGCCGGAGCCGCCGCCGTCGCCGCCCAGGGCGCCAGCAAGTAGCACCGGGCTCCACGCAAAACCCCCCCGTTCTCGACGAGAACGGGGGGTTTTTCTGTGCCGGTGTGCCGGTTAGCGGGTGTGCGCTTCGATCTCTTCCGGCTTCCAGTCGCCGGTGTAGAGGTACTGCACCTTTTTCGCGATGGAGACGGCGTGGTCTGCGAAACGCTCGTGGTAACGGCTGGCGAGGGTGGCGTCGACGGTGTCGCTCGCCTCGCCCTGCCAGGCCGCGCCGAGGACCGCGTCGAACACGCTGAGGTGCAGGGCATCCACCTTGTCGTCCTCGTTGCGGATGATGTCGGCGAGTTTCACGTCCTGCGTGGTGAGCATCTCGGTGAGCATCGTCGCAATGACGACGTCGAGCGCGCCCATCTCGGCGAAGGTGCCGCGGAGGTTCTTCGGGATCACCTTGTCGGGAAAACGGTAGCGGGCGAGCTGGGCGATGTGCGTGGAGAGGTCGCCCATCCTTTCGAGCGAGGCGCTGATGCGCAGCGCGCTGACGACGATGCGCAGGTCGCGGGCGACCGGCTGCTGGCGGGCGAGGATGGTGATGGCGAGTTCGTCGAGTTCGATCGAGAGCTTGTCGATCTGCTCGTCGGCGCTGATCGCCTCTTCGGCGAGGGCGACATCGGACTCGTTGAACGCGCGGGTTGCGCGTTCGATAGAGACCGTGACCAGACCGGCGATCTCGGCGAGCCGGCGCTGCACCTCCGCGAGCTCCTGTTGAAATACTTCACGCATGGGTGTAATCCTTCCTGTGCGCGCACATGTGCGAGCCTGTGAGACCCGCGGGCCCGAACGAGTCGGCGAGATCAGATCGTGCCGACTAAAGCTTCTTACCGGCCAATTCTGTCGACTGAACGTTAACAGTTGGTGCCGGGAATCTGAACAGTGTTAACCGTACTGTGCCTAGGCAGCGGGTGCGGCAGTAAGTCCGACTGAAAGATCAGTAATCTGGACTAATGGAATCGACGTGGCTGGTGCTGCTCTTATTGGCACTCGGACTGCTCGTCGGCGCCGGGTTCGTCACGCTGTTGCACATGGCCGAGCGGCAGGGACGTCGGGCGGTCAACGTCGTGCGCCCCGAGGTGCCCGACGGCATCGACCAGGTGCTTGATGCGCTCGAAAGCGCCGGCATCGTGCTCGACCCCTCGAATAACGTGATCAAGACTTCGCCGGGTGCCCTCACGATGGGGCTCGTGGTCAAGCAGCAGCTGGTGCACCCGCAGCTCACCGAACTCGTCGGCCGGGTTCGCCGTACCGGGGAGACCCTCTCGGAGGACATCGTGCTCTCCCGCGGGCCGTTCGGCGACGGGAGCATGCGCTTCCGCGTGCGGGTGGCTCGCCTGGGCACCCGTTTTGTACTCCTCCTGGCCGAAGACCGCACCGAATCGTTCCGCCTCGACGAGGTGCGCCGGGACTTCGTCGCCAACATCAGCCACGAACTCAAAACTCCGATCGCGGCCGTCGGCCTGCTCGCCGAGGCGCTCAGCCATGCCGCGGATGAACCGGTGCAGGTTCGCCGTTTCGCCACCCGGTTGACGACGGAGTCGGCCCGGCTCGGACGGTTGACCCAGGAGATCATCGAACTGTCCCGGTTGCAGGCGCAGGACGTGCTCGCCGAACCGGAGTACCTGTCCATCGACGACATCGTGGCGGCCGCCGTCGACCAGAACCGGGTCGTCGCCGAGATGGAACAGATCACGATCGTGATCGGCAAGAAGTCGAAGGCGCGGGTCTACGGCGACGAGCAGCTGCTGATCGTGGCGATTCACAACCTCGTGGCCAACGCCGTGCACTACTCCGGTGAGGGATCCCGCGTCGGCGTCGGCGTGCGCCGTAACCAGGGCATCGTCGAGATCACCGTGACCGACCAGGGCGTCGGCATCCCCGAAGCCGACCTCGACCGGGTGTTCGAGCGTTTCTTCCGGGTGGACTCCTCCCGGTCGCGGCACACCGGCGGCACCGGCCTCGGCCTGTCCATCGTCAAGCACGTCGTGCAGAACCACGGCGGCGACATCCGGGTCTGGTCGCAGTCTGGCAGCGGCTCCACCTTCACCATCCGCCTCCCTGAGGCCACCCCACCCGCCTCGGCGGCGACAGGAGATACCCCGTGACCCGCATCCTTTTGGTCGAAGACGAGAGCGCGCTCAGTGAACCGCTGAGCTTTCTGCTCGAACGTGAAGGGTACGAGATCACCGTGGCCGAAGACGGCCCGAGCGCGATCGCAGAGTTCGACCGGGCCGGAAGCGACCTGATCCTGCTCGACCTGATGCTCCCCGGCATCCCGGGCACCGAGGTCTGCCGGGAGATTCGCGGCCGGTCGACGGTGCCGATCATCATGCTCACGGCCAAGGACTCCGAGGTCGACATCGTCGTGGGCCTCGAGCTCGGCGCCGACGACTACGTGACCAAGCCGTACTCCACGCGCGAGCTGCTCGCGCGCATCCGTGCGGTGCTGCGACGTCGCCTGGACGCCGGCAGCGACGACGAGAACGTGCTGAGCGCCGGCACCGTGCGCATGGACATCGAACGGCACACTGTCGCGGTGTCCGGCGAACTGGTGAATATGCCGTTGAAGGAATTCGAACTGCTCGAGTTCCTGCTGCGGAATGCCGGCCGGGTGCTGACGCGTGGCCAGCTCATCGACCGGGTCTGGGGCACGGACTACTTCGGTGACACCAAGACCCTCGACGTGCACATCAAACGCATCCGCTCACGCATCGAGGCCACGCCGTCGAACCCCACGATGCTCGTCACCGTGCGCGGGCTCGGCTACCGCTTCGAGGCCTGACCTCACCCTGCGCGCCCTCCCTGTTCCGCGAGTGAGCAGTTCCGCGAGTGAGCAAAAAATGCACTTCCCGGGCCCGGGAAGTGCATTTTTTGCTCACTCGCGTGAGGTAGACGGATGCGCGGCGCGGGTTAGGGCGCGGTGGTCGCGGTCGGCGTCGGCGTGGCCGAGGGCGTCGCGGCGGCGGTCGGGGTTGCTGTCGGGGTCGGCTCGACCGGCACCAGCGAGGAGTAGACATCCATCGACCCGTCAAGGATCGGCATCAGCAGCTCAACGCCGGTCTCGTTGCCGTACTGCAAGAATACGGGGAAGAGCGCACCGGGCTGGGAATCGATGTTCTCGAGCACGATCTCCGGCTCGTCGGTCGATCCGAGCGTCACGGTGGTCAGTGCGGCGATGGTCTCGCGGGCGGTGACCTTCTCGCCATCCGCTTCGTACTGCACGTTGAGCTGCACGGCCTTGTCGCTCAGGTTGACCACCGAGAGCAGCAGGTTGGCGGTGTCGCCGTCGTCGGAGAGCAGGATCGCGTTGCGGAACTCGAGCTCGCCGACCGTGCCGCTGACTCCGTCGCTCGCGTCATAGGCGATCGAGGTGGCCTGGGTGGCGGTGAAGCCGCACCCGGCGGTGCCGAGGGCAACGCCCGCCATCAGCACGACGGATGCCGCGATTCGCGTTCGCGTCTTCACAGTTCGCGTCAACACAGAGAGACCTCCACAACCGTGCGGCGTTCGACCGGGGTGGCGAGGGCGCGACAGAAATTTGATTTAACTGTAGCCTAGCGGCGCGTGGCGACCCGGAGACAACCATCTGCATCCGCTGCGGCCAACGCCGCGCCCGAAAACGCAGCTGGTGGCGGCGCAGGGTGAAGGCCGCACCTTACCACCTCTGGATGTGGTATCATAGACGTCGCTGAAGGGATATCCATACATGCTGTTTGAGGTTGGCGAAACTGTCGTATATCCCCATCACGGAGCTGCGACCATCACCGAGGTGAAAACCCGCATCATCAAGGGTGAAGAAAAGTTGTACCTGAAGCTCAACGTCACTCAGGGCGACCTCACCATTGAAGTGCCGGCCGAAAACGTCGACCTCGTCGGAGTGCGTGACGTCATCGGTCAGGAGGGCCTCGACAAGGTCTTCGAAGTGCTGCGGGCCCCGTTCACCGAAGAGCCCACGAACTGGTCCCGCCGGTACAAGGCGAACCTCGAGAAGCTTGCCTCCGGCGATGTGATCAAGGTGTCCGAGGTCGTGCGCGACCTGTGGCGCCGCGATCAGGACCGCGGGCTGTCCGCCGGTGAGAAGCGAATGTTGGCCAAGGCCCGCCAGATTCTGATCAGTGAGCTGGCCCTCGCCGAAAAGACCGATGAAGACAAGGCCTCCACCGTTCTCGACGAGGTTCTCGCGTCCTGACCGTTCCCGTTTTCGCTGAAGGCGGCGCCGGAAGGTGCCGCCTTTTGCATGCCTGCCCCTCAGCTCGACAACTGCCCCGCCACCCCGACCAGATAGCGCCCCGCCATGACTGATTCCCCCGCCCCGCTCGTCGCGGTCATCGTGGTCGCCGCCGGCAGCGGAACCCGGCTCGCCGCAGGCCAGCCGAAGGCGTTCGTGCCGCTGCAGGGCCAGCCCATGCTCGCGCATGCGCTTCGAGGGGTCACCGGCATGCGGGAACCCGCGCAGATCATCCTCGTCGTGCCCGCCGACCGCGTGGTGGAAGCGCGACAGATCGCCGCCGGAGTGAACATCCGCGCAGAAGCGGATCCCTCCGTCTCCGCGCCGGTCTCCGCATTGGACCTCGAGGTCGTCGTGGGGGGCAGCAGCCGCCAGGAATCCGTGCAGCGGGGCCTGGCCCGGCTTCACCCGAGCGTCGAAATCGTGCTCGTGCACGACGCCGCCCGGGCGCTCACGCCCTCGGCACTGGCCGACGCCGTCGTCGACGCCGTGCGCGCCACCGGCCACGGAGTGATCCCGGGCCTGGCCGTGAGCGACACGATCAAGCGTGTCGCCGAAACCGCCGCCGACGCGTCACAGTTGGGCACCGTGCTCGGCACCGTCGACCGCTCCGAGCTGGCCGCCGTGCAGACCCCACAGGGATTTCCCCGCCACGTACTCATCGCCGCCGTTGCCGCGGCGTCGCCCGAGATGACCGACGACGCGGCCATCGTCGCCGCCGCCGGCCATCCGGTACGCGTGATCGCGGGGCATCCGCTCGCCTTCAAAATCACGACCCGCGCCGACCTCGACCGGGCCGAGCACCTGCTGGCCGCCGCGCGCACCCCGCGATCCAGCCCGGTGTTCGACGCCACCCCGCGCATCGGCACCGGCCTCGACGTGCACGCCTTCGACGACGCCTCCCCGCTCTGGCTGGCCGGCCTGCACTGGCCGGGGGAGCAGGGCCTCTCCGGCCACAGCGACGGCGACGCGGCCGTGCACGCGATCTGCGACGCCCTGCTGTCGGCGGCCGGCCTCGGCGACATCGGCACCATCTTCGGCACCGACGACCCGCGCCTCGTCGACGCGCACGGCGACGTCTTCCTGCGCGAGACCCTCGCCCTCGTGCACGCGGCCGGTTTTCGGGTGGGCAACGTCTCGGTGCAGATCATCGGCAACCGGCCCAAGCTCAGCCCGCGCCGTGCCGAAGCGCAAAGCCTGCTCAGCGGCATCCTCGACGCCCCGGTGAACGTGTCGGCGACGACGACGGATGCGCTCGGGTTCACCGGCCGCGGCGAGGGCGTGGCGGCCCTCGCGAGCGCAGTTCTCGTGCCGCGAGATGTCGCGCTCCCCGCAGGCTCAGGGCCGGGCCGGGCCAACGACCTAAACTTGGGCCTGTGACTATGCGACTCTACGATTCGAAGGCCCAGGCGCTTCGCGACTTCACCCCCCTCATCCCGGGCAAGGTCGGTATCTACGTCTGCGGTCCCACCGTGCAGTCGAGCCCGCACATCGGCCATCTGCGCAGCGCCCTGGTCTACGACCAGCTGCGGCGCTGGCTGAACTACCGCGGCAACGACGTCACCTTCGTGCGCAACGTCACCGACATCGACGACAAGATCCTCGCCAACGCGGCCGGCGGCGCGGCGGCCTCGGGGTCGACCGAAGAGTGGTGGGCCCTCGCCTACCGGTTTGAGCTCGAGTTCACGGCGGGCTACGACCGCCTCGGCATCCTGCCGCCCACCTACGAGCCGCGCGCCACCGCGAGCGTGCAGCAGATGCAGGACATCATCGCCCGACTCATCGATCGCGGCCACGCCTACCCGGCCGGCGACGGGTCGAGCGACGTCTATTTCGACACCCGCAGCTGGCCCGCCTACGGCGAGCTGACCCGGCAGGGCCTGGACAACATGGAACAGGCGACGGATGCCGACCCGCGCGGCAAACGCGACCCCCACGACTTCGCCCTCTGGAAGGGGCACAAACCGAGTGAGCCGTTGTCGGCCGCCTGGGAATCCCCGTGGGGTGCCGGGCGCCCCGGCTGGCACATCGAGTGCTCCGCCATGTCGGCACGGTACCTGGGCGCCGAGTTCGACATCCACGGCGGCGGCCTGGACCTGCGCTTTCCGCACCACGAGAACGAGCTGGCCCAGTCCACGGCGGCCGGCGACGGCTTCGCCCGATACTGGGTTCACAATGGCCTCGTCAATGTCAACGGCCAGAAGATGAGCAAGTCCCTCGGCAACTCGGTCTTCGCGGCTGAACTGCTCGAGAAGGCCCGTGCCATCGTCGTGCGCTATTACCTCGGCGCCGCCCACTACCGCTCGACCATCGATTACCACGACGGCTCGCTCATCGAAGCCGAAGCCGCGCTCGAGCGCATCGAGAGCTTTCTCGACCGCGCCGACCGGCGCCTCGCCGACACCCGGTTCGCCGGGTCAGGAGTGGAACGCGTGCCCGACGACTTCGCCGAGGCGATGGACGACGACCTCGCCGTGCCGCAGGCCCTCGGGGTGCTGCACGACACCGTGCGCGCCGGCAACGCCGCGCTCGACGCCGAGGACTGGCGGGAGGCGGCATCCGCTCGCGGAGCCGTGCTCGCGATGAGCGAAGTGCTCGGCATCAACCCGCTCGCGCCGGGCTGGGCGGTCTCGACCGACCAGCCCGCCATGGTGGCCCTCACCGCGCTCGTGGAGCGACTGCTCCTCGACCGCGACACCGCCCGACAGGGGCGCAATTTTCAGGCAGCAGACCGAATCCGGGACGAACTCGTCGCCGCCGGAATTACTATCGAAGACACCCCCTCGGGTGCGCATTGGAGTTTTGACTAATGAAGAACACAGACCGCAAGGCACGCACCGGGTCCGTGCGCAAGGGAAGCCGCGGCGGCCAGGTCGGCTCCGGCGGCCAGGGACGCCAGGCACTCGAGGGCCACAAGCCCACCCCGAAGGCGGAAGACCGCCCGTACCACCCCGCCGGCAAGCGCAAGGCCGCGGCCGAGCGCTTCACCGCGGCCGGCGGCACCCGCTCGGGCGGCGGCTCCGGCGGCTCCTACGGCAACTCCGAGGGTTCCGGCGACGGTGCCTCCCGTGACGGTGGCCGCGGCGGCGCTCCGTCGCGCGGCGCTGCTCCCTCCAGGGGAGCTGCTCTGTCCAGGGGATACAAAGGCGTGAACAAGGGCGGCACCCGTGGTGCCAGCCAGGGCGCCCAGCGCGGCACCGGCAACACCGGTGGCGGCGGCACCTCCACGCGTCGCGCCAAGCAGATCGACGAGCATGAGATCGTCACCGGCCGCAACTCGGTCGTCGAGGCGCTGCGCGCCAAGATCCCCGCAAACGCCCTGTACATCGCGGCGCGCATCGAGGTGGACGAGCGCGTCAAAGAGGTGTTGCTCATGGCGACCAGCCGCAACATCCCGATCCTCGAGGTCATGCGCCCCGAGCTCGACCGTCTCGCCGGCCGCGACGCCGTGCACCAGGGGCTCGCGCTCAAGGTTCCGGCCTACGAGTACGCCCACCCGATGGAACTGCTCGAACTGACCATCAGCCGCGGCCACAAGCCGCTGTTCGTGGCCCTCGACGGCATCACCGACCCGCGCAACCTGGGCGCGATCATCCGCTCGACCGCCGCCTTCGGTGGCCACGGCATCATCGTGCCGCAGCGCCGTTCCGTCGGCGTGACCGCCTCAGCCTGGAAGACCTCGGCCGGCGCCGCGGCCCGCACCCCCGTCGCCATGGCCAGCAACCTCACCCAGACGCTCAAGTCGCTCAAGGAGCAGGGCGTGTTCGTGCTCGGCCTCGACGGCGGTGGCGACGTGCAGTTGCCCGAGCTCGGCCAGGGCTTCGCGGAACGCCCGATCGTGATCGTCGTCGGCAGCGAGGGCAAGGGCCTGTCCCGCCTCGTCACCGAGACCTGCGACGCGATCGTCTCGATTCCGATCAACGCCTCGACCGAGTCGCTGAACGCCGGAATCGCCGTGGGCGTCACGCTCTACGAGGTGTCCCGTCTGCGCGCGCAGATCAAGGCCGCGAAGGATGCCGCCAAGCTCGCCAAATAGCACCAGCACCAGCACCAGCACCACCCGCACCACCCGCACTACCCGGTCGGTCGGGGTTTCTCCCCGGCCGACCGTGAGCCGATCAAGCCTGTGTCCTGCGAGGGGACGCATCCGTGTACCGACGTCAGGATCCACCCCGTGAGAGCCCTTCGACTGTTCATCGATGTCATTCGGGGGGCCCTCATCGGCGTCGCCGAGATCATCCCGGGGGTGAGCGGCGGCACGATCGCGCTCATCGTCGGCGTCTACGGCACGCTCATCGGCTCGGCCGGGCACCTCGTGCGGGGCGTCGTGCGCGGGGTCACCGACGGCGTCCGGGGTCGAGGTTTCGCCGCCGCGAAGCAGCACTGTGCGCAGGTGCAACTGCGCGTGCTGGTCCCCGTCGCCGTCGGCATGGTCGTGGCCGTTCTCGTCGCGGCGCGACTGCTCGCGCCGCTGATCGACGCGCATCCCGAAGAGACCCGGGCGCTGTTCGCCGGGCTCATCGTCGTGTCGCTGATCGTGCCGATTCGGATGGTCGGCGGGCGCTGGACCGCTCGGGAGGTGCTCGCCGCCGTTGCGGCCGCCATCCTGACCTTCGGGCTCACGAGCATTCCCTCGGCCCCAACCGCCGACCCGAACCTTCTGGTCGTGGTTCTCGCGGCGGCGGTCGCGATCTGCGCCCTCGTGCTGCCGGGGGTGTCGGGGTCGTTCCTGCTGCTCACTGTCGGGCTGTACGCGCCCACCCTCGAGGCCGTCAACGACCGTGACCTGGCCTATATCGGCGCATTCGCGCTCGGAGCCGTGCTGGGCCTCAGCCTGTTCGTGTCGGGGCTGGAGTGGCTGCTCGAGCACAAGCACCGCATCACGCTGGCGATCATGACCGGGCTGATGGTCGGCTCGCTGCGGTCGTTGTGGCCGTGGCAGGGCGAAACCGGCGCGCTGCTGCCCGCCGGTGACAATGTGGGCCTCGCCGTGGGCATGTTCGCGATCGGCATCGTGATCGTCGCCGTGCTGATCGTCGTCGAGTCGGCCCTCGTGCGGCGCCGGGTCGCCGACGGCGAGGACGTGCTCGAGCCCGCACGCCCCGCGACCTGACCCACCCAGATGCGGCCCGTCGGGCGTGTCACTGCTTCGCGGCACTCGTCGTGTCGGCCGGCACTCGTTGGAACGAGTGCCGCGAGAGCCAACGAGTGCCGCGACAGTGCTCGGTCGCCCGAACGAGTGCCGCGACAGTGCTCGGTCGCCCGAACGAGTGCCGCGTGGCCAAACGAGTGCCGCGACGAGGGAGAAGCTCCGGTTAGACCTTGAGCTTCCAGTCCTCGTCGGGGGTCGCGCCGCCGATGACGCTGATCGGCATGGTGATGGAGCCGGTTGGCGGGTCGATCACGGTGGCCTCGTCGCGGCGGTGACGCAACACGTCCTGCACGTACGAGGTCACGGCCTCGGCGAGCGGGATGTCGCGCGACTGGTTCTGCGCCATGAACCATCGGTGGTCGAGCAGCTGGTGGAAGACTTCGGCACGCTCCAGCTTTCCGCGCAGGTCGACGGGGATCGCGCGCACGACCGGTTCGAAGACGCGCACGAGCCACTCATGGGCGACCATTTCCTCATCGCTGTCGGGCTCCCCGTAGGCGGCCCGATAGGAGTCGAGGTCGTTGAGCAGCCGGCGGGCCTGGTTTTCCTCGGCGTCGAGGCCGGTGAGGCGCAGCAGACGGCGCTGGTGGTGACCGGAGTCGACGACCTTCGGCTGGATGCGCACCTTGGTGCCGGCGTCATCCGTTTTGATGGAAAGCTCCTCGATGTCGAAGCCCAGGTGATTGAGGCGCTCCACGCGTTCCGCGATGCGCCAGCGTTCGGAACTGGCGAACGATTCAGAACTCGTGAGCTCCTTCCAAAGCAGCCGATAGGCGGCGACTATGCCGTTGCTCACCCGGATGGGGTCCAGCTCGTCTGCGACCCGGCCGCCGGCCTCGAGGTCCATCAGTTCCCCGGCAATGTTGACCCGGGCGATCTCGAGGTCGTTCTCGCGTTGGCCGTTACTGAGGCCGCCGCTATACAGCTGGCCGGTCTCGGCGTCGACGAGGTAGGCCGCGAAGGCACCCGCGTCGCGGCGAAACAGTGTGTTCGACAGCGACACGTCGCCCCAGAAGAAGCCGATCATGTGCACGCGCACAAGAAGCACCGCGAGGGCGTCCACGAGGCGGGTGGCGGTGTCGGGCCGCAGGGTGTGGGAGTAGAGAGCCCGATACGGCAGGGAGAATTTCAGGTGCCGGGTGACCAGCACCGAGTTGAGCGGGTCGAGGTCTTCGTCGCTGCGATTGGTGATGAACGCGACCGGCTCGACGCAGGGGATCTCGAGGTTCTGCAGCCGACGGAGCATGTCGTACTCGCGCTTGGCCATCTCGGCCGTGGTCTCCTTGATCGCCACGACGTGGCCGCTCAGGTGCGCGAAGCGCACGAGGTGGCGGGAGATACCCTTCGGGAGCGACGCGATCGACTCGTTCGGCCAGGCGTCCAGCGGAAGGTGCCACGGCAGGTCGAGAAGGGCCGAATCGGCCAGTGCTGAGGTGATGCTGAGGGAACCGCTCATGAAGAGAGCCTAACTGCTTGCCACAATGTGCTTGGGGTGTGCCGGCGCGAGGCCAAGGCGGGTGCACCAACGGCCGGATGAAGCGCTGCTTCATCCGGCCGTTCGTGTGCGGGCCTAGTCGGTGACGGCGCCGCCGAGGCGCAGGCCGCTCTCGGCGTCGAACACGTGCAGGTGGTTCGGCGTGGCCGTGAGGTACACGGTCTCCCCGGCGTTCGGGTGCGAGCGGCCGTCGACGCGGGCGACGATGTCGGTGCGCTTGCCCTCGATCGTGGAGTGGCCGTAGAGATAGCCGTCGGCGCCGAGCTCTTCGACGAGGTCGACCTCGATCTGCAGGCCTTCACCGGCCGTGGTCGACATCTGGATGTCTTCCGGGCGGATGCCCACGGTCACCTTCTTGCCGGTGGAGCTGGCGAGGGTGTCGCGCTGCACGGGAACCGTGGCGGTGCCGAACTTGATGCCGGATTCGACGGTGTCCGCGAGGAACAGGTTCATGGCCGGGCTGCCGATGAAGCCGGCGACGAAGACGTTCTGCGGCTTCGCGTACAGGTCGCGGGGGGAGCCGACCTGCTGCAGGATGCCGTCCTTCAGAACGGCGATGCGGTCACCCATGGTGAGGGCTTCGGTCTGGTCGTGGGTCACGTAGACGGTCGTGACGCCGAGGCGGCGCTGCAGGCTGGCGATCTGGGTGCGGGTCTGCACGCGCAGCTTGGCGTCGAGGTTCGACAGCGGCTCGTCCATCAGGAACACCTGGGGCTGGCGCACGATGGCGCGGCCCATGGCGACGCGCTGACGTTGGCCACCCGAGAGCGCCTTCGGCTTGCGGCTGAGGTAGGGCTCGAGGTCGAGCAGCTTGGCCGCTTCAAGCACGCGGGCGGCGCGTTCGTCCTTGTTGATGCCGGCGATCTTGAGCGCGAAGCCCATATTCTCGGCGACGGTCATGTGCGGGTACAAGGCGTAGTTCTGAAAGACCATGGCGATGTCGCGGTCTTTCGGCGGGACATCCGTCACGTTGCGTGCGCCGATGAAAATGTTGCCGTCGTTGACCTCTTCGAGGCCCGCGAGCATGCGCAGTGAGGTGGACTTTCCGCAGCCGGACGGGCCGACCAGAACGAGGAATTCGCCATCGGCGACCTCGAGGTCGAGCTGGTCAACAGCCGGACGGGTGGAACCCGGGTAGAGCCTGGATGCCTTGTCAAAGGTCACTGAAGCCATGATTATTTCTCCTTCACCGGCAGGAACGTGCCGGACGATCCGTTGTGAATAGGATGTGTGCGCGCCTAACAGAGTCAGCCGCGCCTCTCGTATTATGTCACAACAGCGGATGCCTGACGCGGGATCGTGGATGTTCGCCCCCAGTCGGAGGGCCAGTGAGGGGGCGGTCACAGCCTCCGTTTGGCCGATTCCCAGTCTGTCGATCTAGTATCTGGAGAGCACCAGCATAAACACGGCGGTGACAGACATTTCGGAGCGAACATTCCATGACACCTGGCGGACTCAGTGACAGTCGTCCTTCCAAGAACGAGCGACGCGAAGTAGCCCGTGAAAAAGCAAAGCAGTTGCGTATTGACCAGAAGAAGAAGGACCGACGCAACCGGGTCTTGCTGCAGGGCGGCATCGGCGTCGTCGCCATCGCGATCGTCGTCATCGTCGCCGTCGTCATCATGGGCTCCATCCGGCCCGCCGGCCCCGGACCGGCCAACATGGCCAGCGACGGCATCCTGATCGGTGAGGGCATGACCGCCGTGGAGACCGCGGCGCTGCAGCCCGAGGACGATGCTCAGGCCTCCGAACCCGATGCCACCGGCACCGTGGCCAATATTCGGGTCTATGTCGACTATCTCTGCCCGTTCTGCGGGCTCTTCGAGGTCACCAACGGCGAGCAGATCCAGGGCTGGGTCGAATCGGGCGCCGCGACCGTGGAGATTCACCCGATCGCGATCCTGACCAGCAAATCGGCTGGCAGCCAGTATTCCCTCCGGGCAGCGAATGCTGCCGCCTGCGTGGCGAACTACGCCCCGAACGACTTCTTCGCCTTCAACACCGCCCTGTTCGTCGACCAGCCCGAAGAGAACACGGCCGGTCGCAGCGACGACGAGCTGAAAGACGTCGTGGCGACATCCGGTGTCTCGACCAACGTAAGCGACATCGACACCTGCATCGACGACACCACGTACAAAACCTGGGTGCAGGAAGCGACCGAGCGGGCACTCGAAGGCCCCATCGCCAACTCCGAACTCGAGAAGATCACCGGCACGCCGACCGTGCTCGTAGACGGCAAGCAGTACGTGGGAGCCCTCGACGACCCGAACGAATTCAGCGCGTTCGTGCTGCAGGCCGTCGGCGAGAGCTACTCCACCTCGACGCCGACTCCGACCCCGGAGGCCGTTCCGGCCGGTTAGGATGGATGCTTGAGGCTTACGCCTCATGCCGGCCTGGCGCAATTGGTAGCGCACCACTCTTGTAAAGTGGGGGTTACGGGTTCAAGTCCCGTGGCCGGCCCCAAAACCCCCTACTCCCGATCGGGATGCAGGGGGTTTTCGCGTTGCCGGAGCCGTGGTTCTCAGCTGAGTGTGCTCAGCTGAGTGTGTTCAGTCGCGCGTATTCAGTCGAGTGCGCTGAGGTGGTCGTTCGGATCGATGGGCAGCCGCACGCCGGGCTTGCAGCCCGGGGGAATGCCACCCACGTAGAGCCAGCCGAGCAGCTCCTCGCTGTTCCTGAGGCCGTGCAGCTCGCGCACCGGCCGGGAACGGGTGTGACTGCCGGTGCGCCACATGACGCCCCACCCGGCATCCGTGAGCAACAGGCTCAACAGGTGGCCGACGCCCGCTGCGGCCGCGTCCTGCTCCCAGACTTCGACCTTGTCGCTCGGCACGCGCCGTGCGACGATCGCGAGCAGCAGGGGCGCGCGCAGAGGTTTTCCCGCGAGCTTGGCGGCATCCGGCCCGCCGAGGCCACTCGCCTCGACGAACGCGGCGCCCAGGAGGTCCCGGGTGTTGCCGCGCAACTCGATCACGCGCCACGGCCGCAGGGCGCCGTGGTCGGCGACCCGCGCCGCGGCGCCCACCAGCGGCATCAGTTCGGCGCGGGTGGGGGCATCCGTCGTCACCTTGGAGTGCGACCGGCGCCCCTGCACCGCGTCGAACGTTGCCGTCACTCGACGGGCTTGAAGTTGAGCGAAATCGAGTTCATGCAGTACCGGTCACCGGTCGGCGTGCCGAAGCCGTCGTCGAAGACGTGGCCGAGGTGCGAGCCGCAGTTGGCGCAGCGCACCTCGGTGCGCACGGTGCCGAGCGAACGGTCTTCGATCAGCTCGACGGCTTCGGGGCGAACCGATTCGTAAAAGCTCGGCCAGCCGCAGTTGGAGTCGAATTTCGTGCCGCTCTTGAAGAGCTCGGCGTTGCACGCGCCGCAGGTGTAGACCCCGGCGCGGCTCTCATCGAGCAGCTCGCCGGTCCAGGCGCGTTCCGTCGCGGCATTGCGGAGCACCGCGAATTTTTCGGCGCCGAGCTCTTCGCGCCACTCGCTGTCGGATTTTTCGATCTTGTAGTCCATGGGGGTCCCTTCGTTACCGGCGCGCAACGGCCGGTTCAATCGTCTCTCCAGCCTAAACTCGCGCGGGCTCCCGTACATTCCGTACCCCACGAATGGGAGCGCAATTCTTGAGGCCCGGTCGCGGCCCTGCGGTGCGGCGGGGCGAACATCCAGCCGGGCACAAATAGGATGACGGGGCAGCATTGAGTATTCATGATCAGCGAACAGGGGATTCTGGTGGCGAACGCACGCGAACCGCACGCCGCCGAGTCTGCCGTGCGAGAGGCACCAGTCGCCACGGCGTCGGCGACGATCGGCCGGGCCGAGGCCCGCGCGTCCGCCGAACTCTCCGAGCGCGACGTGTCGATTCTCGCCTTCGAACGGCAGTGGTGGCGCCACGCCGGCGCCAAGGAGCAGGGGATCCGAGCCGAATTCGGTCTCTCCGCCGCCCGTTATTACCAGGTTCTCGGCGCCCTGCTGGATTCGCCGCAGGCTCTCGCGCACGACCCAATGCTCGTGAAGCGGCTGCAGCGGATGCGCGAAGTCCGCGCCGAGGCGCGGGCGCGTCGTTCGCTTCCCGTCTCCTGACCGTGCCATTCGCTGGCCCGCCGAATTCCTGAACCGATACCGACCGAGGACCACACCACACACACCATGGCGCGCACCTATCCCCACGACCGATTCGACGATCTTCCCCACGGCAAACGGGTCGGCGCACACCGTGCCCCGGCCAAGAAGGGCCGTGGATGGGTTCCGTTCTGGTGGGCGCTCGGGACGACTCTGCTGCTCATTGGAATCGGAATCGTCGTTCTGGTCACTCTGACGAATCGGTTGAGCTTCACCATTCCCGGGCTGCCGACGGATGCGGCCACGACGACCCCGACCGCGGAAGCCGTGCCGACCGCGGCACCGACGGTCGACCCGACGCTCAGCGTGACCGTGCTGAACGGCACCCCGGACACCGAGCTAGCGGCATCCGTCACGGAGATCCTCACTGGCGCGGGCTGGGACGTGGGTTCCACGCAGGAATCCGACGCCGACGGCGTGGAGAGCACCTTCGTGTACTATTCCGACGCCGCCCTCGAGGGTGCGGCTCGCGGAGTCGCCGCGTCGCTGCCCGCCTCCGAGGTCATCCTCTCCGATGATTTCGCAGAAACCGGCGCATCAATCACCGTGGTCGTCGGCAACGACTACCTGGTGGCGCAAGGCTAACAAAACTGGGGGTGTCAAGCCCCTTTTCTTTGGCAACAGCTTCGCTAACATCTGGAATTGGTCGTACATTTCGGTCGTTCGCGATACCTGCCCGGTACCGTTTCTGATCGAAAGCATCGCAGTCACTGCGGCAGGCCCGGGACAGCCAATGGGCGGTTGCCGAAGATATTTAGCAATAGGAGCATCAGATGGCGAACGGAACCGTGAAATGGTTCAACGCTGAAAAAGGTTTCGGCTTCATCACCGTTGATGGAGGAGGACAGGACGTTTTCGTTCACTACTCCGCCATCGACATGAGTGGATACAAGGTTCTCGAAGAAGGCCAGCAGGTTGTCTTCGAGGTCGGCGCGGGGGCCAAGGGTCCCCAGGCCGAATCGGTCCGTCCGGCCTGACAGTAGAGAATTACGCACCGATGCGGCACTGACGGTAATGCATCGCTGTTTGGGGCACGCCCCCGACTAACGCCGCCCGCACCCGCGGGCGGCGTTAGGGTGTGGGGGTGAAGAATTTCCTGACCTCTCGCCGCCCCGCCCGCCCGCGTCGTCGCACTGCGGCGTGGATCGTGGCCGCGGTGGTGCCAGCGGTGCTTCTGAGCGGATGCACCGGCGCAGATCCGGTGCCGACCGGTTCGCCGACGAGTTCCTCGTCGACCTGGGAATCCACCTACGTGGCCCCGGCAGCCACCAAGCTGTCCGCCCTGCGCGGGGTGACCGTGCCGGCGGACAGCCTCATGAATCCGGCGTTGTCAGCGAAGATCGACAACCACGAGGCGGCGCGGCCCCAGATCGGCCTGGAGCGCGCCGACATCGTCTTTGAAGAGCTGGTCGAGGGTGGTCTGACCCGGTACCTCGGCGTCTGGCAGTCCGACATTCCGGACACGCTCGGTCCGGTGCGGTCGATCCGGCCGATGGATCCTGACATCATGACCCCGTTCGGCGGGATCGCAGCCTATTCCGGCGGCCAGCAGCAGTTCCTCGACATGATGCAGGCCACCCCGCTCCTCAGCGTGATCTTCGACTATGACACGACCGGCCTGTTCTCCCGCAGTAGCGACAGGTCGGCGCCGCACAACGTGATCCTGCAGTCGGCTCGGGTCATATCGGAACACTCCGACCTCGCACCGCCCGCGCAACAGTTCGCCTACGCGCCGACCGTTGCGGCGTCATCCGCCGTCATCGATGGCACGCCGATCAGCGCTATCAACGCCAGATTCTCCAATTCGCGCTTTCCCAGCTGGGCGTGGAACGCGGAGGCCCAGAGCTACCTCCGTTCCCAGGAAGGGTCGGCCGATTTCGACAGCAACGGCACCCAGTTGCGCTCCACCAACGTCGTGGTGATGCGCGTGGACATTGACGACACCTTCGGTGCGGTGCCCAAGACCACCATGGTCGGGTCGGGGGATGCCTCGGTTTCAACGGGGGGCAAGGCGATTCACGCGACCTGGAGCAAAGCCTCGCAGGCCGACTCGGTTCGTCTGATCGACGACAAGGGGGTCACGATTCGCCTTGCCCCGGGCAACACCTGGATCGAGCTCGTTCCGAACGGACGCGGTTCATTCGAACTCGTTCCCTGAACACCCCCGAGTCCCTCCCCGTTCACTTGCACTCTCAGCACCAGAGTGCCAGAATTGAGTTAGCACTCTCATGATTTGAGTGCTAACCCCATCATCGTTTGGAACGTCCGGGAGGGACGAGTTACACATATGGCAAAAATCATTGCATTCAATGAAGAGGCCCGTCGTGGGCTTGAGCGCGGCCTGAACATCCTCGCCGACACGGTCAAGGTCACCCTCGGCCCGCGCGGCCGTAACGTCGTTCTGGAGAAGAAGTGGGGCGCCCCCACGATCACCAACGACGGCGTGTCCATCGCCAAGGAGATCGAGCTCGACGACCCCTACGAGAAGATCGGTGCCGAGCTCGTCAAGGAGGTCGCCAAGAAGACCGACGACGTCGCCGGCGACGGAACCACCACCGCCACCGTTCTCGCCCAGGCCCTGGTTCGCGAAGGCCTGCGTAACGTCGCGGCCGGCGCCGACCCGATCAGCCTCAAGCGCGGTATCGAGAAGGCCACGGCTGCTGTCATCGCCGAGCTCATCGCCAGCGCCAAGGAGATCGAAACCAAGGAAGAGATCGCGGCCACCGCGTCCATCTCCGCCGGAGACGCCGAGATCGGCGCCATCATCGCTGAGGCGATCGACAAGGTCGGCAAGGAGGGTGTTGTCACCGTCGAGGAGTCGAACACCTTCGGCACCGAGCTCGAGCTCACCGAGGGCATGCGCTTCGACAAGGGCTTCCTGTCCGCGTACTTCGTGACCGACCCCGACCGTCAGGAAGCGGTCTTCGAAGACCCCTACATCCTGATCGTCAACTCCAAGGTCTCCAACATCAAGGACCTGCTCCCCATCGTGGACAAGGTCATCCAGACCGGCAAGCAGCTCCTCATCATCGCGGAAGACGTCGACGGCGAGGCCCTGGCCACGCTCGTGGTGAACAAGATCCGTGGCATCTTCAAGTCCGTCGCCGTCAAGGCCCCCGGATTCGGCGACCGTCGCAAGGCGCAGCTGCAGGACATCGCCATCCTCACCGGTGGACAGGTCATCTCGGAAGAGGTCGGCCTCAAGCTCGAGAACGTCACCCTCGACCTTCTTGGTAACGCCCGCAAGGTCGTCATCACCAAGGACGAGACCACGATCGTGGAAGGCGCCGGCGACGTTGAAGCCATCGCCGGTCGCGTGTCGCAGATCCGTGCCGAGATCGAGAACACCGACAGCGACTACGACCGCGAGAAGCTCCAGGAGCGCCTCGCCAAGCTTGCTGGCGGCGTTGCTGTCATCAAGGCCGGCGCCGCAACGGAGGTTGAGCTCAAGGAGCGCAAGCACCGCATCGAGGACGCCGTTCGTAACGCGAAGGCAGCCGTCGAAGAGGGCATCGTCGCCGGTGGTGGCGTCGCTCTCATTCAGGCCGGCAAGACCGCGTTCGAGAGCGAAGCCATCCTGAGCCTCGTCGGCGACGAGGCAACAGGTGCGAACATCGTGCGCGTTGCCATCGACGCTCCGCTCAAGCAGATCGCGCTCAACGCCGGCATGGAGCCGGGCGTTGTCGCCGACAAGGTGCGCAACCTGCCCGTCGGATTCGGCCTCAACGCCGCGACCGGCGAGTACGTCGACATGATCGCCGCCGGAATCAATGACCCGGTGAAGGTCACCCGCTCCGCGCTGCTGAACGCATCGTCGATCGCCGGACTGTTCCTCACCACCGAGGCCGTCGTTGCCGACAAGCCCGAGAAGAACCCGGTCGCGGCCGGCGACCCCTCGGGTGGCATGGACTTCTAGTCCGCCAGTAATACCAGCAGTACCCGCACGAAAAAAAGTGGGCGTCTCCTTCGGGAGACGCCCACTTTTGTGTGCCCGTGCCGGCCCGTGACCCCAACCGGCCGCGAGAGCGGACGAATCGTTGGTTGGCCCCGCTGAGACCGACGATTCACCCGCTTTCGCGGCAGCGAGTGTGTGTGGGAGCGGGTAAGCGCGCCCGGTCTCGGTGGCGGCTACGGTAACCGGCGTAGCGGCTGCCCGTATCGGGCGCGCTCGTGGTTGTGGGCCGGGACATCCGCCGCCGCTCTCGCGGAAACGGATGCCCGTGTTTCCCCGCTCTCGCGAGGGTGGGACGGTTTATGCGGTGGTGAGGGCGGCGGTGCGGGTGGCTTTGACGAGCTGGGCGCAGCGTTCGCCGATCATCATGGTGGTGATGTTGGGGTTGACGGTGACGAGTTCGGGCATGATGGAGGCGTCGGCGACGCGGAGGCCGGTGACGCCCTTGACACGCAGCTCGGGGTCGAGCGGCGATCCAAGGTCGTCGATCGCGCCCATGCGCACGGTGCCGGCGGGGTGGTAGACGGTGTTGTGGGTTTTCTCGATGTAGTCGGTGATCTCGGCATCCGTCTGCACGCCATCGCCCGGGTAGAGTTCAACGCCGGCCCACTCGGCCATCGCGGGCTGCGCCACGATTTCGCGGGCTTTGCGGATGCCGGCGATCATCACCCGCATGTCGTGCGGATCGGTGAAGTACTGCGGGTCGACCATGGGCTTGTCGCGGTAGTCGCTTGAGCGCAGCTTCACCGTGCCGCGGGAGCGGGCGTGGGTGACGTTCGGAGTGAGGCAGAAGCCGTTCTCTGTGGTCGGGTAACCCTGGCGCATGGTGTGCATGTCGAAGGGCACCGAGCCGTAGTGGAACATGAGGTCGGGGCGGTCGAGGCCGTCTTCGGTGGTCGTGAAGATGCCGGCTTCCCACCACTGGGTGGAGGTGTCGGTCATCGGCTGCTTGGCTTCCCACTGGATGACGCCTTCGGGGTGGTCCTGCAGGTTCTCGCCGACACCGGGGGAGTCCACGAGTACCTCGATGCCGTACTGCTCGAGCTGCGCGGCCGGCCCGACGCCGGAGAGCATCAGCAGCTTGGGGCTGTCGATGGCGCCGGCGGAGAGGATGACCTCGGCGGTGGCGGTGAGGCGGTGGGTCTTGCCGAAGCTGGCGTCGACGACGTCGACGCCGATGCAACGCTTGTCGGTGTCGAAGACCAGCTTGCGGGCACGCATGTCGGTGAGCAACGTGAAATTGTCGCGTTCCATGATCGGGTGAATGTAAGACACCGAGGAGGATGCCCGGGTGCCGTCGGCCTGCCGGTTGATCTGGAAGAAGTTGGCGCCGTTGACCACGGTGGTGCCGGAGTTGAAGGTGGTCCGGGGAATGCCGGCCTGCTCGCAGGCGTCGAGCAGGGCGATGCCGCAGGGGTCGTTGGCGGGCACGTCCATCAGGTGCACGGGGCCGTCCTGGCCGTGGTGGGGCGCCTGGTTCTCGTTGGTCTCCAGCTTCTGGAACAGCGGGAAGGTATTCGCTGCCTCCCAGCCGGTGGCGCCGTGCTTGCCGGCCCAGTCGTCCATGTCTTCCGCGGGTGCCCAGAAGGCGATGCAGGAGTTATGGCTGGAGCATCCGCCCATCACCTTGGCGCGGGCGTGGCGCATGAAGGAGTTGCCGTGTTCCTGCGGTTCGATCGGGTAGTCCCAGTCGTAGCCACTTTCGAGCAGCTCCATCCAGCGGTCGAGCTTGAGGATCGCGTCGACGCCGCGGTCGTCGGGGCCGGCCTCGATGAGGGCGACCTCGACGGTGGGGTCTTCGCTGAGCCGGGCCGCGACGGCCGCTCCGGCGGAGCCGCCGCCGACAACGATGTAGTCGAATTCGGTGGTGTTGAGCTCGGTGTTGGTCATCTGTGCGTTACTCATGTGGTTCCGTTCTCCTTGCAGGTGCGCTTGCAGGTGCGGTCAGCGTGCCGCGAACCAGCCGGTGACCGACGGGTTGATGTTCTGGTAGATATGCTTGGCCTCCTGGTACTCGGAGAGGCCGCTCGGGCCGAGCTCGCGGCCGACGCCGGACTGTCCGTAGCCGCCCCATTCCGCCTGCGGCAGGTAAGGGTGGAAATCGTTGATCCAGACCGTGCCGTGGCGCAGGCGCTTGGCGATGCGCTGGGCGCGGCCGGCGTTCTCCGTCCAGACGGCTCCGGCCAGGCCGTAGACGGTGTCGTTGGCGATCGCGACGGCTTCGTCCTCGGTGGTGAAGGTCTCGATGGTCACGACCGGGCCGAAGGCTTCGTCGATCACGACGGACATACCGCGGGTGACCTGGTCGAGGATGGTGGGCGTGTAATAGAAGCCCTGCGCGAGGTCGCCCTCACCCCAGGTGCCGCCCGAGCGCAAACGCGCGCCTTCGGCCAGGCCCTTTTCCACGTAGGCGGTGACCTTGTCGCGGTGGGCGGCGCTGATCAGTGGTCCGGTCTCCGCATCAGGGTCGAACGGACCGCCGAGGCGGATCTGGTTGGCGCGGCGCACGAGCTCGTCCACGAAGCGTTCGGCGATGGATTCCTCGATGACCAGACGGGCGCCGGCCGAGCAGACCTGGCCGGAGTGCACAAAAGCGCCGTTGAGGGCGTTGTCGACCGCGGCGTCGAAATCGGCGTCGGCGAAGATCACGTTGGGGTTCTTGCCGCCGAGTTCGAGGGCGACCTTTTTCACGGTACCGGCGGCTGCGGCGGCGATCTTCTTGCCGGTTTCCAGGCCCCCGGTGAACGAGACGAGGTCGACGTCGGGGTGGCTGGACAGCGGGGCGCCGGCTACCGCTCCGGCTCCGAGCACGAGGTTCGCGACGCCGCGTGGCAACCCGAGGTCGTCGAGCAGTTCCATCATCAGGATGCTGGTGTGCGGGGTGAGCTCGCTCGGCTTCAGGATGAAGCTGTTGCCCGCGGCGAGGGCCGGGGCGATCTTCCAGGCCGCCTGCAGCAGTGGATAGTTCCACGGCGCGATGAGCCCGCAGACGCCGACGGGTTCGTAGACGATACGGCTGACGACATTCTCGTCGCCGGCGTCCACGATGCGGCCGGCGTCCTGCCCGGCGAGCTTGCCGAAGTAAGTGAAACAGTTCGCGATGTCGTCCATGTCGATTTCGCTTTCGACGAGGCGCTTGCCGGTGTCAAGGGTCTCGGCGCGGGCGAACTGGGCGCGGCGCACGCGCAACTCGGCGGCCACGCGCAGCAGGAAGTCGCCGCGGGCCGGGGCGGGCGTGTTCGCCCAGACCCCGCCATCGAAGGCGACGCGGGCCGCATTGATGGCGGCTTCGGCATCCGCTGTCGTCGCTTCGGATACGCTGCCCACGAACTCACCGTTGGCGGGGCAGCGGATGGTGCGGGTCGCGTTGTCGGCGGACGGTACCCAGGCCCCGTCAATAAACAGGGTGGCCGTGACGGCGCCGGTGCGGGCGGTCGGAGTGGTTGTCGTGTCGGTCATTTTGTTGCCTCGTCCGATTCAAAATCGGCTTCCCAATTGTCTTTGGCCACCTGGTCGTCGGCGAGGGCGGTGTTGCCCGGGTCTTCACGGTTGAGATGAAGAAAGTCGAGGTGGGTTTCGTAGTGGTCGAGCACGTCGGTGATGACCTGCTCCTTGGTGTAGCCCATGAGGTCGTAGCCGTGGCTGCCCTCGAGGGAGAAAACCTCCATGCGGTAATACTTGCCGCTCGCCGACGACGACCGCACCGCGTAGGTCGGGATGTCGAGCTGCACGGGGTAGATCTGGTACTTGAAACCGCGCTCGTCACCCATCGAGACCTGCAGGTCGAGGTGTGGGATCTGCAGGCCGTCGACGAGGCCCTGGCTGAGGGTCACCTCGGCGCCCTGGGTCAGGAGTTCATCGTGCACTTCCTGCAGGGCCGGCAGGGCAACGCCCGAGACGAAGCGTTCGGTCTGGCGTGGACCGGGGTAGCTCATGGCGCGCTGCAGGCGCTGGCGCCAGTTGCGGCCGCGGGCGGGGTCGCCGGTGCGGCCCACGAGCAGGCCCGGCAGACTCGCGCGGTAACTGTCGCTCAAGGACTGTTCGACCCGCAGGGCCTTGTACAGCCCGAGCATGATGAGCAGCAACACGAACGAGAACGGCAGGCCCATGATGATGGTCGCGTTTTGCAGTGTGGGGATACCGCCGACGAGCAGCATCGACAGCGTCAGCACGCCCGTCGTGATCGCCCAGAAGATGCGCAGCCACTTCGGGCCGTCGGAGTCGGCATCCTTCAGGTGCGAGGTGAAGTTCGCCATCACGAGCGCGCCGGAGTCGGCGGAGGTGACGTAGAACAGCAGCCCGGTGAAGGTGGCGACCGCGGCGCTGACCGGAGCAAAGGGGAATTGATCGAGCAGGGAGTAGAACGCGCGCTCCGGCGAGTTCATGGCGACCTCTCCGAAGCCGGCGTCACCACCGATCACGATGGCGAGAGCGCTGTTGCCGAAAACCGCGATCCAGATCAGGATGAAGGCGAACGGAACGATCATGGTGCCGGCGACGAACTCGCGAATGGTGCGGCCGCGGGAGATGCGTGCGAGGAACAGGCCGACGAACGGCGCCCAGGCGATCCACCAGGCCCAGAAGAACAGCGTCCACCAGTTGAGCCACTCGTCGGGCCGGTCGTAGGCGAAGGTGTCGAGCGTCATCGCCGGGAAACGGCTCAACGTGTCGCCGATGTTGAGCACGATGGCGTCGAGCAGAAAGCTCGTGTTGCCGGCGATCAGGATGAACAACATGAGCGCCACCGACAGCAGCACGTTCAGTTCCGAGAGGCGACGGATGCCCTTCTCGACGCCCGAGACGACGCTGATCGTGGCCATGATCACGCTGAGGGCGATGAGGGAGCACTGCACGAACAGGGTTTCGGGGGTACCGAACATGAAGGTGAGGCCGTAGTTGAGCTGGGCGACGCCGATGCCGAGGCTCGTGGCGATGCCGAAGATGGTGCCCATGACGGCGGCGATGTCGACTATGTCGCCGATCGGGCCGTGGATGCGCTTGCCGAAGATCGGGTACAGGGCCGAGCGGATGCTCAGCGGCAGGTTCTGCCGGTAGGCGAAGTAGCCGAGGGCCAGGCCCATCAGGGCGTAGAGTGCCCAGCCGGTGATGCCGTAGTGGAAGAGGGTCCAGACCATGGCCTGGCGGGCGGCTTCGAGGGTTTCGCCCTCGCCGGTGGGCGGGGCGAGGTATTGGGTGACCGGTTCGGAGACCGAGAAGAACATCAGGTCGATTCCGATGCCGGCGGCGAAGAGCATCGCCGTCCAGGTGAACAGGCTGAACTGGGGCCGGGAATGGTCGGGGCCGAGCCGGGTCTTGCCGACGCGGGACAGGGCCACGCCACTGACGAAGACCAGCACGATCGTGACGATCAGGAAGTAGTACCAGCCGAGGTTGACGGACACCCAGCCGACGACGGAGCCGATGACGGCGCTCGCGTTGTCGGGGGCGAGGATCGCCCAGAGGGCGATCGCGATGATGCCGGCGGCAGAGCCCGTGAACACGGTTTTGTTGACGCGGGTGCGGTTTTCGGGCAGCCCGGTGGTCGGGTTTTCGGGCGGCGGAGTCGCTGAGGGCGACTCGGCGGCCGGGGGAGAAAGAGTCATCTCATCCTTGGTGCTTTGGTGTGACGTCTCGTCCAGAGTTGGCCGCGGTGGCGGCGGGGGGTACGACTGACCAGCCTAGCAAGCCCCGGTCCCGCGGAATTCCGGGGTGGACGCGGCGTCTGCCGCCGCATCCACCCGTGACGTCGTGCCCGGCGGGGGGTGCGCCGGGTCAGCGCGCGAAGAGCCGCAGGTTGGCCTGCTCGATCTCGGCGTACTGCTGGCCCGCCATGCCGAGGGCCTGATTGAGAGCGGCGAGGCTCTCCTCGATGCGTTGCTGGGTGACCCGCCAGTCAGCCACGGCGCCGTGGAATGCCGTGGCAGCCTGACCGGTCCACGAGCCGTCGAGGCCGCTGAGCTGCCCCATCAACCCACTCACCTCACCCTGCAGCCGCCCAATCGTCGAGCGGATGCTGCTGGTCGCGGTCATTACGGCGTCACTGTCTACCTGAAAGCTCGTCATGGTGCACCTTTCGGTCGGTGTCTCCGGGGGTCTGGCTCGGTGACTCGAGCGTAGGAGCCGGCGGCGGTATCCGCTCACCGAACGGCAGGATTGTGCAGACCCCACGGGGCAGTCCGGGCTGTTAGGGGTTTGTCGGGCCGGGCGCGAGAGCGAGGGCCGGGAGTTAGAGCGAGGGGACCGGCGCGAGCGGCTGCGGCGCCTGCGGGGTGCCCGCGAGGGGGAGCGACACCCGGAAGGTGGCGCCGCCGCCCGGAGTGTCGACGACATCGACGGTGCCGTTGTGGCTCGCGACGATCGCGGCGACGATGGCGAGGCCGAGGCCGCTGCCGCCGGTTTCGCGGGCGCGGGACGAGTCCGCACGCCAGAACCGCTGGAAGATCTTCTCGCGGATCTGCGGCGGAATGCCCTCGCCGTGGTCGATGACGGCGATCGAGGCGCGCTGGGCGGCGCAGTCCATCGTCACTTCGAGTTCGATGGGGCTGTCGGGCGAGGTGAAGCGCATCGCGTTGCCCATCAGGTTGGTGATGACCTGTCGGATCTTGTTCTCTTCGGCCATCACGATGGCCGCGGTCGGCACCGGCGTGGGGGCGGCGGCCGGCGTCGCATCGGGCGCGGTGGCATCCGTTTTGCGCGGCCGGCGGGTGCGCAGCCGGGCGAGCGTCGCGCCGGCAAACGAGATCGGGCCGGTCGGCGACGACGTCGACGGGCCGGAGAACGCGCCGGCGCCGACGGCTGCCCCCACCGGCATGACCTCGCCGGTCTCGGAGTCGTCGTGCTCGGAGTCGTCGTCGCCCAGGACCGGGCTCGGTGTGATGACCGACACGACGCGGCCGGGCGAGGACGCCATCGCGTCGAGTGCCGCGTCACGGGCCAGCGGCACCAGGTCAACCGGTTGCAGGGCGAGCGGCTTGGTCTCATCGAGGCGGGCGAGCTCGAGCAGGTCTTCGACGAGGCCACCCATGCGGATCGCCTCTTTTTCGATGCGTTCCATGGCCTGAGCCACTTCTTCCGGGGTCTGTAGGGCGCCCATGCGGTAGAGCTCGGCATAGCCGCGCACCGAGACCAGGGGAGTGCGCAGCTCGTGGCTGGCGTCGCCGACGAAGCGGCGCATTTGGTCGATGGTGCGGGCACGGTCCTTGAAGGCGCCGTCGATGCGGTTCAACATGATGTTGAGCGAGCGGTTGAGGCGGCCGACCTCGGTGTTGGGGGTGGCGCCGCCGAGCCGTTGGCTGAAATCGCCGTCGGCGATGGATGCCGCGGTGCGCTCCGTCTCCCGCAGCGGCGCGAACGTGGTCGTCACGAGAAGGCGGGTCAGCAGAGCGCCGAGCAGCACGACGCCGGCGCCGAACCCGAGAAAGATGGTCAGGTAGGTCGCCATCGTGTTCTCGGTGGGTTTGAGTGACACCGCCATCAGCATGGTGCCGTAGGTTCCCTGCGGGCTGATCACGAAGGGAACGGCGACGGCCAGGAAGGTCGTGTCGTGCGAGGCGTTGTAGAGCTCGAGCGTGCGGCCGTCCTGCTGGGTCACGGCCTGCAGGTCGAGCGGCATCGAGACGACGGGCAGCTCGTCGTGGGGGCGGCTGCGCCAAGTGCGCTCGACGAGGTTGCCGTTGGCGTCATAGAGAGCGACGAAGTACTCCGACGACACCTCGTTCGGCGCGCCGCTGGAGAGGGCGCTCGCCGTGAACCCGTTGAGGGCGGTCTGTGCTTCGGTCTGCAGGCTCTGGTCGACCTGCTGGATCACATACTGCTTGAGCATCGCCATGGTGCCGATTCCCGACACCAGCAGACCGACAGTGAGCAGCAGCACCGTAACGCCGGTGATTTTCGACCGGAGAGAGATGCTGCTCCACTTGGCGGCTAGTTTCTCGTGCATGAGAATTCCAGTCTAAGCAGGCAAGCCTGTGACTACGCCTTGGCCGCCTTGAGCATGTAACCGAAGCCGCGCTTGGTCTGGATCAGGGGTTCCGTCGAGTGCACGTCCACCTTGCGACGCAGGTACGAGATGTAGGACTCGACGATGCCGGCGTCGCCGTTGAAGTCGTACTCCCAGACGTGGTCCAGAATCTGGGCCTTGGAGAGCACCCGGTTCGGGTTCAGCATCAGGTAGCGCAGCAGTTTGAACTCGGTCGGGCTGAGTTCGATGGCTTCGGCTCCGACGAGCACCTCGTGGGTGTCCTGGTCCATGGTCAGTTCGCCGGCGCGGATGACGGCATCTTCGTCGGCGTGCATCGTGCGGCGCAGGATGGCCTTGATGCGGGCGACGATCTCGTCGAGGCTGAACGGCTTGGTCACGTAGTCGTCACCGCCGACGGTGAGGCCGGTGATCTTGTCCTCGGTGTCGTCCTTGGCCGTCAGGAACAGGATCGGGGCGGTATAACCGGCCGAGCGCAGGCGCTTGGTCACCCCGAACCCGTTCATGTCCGGCAGCATGACGTCGAGAATGATGAGGTCGGGTTCTTCTTCGAGCACGGCGGAAATCGCCGCGGCACCGTTTCCCACGGCCCGAACAGCGAATCCGGCGAAGCGGAGGCTGGTCGTGAGCAGGTCGCGAATGTTCGGTTCGTCGTCAACAATAAGAATGCGGGGGCCATCAGTCATGACCTCAGTATCTGCGCGTTAGCTGGAGCTTGGCTGTGAGCCAGCGGTATACGGGCGAACGTGGGTAGTGTGAGGGTGCCCACACGCTGCGCCCTGAAAATGCTGTGCCCACGAACGCTGTGCCCACGACGGGAGTTGTTCCATGACCGAGGACCACGCACTTCACGAGCCCGCCCCCGCCCCGCAGCAGCCGGGCCAGGACCAGATCTTCCTCATCATCGGTGGTGGCCTCGCCGGGGCCCGCGCCGCCGAGACGCTCCGCGCTGAGGGGTTCCCCGGCCGCATCATCATCGTGGCCGCCGAAAAAACCGTGCCGTACATCCGACCTCCGCTGTCCAAGGGGTACCTGCAGGGCAGTGACGACCGCGATTCCCTCGACGTTCACCCCGCGCCGTGGTACGCGACGCAGGGTATCGAGATCGTGCTGGGAATGCCGGCATCCGCTCTCTCGCTGCCGCACAAGACCGTCACGCTGGGCGACGGCAGCGTTCTGCACTACGACAAGCTGCTGTTCGCCACCGGCGCCGCGCCGCGCCATTTCGACGAACCCAGCACCCACCTCACCGGCGTGCACCACCTGCGCACCGCCGACAGTTCGACGCTGTTGCGGGCGGCGCTGCAGGCCGGCGGTCGCCGGATCGTGATCATCGGCTCCGGCTGGATCGGCCTCGAGGTCGCCGCGACCGCCCGCGGCTACGGCAACACCGTCACGGTGGTCGGCCACAGCGCCGTGCCCCTCAGCGCCGCGATCGGCGAGGAGGCCGGGGCGGTCTTCGCCGAGCTGCATCGCGACCACGGTGTGGAACTGCTGATGAACACGACCGTGCACGCCATCGTCGGCGGCGAACACGGGGTCACCGGAGTGCGTCTCGGCGACGAGACCCTGCTGCCGGCTGACATCGTCGTGGTCGCCATCGGCGCCTCGCCGAACGTGCAGCTGGCCCGTGCCGCCGGGCTACCCGTCCACCGGGAGATCCCGCACGGACCGATCAGCGGTATCACCGTCGACGCCGGGTTTCGCACGACGGATGTCGACGTGTACGCGGTCGGCGACGTCGCGTCGGTCTTCCACCCGGTGCTCGGCGCGCAGCTGCACGTCGAGCACTGGGCGAACGCCGAGAACGCCGGCCCGGCAGCGGCCCGCTCGATGCTCGGCCAGCACGTCGCCTACGACGCGATTCCATACTTTTACACCGACCAGTTTGACCTCGGCATGGAATATGCGGGCTATCCGAGCCTCGCCGCCGACGCGACCGTGGTCTTTCGCGGAGACCGGGACGGCCGGGAGTTTGTTGCCTTCTGGCTGCTCGAGAACCGGGTCGTGGCCGGCATGAACGTGAACGTCTGGGACGTGAACGAGACCGTGCAGGAGCTGATTCGCAGCCGGGTCGTCGTCGACCCGGTGCGGCTCACAGACCTGACCGTCCCCCTCGAACAGCTGCTCGCCGGGCGTGGCGCGAGCGAACGCGTGACAGATTAGAACGGTGCTGATTACTTCGATGTCCCCGCCCGTAACGAGCGCCGGCGGCGGCGTCGAGCCGCCGCCCCTGGCCCGGCCGCGCCTGATCGGCGGTCGCACGTTCGACTTCTCCCGCGAGGTCGCGGTGATGGCCGTCATCAATCGCACCCCAGATTCGTTCTACGACCAGGGAGCGACGTTCGCGCTCGAGGCATCCGTCGCGGCCGCCCGCCAGGCGATCGACGACGGCGCGGACTGGGTCGACATCGGCGGCGCGAAATTCGCGCCCGGCCCGGCGATCACGATCGAGGAGGAGATCGGGCGCGTCGTTCCGGTCGTCGCTGCCCTGCGCGGTGCCGGTGTCGTGATCTCCGTCGACACCTTCCACGCCGAGGTCGCCCGGGCCAGCATCGCGGCCGGCGCCCACGTCATCAACGACACCACCGGCGTGCACGATCCGCGCATGGCCGAGATTGTCGCCGACAGCGACGCGACGCTCGTGATCACCCACAGCCTCGCTGTGCCTCGCACCCCGTACCCGTCACCGCACTACGACGACGTGGTGACGGAGGTCGCTGCGTTCCTGCAGGAGAGGGTGGCCCGCGCGGTCGAGCACGGAGTGCCGCCCGAACGTCTGATCATCGATCCCGGCCATGACCTGAACAAGAACACCCTGCACTCGCTCGAGCTGACCCGTCGGCTCGGGGAGATCAGCGCGCTGGGCTGGCCGCTGCTGGTCGCTGTCTCAAACAAGGACTTCGTCGGGGAGAGCCTGGACCGGCCGCGCACCGAGCGTGTCGAGGGTTCGCTGGCTGCTGCCGTCGTATGCATTCTGAACGGCGCCCGCATCGTGCGCATGCACAATGTGCGCGCGGCGGTCGATGCCGTGCGCATGACCGAAGCCATTCTCGGGTTTCGAGAACCGGCGTACCTGCGCCACAACATCTGATGGCGCTGTCCGAGGGATTCACCCGCGCCGAACTGCTGGAGCGCTACGCCCTGCCCGACCGCACGACTCCGCGGGTGCGGCTGAACTTCGTGGCGAGCCTCGACGGCGCCGCCACCCTCGACGGGGTCAGCGGCGGCCTCGGCACGCCGGCGGACCGCGCCGTCTTCAACACCCTGCGGGCGCTGACCGACGTGATCCTGGTCGGCGCCGGCACCGTGCGCGCCGAGGGCTACGGCGGCCCACTGCTCAGCGAAGCGGATGCCGCCTGGCGCGTCGCCCAGGGCTTCGCGCCCCAGCCGCCACTCGCGATCGTGTCGGGGCGGCTCGACCTGGACCCGGGACATCCGTCACTGGCGGAGGCCGTGGTGCGCCCGATCGTGGTGACCCATGCCGGGTCGCCGGTCGAGCGACGCGCGGCGCTCGCCGAGGTCGCCGACGTGCTCGTGTGCGGCGCAGAGGTGGTCGAGCCGCGGCTCGTGGTGGCGGCGCTCGCCGCTCGCGGGTTGACGCAGATTCTCTGCGAGGGCGGTCCCAGCCTCGTCGGAGCGCTGATCGAAGCGGATGCCGTCGACGAGCTCTGCCTGACCCTCAGCCCGGTGCTCGAGGGCGGGGCGGCTGGGCGGATCGCGCACGGCGGCAGCGCGGCGCGGGCCATGACGCTCGTGCACGCGCTGCCCGAGGGCGACACCCTGCTGCTGCGCTACGCCCGCGCCTGACGCTGACGCTGACGCTGGCCCTGCCGCTGCCGCTGGCCGCTGCCGCTGCCGCTACCGCTCGCGCCAGGAGCTGATGCGACCGAAAGCTGCTCGTGCGCCGGAAACGTGCGGCTCCTTGTGCGCCTGAGAGGTGCTCGTGCGCCCGATTCTTGCAGCGCCATACGTTCATGCGCCCGAAAGCTGCTCGTGCGCGTGGCCTGCGCCTGCCACGCGCACGAGCAGGTTTCGAGCGCATGACGTCGATGCCCTGCAGTTTTCGGGCGCATGAGCGCGCCGCGCGGGCCGCGGGGCACCGGTCAGGCGGCCTCGAGGCTCACGGAGTCGAGGATCGTGTAGCTGTAGCCCTGCTCGGCGAGGAACCGCTGGCGGTTCTGTGCAAAGTCTTGGTCGACCGTGTCGCGGGAGACGAGGGTGTAGAAGTTCGCCGAGAGGCCCGACTCCTTCGGGCGCAGCAGCCGGCCGAGGCGCTGGGCCTCTTCCTGGCGGGAGCCGAACGAGCCGGAGACCTGGATGGCCACGGTCGCCTCGGGCAGGTCGACGGAGAAGTTCGCGACCTTGGAGACCACGAGCACCTTCTCTTCGCCGACCCGGAACGCCTGGTAGAGCCGCTCACGTTCGTCGATCGGGGTCGCGCCGGTGAGCTTGGGCGCGTTCAGGGCCTCGGCGAGTTCTTCGATCTGGTCGAGGTACTGGCCGATCACGAGGATGCGCTCGCCGGCGTGCTTCTTCATCAGCGCCTTCACGACGTCGAGCTTGGCCGGAGCGGTCGCGGCGAGGCGGTACCGCTCGTCGTCGGCGGCCGCGGCGTAGCTGAGTCGCTCGGACTGGGGCAGGTCGATGCGCACCTCGTAGCAGCTGGCGGGGGAGATGAAGCCCTGGGCTTCGATCTCCTTCCACGGCGCGTCGAAGCGCTTCGGGCCGATCAGGCTGAAGACGTCGCCCTCGCGGCCGTCCTCGCGCACGAGCGTCGCGGTGAGGCCGAGACGGCGGCGCGCCTGCAGCTCGGCGGTGAGCTTGAAGACCGGGGCGGGCAGCAGGTGTACCTCGTCGTAGATCACGAGGCCCCAATCCATGGCGTCGAGCAGCTCGAGGTGCGCGTATTCGCCCTTGCGTTTGGCGGTGAGAATTTGGTACGTCGCGATCGTGACCGGTTTGACCTCTTTGACCTGGCCGGAGTACTCGCCGATCTCGTCGGGGGTGAGCGTGGTGCGCTTGAGCAGCTCAGCGCGCCACTGCCGCGCCGACACGGTGTTCGTGACGAGGATGAGCGTGTTGGTCTTCGCGGTCGCCATCGCCCCGGCGCCCACGAGGGTCTTGCCGGCGCCACAGGGCAGCACCACGACGCCCGAGCCGCCGTCGAAGAAGCTCTCCACGGCCTTGTTCTGGTAGTCGCGCAGCGCCCAGCCGTCTTCCTTCAGGGCGATGTCGTGCGGGGTTCCGGGTGTGTATCCGGCGAGGTCCTCGGCCGGCCAGCCAAGCTTGACGAGCTCCTGCTTGAGCTGGCCGCGCGCCCACGGCTCCACGAGGAACGTGTCCGGCGACGGATGCCCGATCAGGAGCGGCGCGATGCGCTTGGCTCCGGCGACCTCGGTCAGCACCGGCTGGTCGTTGCTTTGCAGCACCAGGCGGCCCTCGGTGTCGCGCTCGATGACGAGGCGGCCGTAGCGTCCCACGGTTTCCGTGATGTCCACACTGACCGTCTGCGGAATGGCGAACTTCGAGTACCGCTCGAGGGTCGCGAGCATGTCGGAAGCGTCGTGGCCGGCCGCCCTGGCGTTCCACAGGCCCAGCCGCGTGATGCGGTAGGTGTGGATGTGCTCGGGAGCACGTTCCAGCTCGGCAAAGACGGCGAGGTCGTGTCGCGCATCCTCTGCCAGAGGGTGGGCAACTTCGAGCAACACCGTGCGGTCACTTTGGACAATCAGGGGGCCATCAGACATAGCGGTCAATTCTACGCCCGTTGCGGTGCTGGCCCGCACGGGGGCCAGTCGACGACGGCACCCGCAGGCCGGCGATCAGGGTGCCGGGGTGATGCTGATGATGCTCGACAGCGGCAGGGTGCGCTCGATATCGGCGCGGCGGTCCCGGGCCCGAAATCGCCCGCCGCCGACGCTCGCCGGTTCGAGCAGGTAGTCCACGACGACGCCGCCGGGCATGCTGATGCTCACGGTGATGGTCTGTTTGGCCTTGATGGCGTTGTCGAGCTGCCGGGCGAGCCAGGCATCCGCTGCCATCACCTCGCCGCCGTCACCGGCACGCAGGGTCTCCACGAGCGTACGTGCGGGGTCAACGGTGATCACAGCGGCAACGCGAGCCAGCGGATGCCGCCGCAGGTGCACGATCTCGAACATGCTGTCTTCGGCGGCGACCGGGTAGCGGGCGTCGCTGAGCGCCCAGAACACGGCGTCGGGGCTGAAGCTGCTGAGGAGCCGGTCGCCGTGTCGTTCGAGGGCGAGCGCGGCGAGCGTCTGGTCGACGAGGATCGAGCCGAGCAGTCCGATGTCGTCGGAGCGGACGTAACTCAAGGGTGCAGCACTGGAGGGTGCAGCACCGGTCGGCGCTGCACCCGGAGCGGCGGTGAACGATCCGACCCGCACGCGGCCATAGCGCGCCGCTGACTCGGTGATGAGGTAGTCGACGGGCTGGGGAATGCCGGTCAGCGAGATCCCACGCAGAAAGTCGAGCAGCGACTCGGCGTTTTCACCGGCCGCGAGGGCCCGGTTGACGGATGCCGCCGTGATGCGATAGCTGGATGCCAGCTCCCGGCTCTCCACGTCGGCGAGACCGCGCAGACGCGCGTCAATCGACGCGGCGAGCGGGCCGGGCGCGACGATCGAGAGGTCATGCTGCAGGTAGACGGCGCCGACCTCCTCGGGCAGGGCGGCCGTCATCGTGGCACAGGCCCCGACAAGATCGTCACCGAGCAGGGCCGATCCGACCGAGCTCGTGGCGTGGTGAGCGGTGACGCCGAGAAGTTCGGCGTCACGGGCGAACTCGGTGACGCGGCCGGCCATCCATTCGCCGCCAGCGGGGTAGAGCCAGGCCACGAAGGACTGCAGGCCCGCTCCCCACGGTTCGCCGGGGGTACCCGGCAGGATCGCGCGCACGTCGCGGGGCACGGCCGCCAAACAGTTCGCGGCCAGGGTCGCCCAGCGCTGGGTGGTGGCCTCGAGCAGCCAGGCTTCGCCGGCCTCGGTCTCCATCCAGTAGCCGTCGGAGCGGGCGATGAGTTCGGCGCGGGCGGCAATGTGCACGAGTGGCGGCACCGCGTCGAGGTCGACGCTCATGACGGCGGCCAGCCGTTTGGTGTCGGGCAGCCCGAGGCCGCCGCGGCTGAGTTCCCGAGCGGGTTCGCGGGCGAGCTCGTTGACCAGCTCGGCAACGCTCGACACCGCGGAGAAGGCCCGCTCGGCGGCAAGCCGATCGGTGAAGCCGGTGTCGGCCGCCGCCGAAGCCGGACGGATCTGCGGGGTCGGCTGGGCGGCCAGGTCGGCGAGGCTCGGGAGGCCGACGGTGGGCCAGCCCTTCACAACCTCCGAGACGGCGTCGTATGGGCTGAGCCGGTCGGTGCCCGCATCCGTGGCCGGGTCGGAGTAGGCCCCGAGCAGCAGCGCATCGATGGTCGACGCCGCGGCCCGCAGCGACGAGGCATCAATTTCCCCAGCGCCGAGGCCCTGCAGGGTGTCGGCGATCTGCGCGAGGGTGGGGGGATCGGTGTCGGCGGCCCCGGCTTTCAGCTCGCCGGCGGCTGCCAGCACGGCCAGGGTTCCCCGGTCGAGGTGGGTCAGCGACTGTTGCACGCTGGCCGGGTCGAGCAGGGCTTCGGCGAGGTCGAAGAAGTCGCGGATTCCCGGTGCGGCGACGGATCGCGCGGCCAGCGCCGCCCGCAGCGTCTCATCGTCGAGGGAACGCAGTCGGGTGGCGAGGCTGAACATGGTCACTCCTGCTCCTTGGCCTCACGGCTGCGACGGATGGCGCTGGTCACCAACAGGCCAATGATGAGCAGGAATCCCAGCGGCAGGCCGAAGTTCGGCACGGTGATCACGAACGGCCAAAGCCCCGTACTGAAGCCGTCATTGTCGCCGGCGCCGAGCGAGGTGCCGATGATGAGGGCGAGAAAACACAGGATCGACAGGCCCACCACACCCGCGACCATGTACGCGAGGATGCGTTCGAGGCGGTTGGCGGCGTGTGGAATTTGAGTGGTCACCCCTCAAGGATACGGGGCTGGGACTCCTTCGACCGAATATGCTGGAGGACCAGAGAGTGCGCTCCCGCGCGCCCCAAAACCTTATGAGGTTCAGATGCCCACCGGCAAGGTCAAGTTCTACGACGAGGAGAAAGGCTTCGGCTTCATCACGTCTGATGAGGGCCACGAAGTCTTTTTGCACGCATCCGCCGTGCCGGCCGGAACCACGGTCAAGGCCGGAATGAAGCTCGAATTCGGCATCGTCGACGGCAAGCGCGGCGCGCAGGCGCTGTCGGTCCGGGTCATTGCCGCTCCACCGAGCCTCAGCAAGCTGAACCGCAAACCGGCCGACGACATGGCGATCATCGTGGAAGATCTCGTCAAGCTGCTCGACGGCATCGGAGCCAACCTGCGCCGGGGACGATACCCGGAAAGTTCGCACAGCCACAAAATTGCCGCCATGCTTCGCAAGGTGGCCGAGGAACTCGATGCCTGATCCGCTCAACCCGTCCGACACGCTCAACCCGTCCGACCCGCTCGACCAGACCGAAACCGCGGCCGGTGACGGTGGAGTCGTCGCGATCGAACCCGAAATCGTCGCCGCCCAGGTGCAGGCTGCCGTCGAGTATCCCGTCGACGGGGCGCTGCTCGCCGCCGTGGACCTGGCGCGTGCCGCGCTGCTCGAAATCACTCCCGCGCAGACCATCGGCGAGACGATCGGCCACCGCGTCGAGGGTGACCGCGTTGTCTCGCTCTACTTCGCCTGCACGATGCCCGGCTACCCGGGGTGGCGCTGGACGGTCAGCCTCGCTCGCAGCGACGAAAACGCGGATCCCTCGGTGCTGGAAACCGAGCTCACGCCCGGTGACGGCGCCCTGCTCGCGCCGGAATGGGTGCCGTGGTCTGACCGACTGGCCGACTACAGTGCCGCCCAGGATGCCATCACGACGGAGGCCGCCGCAGCGGCCCTCGCCGCGCTCGAGGGCATCGACGACGACGAGGACATCGACGACGACGAGGACATCGATGACGAGGACGACGAGGACGACGAGGACGACGACCACGGCGTCGACGACGATTCGTTTGAGCCCGACGAGTCGGACGACGACGAGAACGACGACGACGAGACCGATGACGTCGACGAGACCGACGACGATGACGACGATGACGATGACGATGCCGATGACGACGATGACGACGATGGCATCAGCGACGATGATGCGCGCTCGGTCAGCTTGAGCCGCGCCGCCACCGCACCCAGGCGAGCCCGAGTACGCCGAGCCCAAGGCCGATAACCGAGCACCAGAACCACCAGCCCAGGCCCTGGCCGCTGGTCGCTCCCATCAGGAGCGCCGCGACCAGGGCCACCAGCCAGGCGACCGACCCGACGACCAAGGCCTTGCGGGCATCCGCTCGAACCGGCTCGGGGTCGGGTCGGCGCTCGCTGTCCTTGAGCCAGAGTCGCACGGGTCGGGGTCCTTTCACGTTCTCGTTGCTCAGGTCCTCGTTGCTCAGGTCCTAATTGCTTAGACGCCCGGTGACGTATTCGATCGACTTGACGAGCTGGCGCACGTCGTCGGGCTCGATCGCCGTGAAGGTCGCGATGCGCAGCTGGTTGCGGCCGAGCTTGCGGTACGGCTCGGTGTCGAGCACGCCGTTGGCCCGCAGTGCCTTGCTGATCTTCGACGCGTCGATCGCGTCGTCGAAGTCGATCGTGACGACGACCTGCGAGCGGTGTTCGGGGTCGATCACGAACGGGGTGGCATAGTCGATGCCGGTGGCCCAGTCGTACAGAACGGATGAGGATTCCCGCGTGCGCGCGGCGGCCCACGTGAGTCCGCCGCTCTGGTTCATCCAGTCGATCTGGTTCTCCATCAGCAAGAGCGTGGCCACGGCCGGGGTGTTCAGGGTCTGGTTGAGGCGCGAATTGTCGATCGCGTTCTTCAGGCTCAAGAACTCGGGAATGTAGCGGCCGCTGGCCGCGATGCGCTCGACACGGCTGATGGCGGCGGGCGAGAACAGGGCGAACCAGATGCCACCGTCGGAGGCGAAGTTCTTCTGCGGGGCGAAGTAGTAGACATCCGCCTGGCTCGCATCGAAATCGATTCCGCCGGCCGCGCTCGTGGCGTCGATCACGGTCAGGGCGCCCTCGTCGCCGACCACGCGGGTGACCGGGGCCATGACGCCGGTCGACGTTTCGTTCTGGGGCCAGGCGTAGACATCGATGCCGGGGGTCGGCACGAACTCGCTGCGCGAGCCGGTCTCGGCCTTGATCACGTCGGGGGTCTCGAGCCACGGGGCGGCGGCGGCCTTGGCGAACTTGCCGCCGAACTCGCCGAAGACGAGGTGCTGGCTGCGCTTCTCGATCAGGCCGAAGGCGGCGGCATCCCAGAACGCCGTTGAACCACCGTTGCCGAGGACGACCTCGTAGCCCTCCGGAATGGTGAAGAGCTCGCTCAGGCCGGCGCGAACGCGGCCGACGAGGTCTTTCACGCCGGGCTGGCGGTGCGAGGTGCCGAGGATCGTGTCACCGAAACTGACCAGGTGCTCCAGTTGCTCCTTTCGAATCTTCGAGGGGCCGCAGCCGAATCGTCCGTCGAGGGGCAGGAGGTCTGAAGGGATTACGAGGTCTGACATGAGGCGATTCTACCGTTCGGGCCGATTCTGCTGGCCCTTGCAGCGGCGGGTAGGCTTAGGCCGTTGCATGACAGGCCGAGCGGGAGGCTGGAGATGACCGATCTGATTGATACCACCGAGATGTATCTCCGAACCATACTCGACCTGGAGGAAGAGCAAATTGTGCCCCTGCGGGCGAGGATTTCGGAGCGCCTCGGGCACTCCGGGCCGACGGTCTCGCAGACCGTGGCACGCATGGAGCGGGACGGCCTCGTCGTCGTCTCCGGCGACCGCCACCTCGAGCTGACCGTCGACGGCCGCAGCAAGGCCGTGCACGTGATGCGCAAGCACCGGCTGGCGGAACGATTGCTCAGCGACGTGATCGGGCTCGAATGGGAATTCGTGCACGACGAAGCCTGTCGCTGGGAACACGTCATGAGCGAGCAGGTCGAACGCAAAATCCTGGATCTGCTCGGGCACCCGACCGAGTCGCCGTACGGCAACCCCATCCCCGGCCTGGACGAGCTGGGGCATTCTCCGGCGGTCACCTTCATGAACGGGGTCACCAACGTGATGCGCCTCGTGGCGAGCTCGACCGAGCCGGTGACCGCGGTCATCCGTCGTCTGGGTGAACCGGTTCAGTTCGACCCGGAACTCCTGCTGCAGTTGAAGCAGTCGGGGGTCATGCCCGGCGCGACCGGCGTGTTTTCGGCCGTCGGATCGTACGTTCTAGTTCAGGTTGAAGGATTCGGCGATGGACTCGAGTTGCCCAACGAGGTAGCCAGCCATATTTTCGTGACCACGCCTGCGATCGCGGCCCTACCGGCTGAATGATCACTGCTGGTCAACTCGCCCTCAAAACGGTGGTTTTGTTATCACTTCGTTAGAAAAGTGGTACCTGAGGATGACAAACAGGTCAGCGTCACGTAACGTCGGGGGAGTCCAATCGGCCAGAAGTCGATATTCGGACCCAGATCAAGACGCCTGACATCCCGTCTCTTGGTTCGGTACACACCCGCGATTGCGAAGTGGACGGGGCAGCAAACCTAGTGTTGCCAGGGCGCCGGAGATCACACTTTGGCAGCATTAGACACTCGACGGTCCCGACGTGAACAGGGCCGCACGGCCATCGCACTGCAGAGCGCCCCGGCCGCCGGCACCCAGGTTCAACCGCACAAGACGATGAAACGCACCATTCGTCGCGGCAAGGTCGGCAACGTCGTGGTCATGAGTCTCGCCTTCGGCCTCATGGCGACCCTGTCAATCCCGGCCTACGCCTTCGCCCCTGACGCCGCCGACTCCGCGTTCGCCGCCACCGAGAGCACCGAGCTGACCAAGACCCAGGCGCAGGCGGTTGAAGTGGATGCCGGATCCGCCACGCTCACCGTGGCCCGCGACGGCTTCACCGCCACCACCCCCGAAGAGCTCGCCGCCGCCGCGGCCGAGGTTGCTGCCTCCGAGGCCGCAGCCGCCGCCGAGGCCCGCCGCATCGAAGTCTCTTCGCAGCTCACCACCTATGCCACGTCGTACTCGGGACCGTCTGCGGCCGACTACCTCGCCAACCCGACCTACCCCGACTTCGACCTCGCATCGGTCTACAACGTGGCGTCGCAGTACCAGGGCACGCCGTACGTTTATGGCGGCGCAACACCGGCCGGTTTCGACTGCTCCGGCTTCATCATGTACGTCTACGCGCAGTTCGGAATCAGCCTGCCGCACTCCTCCAACGGCCAGGCCGCCGCGGGAACCCGGATCGCGATCGAAGACGCCGTTCCCGGCGACCTAGTGATCATGCCCGGACACGACGGCTTCTACGCCGGCAACGGCAACATTCTGCACGCGCCGTACACCGGTCAGAGCGTGCGGGTGCAGCCGATCTGGACCAGCGACTACTACATCGTGCGCATCGGGATCTAGGCATCCGTCGTCGTTCACCGCACCGCCGTGTGAACACTCGGTTACGACAAGCACAAACTCTTCTTCAAAACCTTTTCGCACACACATTTGTGGGTTAACCTATTGCCCTGATGTTCTGCGGGTTTTTTGGGAGAGCCAATGCGTACGCTTCGCACGATCCATGCCATGGATTGGTGCGAGCGATTCACGCGGCGGCATAGCAGTCAAATATTCGTGAGCCACACCGTGGCCTGCAGGGCGCTGTCATTCGTGACAGCGCCCTGCGTCGTTAATCACACAGTGTTTGACCGCTCGTTTCCGACCCGTCTGCAACAGGCAGGTAGTTCGAATGGCTGGAAGCCGTCCAGCCTCTTTCGAGAGGGAGCGCATGCGCACACTGGTCCTCAACGCAGGGTATGAGCCCCTTGCCGTGGTGTCCTTCAAACGGGCGCTCGTGCTCGTCATGAATCAGAAGGCAACGATCGTGCAGTCCGATCAGGGCCACCCCATCTGGGCGGCGTCGGGCGCCTGGGAGCGGCCGAGTGTGATTCTGCTGACCCGTTACGTGCGGATTCCGCGGTCGCGGTCGATGCCCGTGAGTCGGCGAGGTGTGCTCCGCCGCGATGAGCACCGGTGCTGCTACTGCGGTAAATCGGCCAACACGATCGATCACGTGCTGCCGCGGTCGCGCGGGGGCCGGGACACCTGGGAAAACCTCGTGGCGAGCTGCCTGCGCTGCAACAACACCAAGAGCGATCACACGCCCGCCGAGATGGGCTGGAACATGCGCTTCAGCCCTGGGACACCGCAGGGGACCACGTGGATGGTGCCCGGCGCCGAACGCCCGCTGCCGCAGTGGGATGCCTATCTGGCCCCCGCAGCGTGAACGGTCACGGAACGATAACGGCGGAGTAAAACACGACCCCCTGGGTGTCGTAGGGTGAGGGGTGCCGGACTACTCGAATCCGGCCATCTCAAAGGATCGCCGTGAGCCAGTCTGAGCCTGTCGCCTCTGCGCCAGAGCCCGCTGCTGCGATCGGCTCGCCCGCGAGTGTGCTGCCGTCGAGGCGTGCTCTGCGGGCCGCGCGCGAGGCGACGGCCCTGGCGGTCGCGGTTCCGGCCACGGCTCCGGCCGTCACACACACTCATTCCCGCCACGCGGCCGCCCCGGCAGCGGCACGAGCACCCGCCACGGTCGCCGCCCCGCCCCGGAGCCCGCGCGCGGTCCGGCGTCAGAGTCCGTTCACGATCGGGGTGGCGTTCCTGGCCATTCCGGGGCTGCTGCTGACCCTCGCGCTGCCGGCCTATTCCTATTCGCCTGGTGCCGCCGCCACGCAGGAGCATGCGCTGGGCGCGGCACAGGATCTGGCCGTGTCCGCGGCATCCGTCAGCATCACCCTGGATCGCGACGGCTACACGGCCACGACGCCCGAAGACATCGCCGCGCAGACCGAGGCGTCCCGGCTGGCGGCGGTGCGCGAACGGTCCGCGGCGGCCGTGCGGGCGAGCGCTGCGCAGTACGCGAGCAGCGGCATCCGCGACGAGAACGATGACTACCCGTGGCCCGACGGGGCCGCCGACGGCGCGACCCTGTCGCCGCAGGGCTACTACTTCAAGGAGTGCGTCGACTTCGTGGCGTGGCGCCTGAACCGGGATGCCGGCGCGAGCGCGACCGCCCTCACGTGGACCTGGCAGAACCTGACACCCGGCGCGGGCAGCGCGCGCAGCTGGTCGAGCGCCTGGTCGAGCCAGGGCCGGGTGACGAGTGACACGCCCGTCGTCGGTGCGGTCGCCTGGTTCACCTACAACCACGTCGCCTATGTGCAGTCGGTGCCCGGGGACGGCACCGTGGTGCTGGAGGAGTACAACTGGATGGGCAGCCACGCGTACCACACGCGGGTCGTGCCGATCGGGGACGTTGCGCTCTATCTCTATCCGCCCGGCTAAACTTGATGGGCAAGCCTCTGTAGCTCAGTGGAAGAGCAATTCCGTCCTAAGGAAATGGCCGGGGGTTCGAATCCCTCCAGGGGCACCAGATAACGCCGCAGACCACCGCAGGGTGAGTCGCGGGCAGCGGCAGTCGTTGCGCGTGGGAAGGTACGATCTCCGCGACCTGAGGGGGCACGGCATCCGGCGTGTTGGGACGGGCGTTACGGGCACGCTCTAGACTTACAGATCGCGTGGGGGACACCGCCCCGTGCGTCTAGGGGAGTGTACGTGGACAAGATAGATGCGGAACAGCAGGAGCAGCAGCACCACCAGCAGGTGTTGCAGGCGGGAAACCGGGTCACCCCGGCCCGCACCCTGGCCGACATCCTCACCGCAACCGCCGAAGCGCATCCCGACGCCCTCGCCCTCGAAGACGCCGCGGGCCCGATCAGCTACAGCGGCCTGCTGCGACTCGCGCACGAGCAGGCCCACGACCTGAGCCGCCAGGGCGTGCGCCGCGGCGACAAGGTTGGAATCCGCATCCCGTCGGGCACCCGCGACCTCTACGTGTCCATCCTCGCAACCCTGCTGGTGGGCGCCGCCTACGTTCCCGTCGACGCCGACGACCCCGAGGAACGCGCCCGCCTCGTCTTCAGCGAAGCCCGCGTCATCGGCGTGATCGGCGAAAACGCGGTCTTCACCCTGCGCGGCGAGATCGACGCGGCGGGCATTCGTGAGCGGATGCTGCCTCCCGAAGACGACCCCGCACTGGTCTTTCCCGACGGCGTCATCCCCACCCCGGGCGACGACGCCTGGGTGATCTTCACGAGCGGCTCCACCGGCGTGCCCAAGGGCGTCGCCGTCACCCATCGCTCCGCCGCGGCGTTCGTCGATGCCGAAGCCCGCCTGTTTCTGCAGAAAGAACCGATCGCGCCCGGCGACCGGGTGCTCGCCGGGCTGTCGGTCGCCTTCGACGCGTCGTGCGAAGAAATGTGGCTCGCCTGGCGCTACGGGGCCTGCCTGGTGCCTGCGCCGCGCTCCCTCGTGCGCTCCGGCGCCGACCTCGGCCCCTGGCTGATCGCCCACGGCGTGACCATCGTGTCGACGGTGCCGACCCTCGCCGCGCTCTGGCCCGAGGAGTCACTGGAGGCCGTGCGCCTCGTCATCTTCGGCGGCGAAGCCTGCCCGCCCGACCTCGCCGCCCGCATCGCGGCGCGCGGCCGCGAGGTCTGGAACACCTACGGCCCGACCGAAGCCACCGTCGTCGCCTGCGCCGCCCCGCTCGGCGGGCCCGGCCCGGTGCGGATCGGCCTGCCGCTCGACGGCTGGGACCTCGCCGTCGTCGACGCCGCCGGCCAGCGCGTCGCCGAGGGCGAAACCGGCGAGCTCATCATCGGAGGGGTCGGCCTGGCCCGCTACCTCGACCCCGAGAAAGACGCCGAGAAATACGCCCCGCACGCGGACCTCGGCTGGGAGCGCGCCTACCGCAGCGGCGACCTCGTGCGCTTCGAGAAGGCCGGGCTGATCTTCGCCGGCCGCGCCGACGACCAGGTCAAGCTCGGTGGCCGCCGCATCGAACTCGGTGAAGTGGATGCCGCGCTGCAGGCCCTCGACGGCGTCGCCGGCGGCGCCGCCGTCGTGCAGACCACTCCGGCGGGAAACCACGTGCTCGTGGGCTACGTCGCCCTCATCGACCCGGCGGCCGGTTTCGACCGCGTCGCCGCCACCGCCAGGCTGCGCGAAGAACTGCCCGCGGCGCTGATCCCGCTGCTCGCCCTCGTCGAGACGCTGCCCACCCGCACCTCGGGCAAGGTCGACCGGGCGGCGCTGCCGTGGCCGCTGGTCAGCACCGGGGACGACGCCGCCGCGCTGACACCGACGGCCGCGTGGCTGGCCGAGAAGTGGGCATCCATTCTGGGCGTGCCCGTGGCGGGACCGGACGATGACTTCTTCGCCAATGGCGGCGGCTCGCTGTCCGCCGCCCAGTTTGTGTCGGCGCTGCGCGAGAAGTACCCGGAAACCAAGGTCAGTGACATCTATGACCACCCGCGCATCGGAGCCCTCGCCGACGAGCTCGACTCCCGGGTGCCGCCGGTGCAGGCCGCGGCGCGCACCGTGCTGCCGACCCCGCTGTCCAGTCGCATCGGGCAGACCCTGCTCGGCATTCCGCTGTTCGTGCTGGTCGGAGCGCGCTGGCTGGTCTACCTCGCCGCGATCAACAACCTGCTGCCGCTCTGGGGTGACACGACCTTCACGCCGACCGTGCCGTGGTGGACGATCATCCTCGGCTTCGTGTTGTTCGTGACCCCGCTCGGCAAGATGGGTATCGCCGTCGCGGCGGCCCGCCTGCTGCTGCGGGGGGTGAAGCCGGGCAACTACCCGCGTGGCGGCTCGGTGCACCTGCGGTTGTGGCTGGCCGAACAGGTCGCCCTGCTGGTGGACGCCGCGAGCCTCGCCGGCGCTCCGTGGATCAGCTATTACGCCCGCGCCCTCGGCGCGCGCATCGGCACGGATGTCGACCTGCATACCCTGCCCCCGGTCACCGGCCTGCTGACCATCGGGGCGCGGGCCTCCATCGAACCCGAAACCGACCTGGCCGGCTACTGGATCGACGGCGACGTGTTGCGCATCGGGCGGGTGCACATCGGCGAGGAAGCGACCGTCGGCAGCCGCAGCACCCTGCTCGGCGGCGCCCACATCGGCGACCGGGCCATGCTCGAACCCGGCGCCGCGGTGTCGGGCCGTATCCCCGCCGGCGAACGCTGGGCCGGATCCCCGGCCGAACGGGTCGGCTCGCCCAAACGCCCGTGGCCGGCGCAGCGCCCGCCGCGCGGCCGTCGCTGGCTCACCGTGTTCGCGATCGGCTCGATCGTGATGACCGCTCTGCCGGCCGGTTCCGCGATCCTCGGAGCGCTCGTCGTGGGTGCCGCGATCGGCGACGCGTCGACCCTCGGGGAGGCGCTGCTGCGCGCCGCGCTCGCCGTGCCGCTCGCCGTCATCGCCGCCGGCCTCGCCTACGCGAGCGCAGTGGTGCTTGCCGTGCGCGCCCTCGGCCTCGGCCTGCGCGACGGCTTCTACCCGGTGCGCAGCCGGGTGGGCTGGCAGGTCTGGATGACCGAACGCATCCTCGACGGTGCCCGCACCCTGCTTTTTCCGGTCTACGCCAGCCTGTTCACCCCGGTCTGGCTGCGCCTGCTCGGCGCGAAGGTCGGGCCCGGCGTCGAGGCCTCAACGGTGCTGCTGATCCCGTCGCTGACGACCATCGCGCCGCACGCGTTCCTCGCCGACGACACTATGGTCGCCTGCTACGAGCTCGGCGGCGGCTGGATGCACATCGGCCGCGCCAAGATCGGCAAGCGTGCGTTCCTCGGCAACAGCGGCATGGCCGGCCCTGGCCGCACCGTGCCGCGCAACGGCCTCGTCGCCGTGCTGTCGTCGACCCCGCGCAAGGCCAAGCGTGGGTCGAGCTGGCTGGGCAACCCGGCCGTGCGCCTGCGCCGCACCGTCACCGATGTCGACGACTCGCGCACCTTCAACCCGCCGCTGCGGCTGAAAATCGCCCGCTCCTCGTGGGAAGTGCTGCGCATCATCCCGGTGTTCGTCACCGCGTGGGTCGCACTCGGCGTGCTCGCCGCCCTCGAAGCGATCTGGCTGGGCTTCGGGCTGGGCTGGGCGGTGGCGCTCAGCGGGGTCGTCATGCTCACCGCCGGCGCCGTCGCGGCGCTCGTCACGTCGGCGGCGAAATGGGTGCTGGTCGGGCGGATCGACCAGAGTGAGCATCCGCTGTGGTCGTCATTCATCTGGCGCAACGAGGTGTCCGACACCTTCGTCGAGATGGTCGCCCGGCCGTGGTTCGCCGAGAAAGCGACCGGCACGCCGGCGCTCGCGATCTGGCTGCGCACCCTCGGCGCGAAGGTCGGTTCGGGAGTCTGGTGCGAGACGTACTGGCTGCCCGAGGCCGACCTCGTGAACATCGCCGACGGCGTCACCGTGAACCGCGGCTGCGTCGTGCAGACGCACCTCTTTCACGACCGCATCATGCAGCTCGACACGGTGAACCTCTCGGCCGGGTCGACGCTCGGCCCGCACAGCGTCATCCTGCCGGCGGCGTCGGTGGACGCCGCGGCCACCGTCGGTCCCGCCTCGCTCGTCATGCGCGGCGAGCGGGTACCGGCCGGGTCGCTCTGGTCGGGCAACCCGATCTCGCCGTGGCACGCGCCGCCGTGGGAGCCTGCGTCGGTGAACGCCGTGCTGGTGAAGAACGTGGCAGAGTAGACCCACACATGCCCCAGAACACTGCTCCCACCTCGGGCGCCCCCACCGCGGGCGACCCGTATGTGGCGAGCGGTAACGGCGGCTACGTTGTCGAGCGCTACGACCTCGAGCTCGACTACCGGGTGGCGACGAACCGGCTGCGGGCGACGGCCGTACTGTTCGCCCGGGCCACCATGCGGCTCGACCGGTTCAGCCTCGACTTCGACGGGCTCAGCGTCGACCGGGTCACGATCGGCGGCGCGCGGCCGAAGAAGCTCGTGCAGACGCCGCGCAAACTGCTGCTCACCGCCGCGACAACGATCGAGGCCGGGGACCGGTTCGAGGTGACCGTGAAGTATCGGGGGGCGCCGCATCCGCTGCGCAGCATCTGGGGCGAGGTCGGCTGGGAAGAGCTCGAAGACGGCGTGCTCGTGGCCGGGCAGCCGAACGGTGCGGCGTCGTGGTTTCCCTGCAACGACCACCCGAGCGACAAGGCGACTTTTCGCATCGCGGTGACCTGTGAGGCTCCGTACACCGTGATCTGCAACGGCGTGCTCGCGAGCCGGTCGACCCGATCCGGCCGCACGACCTGGACCTACGACTCGCCCGAGTCGATGGCGACCTACCTCGCGACGGTGCAGATCGGTCGCTACCTACGCAAAGACGTGTCCGGCGGCCTCGTCAGCCAGCGCATCTTCTATCCCTCGGGCCACCTGCCGCAGGTTTCGGAGGACTTCGCCCGGCTCGGCGAGATGGTGGCCCTCTTCAGCGACCGATTCGGTCCGTATCCGTTCGAGTCGTACACGGTCGTCGTCACCGACGACAAGCTGGAGATTCCGCTCGAGGCGCAGGGCATGGCGATCTTCGGCCGCAACCACGTCGACGGCGAACACGGCAGCGACCGGCTGATCGCCCACGAACTGGCCCACCAGTGGTTCGGCAACAGCCTCACCGTCGAGAGCTGGCGCGACATCTGGCTGCACGAGGGCTTCGCCTGCTACGCCGAGTGGATCTGGGCCGAGGCCAGCGGCGGCCGCACCGCCGACACGAGCGCGCTCGTGCACCGCCGCAAGGTCGAAGCCCTGCCGCAGGACCTGCTGACCGGCGACCCCGGACCGCACGATATGTTCGACGACCGCGTCTATAAGCGCGGCGCGATGGCGCTGCACGCGGTGCGCCGCTCGGTCGGTGACGAGGCATTCTTCGGCGCGGTGCGCGCCTTCACGGCCGATCGGCGGCACAGCAACGTCACCGCTGCCGGTTTCGTTGAGTTTTTCACGGCGCACACCGGGAGCACCGGCATCGAACGCATCGTGCACCGCTGGCTCTACGAGAAGGCAATGCCGAAGGCCTGAACCGGAGTCAGGTGTGCAGCATCAGCCCCGGCGGGGTGTCGCCGAGCACCGCGATCGTGCCGACGAGGCCCGGCCCGGCGTCGAAAGTGAGCAGGTGCAGCCTCACAAGGGAAAACGAAGCGTCGGGCCAGGACTCCAGCGTGCCGCCCGCGCCCGTGACCAGGTCGCGCGGGTCCACGTTCAGGCCATCACCGGTCAGCTTCAGCACGGCCTCCTTGATCGTCCACAGGCGGGTGCGTGCGCGGGCAGCCGGGCACGGCGGCAGGTCGCCGAGCCGGGCGAGTTCGCCCGGCGTGAAGGCGACATCGTCGACGGCGCGGTGGGCAAGCGCGGCGATGCTCTCGATGTCGATTCCGATCGGCCCGCTCGGGTTGACCGCCACGGCGACGGATGCCCCCGCCCGGCTCAGCGACACCCCCCACGACACGCAGGCGGCCGGCGACACCACCCGAGCGCGGCCGTGCGCGCCGCCACACCGGGTGCAGCGCTGCTCCAGCCCGACGGATGAAAGGGCAGTCCCGGACCCGGCCACCTCGGCGACCGCCGCCCGCAACGCGAGCCGATCCGCGGCATCCGTCACCCCGCGGGGCCCCAGGAACACGTGCACGCTCATGCCCCCACCCTAAAGGCCGCGCCAAGCCGGGGGTGGCACACTGGACACACACAAGGGAGCATCAATGGCGCTGGTCGACAACGCGATCTACGTAGAAGGCGTGCGGGCGGCGACGCCCGACTCGCTCGACGAGACCTACGAGATCATGAAGGCGAACAACGGTTTCGCCTGGATCGGGCTGTACCGGCCGAGCGACGAGGAAGTACGTTCGGTGGCCGCCGAATTCGGCCTGCACCACCTGGCCGTCGAAGACGCCCTCAAAGGGCATCAACGGTCGAAACTGGAGCGCTACGGCAGCAATCTGTTCCTCGTGCTGCGTCCCGCACGGTACCTCGACGCCGATGAGCGCGTCGAGTTCGGCGAGGTGCACGTGTTCGTCGGTCCGGACTTCGTCGTCACGATCCGTCACGCCGAATCGCCGGACCTCGGCAAGGTACGTTCCCGTATGGAGCAGACGCCCGAACTGCTCGCCCTCGGACCGGAGGCCGTGCTCTACGCCATCCTCGACCAGGTCGTCGACGAGTACGGGCCGGTCGTCGCGGGCCTCGAAAACGATATCGACGAGATCGAGGACGAACTCTTCGATGGCGACCCGGCCGTGTCGCGGCGCATCTACGCCCTCTCCCGCGAGGTCATCGAGTTTCAGCGCGCCACCCAGCCGCTCATCGTGATGTTCGAGTCGCTGCAGCGCGGCTTCGAGAAATACAACGTGGACCTCGAGCTGCACCGCCACCTGCGGGACGTGACCGACCACGCCCTGCGGGTCGTCGAGCGCGGCGACTCCTTTCGAGAACTGTTGCAGAACGCCCTGACGGTGCACAGCACCCTCGTCGGCCAGCGGCAGAACGACGAGATGCGCCACCTCTCCGAGACCAGCCTCGCGCAGAGCGAAGAGGTGAAGAAGATTTCCAGCTGGGCCGCGATCCTGTTTGCCCCCACCCTGGTCGGCACGATCTACGGCATGAACTTCGACTATATGCCGGAGCTGCACTGGGCGCTCGGGTACCCGTTTGCTGTCGGCCTGATGGTTGCGATGGGATTTACCCTCTACGCTGTCTTTAAGAAACGGGATTGGCTCTGAAACTCTGAAAACATACAGTGCAGACCAATACCGGGGCAAAACCCGCGAAACCCGCACCGCCTCCCGCGAAATCGGGTCTCTCACAATTAGGGTGTTTGTGTGTGGCGCCTCGACAGAAAACCAGATGACGACGACCTTTCGTCGAGTGGCTCCGGCCTGCCCGCGGGCACGCACGAAGGTCGCCACGAGTCCTTCGACCCCCGAGTCAGCAGCACCCCCAGCAGCACCCCCGGCAGCACACCGGTTCCGAGCACACCCGGCAACACGGGCCAGCCCAGTCAGTCCGTCGCCGCGCACAACCTCGCCGCCCCGCACTCCGTGAGTCTCGGCGACCCGAACCTCGTCGCCGGCAACATCGCCGAACCGGTCTGGCAGCGCTGGCGTGACGAACTCGACTCCCTCGGCGGCAACTCGCCGCTGCTGCACTTCAGCGACAGCCCGCGCTCCCGCATTGAACTGAGCGCCACCCACCCGGGCGGACTGCCGCAGTTCATCACCGGCAAGACCACGCTGCTCTCCAACCTCATTCGCGACGAGCTCGCCCTGCGCAACGCCCGCCTGGCCGCGAACGAGATCACCCAGAAGGGCATCGAGCTGCGGTCGATGCGCGGCATCGAGAGCGTCAACCTCGCGATCGGCCTCGCCGAGTGGTCGCACAATGACATTGACTACACCGCGCCGGTGCTGCTGCGGCCGGTCGCCATCCGTCGTTATGGCCGCGACTACGAGCTGAAGCTCAAGGGCCAGCCGGTGCTCAACCCCGAACTCGCCCGCGCGCTGCACGACCAGTTCCAGATCGTGCTCGACGCCGACGCTTTCGTCGCGCTCGCCATCACCAACGGGGCTTTCAAACCGCAACCGGTCATCGACCGGCTCCGCGGCCTCACCTCGCACCTGCCGTGGTTCAACGTGGTGCCGCGACTCGTGGTGTCGTCGTTCGCCGATGTCGGCCGGGCGCTGGCCGCGGACGCGACGAACCTGGAGCATCCGCTGCTCGACGCCATCGCCGGTAATGCGAACGCCCGCGCCGCGATCGAGGGTGCCTACAACCCGGTCGTGCCGATCGGCCAGGACGCCCGGCCGCCGGCGACCGACACGCTGCTGCTCGACGCCGATCCCGAGCAGGAGAACGTCGTCGCTCAGATCGCCGCGGGCAACTCCCTCGTCGTGAAGACGCTGCCCGGCACCGGCGGCACCCAGACCATCGTGAACGCGATCGGCTCCCTCATCGCCCAGCACAAGCGCGTGCTCGTCGTCAGCGCCCGTCGCTCCAGCCTCGACGGCATTGCCCACCGCCTCGTGCAGGTCGGCCTGCCCGGGGTCGCGGTGACGCCGCGCACCCTGCGCCGCGATCTGATCCAGTCGATCACCCGCAATGAGAAGGCCGCCCAGCCGCGGGTCAGCGACGTTGACGACGCCCTCGTGCGCCTGCGCAAGGTGCTGCTCGACTACCGCTCGGCGCTCACCCGCCGGGATTCCGCGCTCGGCGTGTCGGTGCTCGACGCACTCGGCGAACTCGCCCGCCTCGCCCAGCTGCCCGCGCCGCCGTCGACCACCGCGCGCCTCGACCGACACGCCCTCGAACTGCTCGCGCACAGCCGCGGGGCCGCCGCCGCGACGCTCATCAAGGCCGCCGCGCTCGGTGAGTTCCGCTACGGCCCCGGCGACTCGCCCTGGTACGGCGCGTCCTTCACCTCGACAGCGGATGCCTCCAGCACTCACCAGCTCGCCAAGCGCGTCAACCAGGTGGAACTTCCCCGACTGCTGGAACGGGCGAACGGCCTCGTCGGCCAGACCCGGCTGCGCGCCTTCGAGACGATCGCCGAACTCGGCATCTACCTGCGCCTGCTGCTCGACATCCGCGAAACCCTCGACAAATTCCAGCCGTCCGTCTACGACCGGCCGCTCACCGAGCTGATCGCCGCGACCTCGTCGCGCCGCGACTCGCCCGATATGACCTCGGCCAGCCGCCGCCGACTGCGCAAGCTCGCCGACGAATACCAGCGCCCCGGCGTGCGCGTCAACGACATGAACGAGAGCCTGCGCCGCATCCAGCAGCAGCGCACGCTCTGGCAGCGCTACGCCGCCGCCGGCGTGACGCCCGAGGTGCCGGTCGGCATCAACGACGTGCACGTCGCCTTCCAGCGCGTCTCCGAAGACCTCGGCCTGCTCGACGTGCCGCTCGGCAACTCCGGCACCACCCGCGCCCTGTCGACGCGTCCGATCAAGGAACTCGTCTACACCGTCTCCGGGCTCGCTGCCGAGAGCGAGGTACTCGCGAACCTGCACGAACGCACCGCGCTGCTGGCCACCCTGCGCGAGAGCAACCTCGACCCGCTGATGACCGACCTGTCCCAGCGCCACGTCGCCGAGGACAACGTCGCCGCCGAACTCGAACTGGCCTGGTGGCAGTCCGTGCTCGAGACGATGCTCGGCAGCGACCGGGCACTGCTGAACGCCAACACGCAGGTACTGGACCGCCTCGAGGCCGACTTCAAACTCGTCGACGAGGCGCACGCATCCGCTACCGGCCAGCTGCTCGCCTGGCTGCTCGCCGAAACGTGGAAGATCGGCGTCGTCGACTTTCCCGAGGAGGCCGACCAGCTGCGCCGCCTGCTGCGCGCCGATCGGGCCACGCCGACCCGCCTCAACGAGGCGGCGCCGCACCTCGGCCGTGTGCTGGCCCCAGTCTGGCTCGCCTCGCCCTACGAGGTCGCGGGCCTGACCGACCGGATGACGTTCGACACCGTCCTGCTCGTCGACGCCGGTGCCACGACCCTCGCCGAGAACGTCGGAGCGATTCGTCGCGGCCGCCAGGTTGTCGCCTTCGGAGACCCCGTCACCCAGACGCCGAGCGCGTTCGAGACCGGCATCGGCGAGCTGCCGGACACGAAGATCGAGCCCGAAGTCACCGTCGACGCCCTGCACGCCGACAGCGCCCTGGCCCGCCTCGGCGAGCTGCTGCCCACCCTGACATTGACCCGCAGCTATCGGGCCGGCGGCGAAGACCTCGCCGAACTCGTCAACCACCGCTTCTACGGCGGCCGCATCGACTCGCTGCCCTGGGCCGGCAGCTTTCTCGGGCACGGCAGCCTCACCATCAACTACGTCGCCGGCGGCCACGGCATGCCCGACGCCGACAGCGGCGCCATCGAGAGCGTCGACGCCGAGGTCATCAAGGTCGTCGAACTCGTCATCGACCACGCCGTCAAGCGCCCGCGGGAATCGCTCATGGTCATCACGGCGAGCAGTCGGCACGCCGTGCGCGTGCAGCAGGCCGTGCTGTCCGCGTTCGCCAAGCGCACCGACCTGTCGGACTTCATCCTGAAAGACCGCGCCGAACCGTTCACGGTACTGACCCTCGAGCAGTCCGTCGCGCAAAGCCGCGACCGGGTCATCTTCTCGATCGGCTATGGCCGCACCCCGCACGGACGCCTGCTGTCGAACTTCGGGTCGCTCGGTGAGCCCGGCGGCGACCGCCTGCTGGCGATCGGCATGACCCGCGCCCGCCGCTCCATGGACATCGTCTCCTGCTTCCGTCCCGACGACATCGACTTCGACCGCCAGCGGCACGGCATCCTCGCCCTCGCCCAGGTGCTCAGCGAGACCGAGGCCCGTCGCGACGAGGTACAGGTGCCCGACGCGACCGAGGCCATGCTCGTCGACCTGGCCAGCCGGCTCGAACGCCGCGGCCTGACCGTGTCGCTCGGACATCGCGGCAAACTCGCCCTCGCGGCCTCGTACGGTGGACGCGCCGTCGTCGTCGAAACGGATGCCGTGGTCGGCCGCGCAAGCCTGCGCGAGTCCCTCAGGCTGCGCCCGGAGGTGCTGCGCCGCCTCGGCTGGCACTACCTGCGGGTGCACAGCTTCGAACTCTTCAGCACCCCCGATGCCGTCGCCGCGCGCGTCGCCGCGCTCATGGGCGTCGCGCCGGTGGGTACCCCGATGGGCGGCATCCCGGCCAAGGGCGGAACTGCCGCCGCAGCTGAGACGGTCGTGCTGGACACCGCGCCGATCGCCGTACAGCGCCCGGGCCAGCAGTGACCGCATCGGCAGTGACCAACTCCGCAGCGTCGGGCGCTGCAGCGACGGGTGCTGACGGGGCTGAGGCTTCGGCCACGGCCGTCGATTCACCTGCTGCAGCAGGCCTGAATGGCGGCACGCTGCGGCAGCCGATCGTCAAGCAGCCCGGCCGGTCGCGCCGCGCCAAGTTGCTGCCCGCGCCCGACACCGACCCTGACCCGCACCCCCCGGTGCTGCGCGAAGAGGGCGGCGTGGCATCCGCTTCCCCCGGAAGCCGCAGCGCCAACGACGCCCAACTGCGCCAGGACCGACCGCCACACTGGTAAGGCCCACCCGTCACATCCGTCCCCTGATATCTCGAGGGCCGGTGCTGAGTTGCGGACAACGCACCGTCGTCACGCCAACGAAGGTGCGTTCTCCGTAACTCAGCAGCGTGGCGGCCTGCGCGCGGCCCGCGTGGCAGGTGCCTGGGCAAGTTGTGGTGCGCTGCGCGGGTGTTGCGCCGCTGCGCGGTACCTCCGCCGCTGCGCGGTAGGTACGCCAGGGTTCGTCCTTGGCGTTCTTGGGCTGCGCGGAGGTGCGTCGGTGCGCGGTCTGGTGGCGAGGCATCCGCTCGCCGACGCCCGCGCCCTCTGAGACAGCGGATGCCACCCCCGGGTCTCCGAAATCGGCGCGAGATACGGAAAAACCACCTTCGCTGCGAGATCGAAGGTGGTTTGTCCGTAAGTGAGACGGCGGCGCTACGGCGGCGCTACAGGGTGTGCTTGGGGGCGTCCGGCGCGGCCGAAGACCCGGCAGAGGCGGCGGCCGCCGCGGCGGTGCGCGCCGCGGAATCGACCGCGCCGGCGGCGAGCAGGTCGCGAATCTCGGTGAGCAGGTCGAGCTCGGTGGTGGGATCGGCGACATCTTCGACCGGGATGCCCGCGTCGCGGCGACGGTCCTGGGCCGCGCGCAGCCGGCTGATCGGCATGACCAGCACGAAGTAGACCACGAATGCGATGAGCAGGAAGTTGATGACTGCGGCAATCACGGCTCCGAAGAGCATTCCCTCACCTTCAATGCTGCCAGGCAGCGGCACGATCAGGGCCTTCTCCAGTGACGACGCGTCGAACAGTGACGCGATCAGCGGGGTGAAAACCGAGCCGACGATCGCCGTGACGACCGCGGTGAACGCGGTACCGATGACAACCGCGACGGCGAGGTCGATGACGTTGCCGCGCATGATGAAGGCCTTGAAGCCGTTCAGGGTCGGACCGGCGATTCGGGCCCCGCCCTTGACGATGGCGGCGGGACGGTCGAGCAGAATGGCGGCGCGCTTGGCGGCGGGGGAGATCATGGGATGCTAGCTCGCTTTCTTGGCGGGGGCAGACGAGGTGGAGGGCGCGCTCGCGGGCTTCGTGCTGGCAGCGCTGTCCTTCTTGGCCGGCGTGGCGGTGCTGGACGAACCCGAGTCGCTCGACGAGGAGGCAGAGGACGACGACGAGTCAGACGACGACGACTCGGACTTCTTCTCGGCCCGCAGCCCGCGCTTCGCGTCGGACTTCGAGTCGTTGCTGTAGAAGCCCGACCCGCTGAACGTGACGCCGATCGACGAGAATACCTTGCGCAGCTTGCCCTCACAGGTGGGGCACACCGTGAGCGAACTGTCGGTGAAGGACTGCTGGATGTCGAAGGCGGTATCGCACTCCGTGCAACGGTAAGAGTAGGTGGGCACTGGGATCTTTCGTGTGGGAACCGGCAAGCAGATGCCTGCCGAAGGATTGGTCGGAAAGAGTAAGGGGGTCTGAGAAGAAAATCAGAGCGAGAGCATCAGAACGCGATGATGCGGGTGGGGGTGATGAGGCCGTTCACCGGCTGGTCGTGCACCTCGCGGGGTACCTCGTCGAGGAATTCGGAGTCGTACACGACGGCATATACCGGCGGGCATTTCTCCATCGAGCCGAGGGTCTTGTCGTAGTAGCCGCGACCCCAGCCCATGCGCAGGCCGGTCGCGTCGACCGCGGCGGCGGGCACGATGATGAGGTCGACGTCGTTGATCGCGATCGGGCCCAGCAGGGTGCCGACGGCCTCGGGCATGCCCGCGACGCCCTCGAATTCCTGCTGCGTCTCGCCGACGGTCCAGTCCAGCAGGCCGTCTTCGCGGGACACCGGGAACAGCACTCGGAGCCCCTCAGCCTCGGCCCAGTTCAGGAACGGGCGGGTGCTCGGCTCGTTCTGCCCGGACAGGTAGCAGGAGATCGAGCGCGCGCTCAGATCGAGCACGATGCCCTGCAGGTTCTGCGTGAGCCCTGCGGTGGCGGTTTCACGTTCCGACGAGGTCAGATTCTGGCGGCGCTCGCGCAACTCGGCACGCAGCGCCCGCTTTCGGTGACCAACGGAGGAATCCATATTTCAATCCTAGATGGCGATAACCTGAACCCCATGAGTACATGGATCACGAAGGCCGTCATTCCCGCCGCCGGGCTCGGCACCAGGTTTCTGCCCGCGACCAAGGCGATGCCGAAGGAGATGCTCCCCGTCGTCGACAAGCCGGCGATCCAGTACGTCGTCGAGGAGGCCGTCGCCGCCGGGCTGAGCGACGTACTGATGGTCACCGGGCGCAACAAGAACGCCCTCGAGAACCATTTCGACCGCATGACCGAGCTGGAATCCCTGCTCGAGAAGAAGGGCGACGCGACCCGCCTGGCCAAGGTGCGCGAGTCGAACGAACTCGCCGACGTGCACTACGTGCGCCAGGGCGACCCGCGCGGCCTCGGCCACGCCGTGCTGCGCGCCAGGATGCACGTCGGTGAGGAGCCGTTCGCGGTGCTGCTCGGCGACGACATCATCGATGCCCGCGACCCGCTGCTCAGCCGCATGCTGAGCGAGTCCGGCAAGCGCAACGCCAGCATCGTCGCGCTGATGGAGGTCGACCCGGGGTCGATCCACATGTATGGCGCGGCCGCGATCGAGACCACCGACGATCCCGACGTGGTGCGCATCACCGGGCTGGTCGAAAAGCCGTCGCAGGCGGATGCCCCCTCCAACCTCGCCATCATCGGCCGCTACGTGCTGCGCCCCGAAGTGTTCGACGTTCTCGAGCACACCGCCCCGGGCAAGGGCAACGAGATCCAGCTCACCGACGCCCTGCAGGAGATGGCCGTCGACGTGGAGGGCACCGGCGGAGTCTTCGGCGTCATCTTCCGCGGCCGCCGCTACGACACCGGCGACCGCCTCGACTACATCAAGGCCATCGTGCAGCTCGCCGTCGAACGCGACGACCTCGGCCCCGAACTGCGCCCGTGGCTGAGTGAGTTCGTGTCGACGCTGAACCCGGAANAGAACTGCGTCCGTGGCTGCACGAGTTCGTCGCAACCCTCGAGCTCGACTCCGAGCTCGAGGGCGCCCTCGACCCGCTCCTGAGCTGACAGCCACGCCTCAGCCCACCCGGCGGGGCAGCCGACCCACCCACCCCGGCCCGCTGCCTCGCAGGGCGCGACAGTTAGGACTGGGGGCACCCTCACCGGGGGTGAACGGCCCCCCTCGTGGCTTCGGCTGCGCTGGTAGCTTTTAGGACATGAGCCCCGAAGCGCCCACGCCGCCTCGTCGAAACCATCCGATGAAACCGTGGACTCGGCGCGGGCGGCGGCATCAAACCTGTGCGGAGTGGTTCGACGCGAACGTCAAGTTCATGTGCCTGGGCCTCACCGCGATCGCCGTGTTCACCGTCGCGGTCTACGCCCTCAACTCGGGCGAACCACAGGGCACGGCCAACCTCGCGGGCAGTTCCTCGACGGTCGACGGCCCCGACGCCGACACGCTGCAGGTCGCCGTGATCGGCGATTTCTTCACCGAGTGCGCCGAGACGGATGCCTGCACCGACGGCAACGCCACCGGCGCCCTGGCCACAGAACTGGGCTGGAACCTGCACTTCTTCACCGAACTCGGCAGCGGCTATATCGGCGACGACACCGCAACGAGCACGTTCGGCGATCGGGTCGACGCGGTCGTCGCCTCCGCTCCCCAGATCGTCATCGTGCAGGGCGGGCGCTACGACCGAGAGGCCCTCGACGCGTTGCCGGCGGCTGCAGCAGATGTGCTGACTCGCCTGCACGAGGGCCTGCCCGATTCGGACATCGTCGTGATCGGACCGGCGTCGCCGTCGGCAACCATCGGGCCCAGCACCGCGAATATTGCCTCCGGTGGCGCCAGTACCGCTGCGGCCCTTGCACGGGCGGCGGAATCCGCCGAGATCCTGTCTGCGGCCGCAGAGGCATCCGGTGCCGCCCTGTTCATCGACCCCGTCGCCGAGGGCTGGTTCGTCGGCGTTGATCCCGCCATCATCTCCTCGGACAGCGTCTATGCCACCGCCGCGGGGCATGCGTACCTCGTGGACAAGCTGCTCCCGCTGCTCGCCCCGTTGCGCAGCTGAGCGACCGGCCCGGCAGGGCGGGCCTGCACGCCGTTGCGCGGCGCCGGTCTACCCGACACGGCGCCGGCGTCAGAAGCGCTGTCAGAAGCGCTGTCGTAAGCGCAGTCGTGAGCGCCCCACGACGATGGCTCCGGCCACGACCAGCCCGGCTCCGAGGCCGAGCGGCACGAGGGTGGTGCCGGCCTGGGCCAGCCGCCCCAGCAACCCGGCGTTGTCCCCCGTCGACGCGGGGGGCTGCCGCGACGACGGATCGCCGACGACGACCATGAAGTCAAGGTCATCCTGGCGGTTCTGGAAGATATTGGTCGCTTCGAACGGAAACTCGATCTGCACGAGGTAGTGCGCGGTGCTCTGCGCGCCCAGCACGGGGAGGTCATAACCGCCCTGTATGACCGCCAGCGGCCCGTCGAGGATGGTCATCTGATCGCCGGCGCAGACGGGCAATCTGGCGGCCGTCCAGTCCAGGCTGCAGTGCAGCAGCTGCGCGTGCAGCCCATGTTCGGCATCCGTCATCAGCCGGCCCAGGGTGGTCGATGCGAGACTCAAGCGCGCGGGCATGTCGAAGGTCGCTGTGTTGGTCAAGGTCACGAACCAGGAGACCTCGTCGCCGGGTGCAAGGTTGGTGAAGCTGTCGGTGACGGCCGTGGTGGTGACGCTGAAGAAATCGTCCGCTTCGACGGCGACGGATGCCCCGGCCGGCGCGAGAGCACCGCCGAGGACCGCGAACAACGCGGCCGCGGCGAAGACCCTGCGGCGACCCGGGGAGGCGGGGGTCAGGCGCATCGCGCGGCTCCGGCGGAATCGAGGGTCAGCTGCACGGTCGTTGAGGCGAGCCAGGCATCGAACGGTTTCGCCGACACGGTCAGCAGGTAGACCGTGCCCGGCACGAGGTCGTCTGCGTCGAGGAGGGCCACCGGGCCAGCGCTCCGCACGGTCTGCGCCGCGGGCGTCGTCGCCACGGACGCGTCCCGCAGGGTCACCTCGTAGCCCAGGTCCGGGGCGCCGGCCGCGGGCACGGCCCACGTTACGGTGAGGTCGGAACCGGCCAGGCCGCAGGCGAGGAGGCTCGGCTGCAGGGCAACCGGAACGGACACCGCACGGCCGGCGGTGACGTCGGTCGCGAAAACGGCGAGGGTCGTGGTGGCCGGGAGGGTCGCGAGCGCCCCGGCTCCGAGCAACACAATCGCGCACAGCGTGGCGACGCGCACGAACCGGTGGCGGTGCACCGGGCGGGGCACGCGCACCGGATGCGGTTGTGCGGTGTCACCACGGGCCACGAGTTCGTGGCCCAACATCGCGGGCCAGATGCGCACGGCGGCGCGGTAGGAACCGTTCGGGGGCAGGCGTACCAGGCGCAGGCTCTCCAAAGCGCCAGCCGTTGGCGCCCGTCGACCGCGTGTCCGCTCGGCCACCCCGCGAAGTCGGCGAGGCTCGGCAAAGCGCCGATCATGCAGCCGAGTCAACCAGAGTGCCAGCGGGTGCGGGTCGAGCCCGCGGGCGTGCCGCCAGCCATACAGGGCAGGGGCGACCGAACCGAACGGCCCGGCAGGCCGCGCGGGCGCTGCGGCCAGTGGAAGCGCTGCGGCCAGTGCAGGCGCTGCAGCGAGTGCGGGCACCGACCCCGACGGGCTCCGGGGCCGAACCGAGACGATCAACATGCCGCCGACAAAAAGCCCGATCAGAAAGACCCACTGCGGTTTCTGCGCCTCCTGCAGCACATACCCGAGGCCGTTGGCGTGCCACAGGATGCGGTCGGCCTGGGCGAGAACGTAGGGGTCGGCATCCGCAATCGCGTTGGCATCGCCGCGCATGGTGAGGGCGACCGATCCCCAGCCGAGATCCTCGATCGCCTCGACCCGGTGGGTGACCCGGGTGCCGGCCGCATCGGTGGCGCTGATGATGTCGTTCACGCGAATATCGGCGGCGGGCACCTGCTGGGCGATCGCCAGCGCGCCGGTCTCGATCAGCGGTGCCATCGAACCCGAGCGAAAGATCAGCGGGGTGATGCCGAAGAACACGGCGGCGAGCGCGGCCAGGATGCTGATGACCCCGAGGATCGCCCCGAGGGTCAGGCCGACCTCGCGGGTGAGGTGCAGGGTGCGAGCCAGGTGGCGACTGTGGGTCATAGGGTGGCCTGTTCCGCATCAAGACGGATGCTCAGGGTCGGCGTATCGTTTTGATCGATCGTGGCGTGTGGCGCCCTTATAAGAGGTACGAAGACCCGCACGCAGACGGCGAGCGTGCCCTGCGGGGCAACAATCGGCGAGGTCATGGCGAGCGCGGCCGACTGCCCGAAGACGTGGGACGATCCGGCCAGGGGCGCCATCGACGTGACGTCGCAGACCTGGTCGAACGCGGCGGCAACGAGGAGCTCGCCGCGCAGGGCGGTGAGGCCGGCGTCGGGGCTGGCCTGGGCATCCGTCGCCGCGAGCCCGGCAGCCCGGGTGGCGTCGAAGGCGAGGGCACTCACCCGCAGCGGGATCTGGCCCACGTTGTGCACGACCAGCTCGGTCAGCACGCCGGCGCCTCCCGGGTAGAGCGCGTCGGCGCTGCTTTCGGGAATCAGGTAGCCGGCCGACACCGTCTGGCCGTTCGCGCTGAGGGCGAGGTCGAGGTTTCCGGTGGAGAAGGTCGCCGCGACGCTGCCCGACTCGGTCAGCGTGGCACCGGTGCCGTAGACACCGATGCCGAGCAGCGCGAACAGCGACAGCACGACCCGCACACGCGGAACCGCCCGCCGGCGCAGTGGTGCGCCGGGCAGGGGGTCACGTTCGGTGTGGGGCACGCTGGCCTTTCGGACGGCTATTTGACGGCTGTCTGGGTGGCGACGAAGTCGAACCTCAAGCGCAGGGTCTTGTTCATCAACTTGCTGTCTTCGGCATTGTTCTCGGCCACGGTGCCACCGGTGGCGCCCGGCAATGCGACGCGGAAGCAAAAGATGTCGCGCACGGGCGCAGCCAGAGTGCTCTTGGTACCAGCCAAAATCGGCGACACGGGAAGAACCAGAGTGTTCACAGCACTGACGGGCACCGTGACCAGCGGTGTTCCTGCGGCCGCCGCCGCGGCTTCGACCGCTCTGAATCCGACGCCGTCATCCTTGCAATCGTCCAAAGCGCTGACCCGGATCACCGAGATGTTGAGCGCCGCGGCCAACCACATACTGTTCGTCGTAACCGCGGTGTCCACCTTCGGCGCCACCGTATAGGAGAAGTCGATGGTGCCCAGGTTATTGACGATGAGCGGCCTGTAGACCGTAGTGCCGATCTTCGCGTCCGTGACGGCGAGCTTGGAGACGTAGGGCGTCGGCGTGCCTTGGGCCCCGCCGTCGAAGGCGATGTCGACGTTGCCCGTACTGAATTCTGCGGAAACGGAACCCTCATCGGTGAAGGCAGCAAAAGTGAGGATGGTGCCCAGGCCCAGCACGGCGCCACTGGCGAGCACGGCACGAAGCGGGAAGCGTTTCAGGAGGGACGTCGGAGCGATAGTCACGGTGCTGCCTCTCGGTTCTCCAGGGGGTGTGTGACTTGACCCAACGAAGACCAATCCCCCCGGAGCCTCTACCGTACGGTGAGACTTGACTGGGGGTCGAGGGTGGGGCTACCCCCACTGTTAGCGCCCCCACTTTCCAAGACCCGCGCTGTCCACCCCCGTCTGTCGGGCAGCGGATGCCGCATCCCCCGCCACAGCCCGCCCGCGTCACCCCCAGCCGCGGCCGACGCTGCGCTGATATTTTTTTGGGGGCACTCGAAGTGGAGCACCCCGGCCTGAGCAGACCACGACCCGGCGGCACGTCCTCGATCCGGCCGTCGCGTACCATTCGACGGTGTTCACCCCGAAAAAACCGCGTTCCCGCCGGGAAAGCGTGGTTTCGGGGCCGGACTCCGTCGAATGGTACGCACAGGCGGGTGCCCGACACTGGGAGCATGCGCCAGTTCCTGAGCTTCTTCGGCGGCTCGGCCGTCGGGCTGCTCATCGACCTCGTGGGCTTTCAGCTGCTGGTGTCGGCGGGGCTCGCGCCGTGGCAAGCCAATGTGATCAGCTCGATGCTCGCGCTTACCACGGTGTACTTTCTCGTGGCCCGTTTCGCGTTCGCGGCCGCGGCCCGTCTGCGCACCTACCTGCTGTTTTTCGTCTGGTACGCCAGCAACATCGTGGTGTTCTCGAGCCTGATCCAACTCGCGGTGACGCTGACCGACGGGCCGCCGTTCGGGTTCAAGCTCGCGAGCATCCCGGTGTCGTTCGCGGCGAATTACCTCTTTACCCGGGTGCTGTTTCGCCGGGCCACGCCCCCGGCTACCTGACAGTAACGCGCGCGCCCGTGACTATTCATGAGGGCGCTGACTTGTTAATGCATCGATCTGCCTGCGAAAAGCGGATGCGTGATTCGGGAATGCAGAAAGATATCCAACCATAAACATCCCGATAAGAACAGGGGGTGAGAATATAAGCGTGCCTCACTAAGCTCACCCCGTTAGCCGGATAAGGGAGCTCAAAGTGGCACAAAAGCTTGTCAAACTATTTGTGGATGACCTCGACGGTTCGGAGGCAAACGAAACTATTCGTTTCGGCTTTGAAGGCGTCACCTATGACATTGATTTGAGCGCGTCGAATGCGCAGGAAATGCGCGACACCATGCGTCCTTTCGTGGAGCATGCCCGTCGTGTGGCGCGATCCGCGGCTGCGCGCACGGCCGCATCCCGCACCGCCGGGCCGCGCTCGGTGTCGGCGAGCCAGCGCCGCACCGACCTCGCCGCCGCTCGGGAATGGCTGCGCGCCCAGGGTGAGACGGTCAGCGACAAGGGCCGCATCGCCGCGGCGCAGCTGGAGAAGTACCGCACCGCCGTCACCGACTAACCCGGCTGCGCTTGTTATTCTGGGTCGGTGCGCACAGACTTCGAGCCGACCCAGATTCCGCCGCGGGAGTTCTACCGCCTGCTGACATCGGTGGTCGTGCCACGGCCGATCGCCTGGGTCTCGAGCGTCTCTGCCGCGGGCGTGGATAACTTGGCGCCGCACTCATTCTTTACCGTGGCATCCGTCTCGCCGCCGATCATCATGTTCACCTCGGTCGGTAAAAAGGACACCCTGCGCAACATCGAGGCGACCGGCGACTTCGTGGTGAATTTCAGCCCCGCGAGCCTGTTCGAGCAGATCAATGCGACCGGCACGAACTTTACCCCCGATGTGAGCGAGTTCGACCGGGCGGGCCTCACCCGGGAGCCGAGCCGCACGGTGCGGGCGCAACGGGTGCTCGAGTCCCCGACGGCGCTCGAGTGCCGGCTGCACCGCACCATCCCGATGGGCGACTGCACGCTGGTGTTCGGCGAGGTCACGCATGCGGTGGTCGATTCTGCGGTGCTCGACGGGGTGCATCCGCGCATCGAGCTGCTCGACCCGCTGTCCCGGCTGGGGCTCGACGAGTGGGGCACGATGGGCCCGATCCGCGAGATCACCCGCATTCGCGCCGCCGACTGGCCCGGCCACTTCGTTCCCTCCCACGAGTGAGCAATAAATGCACTTCCCGCGCTCGGGAAGTGCATTTATTGCTCACTCGCGAATGGGGGCGGCCGGGGAATCGGGCGCGGCGCGGGCGGCGGATTCGACGCGGGCGCGGTAGGCCAGCCACCAGGCGGCGTCGCCGGGTGGCAGATTGGAATTCTCGGGGCGCACCCCGACCTCGCCGTCGATCAGTTCGCGCACGATGTCCGCATGGCCGGCATGCCGGTGGGTTTCCGCGATGACGTGCACCAGAATCTGGTGCAGCGTCACGTTCCGGCGCGGGGCCGACCACCACGGCACGACTCCGGGCGCATCGATCGGCAGGGCCGCGACCGTCGCATCGGAGTGCGCCCAGACCCGGTGGTAGAGCCTCACGATCGACTCCCGCGACTCGTCGGCCGTCGCCCACATGTCGGCGTTGTCCTCGGCTTCGGGCAGCATCCATGGCAGCGGCTCGGCAAACGGCCGGCCAAAACAGTCACCGAGGTACCCGGCTTCGACGCTCGCGGTGTGCTTGACCAGGCCGAGCAGGCTGGTGCCGGTCGGTACCAGCGGGCGACGGATGTCGTACTCCCCTAGTCCGTCGAGCTTCCAGAGCAGGGCGGCGCGCCCCTCGTGCAGGTATCGGAGCAGCTCATCCTTCATCCCATCAGCCTGCCACGTGCGTCCCGCGTCGCGAGTGAGCACTTTCTGCACTTCCCGGGCGCGGGAAGCGCACAAAGTGCTCACTCGTGGCCCAGGATGACGGCACCGCGGCAAAGTGGCACTGTTAAGGGATGACCTCTCTTCCCGTCCTCGATTTTTCGCAACTCGACGCCGGAGACGAGGCGGCGGGCGCCTTCCGCGCCGAACTGCTGCGCGTCACCCACGAAGTCGGATTCTTCTACCTGACCGGGCACGGGGTCGATGCCGAGCTGACCGCCGAGCTGCTGCGGGTCTCCCGCGCGTTCTTTGACCTGCCGGACGAGCAGAAACTCGCGCTGGAAAACATTCACAGCCCGCAGTTTCGTGGCTATACCCGCGTCGGCGGCGAGCTCACGGCGAACGCCGTCGACTGGCGCGAGCAGATCGACATCGGCGTCGACCGTGCCGAAGTCCCCCGCGCACCCGGCACCGCGGACTACTGGAGACTCGAAGGCCCGAACCTCTGGCCCGAGGCCCTGCCCGAGCTGAAGGCGGTCGCGCTGCGCTGGAACGCCGAGCTCAGCCGCATCGCGTTGCGCCTGCTGCGCGCCTGGGCGCTCGCGCTCGGCTCCCCCGAGAACGTCTTCGACGCGGCCTTCGCCGAGAATCCGTTTCAGCTGACCAAGATCGTGCGCTACCCCGGCCAGCCGACGCGCTCGCAGGGCGTCGGCGAGCACCGCGACGGCGGCGTGCTCACCCTGCTGCTGGTCGAGCCCGGCAAGGACGGCCTGCAGGTCGAGCACGACGGCGAGTGGATCGACGCTCCCCCGCTCGACGGCGCGTTCGTCGTGAACATCGGCGAAATGCTCGAACTGGCGACGGATGGCTACCTCAAGGCCACCCTGCATCGCGTCTTCTCGCCCGTCGACGGGTCGGACCGCGTCTCGGTGCCGTTCTTCTTCAACCCCGCGCTCGACACCGTGATGCCGCGCCTGCAGCTGCCGGACGAACTGTCGCGCCAGGCCCGCGGACTGTCCGTCGACCCGACCGACAGTCCGATCCTGCCCACCACCTACGGCGACAACGCGCTGCGCTACCGCCTGCGCGCCCACCCGAACGTGGCCGCGGCGCACCACGCCGACCTGCTTTAGCGTCGCTACCCCCGCGAGTGAGCACTTTTTGCACTTCCCGGGCTCGGGAAGTGCAAAAATCGCTCACTCGCGAGAAAGAGGAACCCATGGACCTGCACCTGCACGGTAAAACCGCCCTCATCCCGGGCAGCAGCTCGGGCCTCGGGCTCGCGATCGCCCGGGCGCTTTCAGCCGAGGGCGCCAATGTGGTGCTCTGCGGCCGCCGCGCCGACCTCGTCGCGGCTGAGGCCGCCCGGCTGCCGACCGCGCTCGGTGTCGCCCTCGATCTGACAGCGGATGCCGCCCCCGCCGAACTCGTCGCGGCGGCCACCGCGCACTTCGGCCCGATCGACATCCTCGTACTCAACGGCGGCGGGCCTCCGCACGAGAATGCCGAAAACGTCACGGACGATCAGGTGTTGAGCGCACTGCACACGCTGCTGCTCCAGCAGGTCCGTCTCACGCAGCTCGTGCTGCCGGGCATGCGCGAACGCGGTTGGGGACGCATCCTCTCGGTCGGATCCAGCGGCGTGCAGCAGCCGATTCCCGGCCTCGCCCTGTCGAACATGGCCCGGGCCGGGCTCGCCGGCTACCTGAAAACGCTCGCCGCCGAGGTGGCCGCCGACGGCGTGACAGTCAACATGGTGATCCCGGGCCGCATCGACACCGACCGGGTGGCGTCGCTCGACCGGTCGGTCGCCGCGGGATCGGGGCTCACTCCCGAGGCCGCGCGCATTCGCTCGGAGGCCACGATTCCGATCGGACGCTACGGCCGCCCCGAGGAGTACGCCGCCGTGGTCACCTTCCTCGCCGGCGAGGGCGCCTCCTACGTCACCGGCACCCAGCTGCGTGTCGACGGCGGCCTGGTGCGCGCGCACTGACCCCGCCGCGTTTCGGCAGCGGATGCCCCGGCATCCGCTGCCCGACGCACCGCACCCGGGCGCACCTCCCGCGCGACAAGAACCGGGGAGCGCGGCTCAGCGGGTGAGGGCGATGACCGCGCTCATCGTGTGGGCCTCTCCCGGCTCCAGGGTGATCGCGTCGCTGAGCACATTGGCCGTTTCGAGACAGATCATGCCGGTCCACTCGTCGTCGCCGAAGTCGGGCATCGCTGCGGCCTTCGCCCGCCACGGGTTCCAGACCACGCGGCTCTGCGCGCCGACCGTCGCGATCGACACAGTGCGCGCGGAGCCGTCGGACACCTGCGCATCGGCGCTCGTGCCCAGGTAGATCCGGTCGGTTTCGGCCGTCACCGTCACCGGCCCCGCCTGCCCGTCGCGGGCCTCCGCCGGGGCCACCCGGTCGAGGTAGGGAAGATCCTCCAATCCGGACACCGTCACGGCGTGGATGTCCGAAACCTGCAGGTAGCTGTGGAACGCTTCCTCGAACGTCACCGAGGTGTCGCCCCGGTTGCCGATGCGCAACACGAGCCCCAGCTCGGCACCGACCGTCACCGTGTAGAGCGCCTCGAACGGGTGCGGCCACGCTGACTCCCGAGTCTGCTCGCTGTCCGTCAACCGGAAGGCCAGCACGACGTCGTCGCCCACCTCACAGGCCTGCACCAGTTGCCACTCGGACAGCCGGGCGAACCCGTGCGCCGGTGCCGCGGCATCCGCTTGCGCGGGCCCGAACCAGGGGAAGCAGACCGGCACTCCGCCGCGCAGCGGGCGGCCCGCGGCGAATTCGCTGTGAACGCTCATCCAGAGCACAGCCGGCTGCCCCGCCGGGTTCCAGCTCGTGACGTGCGCGCCCTGCAGGTACACCTCCGCCGAGCCGGCCCGGCCGTTCACGCGCACGACCGGCAGGCCGCCCTGGCCGATGCCGATGACGGCGGATGCCGGCAGCGCCGGCGCCCGCAGGCGCGCCACGGATTCCGTCACCACGTTGATCACCGGCTGGTCGATGTCCACGGCGAATCCGGGCTCGTCGCGCCGCAGTTCTTCGAGGGTCGCCAGCTGCGACCGCAGCAGGGCGGGCGGCATGAAGTGTTCGCTGCGGCCTTCGAGCCGGTTCGCCAGCACCTCGAGCGCACCCGAGAGGTGCACGAATCGCACGTTCGGAGCCGCGGCCCGGATCGCGTCGCGGTAGCTGCGTTTGAGCGCGGAACACGCGATCACGAGCCCGGCGCCGGCGGCTTCGGCCGTGGCGAGGGCATCGCCGACGAGCGCGAGCCACGGCCAGCGGTCGTCATCGGTCAGGGGGATGCCGCCGGCCATCTTTACGATGTTCGCCTGCGGGTGCAGGCCGTCGGCGTCGACGAACGCCAGGCCGAGGGAGTGCGCCAGCAGCGCCCCGATGGTGCTCTTGCCTGACCCGGACACTCCCATGACGACGACCTGCACGGCCACGCTCGGGCGCGACGGCGCCGTCACGGCCGTCGGCGGGCTCTGCGTGAGAGTGTTCACCAGTCGTGGACCGTTCCATCGGCGAGGCGGTTGTAGGGCAGGTAGGCGGTGGCGTAGGGGTATTTGCCGGCCTCGTCGACGTCAAGCTCCACGCCCAGCCCCGGCTGATCGCCGGGGTGCAGCATGCCGTTATTCCAGCTGTAGGACTGCTCGAAGACCGCGTTGGTCTTGTCACCGTGCTTCATGTATTCCTGAATGCCGAAGTTGTGAATGGCCATGCCGAGGTGCATCGCCGCAGCCATCCCCACCGGGGAGATATCGGTCGGGCCGTGCATGCCGGACTTGATCTGGTACTGCCCGGCGAACTCGAGGATCTTCTTGAGGTGGGTGATGCCGCCGGTGTGCGTCACGGCGCTGCGCACATAGTCGATCAGCTGTTCGCGGATGATCTGCTGGTAGTCCCAGATCGAGTTGAAGATCTCGCCGATCGCCAGCGGCGTGGTGGTGTGCTGGCGCACCAGGCGCAGGGCCTCCTGGTTCTCGGCCGGCGTGCAGTCCTCGAGCCAGAACAGGTCGTAGGGTTCGAGCGATTTGCCCAGCTTGGCGGCCTGGATCGGGGTCATGCGGTGGTGGCCGTCATGCAGCAGGGGAAGCTCCGGGCCAAACTCGTTGCGCACGGCCTCGAAGACGGTCGGCACGTGGCGCAGGTAGGCGCGGGTGTCCCAGTCTTCTTCGGCGGGCAGCGCACCGCGCTGGGCCGGCTCGTGGTCGTAGCGCACGCCCTCGTTGCCCGGCAGCCCTTTGTTGGAGGCGATGCCGTAGATGGACTCCAGACCGGGAACGCCGGTCTGCACGCGGATCGCCCTGTAGCCCTGCTCGAGGTGCGAGTTAACGCTGTCGAACACTTCGGTCAGGCTCTTGCCCGAGGCGTGGCCGTAGGCGAGCAACCCGGTGCGCGAGGCGCCGCCGAGCAGCTGGTAGAGCGGCATCCCGGCGGCCTTGGCTTTGATATCCCAGAGGGCGACGTCGACGGCAGAGATAGCCGCCATGGTCACGGGCCCCCGGCGCCAATAGGCGCTGCGGTACAGGAACTGCCAGGTGTCTTCGATGTTCTGGGCGTCACGGCCGAGCAGCAGGGGAACCACGTGTTCGCTCAGGTAGGCGACCACGGCGAGCTCGCGGCCGTTCAGGGTGGCATCGCCGAGGCCGGTCAGCCCGTCATCGGTGGTGAGCTTGAGGGTGACGAAGTTGCGGTCGGGGCTGGTCACGATGACTTCGGCCTTGTCGATCTTCATGACGGGTCTTCCTTCTTCTGCGTGGGCTTCTGCGTGGGCTTCTGCGTGGGCTTCTGCGTGGGTTGCTGCGTGGGTTGCTGCGGGGATCTGGTGCGCTTCGGCGGCGTGGTGCTCGTCGTGCGGTGAGCGGTGAATGCGGCGGTCGACAGCGACGGGGCGATCGGCGTGGCCTCTCCGGTTTCGAGGCGGCGATCGGCGATCTCGGCGACGATCTCGGCGTGGCGCTGATCTGTCAGCGGATAGATCACCATGACCGCGATGGCCAGCACCCCGGCGATCGCCGGAATCAGGCCGGTGGCGGCGCGGATGCCCAACATCGCCTGTTCGCTTTGCACCGCGGCACCGGCCGCGTAGCCACCCCAGGCCAGGCCGTAGGCGGCGAGCGCGCCGCCCACGGCCTGCCCGGTCTTGCGGGTGAAGGAAAACAGGGCGTAGGTGATGCCTTCCGTGCGGATTCCGGTCGTCCACTCGCCGTACTCGACGGTGTCGGCTTCGAGGGCCCAGACCAGCATGTTCACCAGCATGATGCCGAGGTAGGAGACGATCATGCCGCCAAAGGCAATCGGCACGAGGGTCGGTGGCGTGAGGAAGACGATCAAGCCGCCGAGCGCCATGATGCCGGCGGCGCCCATGTAGGCCCGCTTCTTGCCGAAGGTGCGCACGATCCACGGCACGAAGCCGGCCAGCCCGAAGGTCAGCACGAGCTGCGCGATGGCCAGCACCGGGTAGAGCTCGATGGCCCCGAGCACGTCGCGCAGGTAGTAGAGCTGCACGGTGGACATGGCGAGAAAGCCGGTGAGAAAGAGGAACGAGCTGAGGCACAACAGCAGCAGGGGTTTGTTGCCCTTGAGGGTGTCGAAGCTCTGCTTCATGGTCACCTGGGTCACGTCGCGCTTCACGTTCTCGCGGGTAGTGAACACCGTGAACATGTACAGGCCGGTGCCGATGACCACGAAGATCAGCGTCATCGTGGTGAACATGGCCTGCAGGTCGGCGCCGGGCACGATGAGCGGCGCAATGAAGATGCCCAGCACGGCGCTCACGAGCGCGGCCCCGATGGTGCGCGCGCTGGCCAGTTTGGCCCGCTCCCCCGAGTCCTGGGTCATGGCGCCGGCGAGCGAGCCGTAGGGGATGTTGACGAGGCTGTAGGCCAGGCCGAGCGCCGCGTAGGACAGGTACGCGTAGAGCAGCATGCCGCTCTCGCCGATCTGCGGCACCGAGAACGCGGCTGCCGAGAGCAGCAGCAACGGCACCGATCCGAACATGATGAACGGGCGGAACTTGCCGAACTTCTTGCTGTAGGTGCGGTCCACGATGCGGCCGGCGAAGACATCCGCGAAGGCATCGAAGATGCGCACCACGAGCAGCAGCGTGCCGGCCGCGGCGGCCGAGATACCGGCGACATCCGTGTAGTAGACCAGCAGGAACATGGTCGCGGTGGTGAAGGCCAGGTTGTTCGCGGCATCGCCGGCACCGTAACCGACGATGCTGATCTTGCTCAGCCGGGTGGGCACTCTCGGCTGCACCGGATTATCGGTGGTGACGGTGAGTGGGTTCGACATGCGGGACCTTCCTTCGCGACGCTGCGGGATCGCGCGGAGGCGACCTGAATTCTCTAACAGTGAACCATGTCCGTCGACATTTGGCAAGCGGTTGCCAAAATTGCGGACAAACTGGCCCCGGCGCTCCGCCCGGGTTTCAGGCCGCGCTTGCGGCGACGACCGCACGGATGTCCGCCAGGAGCGCGGCATCCGTAGCGAGGCGGGGATCGACCAGGGCCACCAGGGCGGCAACGGCTCCATCACCGCCGCTGGCGACGACCACGGCGATTGCCGCCGACTCCGCGTCGACGAACGGATATCCGCGCAGCACCAGCGCGACCCACGACCCGATGGCACGCAGGCCGGAGGGGGCGGTGCGGCCGGCAGCACGCTCGGCGAGCACGGTCGGCACGATGCGCACCCGCAGCTTGGTGACGGCTTCGCCGGAGATCTGGCCGAGCCGGTGCTCGATGCGGGCGTTGTCGAAGCGTTCGAGCAGGGCGCCCCGGTAGGCCTCCAGCTCGAGCCCCTGCGGCGGAAGCCAGCGCACCACGGCGTCCCACCAGTTGTTCACCCGGGCCCGGCAGACCGGGTCGGCCATCGCCTCGGCGACCGTGTCATGGCCGCGCAGCAGCCCGTCGTAGGCCAACAGACTGTGGGCACCGTTGAGCATCCACAGTTTGCGGCGTTCGAACGGCGCGATATCGTCGACGAACCGGGCGCCGGCCCGTTCCCAGGCCGGGCGGCCGCCCGGAAACCGCCCGCTCAGCACCCAGTCCCGAAACGGCTCGGTGACGACGGCCGCGTCGTCGCACCAGCCCGTGAGGGCGGCCGCCGCGTTCAGGTCTGCGGGGGTTGTGCGCGGCGTGATCCGGTCGACGGATGTCGTCACGAATGACACCGAGGCAGCGATCCACTCCGCGGTCGCCGGGCTCACCGACCGGGCGAGGGCGCCGAGCCCGCGGGCGAGGAACTCGCCGTTGTCGGGGATGTTGTCGCAGGGAACGACGGCGATCGGTTCGGCGCCGGCCCGGCGCCGCGCCTCGAGTCCCAGCAACAGCCGGCCCATGGTGGTGGTCGGCCCGTGTGCGAGGTCGTGCGGCAGGGTCGCGGCCGAGAACGCCGCGCGCAGCCAGACCACGTCTGCCGCGACCGCGGGGTCGTCGGCATTGGGCAGCCCGTCGATGCCGAAGCGGTAACCGGCTTCGGTGATGGTCAGCGTGACGATGCTCGTGGTGGGAGCTGCGAGCAGCTCGAGCAGCCGGGCGAGGTTCGCCCCGTCGACGGCTTCGACAATGCTGGTCACGATCGTCGCGGCATCCGCTGCTTCAGAGCGTTCGATCAGGGTGAACAGGCCGTCCTGCGGCTGCAGCTCGAGGGCGGCCTGCGCGTTACGACCGGTGAACGCGGCGATGCCCCACTCCCCCGCTTCATCGACCTGCGCGGTGAACCAGGCCTGGTGCGCCCGGTGGAACGCGCCGAGGCCCAGGTGCACGATGCGCACCGGCGGGGTCGCCCGCGCCCGGCCGCTGCGCGCCGAGTAGGCGGCCCGGGACAGCCGGCCGGCCTGGAGGGTGTCGAGGGAAGCGCTCATAGTTTGAAAACCTTTCGGGGCAGGGTGTCGACGAGGTCGACGATGATGCGTTCGGCGGTCGGCCGGTCGATGCGGCCCTCGCGCACGAGGCGGGCGAGAAAGGCCGCGTCGAGGCGGCGGGCCATCTCGTGGCGGGCCGGAATGGACAGGAACGCCCGGGTGTCGTCGATGAACCCCGAACCGCGGTAAAAGCCCGCAGTCTCGGTGACGGCCGCGCGAAACCGCAGCACGGCATCCGGTGCATCCAGGAACCACCAGGGCGCCCCGACGTACACGCTCGGGTAGAACCCGGCGAGCGGCGCGATCTCGCGCGAGTAGGCCGTCTCGTCGACGGCGAACAGCACCAGGTGAAAGTCGGGCAGGTTGCCGAATTTTTCGAGCAGCGGTCGCAGGGGGTCGACATAGGTCGTGGTGACGGGGATGTCGTGGCCCATGTCAGGGCCGAAGCGGCGGAAGGTATCGGTGTTGTGGTTGCGGAAGACGCCGGGGTGAACGGTCATCACCAGTCCGTCGTCGACGCTCATTCGCGCCATTTCGAGCAGCATGTGTCCCGCGAAGGCCTGGGCCTCGACGTCCGACAACGCACCGCCACGCGCACGCTCGAACAGCGCCGCGGCCTCGGAGGCCGGCATGTCGACGGCGAGCGGCTGCAGCACTCCGTGGTCGGCCGACACGGCGCCGTGGTCCACAAAATATCGGCGACGACCGGCCAGGGCCTCGATGTAGCCGCGGTAGCTGCCCGGGGCCGTTCCGTTCCATTCGGCCAGGCGCGCTACCCCGTCGGCGAATCCCGATGCGGCCGGATTCAGATAGGCATCGGGCCGAAAGGTGGGCACCACCCGTCCCGTGAAAGACGCATCGGCGACCAGGGCGCGGTGCACCGCGAGGTCGTCCATCGGATCATCGGTCGTGGCGAGCACCTCGATGCCAAACTGAGTGAACAGCGCGCGGGGCCGAAAGGCCTCGGTCGCCAGGGCGGTCTGGATCAGGTCGAAGAGCGCGTCAGCATTGCTGGCATCCGGATGCCGATCGATGCCGAAAAGGACGCTGAATTCGTGCTGGAGCCAGTATCCGGAGGCCGTTCCGGCATACAGGTGCCAGTGCGCGCAGAAGGTGCGCCAGGCTTCCCTCGGCGAGGCAATGGGGGCGGGCGAGAGGCTGTCGGCAATGCCGAGGTCGGTGAGCGGCACTCCGGCCGCGTGCATCAGGCGGGTGACGTAGTGATCGTAGCGAATCAGCAGCTCGGCCGAGTCGAGGAACGGCACGTTGTGCAGCAGGATCGCGGGATCGACGTGTCCGTGCGGCGACAGGATGGGGAGCGTGGCCACCTCGGCGTAGAGCCCGCGGGCCACGTCCCGCGTGGCGGGATCGACGGGGAACAGGCGGTCGGGATCGAGCTCAAGTTTCATGGTCACTCCTTCATCGAACACGGGCAAAGACATTCTGTCAACCGGTTGCCAAAGTGCACGTCGAAAATGACGCCGCTCCGGCCGGCCGTTACCGGGCGGCTGGACCCGTGGACCCTCGAACGACGAGTTCGGTGATCAGCTGCGGGCCGATCTCCCGATGCGGTGACTCACCGGCGTCCTCGTCGATGACGTCGAGGATCAGCCGGACCGCACGTTCACCGATCGACCCGAGCGGGGTGCGCACGGTGCTCAGCTGGGGCGAGGTGAAATCGGAACCGAAGATGTCGTCGAAACCGATGATGCTCAGGTCGCCGGGCACGGTCAGCCCGCGGGCCTGCGCTGCCCGCATGAGCCCGATGGCCATGAGGTCGTTGTAGGCCAGCACGGCGCTCACGCCCGACGCACTGACGCGGTCCAGGGCCGCGGCGCCCCCGTCGAGCGTCGGCACTCCCGGACCGATCTCGACGATCGTCATGCCCCGTTGGGGAGCGCGCACGAGCAGGGCCGCCCAGCGCGCCCGGTTCATCCAGGAATTCTCGGGTCCCGACACGAAACCGATCGCCGTATGGCCGAGCCCACCGAGGTGAGCGAGCGCCTCGTCGATACCGGGAGCGATGTCGGGCACGATTCCCGGAACTCCGTCGACTTCGCGGTTGATCACGACGAGCGGCTGGCGGTCGGTGAGCTCCACAATCTTGGCGTCGGACATCCGTGACGTCACGAGCACCAGGCCATCGACGGACGGCGACAAACGCTCGGCCGCCGCGGATTCGCGATCGGCCGATTCCTGCGATTCCGCGAGGATCAGCGTGTACCCGCGCAGGGACGCTGCCCGTTCGGCGCCGCGTACGACGTCGAAGAACATCGGGTTGGTGATGTCGGCGAGCAGCAGGCCGAGGGTGCTGCTGCGGCCGGTCGGCAGAGCCCTGGCCATCGGGTTGAGCCGATAATTGAGTTCCTTGGCCGCGGCCTGGATGCGTTCTTCGGTCTTGACGTTGATGCGTCCCGGCTTGCTCAGGGCGCGCGAGACCGTCGACGGGTTGACCCCGGCCAGCTTGGCGATGTCGTAGATCGTCGCGGCGGGGCGACCTCGACGGGAGGCGCGCGGCGTGACCGGCTGCGCGGACCCCGCGGTCGCCAGGTTCGATGCATCCGTCACGTTCAAATCATCCGTCACGTTCAGCTCATCCCTCGACCGGTTGCGCGTGTGCGGCACGACAGCGCCCTTCATCGTCCCATAGCCGCCCACATGTTTAAGCGGCGACACCGGCCTGCACGTCCTGTTCGGCCTGTGCTTCGATCAGGCGGCGCCGATTCGCGCGGCGCACCTGCTGTCGATCGGGATCGGGCACCGGGGACGCCAGCAGCAGGCGCTGGGTATACGGGTGCTCCGGATCCGACGTCACCTGAGCGGCTGGCCCCTGCTCGACGATTTCGCCGCGGTACATCACGGCGACCCGGTGGCTGATGTGGCGCACGACGTCGAGGTCGTGCGACACGAACAGGTAGGAGACGCCGGTGTCGCGCTGGATCTGCAGGAACAGGTCGAGCACCCGAGCCTGGGTGGTCAGGTCGAGGGCGCTGACCGGCTCGTCACAGACAATGAGCTTCGGCGACAGCACCAGGGCGCGGGCGATCGCGACGCGCTGCCGCTGCCCGCCGCTGAACTCCCGCGGCAGCCGGCCGGAGGCGTCCTGCGGCAGGCCGACCTGGTCGAGCACCTCGCGCACTCGGGTGCGGGCATCCGCGGGCGAACGACCCTGCACGGTGAGCGGTTCGGCGAGAATGTCGCCGACCGTCATCGACGGGTTCAGCGAGGTGTACGGGTCCTGGAAGACGACCTGCAGGTCACGGCTGAGGGCGCGACGCTTGGCTCGGCCGGCATGGCCGATGTCCTCCCCCTTGAAGCGGACGCTGCCCTCGCTTACCGGGGCCAGGCCGAGCAGCGCCCGGCCGAGGGTGGTCTTGCCCGATCCGGACTCGCCGACCAGGCCGAGGGTCTCCCCCGCGCCGATGCGGATGGAGACGTGATCGAGGGCCCGGAACGGCGCGGCCCGAAAGCCCTTGCCGGGGTATTCGACGACGAGGTTGTCGACCCGCAGCAGGTCGCCGGTCGCGTTCGGTCCGGTCGCATTCGGTCCGGTCGCATTCGGCCCGGTGGGGGTGGCGTTCATGAGAGTCCAACTTTCACGTCTGAGTCAGGCACGGGCATGGTGAGCATCGTCATCGGCGTTTTTCCTTCGAGCATCGCGCTGAGCAGGGTCTGGGTGTAGCGCTCCTGCGGGTTTCGGAGGATGCTGCGCACGTCGCCGGATTCGACGACCCGCCCGTTTTGCATGACAACGACCCGGTCGCACAGGTCGGCGACCACGCCGAAGTTGTGCGTGACCAGCACTACGCCCATGTGGAAGCGAGCCTGCAGGTCGCGCAGCAGGTCGAGTACCTCGGCCTGCACGGTGACGTCGAGGGCGGTGGTGGGTTCGTCGGCGATCAGCAGGTCGGGGTTGCAGCTGACGGCGCCGGCGATCAGCACCCGCTGGGCCATGCCGCCGGAGACCTCGTGTGGGTAGGCGTCGAAGGTACGCTGTGGGTTCGTGATGCCCACGATGGTGAGCAGTTCCAGGGCCCGGGCGCGGGCATCCGCTTTCGACAGCCCCAGCACCTTGGTCAGCGGGCGCACGAGCTGGTACCCGATCGTGAAGTTCGGGTCGAGGTTGCTCATCGGCTCCTGCGGAATGTACGCGATGCGTTTTCCGCGCAGCTGGGCCAGCCGCCCCTGCGAGAGGCGGTGGCCGCCGGTGGGCCCCTGACCGGCTGAGACCAGCGGGATGCCGTCGAAGGTGATGTTTCCGCGGGTGATCTCCGCTTCGGCGGGCAGCAGCCCGAGGATGGAGAACGCGGTCTGGGACTTGCCGGAGCCCGACTCGCCGACGATGCCGAGCACTTCACCACGGTCAACGTGGAAGGACACGTCGGAGACGACGATCTTGGTGGACCCATCTTCCTGCGGGTACCCGACGCCGAGGCCGGACACCGACAGCAGGTGGTCAGATTCGGCCAGGTCGACCACGGAGATCGACTCGGTCTGCGGAGCGCGGAGCTTGATCGGCCGGGCGCGCTTGACCTTCGGGGAATCTTCGAGGGCGTCTCGCAGGGCGTTGCCGAGCACGACGAACGAGCCCACGGTGAGCGAGATCGCCACTCCCGGCCAGACGGCCAGGATGGGCGAGCTGTAGATGTTGATGAAGCCTTCGTTGAGCATGACGCCCCAGGTCGGGGTGAGCGGGTCGCCGAGTCCCAGAAACTCGAGGGCTGCCTGGATCGCGATGGCGATGCCGCAGACGATCGAGGTCTGGATGATCAGCGGCGCACGCACCACGAACAGGATGTGCCGGCCGATGATGCTGGCCGTGCTGAGGCCGGCGACCCGGGCCGCGTCGACGTAGAGTTCGCCCCGCACCGCCTGCACCGAGGTGCGGGTGAGCCGAAAGATGCCGGGCGACATCAGTACGCCGAAGACCGTCATCGAGATCCAGACGGATCGGCCGAGCGCAGCGCTGGCGGCCAGCAAGATGATGATCGCCGGCAGCGACATCAGCACGTTGGTGCACCAGCTCGCGACCGCGTCGAACCAGCCGCCGAAGTAGCCGGCCATCAGCCCCGCGGGCAGGCCGACCACGAGGGCGACGATCGCGGCGAGCGCCGCCGCCAGCAGGGTGCTCTGGGCGCCGACCAGCAGCCGGCTGAACACGTCGCGCCCGGCGCTGTCGGTGCCGAGCAGGTGCCCGGCGGTGCCCGGAGCGCCGAGCGCGTTGACGAGGTCGGCCGTGTTCGGGGCGAACGGGGAGACCAGTGGCCCCACGATGCCGGCGAGGACCACCACCGCGAGGATGATCAGCGCGGCCAGGCCGAGCGGGTTCTGCACCAGCCGCCGGAAGACACCGGAACGGGCCGGATTCAGCGGCTTCGGGGGTGCCGCAAGTGGTTCGGTCATGACACACGCGCCTTCGGGTTCAGCCAGCCGACCGCGAGGTCGACGAGCAGGTTGACTACGACAACGATGATGACGATGTAAACCACGACGCCCATCAGTACGGGCATATCGCCCTGGGTGGTGGACTGCAGCGCCAGGAATCCGAGCCCGGGAAGGGCGAAGATCTGCTCGATCACGACCACACCGCCGAGCATTCCGATGAACTGCAGGGACAGGACCGTCAGTCCGGCCGGGGCGGCGCCGCGCAGCACGTGGCGGAACAGGATCTCCGTCGGTGCCAGCCCGCGGCTGCGGAGGGTGCGCACGTAGTCGCGGCTGAGCACGCTGATGACGGCGCTCCGCACCTGCTGGGCGGTCGAGGCCACCGTGCCGATGGCCAGGGCGACGATCGGCAGCGTGATCGAGGCGGACCATCCGCTGAAACCGTCGCTGAGCGGAACGTAGCCCGTGGCGGGAAGCCAGCGCAGCCCGATCGCGAACACCGTGACCAGAATGATCGCGACCACGAACTGGGGAACAGCGGATGCGCCGATCGACACGATCTGCAGCGTGCGGTCCACCCAGCCGCGGCGAACGGCGGCGAAGACACCGAACAGCGTCGCCAGGACCGCGGCGATGACGATGGTCACGAGCACGATCGACAGGGTGGTGGGGAGGCGGCCGAGGATGCTCTCGACGACGGGCTGGCTCGAGAACCAGGAGACACCGAAATCGCCGCGCAGAACGCTGCCGAGCCAGTCGAAGTAGCGCGACACGAGGGGCTGGTCGAGTCCGAGTTCGGCCTCCTTGAGGAGGACCTGCTCCGGTGTCGCCGTGTCGCCGAGAATATTGCGGGCGACACTCGTCGCCGAGAAGTAGAGCAGGAAGAACGTCAGCGTCGAGACCACGAACAGCACCACCACGCCCGAGATCAGGCGTCGGAAGATGAAGGAAACCATTTCTGCTCCATTGTCAGATGGTTGGGGGAGAGAGGGGGCGGGACCCCGCCGTGGGGCGGCGGGGTCCCGCGGGCTGGCTACCGGCGAGTGTTACGTCGCGGGAGCGTAGGAGTAGATCGACGGCACGGCCTGCTGCACCTGCGGCGTGGTCGTGGTGTCCGCGTCGGTGAAGTAGATCTGCGACGGGCGGTAGAAGGGAGCGAACCAGGCTTCGTCGACGACGTACTCGTTGAGGGATGCGGCGGCGGTCTTCTGCTCGTCGGCCGAGCCGGACTGGATCGCGGTCACGAGGTCGTCGACCTCGGCATCGGTCGTGTGGAAGGGGTTGTAGGTGGCGTTCGGCGTGATGATCTGGTTGGACGCGACCCAGGGCGAGCCCTGGAACAGCGAGAACCAGCTCATGGCGTACTTGCCCTGGATCAGGCTCGACCGAAAATCGGCCACGGCCACGTTCTCCCAATTCACGGTGATGCCCACGTCGGCGAGGTTCTGGGCGATTCCCGCGGTCATCGCCGGGTCCATGAATCCGGAGACGGTCGGCATGGTGACCGAGAACTCGCCGACGCCGGCCTCGGTGAGCAGGTTCTTCGCCTGGGCCGGATCGAACGCGTAGGCGTCTTCGAGTGAGTCGTCGAACGCGGCGGTGTTTGTGCCGAAGGGCTGGCTGGTCACGGTGCCGAGACCCTTGCCGACCTGGGTCAGCAGCGTCTCTTTGTCGATCGCGAAGTTGATCGCCTGGCGAACCTTGACATCGGCGAGTTCGGGCACCAGCGCGCCGTCGCGGTCGAAGATGAGCAAGCCCTGCCAGTCGGTCGGGTATTCGTATTCCGTGAGACCGGAGGCCGCGGCCTGTGCCTGCGTCTTGGCCGTCAGCAGGGCCGCGTTGACCTGGCCGGAGACGAGAGCGTTCACCATGGCGGTGGTATCGGCGATGGGCTTCACGACGATCGTGTCATAGACCTGCAGCGACGGGTCCCAGTAGTCGGGGTTCTTCACGAAGGTGTACTGCGATGCGGCGACGGTTGCAGCCTTGTCGAGCGTGTAGGGCCCGCTGCCCACCGGGTCGGTGGCGATCAGGCCGCCGTCGATGGCGGCGGGACTGGCGATGAAGCCGTCCGCGTTGCCGAGGTAGTCGAGCAGGGCGGGGTCGGGCTCGGCCAGGGTGATCACGACCGTGGTCGCATCGGGCGCCGCGACGTCGGAGACCTGGGCGAGGGTCGAGGCGTCCGGGCCGTTGCCGGTGCGAAAGCGGTCGAGGTTGACCTTCACGGCGTCGGCATCGAGCACGGTGTCGTCGGTGAAAGTGACGTCGTCGCGCAGGCTGAGGGTGAGAACGGTGTTGTCCTCGGTGTACTCCCACTCGGTGGCGAGCATCGGCACCAGCGTGCCGTCGGCCTCGCGGCGCAGCAGCGAGTCGTAGACGGGCTGGAAGTACTGCACGTCGTGCCCGATGTGGGCCTGCGCCGGGTCGAACGACTTCACATCGACGAGGGATCCGAGGGTCAGGGTGCCGCCGGTGGTGCCAGCGCCGGCCGAGGAGGCGGGGGTGGTGGTTGCGGAGCAGGCGGTCAGGGCGAGGGCCGCCACGGTGACCACGGCTGCGGCGGTCACCCGGGATGGAAACTTCATTGTTTTCTCCATTGGTATGAGGGTTGTGCAATCGGTTGCCAACTGTGCTCAGGACGGCGGTGTCCGAATGTGTTCGCTACGTTATATCAAGTCGCCACGATTTGGCAACCGATTGTCAAAACTGGTGTGAAACTTTCTACGCGCGTTCCGGGAACAGCTTTTCCGAGCGGATGCGGTCGTTCAGCCCGGCCAGGAAATCCGCCTCGTCGAAGTCCAGCGAGACCTCCGCGCCGGTCCAGCTCGACAGGTGGATGGCATTGGCCAGGCGCACGCCCGTGATGCCGTCGGAGCCGGGGGCCAGCAGCGGTGTGCCGTCGAGAATGTTGGCCGCGAAGTTCTCGAGCACCCCGGCGTGCTGGGCGCCCCAGGCGGAATCGAACTCGATGACCTCGGTGGTGTACAGCTCGGTGGCGTCGAGCTGGCCCATGAACAGCTTCATCACATCACTCATGTCCATGCTCTCGCTGAGCTCACGCTCCGGCCGCTTCAGCCGGGTCACCGTCGCCGTCTTGCTGCCCTCGACCACGATCTTGCCCTGGTCGCCGAGAATTTCGAACCGGTCGGTGCCGACCAGGTCGTGTGTAGCCGTAACGAAGACACCGGTGACGCCATTGCCGTAGTCGACGAGGGCGGTCACCTCGTCTTCGACCGCGATGTTGCGCCGGAACCCGTAGGCGACCTTGGCGAAGACCTTCTCCGGCACCCCGCAGATCCACTGCCAGAGGTCCAGCTGGTGCGGCGCCTGGTTCACGAGCACTCCGCCGCCCTCGCCGCCCCAGGTGGCGCGCCAGGCGCTCTGGTCGTAGTAGCCCTGCGGCCGCCACCAGTTGGTGATGATCCAGTTCGACCGCCGGATGGCGCCGATCTCACCGTTGTCGACGATCTCCTTCAGGCGAACATAGAGCGGATTGTTGCGCTGGTTGAACATGATGCCGAAGCTCAGCTCCGGGTGCGTCGCGGCGAAGGCATTGAGCTCGGCGACCTGCTGGGTGTAGACCCCGGCCGGTTTCTCGACCAGGGCGTGGATGCCCCGCGACAGTGCGTCGATCCCCATCTGCGGATGCAGGAAATGGGGAACGGTGGTGACGATGGCGTCAACCTCGCCGCTCTCGAGTAGCTCGAGGTAGTCCGCGTAGACCGGAACTGCGGGATAGAGCGAGCAGGCGGCATCCGCTGCCTCAGGGGCGATGTCGGCGATCGCGCCGATCACCATGTTGGGTACGAGGCCGTCGGTGATGAACTGGGCGTACATCGAGCCCTGGGTGCCGAACCCGATGATTCCGAGGCGAACTGTGTCGGTCATGAAACTGCGTTCCGTTCTATTGGGGCGGCATCGGCCGCAGAGATGGAGTGCGCCCGTTCCGGGTAGGACTGGTCGTAGACGTCCTGGATGATCTCCAGGGTCTTCTGCGCTTCGCGGGGGCTGATCCAGAAGGGCTCGGGGTCGTCGAGCCGGGCGTAGAAGTCGTGGATCAGGAGTTCGTGGGAGAGTCCCCAGTAAGCCCGGTCGCCGGCAACGACCGCGGGCTCGGTGACCACCCGGGTGCGGCCGTCGGCGTGGGTGACGGTGAGGTCGCCCCGGAGACGGAGGGTGCCGTGTTCGGCGACGATGTCGACCGTGATCGGGGCATTGACCTTGTGGGCGAGGGTGGCGTAGAACACGCTGCGGGCGCCGTTCTGATGGGTCATCGCCAGTTCTGCGGTGTCTTCCACCTCGATCACGTCGTCGAGGGCGCGGGTGCTCGCGCTGCCACGCACGGCCGTGACCGGCCCGACCAGCCACTGCAGCAGGTCGAGGGTATGGATGGCCTGGTTCATCAGCAGCCCGCCGCCGCCGGTCGCCCAACGCCCGCGCCACGGCCGGCTCTCGTAATAGGCCGCGGTGCGGTGCCAGATCACCGTGGCCGAGGCGCCGAGTACGGCGCCGAGCTCCCCCGAGACGAGCAGGTCATGGGCGGCCTGCACGGGAACGTTGTAGCGGTTCTGAAAGCAGACGGCGATCTTCGCGTGGCCGCGCTCGGCCGCCGCCACCACCCGGGCACCCTCGGCGCGGGTGTGGGCGAGCGGCTTCTCGACGATCACGTGGATGCCGCGCTCCAGCGCGTCGACGGCGATCGCTGCGTGCAGGTGGTGCGGGGTGCAGATGTGCACCACGTTGGGCCGCACCGTATCGAACAGCTCGAGGTGGTCGGCGAACCCGGGCACGCCGTGGGCAGCGGATGCCGCGCTACGGCGTTCGAGGTCGGGGTCGGCGACACCGACCAGCACGGCCCCGGGCACCGCGGCGATGGCGTCGACGTGCAGGGGCGAGATGTCGCCGCAGCCGATGACGGCGACGCGGCGGATGGCCGGGGTCATTTCGTGGTCACGCCGATCTCGTCGAGCAGCGCGGCGAACGCGCGGGCGGCCTCGCCGAAGGCGGTCGGGCCCGAGAAGCCGCCGAGCGCGTGCTGGGCCGCGAGGTGCGGCTCAAGCGAGGCGAAGCCGGTGTAGCCGTCGTCGCGCAGCGCGGTGAGAGTTGCACGGAGCTCGCCGTCGCCCTCGCCGGCCGGCACGACGTCGCCGGTGGCGGCCACGGCGTCCTTGACCTGCAGGTAGACGAGGTAGGGGCGCAGTTTTGTGTAGCCGTCGGTGAAGGGGCGGGCGCCGACCTGCACGAAGTTGGCGCTGTCCCAGGCGAGCCGCAGCGCCGGCGACCCCACCGATTCGACGAGGTCGAGCACCCGCTCGGGGGTATCGCCGTAGATGTCCTTCTCGTTCTCGTGCAGCAGCACGACACCCTCGCGCTCGGCGAGGTCGGCGAGCAGGCGCATCCGCTTCATGACGTCATCGCGGATGCTTTCAACCGTCACGTGCGCGGCACGGAAGAAGGAGAACACCCGGATGTTAGGGGTCTGCAGGGCGTGCGCGACGCGGATGATGCGGCGCAGCCGGGCGACCTCCAAGTGGGCATCGAGGGCGACGTCGACCTTGCCGATCGGCGAGGCGATGGCGGAGACGGCCATCTGCTTCTCGGCCAGGCACGCGGCGAGCTGCTGCACCCGGTCGTCGTCGAGGTCGGCGACGTTCACGCCCCAGGCGCTGCGCACCTCGATGTGGCGGGCGCCGAGCGCCTTCAGCACGGCGACCTGCACGGCCGGGTCGGGATCGATCTCGTCGCCAAAGCCGGACAGGGTCCAGGCAACCGATTGTTTCACTGGCACGATCTGACGACCTCCGTTGGTGTTCGCTTCGCTGGGAACTCAGGGCGACGGCTGTCGCGGGATTGTGACCACTCTAGGCGGGGCCGAAGCATTTTGGCAACCGGTTGACAAAAAGTGGCAGAATGGTGTGACATAGGGTTCAGACACCCCGTCTGCGGCCTCACGCACGCACGCTTTCAGACACTCGCTTTTCACAACACAAGGATGTGGCATGGTCGACCTCAGCGCGAAGCCCTTCACCCTCGATGCCACCGCGATCGCGTGGGTGCACTCCACCATCGCGACGCTCACCGCCGACGAGAAGATCGGCCAGCTGTTCATCAACCTCAACACCAGCTTCGCCCCGGAGTACCTCGACACCGTGCTCGACCGGTATCACGTCGGCGGCATGCGTTACATGGGGTCCGATTCCCGCACCGTGCAGGATCACATCCGCCACGTGCAGTCCCGGTCGAAGGTGCCGCTGCTGATCGCCTCGAATCCGGAGATGGGCGGTTTCGGCAGCATCGACGACGGCACGCTGGTGTCGACGCACCTGCAGGCGGGGTCGCACCCCGACCGCTCGATCGCCCGCGACATGGGCCGGATCAGCGGCGTGGAGACATCCGCTCTCGGCTGCAACTGGGCGTTCGCCCCGATCGTCGACATCCACTACAACTGGCGCAACACCGTCATCAGCACCCGCGCGTTCGGCAACACCCCCGAGATCGTGATCGAGCGGGCCAAGGAGTACTTCGACGGCCTCACCGAGTCGAACATGGCCGCGGCGATGAAGCACTTCCCGGGCGACGGCATCGACGAGCGCGACCAGCACGTCGTCACGAGCTACAACACCCTCAGCGTCGACGACTGGAACGCCAGTTACGGTCGGGTCTATCGCGAGCTCATCGACTACGGCGTGCAGTCCGTCATGGTCGGCCACATCGGCGCCCCCGAGCTGTCGCGCAAGTTTCGCCCCGGCATCACCGATGCCGAGATCATGCCGGCCACGCTCGCGCCCGAACTGCTGCAGGGCCTGCTTCGCGGGGAACTGGGCTTCAACGGCCTGATCCTGACGGATGCCTCGATGATGGTCGGCATGACGCAGGCGATGCCCCGCCGCGACGCGGTGCCCGCCGCGGTCGCCGCCGGCTGCGACATGTTCCTGTTCTTTCGCGACCCGGCGGAGGACTTCGAGTACATGCGTCAGGGCATCCGCTCGGGAGTGATCACGCCGGAACGGCTGCAGGAGGCGCTCGAGCGCATCCTGGGGCTGAAGGCGTCGCTCGGGCTCCACACCACCCCGCGCGAGCACCTCGTTCCGGAGCCTGCGGCGCTCGCGGTGATCGGCTCGCCGGCACACCATGCCGTCGCGGCGGCGATTGCCGACAAGACCGTCACGCTCGTGAAGGACACCGCGGGCACCCTGCCGTTGCGGCCGGAGACGCACCGGCGCATCCGTTTGTATGGGGTGTCGGGGGCGGCGGATTTCACCGGCACCGACCCGAATTCGTTCCTGCAGATCGCCCGGGATGAGCTCGAGCAGGCCGGGTTCGAGGTGCACGTGTTCAAGGATGCGGCGCAACGCAAGGCCGAGGGTGAAGAGAATGTGTACTTTCACACCGTGATGAGCGAAGAGGCCAACGGCGGGTACGCCGACAAATACGATGCCGCCATCATGTTCGCGAACGTGGCGGGCTTCGCGCAGGAGGCGAGCGTGCGCATCCGCTGGTCGACACCGATGGCTTCTGAGATTCCCTGGTATGTCACCGAGGTGCCCACGGTGTTCGTGTCGCTGAACCAGCCGAACCACCTCATCGACGTGCCCATGGTGAAAACCGTGGTGCACGCGCACAACCCGAGCCGTGAGGCGATCCACGCCGCGGTGCAGAAGATCATCGGCGCGTCGGAGTTTCAGGGCACCTTCAACGACAACGTCTGGTGCGACACCTGGGGCACCCGCCTCTAATCGACACCAACCACCATCGAGGAGAACAGCAATGGCAACAATCGGCGTGCAGGCAATGATGCTGAAGGACGACTTCGCGGCCGACGGACCGTTCGAGACGCTACGCCGAGTGAGCGAGATCGGCTATCACGCGGTGGAGGTGTCGCAGATTCCGATGACGGCGGCGAATGTGGCAGAGCTCGGCCGCGCCCGCACCGAGCTGGGCATGGATATCGCGTCGATCTCGGCGTCGCTCACGGTGACCCCCGGGGTGCCGGGCGAGTCGCTGACCGCGAACTTCGACAAGATCGTCGACGACGCGAAAACCCTGGGGGCCGGTATGGTGCGCATCGGCATGCTGCCGTTCTCGGCCATGGGGTCGCTGCCCGCGGTGCTCGACTTCTGCGACGCGACCAACGAGATGGCCGCGCGGCTGCAGGAGCAGGGCCTCGGATTGTATTATCACAACCACCACATCGAGTTCGCGAAGTATGAGGGCACTCTGCTGCTCGACATCATCGCCGAGCGCGCCCCGCTACTCGGCCTCGAGATCGACGTTCATTGGGTGCAGCGTGGCGGCCTCGACCCGGTCGCCACCCTCAGAAAGTACGGCGACCGGGTCGCGATGGTGCACCTGAAGGACTACCGCATCGGCACGATTCCGCCGGCGGCCTTCGAGTCTCTCGCCGCCGGCGACTTTGCCGCGTTCATGGCCGCGTTCACGGGAGTGGTGCAGTTCGCCGAGGTCGGCGAGGGCAACCTCGATTTCGCCGCCATCATCCCAGCGAGCGAGCAGATCGGCGCTCGTTACCTGCTCGTCGAACAGGACGAACAGTACGGGCGCACTCCGCTCGAGTGCCTGCAGACCTCCCACGACAACCTGGTTGGCCTGGGCTTCGGGCACCTCTTCTAGGCAGGTGGCGAATGCAGGACGCGACGCCGAAAAACCGACGAATCGTCCTGCATTCACCGACAGATGAGGATTTATCCTGTTTTCGCCACGCGGCGGCCGGCAGGGGCTAGGGCTTGCCCATTCCCTTGTACTCCCAGCCGGCGGCGCGCCAGACCGTCGAGTCGTAGGAGTTGCGGCCGTCGATCACGAGCCGGTTGCGCACGAGCGCTCCCGCCCACACCGGGTCGAGCTCGCGGTATTCGGGCCACTCGGTGACGTGCACGACCGCGTCAGCGCCGCGCAGGGTTTCCTCGAGCGACTCCGAATACGTGAGCTGCGGATGCCGCGCCCGCGCGTTCTCGATGGCCTGCGGGTCGATCGCGACGACCTCGGCGCCGAGTCCGCGCAGCTGCACGGCCACGTCGAGGGCCGGCGAGTCGCGCACGTCGTCGGAGTGCGGCTTGAAGCTGAGGCCGAGCACGGCGACCTTGGCCTGGTGCACCGGGATCGGCAGCGACGCCACGGTCAGGTCGACGACGCGCTGGCGGCGGCGGAGGTTGATGGCGTCCATCTCCTTGAGGAACGCGACCGACTCGCCGCGGCCGAGCTCCTCGGCGCGGGCGGTGAACGCGCGGATGTCCTTGGGCAGGCAACCGCCACCGAATCCGACGCCGGCGCCCAGGAACCGGCGGCCGATGCGGGCGTCGTAGCCGATGGCATCCGCCAGCTGGGTGACGTCGGCACCGGTGACCTCGGCAATCTCGGCCATGGCATTGATGAAGCTGATCTTGGTCGCGAGAAAAGCATTCGCGGCGACCTTCACGAGTTCGGCGGTCGCGAAGTCGGTGATGACGAGCGGGGTGTCGGCGGCGAGCGCCGCGACGTAGATCTCGTTGAGCAGGGCTACGGCGTGCTCGCCGGGCGCGCCGGGTGCGACGCCGTAGACGAGGCGATCGGGGCTGATGGTGTCCTGAACGGCGAAGCCTTCGCGCAGAAACTCGGGGTTCCAGGCCAGGGTGGCGCCGCGGCCGCTGGCCACGATCAGGTCGCTGAGGCGGGCGGCGGTGCCGACCGGCACGGTGCTCTTGCCCACGACGAGGTCGCCCTCGCTGAGGTAGGGCAGCAGGCCCTCGATCGCGGCGTCGACGTAGGTGAGGTCGGCGCTGTAGCTGCCCGGTTTCTGCGGGGTGCCCACGGCGACGAAGTGCACCTGGGCGCCGGCGGCATCCGCGATATCGGTGCTGAAGCGCAGCCGGCCGGAGTCCCGGGCGCTGGTCAGCACCTCGGGCAGGCCCGGCTCGAAGAACGGCGGACGGCCCTCGGCCAGCAGGGCGATCTTGTTCGCGTCGACGTCGATGCCGATCACGTCGTGCCCCAGTTCGGCCATCGCCGACGCGTGCACGGCACCCAGGTAACCGCAGCCAATCACAGATATCTTCATAGGCGAAGCCTAGCGGTCACACGTGGCGCCACATTCGGGCCGCGGATGCCCCCGCCCGCTGCCGTGCCGGCTCCCGCGTCCGTTCCCCGCGTCCATTTCCCGCGTCCCGGCGGCACAACTCCTGCAGTTTGAGAGACGGTCCCAAAAGTTGCCCGTCGTTCCGGGCCTCGCTCCGCGGGCCAACAGAATCTGCCGGAGTTATGCCGCCGTGGCCGGGCAACCCGGCCCGGCCCGACAACCTCAGCCCGGCCCCGCGCCGGGGTCAGGCCAGCGCGGCGCACCAGAGCAGGGCCGGCCAGGCCGCGGCGAGCACGATGGCCAGGTACACGAGGTTGCGCCGGGTCAGCGCGAGGGTATCGATGCCGTAACGGGAGCCGAGGAACATGGTCAGCCCGCTCAACGGTCCCACGGCCGTTCCGGTGCCCCAGCCGATGCACGCCGCCAGCACGAACAGGGTCGGGTCGGGGTCGAGCGGCAGCACGATCGCCGCCACCACCGCGACCGACACGACCGGATGCACGCCGACCAGCGCGAAGAGCACCATCACCATGATCGCCAGCCAGGCGACGAGCACCGTGAAGCCGTCGAACGGCAGGTCCACCGCGATCAGCGGGAACAGCACGCGCAGCCCGACCGCGAGGATTCCGGCCGAGGCGAAGAGAGTCACCTCGCCGCGCAGCGTCGGCAGGTCATGGCGGGCGTGCCGGGCGCCACGGCGCAGCGCGGTGCGCCAGTCCTGCAGCAGCAGCCCGGCGAGCGTCACCCCGAGCCCGGCCAACAGCACGATGCGCGGCACCGGCACGCGGGGAAACACGCCGTGCGCCGTGACCACGAGCGCGACGAGCGCCAGCGGGATGCGCACGATCGCCCAGCTGAGGGCATACCCCGAGTAGTCGGCCAGTTCGCTGCCCCAGAGGCGCATCACGTCGAGCAGGCTGACGCAGGTCACCACCACGGCCAGGCCCAAGCCGACCAGCACCACCACGAGGGTGTTCGCCCCCGGAACGAGCGTCGTTGCGGCGGCCGTGGCCGCCCAGAACGGCGACCAGTAGGCGGCCGTCGTGAACGAGCGCGACAGCAGCACGGCGTCGGCGAACCGCAGTCGGCTGGTGCCGCGCAGGTGGTCGCCGACGATCCCGATCGCCCCGATGTTGATCACGGAGCCGAGCGCGTGCGTCGCGACGGCCGTGCGCAGCAGCGCCCACCGGCCCCGCAATCGCGGGCGCGCGAGCGAGCCGGTCGGGGTGATCAGCCTCAGGAACGACACCGCGGTCAGCATGCCGACGAGGTCCTGATTGACCGCGAACAGATCGACGACGTCGACGGATGCCCCGAGCCCCACCCCGACGCCGAGCGAGGCCACGCCCACCGCGATCAGCAGGATCGAGATCAGCCGCTGGGTGCGTCCCACCAGCAGCAGCCCGACTACCGCGCAGCCCAGGGTCAGGGCGCCCGCGACGACGGATGCCGCGGGCACCACGACCGAGACCCCCACCGCCAGGATCACCCCGCTGATCAACAGCGCGTAGAGCAGCGTCACCGTGTCCCCCGTTGTCTCGACTGTTCCCGATCTTCCCACGCGGCCCGGGCCGCACCCGCTCGGGATGCGGCATCCGCTCAGGAGACCGCGGCCTGCCACTCCTCGATCGCGACCAGCAGCGGCTCGCGCTGGTCTTCGGTGAGGAAGGCGGCGTGCACCGCCGTGCGCGACAGCGCGGCGAGGTCGGCCGCGGTGAACCCGAACGTCGTCACGAGGGCCTGGAAGTTGTCGTCGAGGTAGCCGCCGAAGTAGGCCGGGTCATCCGAGTTGACGGTCACCGCGAGGCCGCGGGCCAGCATCTCGGGCAGCGGGTGCACGTCGAGCGTGTCGACGACCCGCAGCCGCACGTTCGAGAACGGACAGACGGTGAGCGCGATCTGCCGTTCGACCAGGTGGTTGACGAGGTTCTCGTCTTCGAGGCTGCGGATTCCGTGGTCGATGCGCGACACCTGCAGCAGCTCGAGCGCCTGCCAGACGTACTCGGGCGGCCCCTCCTCACCGGCGTGGGCGACGCACTCCAGCCCGTGAGCGCGGGCGAGATCGTAGACGGCCACGAAATCGGCCGGCGGATGCCCGACCTCGGCCGAGTCCAGCCCAATCCCCTCGATCGGCGCCTCCATCTCGATGAGCTCTTCGAGCATGGCCAGGGCCTCGGCGGCCGGCCGGTCACGCAAAAACGTGACGATCAGCGCGCTCGTCAGGCCGAACTCGGCCTCGCTCTGCTCGAGCACCTCGGCAACGCCGTTGATGCAGGTCGCGAGCGATACCCCGCGAACGGTGTGCGCCTGCGGGTCGAGGAACACCTCCGCGTGCCGCACCCCCGCGGCCTTCGCCCGGGCGAGGTAGGCGCGGGTCAGGTCGGCGAAGTCGGCCGGCGTCTGCAACACCGCCATGTTCGCGTAGTACAGGGTTAAAAACGACTGCAGGTCGGTGAACTCGTACTGTTTCTGCAGGTCGGCGAGGTCAGCCCACGGCAGGCGGATACCGTTGCGCTCGGCCAGCCGCAGAATCAGCTCGGGCTCGAGGGTGCCCTCGATGTGCAGGTGCAGCTCGACCTTGGGCAGGGCGAGCACCTGGGCGGGGGTGAGCGGGGCAGTAGTGTTCGTGGGCATGTGGGCCTTCCGGGTTGGCGCATCCGTTGGCGCAGGCGGTCCATCGACCCTAACCTGCCGCCCCCGGCCCCGCCCGCTGCCCCTCCGGCGACCCCACGGCATAACTCCTGCACTGTTCCGGGTCCTCCGAAGAGTTGCCCGTGTTTCCGGGGGTCGAAACTCTCTACCGCGACGTTTTGCAGGAGTTATGCGACGCGGGGCTGGCAGACGTCCCGAGAGGATGATCCCGACCAGCCGCTCTCCCGACCGGCGCGACGAAGCCCCTGCTGCGCGGGGGCGCGGCATAACTCCTGCACTACGCAGGCCCTGCCGAAAAGGTGCCCGTGCTTGCGGGCCACCGCCCGGCAGCACACCAGATCAGCAGGAGTTTTGCCGCGGGGCCCCCGGCACCGCCCGACGGCAGGACTCCCTCCACAGGTTGACCAAACGGGAAGTTATTCACAATCTCGGGGTTGGACGGCCCGCGAAACCGGCTGAGCGGCGACCATCGCCGGCATGAACCCCTTTCTGAATTGCCGTATCGTCAGCCGCCTCGACCTGCGCTCCAGTGGCCTCTCGCCTCAAGGCATCACCGCGGCGGTGAAAAGTGGCGAGCTGCTGCGCGTGCGGCGGGACCACTACGCGTTGCCCGACACCGACAGACATACCCTCGAGGCCGTGCGCATCGGCGGGCGGGAAGCCTGCGTGTCCGCGGCGCGGGAGATCGGATTCTTCGCCTTCGATACCCAGTTCACCCACGTGCACCTTGACCGGCAGGCCTCGCGCCTGCGCAGCCCGGGTAACCGGAACGTGCCGCTGGTGCTGGCACCCCGCGGCGGCGTGGAATTGCACTGGCGGCCACTCATCGACCTGACAGACGGCACGGAATTCTGCGTCGGTGCGCGCGATGCCCTGGCGCAGATCATCCAGTGCCAGGAACCGAGATTCGCGCTCGCCGCGCTCGACACTGCCCTTCACGAACGCAAGATCCAGCCGACGGACCTCTCCGAGATCTTTGCGAGCGTGCCCGCGAGACACCACGAGCTGCGCGCGCGCATCGACGCCCGGGTGGACGCCGGCCAGGAGTCCGTGCTGCGGGACCTGTTCTGTCGGGCGGGGCTGCGGTGCGACATCCAGGTGACCATCGGCGGCATCGGCCGGGTTGACCTGCTGGTTGAGGGGTGCGTCGTTGTCGAGGCCGATAGCTACGCCTACCACCGGTCCTGGCCGGAGCAGGTGCGCGACCACAAGCGCAACCGCCTGCTGGCCGAGCGTCGCTATCTGACCCTCCGAGTTCCCTACGAGGACATCATGTTCCACCCGGAGGCGGTATTGGCCGCCATCCGCGAGCTCGTGCTGATCTGCCGAAACGGCAGCGACCGGGCCCTCCTTCCCTTCGTCTGACCCGGCGCGGCGGGAAAGGTGCAACGCAGGGCTGCCTCGGCTGACGCTGGCCCGCCTCCACCGGCGCGGCATGACTCCTGCAGGTTGATGCGGCCACGACGGATACCCGTTTTTCCGCCGATCTTCCCGCCCGCAGGGACAATCTGCAGGAGTTATGCAGCCGGCGGCCCGGCGCGTGGCCCGCCGCCAGCCGGCGGCGGGCAACGGCGCGTCTGCTGGGCCGCGCCGCGGGTCAGNCGAACTGCGCCCGTGGCTGAGTGAGTTCGTGTCGACGCTGAACCCGGAACACCCCGAACAGCCGGTGCCGTAGCGATACGATCTCGCCGCAGCCGGGCGGCAGTCGGCTGCGGCCGCCGGAGAGTGTCGCACGGCGCCGCGGCACCGGTGACCGCCGCATCTCGGCTAGATTGGGGATACCACCGGGCCGCCGCCCGCAACTGACGGGGGGAGCTGTGCCGATCGCGATTCCGACGCTCCGCGAAGGAGCGGTGACGCTGCGCCCGATCCGGCTGCGCGATTCGCGACTGCTCGAAGACCAACTTCTGGAAAACCGCAGCTGGTTGCGCAAATGGGAGGCGACCAACCCCTACGCGCCGATGTCCTTCGACACGCGGGCCAGCATCCGTAATCTGCTCGCCCATTCCCGGGACGGCAACGGCCTGCCGTTCATCGTGGAGTACAACGGCGAACTGGCCGGGCAGCTGAACGTCTCGTCGATCACCTGGGGCTCGCTCTCGTCGGCGACGATCGGCTACTGGGTGGGGGAGCGCTTCGCCGGCAAGTCGATCACGCCGATCGCCGTGGCGCTCGCCACCGACTACTGCTTCTACCAGCTCGGCCTGCACCGGATGGAGATCTGCATCCGCCCCGAAAACGCGGCGAGCCTGCGTGTCGTCGAGAAGCTCGGCTTTCGCTACGAGGGCCTGCGCCGCCGGTACATCCACATCAACGGCGACTGGCGGGACCACTTCTGTTTCGGGCTCGTCGCCGAAGAGCTGCAGCACGGCGTGCTCCAGCGGTGGAAAGACGGCCTCGTCCCGGCCGATGCCGCCGACCGGACCCCGATCGACGTGGAACGCGCGGCGCAGTCATTGGTCATCAATGATCGGTGACACACCCGCGCTAATCAGCGCCGAACCGCCGCGTTTCTCCTACCGTTGTCATCATGAGTTCTGAGGCCCTCGGCGGCGGCGTGATGATACTGGTGGCTGCTGTGCTCTGGGTCGCCTACCTCATGCCCACCTGGACCCGCCGCAAACAGTACCTCGCCACCGAACGGAACGCCGTGCGGCTGCAGCAGACGCTGCGCGTGCTCGCCGAAACCGCCGAGGTGCCCCGCCACGTTCACCTGGAAGCAAACGCCCGCACGGTCGCCGACCAGCAGAAACTTCTGGCCCAGGTTGAGGCCGAAGAGCGCCGCGATGCGAAAGCCGCCCTGGATGCCGCCGCCGAGGTTCGGCGCGCGGCCGCGGCCCTCGCGGCCGCCGCCCGCCCGCCCGTCGTGGTGACGCCCGCTCAGGCTCTGAGGCGCCTGCGGCGCGCCAGGGCCCTCAGCTCGAGCGTGTTGCTGCTCGGGCTGCTCGCCACGATCGCAGGGCTCGCCGTCGTGGCCGTCACCGGTGCCTGGCTGCTGCTCGGCGTCGGCGCGGTCGCCGTGTTCGCCTCGGTGAACACGCTGGCCCGACTCAATCGGGTGGCCCGCGCCAAGCGGATGATCACCGTCGACAGCGTGGAATGGGTCGAAGCGCGAACCCGCCCGACGATGGCGCCCTTCGAGCCCGTGCAGCTCGAGGCGACCCCGGTCGAACCCGTCACGTGGACGCCGCAGTCCCTGCCGCGCCCCATGCACCTCTCCCGCGGATCGATCGCCCAGGCCGCCATGGCCTCGGTGGAGGCCGCGAATCAGCTGCGCCAGGCCTCCGTCGACGCCGAGCGGGAACGGCGCAGCGCGCCGCTCGTGGCGGCTGCGGCGGCCACGCGGGCGCCGGCTGCCCCGGTCACCCCGATCTCCCGCCCGCCCGCCCGCCCGGCGGCATCGG
>NZ_QZVS01000073.1 GCF_003602235.1 Cryobacterium melibiosiphilum
ACGACGGGCATCAGGCTGCGCAACCAGCGCGGCACACTGAGACGGCCAATGGCCGCGGCGACGACGCCGGCGAGCAGGCCACCGACGATACCGCCGAGGAAGCCGGCGCCCATGAAGCCGGCGACGGCACCCGCGACAAAGCCGGGCGCGATCCCGGGGCGGTCCGCAATGGCGAAGGCGATGTAGCCAGCCAGGGCCGGAACCAGGAAGCCCATCGACAGGGCGCCGATCTTGAAGAAGACCGCGCCCAGGTAGATGAGCAGGCCANAACCAGGAAGCCCATCGACAGGGCGCCGATCTTGAAGAAGACCGCGCCCAGGTAGATGAGCAGGCCACCCTCGGGGAGGTTGCCGAAGCTGTTGTTGAGGACCACGTCGTCGGCGACATCGGTGATCTGGTAGCCGCCGAGCAGGAAGCCGAGGGCGATGAGCAACCCTCCGCCGGCGACGAACGGGATCATGTAGCTGACGCCGGTGAGCAGGGCGCGCTTGACCTTCTGGCCGAAGTGCTCACCGGCCTCGGTGGATTCGTCGGCCACGGCGCCGGAGCCGCCGGCGACGCGGCGGGCGTTCGGGTTCTCGGAGGCGGCGAGGGCTTCCTGGATCATCTTCGCGGGTTCGTCGATGCCCCGTTTGACCGGGGAGCTGATGACGGGGAGTCCCGCGAAGCGTTCGCGGCCACGCACGTCGACGTCGACGGCGAAGATGACGGCGTCGGCGGCGGCGATGATCGAGGCGGCGAGCGGCGTCGCGCCGGCCGAGCCCTGGGTTTCGACCTGCAGGTCGACGCCGGCCTCCTTTGCGGCGGCAACGAGGGCATCCGCTGCCATGTAGGTGTGGGCGATGCCGGTGGGGCAGGCCGTGACGGCCACGAGGCGCTTGGTCGCGGAGTGGGCCCCGGAGGAGGTGCCCGTTCCGGTGCCCTCGGCGGGCACGCTGCCGGCGGCGACCGGGACCGGGGCGACGACGGCGCTGACGAGCTGCACGATCTCAGCGGCGGAACCGGCAGAACGCAGCGACGCCGTGAAGTCTTTCTTCATGAGCGAGCGGGCCAGCTTGGCGAGCAGCTTCAGGTGCTCCTGGTCGGCGCCGTCGGGGGCGGCGATGAAGAAGACGAGGTCGGCGGGTCCGTCTTTGGAACCGAAGTCGACGGGGCTCGCCAGGCGGGCGAAGGCCAGCGTCGGCTCGGTCACGGCCGTGGAGCGGCAGTGCGGGATGGCCAGGCCGCCGGGGATGCCGGTCGCGGTCTTGGCTTCACGGGCCAGGGCGTCTTTCAACAGCCCGTCGACCTCGGTGGCCCGGCCGCTGGCGACCACGAGCTCGACGAGGTGTCGAATCACGGTCGACGGCTCGGCGCCAAGGTTGCTGTCCAGAGCGACAAGCTCCGGGGTAATCAGTGCACTCACTGGTCATCCTCCTTTGGATGGGTGGGGTACGCCGCCACGGTGACGACTTCGTTGTTACTGGGTTCTGTATGGGTACTGGGTTCTGTATGCGTGTTGCGTTCTGTATGGGGCTGGGGGAATGCCGTCACGGTGACAGCATCGGGTCTGGTTTGTTCGAGGGCCGGCACGGTCGAGCCGGGCAGGGCGGCGGCGGCGGCGCCATGCGCGGCGGCCTGGCGCAGACAGTCGGCGGGGGAGGCCCCGGCGTTGCTGCTGAGCAGAAAGCCGGCGAGGGCGGAATCGCCGGCGCCGACGGTGCTGACGGCCACCATCGGCGGGGTCGTGGCAAGCCAGTACCCGTCCTTCGTGACGAGTAGTGCGCCCTTGGAACCGAGGGTCGCGAGCACGGCGCCCACGCCGGCGGCGATGAGCGTCTGCGCGGCGGCCGCGGCGAGCTCGGGGTCGGCTTCGAGGCTGTCAGGGTTGGAGATGCCGGTCAGTTCGGCGAGTTCGTCGGCGTTGGGCTTCAGCAGGTCGGGCGCGGCGGCGACGGATGCCGCGAGCGGCGCCCCCGAAGAATCGATCGCCACGCGCGGCGCGGCCGCACCAAAACGTGCGCGCAGGGTGCGGGTGACGTCCGCATAGAACGTCGCCGGCACTCCGGGCGGCAGCGAACCGGCCAGAACGACCCAGCGCGCGCCCTCGGACTGGCTGAGCACGAGTTCGACAAGGGCGTCCTGCTGTTCACGCGTCAGCGCGGGGCCGGGCTCGTTGACCTTCGTCGTCGTGCCGTCGGGCTCGGTGATGGCGACGTTGCTGCGCAGGGCCGTCCCGATCGGCAGACCGAGGTGCGGAACGCCCTGAGCGGTGAGCGCGACCAGCACGGGGTCCTCGGGGTCGCCGGGCAGAATAGCGAGGCTGCGCACCCCGGACACTTCGAGGGCACGACAGATGTTCACGCCCTTGCCGCCGGGTTCCTGGTGCGCCGAGACGGCCCGCTGCACCTCGCCGCGGGCGAGGGCGCCGGGCAGGGCGATGGTGCGGTCCAGGCTCGGGTTGGGGGTAAGCGTTACGATCATGCGATCACGACCTCTACGTCGGCCGCGGCGAGGGCTGCGGCGAGTTCCGGATGGGGGGCGGCGTCGGTGATGAGGGTGTCGATCTCCCCGAGCGTCGCGAAACGCACGAGGGTCTCCTCACCGAGTTTGGAGGAATCGGCCAAGGCCACGACCCGGCGGGCCGAGCGCACGATGGCGCTCTTCACGGCCGCTTCGACGGAGTCGGGGGTGCTGAAGCCGAAGTCGGGGTGCACTCCGTTGGCGCCGATGAAGGCGATGTCGGGGCGCAGGGCCTCGAGCTGTTCGATCGTGGTGCGACCGACGATCGCCCGGGTGAGCCCGCGAACGCGGCCGCCGAGGATGTGCAGCTGCACGGCATCCGTTCCCGAGAGCTTGTAGGCGATCGGGATGGCGTTGGTGATCACGAGCAGCGGGTCGGCGCCGGGAGCGGGCACCCAGTCGCAGAGCAGGTCGGCGAGGCGCTCGGTGGTGGTGCCGGCGTCCAGCACGACCGAGCCGGTGCGGCCGAGCGGCATCATGGCCAGCGCGGCGGTTGCGATGCGGGACTTCTCGTCGAGGCGCTGGGTCTGGCGCTGCTCGAGGCTGGGCTCGGACAGACTCTGCCGGTCGGTGGCGACGGCGCCGCCGTGTACGCGGCGTAGCTGGCGGTTGTCCTCGAGGGTGGACAGGTCGCGGCGCACGGTTTCGGGGGTGACATTGAACCGGGCGGCGAGGTCGTTCACGGTGACGCGGCCCCACTCGGTGACGAGTTCGGCGATCAGTAACTGACGTTCTTCGGCGAACATGATGCCTCCTCGACTTTGAGTGGATGTGCGGTGACCCGGGGCGTGAAACGAAGCTGAACGGGGGTGAATCAGGCTTGTGACACTGACTGTAGCTTCGTTTGCCTGTACATGCAAGAGAAAACACAGACAAACAAAGAAAATTTCTGGCGTTCGGGACGGGCCACGGGGTGGGCGGCGGGGAGTGTCGGTGGGTGCCGTTAGCGTGGAACGCATGAAGATTCTGCATACCTCGGACTGGCATATCGGGCGCACCTTTCATACCCACCCCACCCTCGACCACCTCGGCACGGTGCTCACCGCCCTCGTCACGGTCGTGCGTGACCGGGGCGTCGACGTGGTCGTCGTCGCCGGTGACATCTTCGACTCGGCCATGCCGTCCAAAGACAGCCTGAGCGTGCTCACGACCGTGCTGCGCCAGCTGAAGGATGCCGGCGCGGTTGTGGTCATGACCAGCGGCAACCACGATTCCGCCGCGCGGCTCGGCTTCCAGTCCGAATGGGCCCGGCTCGCGGGCATCCATATCATCACCGGGCCGAGCGAATACCTCGAGCCCGTCACCGTGGAGGATTCCCACGGTCCCGTTCACTTCTACGGCATCCCGTACCTGGAGCCGGTCATCGTCCGCCATCACCTGCGTGCCCTGCAGAGCCCGGAATCTGGCGATGTGGAGCTGAAGACACACGAACAGGTGCTCGGTTTCGTCATGGGGCAGGTGCGGGCCGATGCAGCAGCGCGCGGCGGGCGCAGTGTGGTGCTCGCCCACTGCTTCGCCGCCGGGATCAAACCCGCCGCCGAAGCCAGCGAGGTCGAGCGGGACATCACCGCCGGCGGACTCGACGTGGTGTCCACGAGCGTGTTCGACGGCCCCGACTACGTTGCCCTGGGTCATATTCACGGCCGGGCGACACTCAGCAACCGGGTGCGGTACTCCGGGGCGCCGCTGCACTACTCCTTCTCCGAGGCGGGCAAGCCGCGCGGGGCCTGGCTGGTTGAGCTGGGGACGGTGGATGCCGATCCGATCGTCGAGTGGGTCGATCTACCGGTGCCACGCCGCCTGAGCGAGATCACCGGCACGCTGGAGGAGTTGCTCGGCGACGCTCGGTTTCTCGAGAATGCGGGGGACTGGGTGAAGGCCGTGCTCACCGATCAGGTGCGTCCACTCGACGGCATGCGACAGCTTCACGAGCGGTTCCCGTTCTGCGTGGCGCTCGAGCATCGCCCGACCGTGGTGGTGGCTCTCGAAGCCTCGACCTACCGGGAACGCGTGCGAGCGAAATCCGACCCCGACATCGTGGCCGGCTTCCTCGAATACGTGCGCAACGGCGTCGGGCCGACCGAGTTCGAAGTCGCCCTGATCGCCGAGCTCCTGACGCAGCAAGCCAGCATCGAGTCCGACGGTGCGGTGGTTCGCCCATGAAAATCCTGCGGCTGCGGCTGGCCGGCTTCGGCCCGTACAAGAGCGAACAGCTCATCGACTTCGAGCGGTTCGACGACGACGGCATCTTTTTGATCACCGGCAAGACCGGGGCCGGCAAATCGAGTATCCTCGACGCCATCTGCTTTGCGCTCTACGCCCAGGTGCCACGTTTCGACGGCGGTGAGCTGTCGTTGCGCAGCGACCACTGCGCCCCCGACGACCCCACCTTCGTCGAACTGGATTTCAGCATCGGGGGTCAGCAGTACCGGGTCTACCGCACACCCCGCTACACCCGGCCGAAGAAACGCGGCGGGGGAACCACGGTCTCTCAGCCCGATGCCGTGCTCGAGGTGCGCCGCGGCGACGAGTTCGTCGGTGTCGCCGCCCGCCCGGTCGACGTCGGCAACGAACTGTCCCGCATCCTGCCCCTGAAGGTCGACCAGTTCCTGCAGGTCATCCTGCTCGCGCAGAACCGCTTTCAGAAGTTCCTGCTCGCCAAGACCGACGATCGTCGCACGGTGCTGCGCACCCTGTTCGGCACGGCGCGGTTCGAGCAGCTCGAATCCGCGCTGCTCCTGCGGCGCAAGACGGTCGACGGGCAGCTCGCCACGGTGGTGCGCAGCATTGAACAGCGGGCGGCATCCGCTGCCACCCAGCTGCGGCTGCCCGCCGTGCCCGACACGCCGGGCCTCGATTGGTTCGACGCCGGGCTCGCCGAACTCCACTCAGAACTCGCTGCGGCAGCGGAGCATGCCGACCGGGCCGCCGTGGCCCTCTTGACCGCGGTGGCCGGGCAGAAGCAGGTCGACGATATCGCACGTCGCCAGGCTCGCCGTGACGACGCGACGACGCGGCTGCGCGCCCTCGACGCGGAGCAACCGGCCATCGACTCCGAACGGCTGGCCCTCCAGGCGGCGGACCGCGCCGCGCGGGTGTGGCCACAGATCCGGGCAGCCGAGCAGTCGGCCGCCGCCCTCGCGACCGCCGTCACGGCTGAAACGGATGCCCGCACCCGCTGGGCCGCCGCCCTCGGCGACGTCGCCCTGAACGGCTCGAACGCTGGAGTCATGCCGGATGCAGCCAGGCCCGATGCCGGCGCGCCCGATGTAGCCCAGCCCGACGCCGGCCCGTCCGACACGCTCACGATCGAGAGCGTGCGCGCACTGCTCGACGGTCTGCTCGGGCGCCTCGGAACCCTCGACGACGCCCTCGGCGACGAGCGGCGTCTTCCCGCTCTGGACACCGAGATCGCCGGCCTCGCCGCGAGGGTGAACGCCGCCGCCGACGAGCTGGTCGCCGCCCAGGCCCGCATCGATGCCCTACCCGAACGGATCACCCTCGTCGAGACCGATCTCGCCGCGACGACCCTCGTGGCCGCCGGCGAGGGCGAGGCGAAGGCCGACCTGAAGCGGGCCACAATCGCACGTGAAGCCGCACAGGTCGTCGTCGACTGCGGCGACGAGCTCACGAGCGCCCGGGCCGGTGAGGCCGCGGCGAGCAGTGCCAACGCCGCAGCCGCTGCGCGCTACGAAGCGCTCCTGTCGACTCGGTTTGCGGGATTCTCGTCCGAGCTTGCCACCCGGCTCGTGCCCGGGCAGCCGTGTTCGGTGTGTGGGTCGGCCGAGCACCCACAACCGTCCACGGCGGTAGCCGATCCGGTCACCGAAGCCGACCTCGATGAGGCCCGACACATCATGATCGCCCGTCAGCGGGACCTCGCGGCGGCACACACCACCCTGCAGGCGATCGGTGCTCGCCTCTCCGCCGCACAGGCGACAGCCGGAAACCTCGGTGTCGACGAGCTGACCGTCGCCGTCACGGCCGCAACGGCGTCGCTGCGCACGATTCGGGCGGCTGCCGCCCGGCTGGGCGGCCTGACCGAAACGGTCGCGTCCCTTCGTGCAGACCTGGCCGCGGCGACCGCCGGGCTGGTCGACGTGCGGGCCGTTCGAGACGCCGCAGTCACCGCGCACACCGAGCGCCTGAGCCACCGGCACACGGTCGCCGACCGCGTCACCGTGCACCGCGGCGCCTTCGCGAGCATCGGTGACCAGGTCGCCCAACTGGAGCAGCAGCGGGACGCGAGTCGCCGGCTGGTCGACGCCCTCGATCTGGCGCGGGAACGAACAGACGCAGACCTGGCCGCCCGCAGCACGCTGGCCGTCCAGCTGCTCCACGAGGGCTTCAACTCGGGGGCCGCGGCCACCGCGGCCCGCCTGTCCCAGGCGCAGAGCACCCAGCGACAGACGCTGGTGCGGGCACACGATGATGCCAGCGCCGCCGCCCAGGCAACCCTCGCCGAGCCCGACCTGATCGGGCTGCCGCTCGAGCCGGTGAACCGGGAACCGGCCGACCTGCTGCTGCGCGAGGCCAGTGTCGCCCGCGACGACGCCCTCACCGGCCACAGCTCGATCTCGGAGCGCGCGGGCCAGCTGGCGACCGTGGTGACGGATGTCCGTCGCCACTTCGCGGCATCCGCTGCCCTGCTCGTGGAACAGAAACAGGTGCGCGGCCTCGCCGACGTCGTGCACGGCGACGAACCGAACACCAAGCGGATGCGCCTCGAAAGCTTCGTGCTCGCCGCCCAGCTCGAGGAGATCGTCGCGGCGGCGAACCAGCGGCTGCGCACCATGACAAGCGGACGATACACGCTCGAACACGACGACACGGCGGAGTTCCGGGGCACCAAGTCGGGGCTGGGACTTGCGATACTCGACGAACACACCGGTCGGGCACGGGCGACCCACTCCCTGTCGGGCGGCGAGACCTTCCTGGCGTCGCTCGCGCTCGCGCTGGGACTGGCCGAGGTGGTCACCAATCAGGCGGGCGGCATCACCCTCGACACGCTGTTCGTTGATGAAGGCTTTGGGTCCCTCGACAGTGAAACCCTCGAAACGGCGATGGGCACCCTCGACACCCTGCGCGCCGGCGGGCGCACGATTGGGCTGATCAGCCACGTCGAGTCGATGAAAGAGCAGATTCCGGCCCGGCTGAGCATCGTGGTCACCGACCGGGGCGACAGCTTCGTGGAGGCGCAACGGTAGCGGGCGCCGCAGGCAGGGTCAGGAGTGCAGGGCCTCCTTCAGCGTGGTCGTCGCCTGGGCAATCGCAGCGCGGGCAGCCTGGGTGTCGTGCAGCTGGTTGAGCATCACAAAGTCGTGCAGGATGCCCGTGTAGCGCACCGCCGTCACCGCAACGCCGGCGGTGCGGAGCTTGGCGGCGAAGGCCTCACCCTCGTCGCGCAGCACGTCGGCTTCCCCGGTGATGATGAGCGCCGGCGGCAGGTCGCGCAACTGTTCGGTGGTGGCGCGCAGGGGGCTCGCGGTGATCTGGGCACGGTCCTTCTCGTTGGTCGTGTACTGGTCCCAGAACCATTTCATGGCCGCGAGGCTCAGAAAGTAGCCTTTCGCGAAGAGCTTGTAGGACTCGGTGTCGAACCTCGCGTTGGTCACCGGGTAGAACTCGACCTGCTGCACGAAGTGCACATCCTGGCGTTCCTTGGCCAGCAGGGTGAGCGCGATCGCGAGGTTGCCGCCGACCGAATCCCCAGCCACGGCGAGCCGTGAGCCATCGAGGTTCTGGTCGACACCGTCGCGAACGATCCACTGTGCCACCGCGTAGCACTGCTCCAGGGCGATGGGATATTTTGCTTCGGGAGCCCGGTCATACTCCGGAAAAACGACCGCGGCGTGGGCGCCGATCGCGAGGTCGCGCACGAGGCGGTCGTGGGTGTGGGCGTCGCCGAACACCCAGCCGGCCCCGTGCAGGTAGAGGATCACCGGAAGCGTGCCCGTGGTGCCGACCGGGCGCACGATACGGGCGTTCACGTGTCCGGTTGGTCCGCCCGCGATCGACACCCAGGCTTCGTCAATGTCCGGTTTGTGGATGTGGCTGGACTGCACGTCGTCGACGGCACGGCGGCCGTCGTTGGGCGGCAGCTCGTAGAGATAGGGGCGTTCGTCCGTCGCTTCGGCGAAGGCCTGGGCCGCCGGTTCGAGGACGATGTTGCGGGGGTTTGCGGTCATCAGAATCCCATCAGTTTCGGCTCTCGTTCATCGTCGCCGACCTGAGCGGGATCCGGCAGGCGCGTGCACGGATCGGCTACCTCCCGTGCGTGCAGCGACCAGTGGCCCGCGTCATACCCGGGTGAGTACGATATCGGCATGGTTGTGCTCACCCGCCGATTCGACCAGCATCCGTCTGACAGCCCTGCGGAGCACGGCTACGAACGCTTTGTGATCGGACGCCGCGAATCCCTCCAGCCCGAGGTCATCCGCGGTCCCGGGCACACCGGTTGCGACCTGGTAACCGTGCAGGTTCAGCAGATCGGGTGTCTGGAACTGTTTCAGGGCGGTCAGGTCACGCCGGTGCCCGCGGGGCATCTGCTCATTTTTGACGCCTCTCACCCGTTCGTGCTCACCTATCCGGGGCCCCATCTGAGTTCGCGGTTCGAAACGCCCAAGCGTCGCCTCGGCCTGTCCGACGCCGATCTGGCCGCCCTCTGCCGGGCGCCCCTGGGGCTGGCGGCGACGGATGCGCCGGGTGGCGGGGCATCCGTCGCCGCAGCCGCGATTACCCAACTGGCGCGAGTTGCCGGCACCCTGAGCGCCCGAGCCGGCGCCTTGATGGCGGAGGTGATCGTGGACCTTGTGCGGATCGCCGCCACCGAACAGCTCGCGGTGTACCCGTCCAGTGACCTACGGCATCGCGGGGTGGTGCAACAGGTCAGCGACTACATTGACGCGCATCTGCGCGACGCCGATCTGGCCCCGGCCGCGATTGCAGCTGCGCGGTGCATGTCGCTGCGGGCGCTGCACAAGGCCTTTGAGAACGAGCCTGCCACCGTGCACCGGCTGATCCAGCAGCGTCGGCTCGAGCACGCGCGCACCGACCTGGGCGCGCCGGGGGAGCCCCCGATTCCGGTCGCGGCGATCGCCGAACGGTGGGGGTTCGGCAGCGCGTCGCTGTTCACCCGGCTGTTTCGTCAACGGTTTGGCGCGTCACCGAGTGAGTGGCGTCGGGCGAGGCGTGATTCGCTCGACATCTGGGGGCCGGACTCTGCCCCCAGAGGGGGGTGAGATTGGGGATTGCCCCGGGGCGCGCCCCCTGCCACGCTCGACATGCTGCGCACACTGGGGCGTGCGGCTGACGGGAGCCCGGCGTGACGCAGAAAATTCTCTACATCGACCTCGACAATGCGCTGGTCAACGTGCAATCGGGTATCGACCGGCTCACCAACGCGGAGTACTGCCGCTACGAGAATCGTCTGGACGAGGTTCCCGGCATCTATGCGCGGATGGAGCCGTTGCCCGGCGCGATCGAGGCGTTTTGCACCCTGGCCAAATCGTTCGACACCTACATCCTGTCGACCGCGCCGTGGGCGAACGCCAGCGCCTGGCAGAACAAACTCGAGTGGGTGCACGAGTATCTCGGGGCGGAAGCGGGAACCCCGGCCTACCAACGGCTCATCCTCTCGCATCACAAACACCTCAATCGTGGGGAATTCCTCGTCGACGACCGCTCCGCGATCGGCGCCGACCGGTTTGAAGGCGAACTGATCCAGTTTCTGACCCCGGACTTTCCGGATTGGGCGACCGTCACGCGGTACCTGCTCGAGCGCGCAGGTACCGAAGACGACCGCGCCCCGCGGCGTCTTTCTCACGCCTGACACCCATCTGGGTCATAGGAACCGCATAGCCGCATGCACTTTGCTCTGTCTTAGAGACGATGGCTGCACGCCGTTGCCCTGAGTGACAGACAGAACTGAGTGAAAGGCAGAGCAATGCGCACACCTGACGACGACCACAGCCAGAACGCCCACGACACCGCGAACGACCGGTCGGCAGAGCACATCGAAGCGGATGCCGCTGCGGCCGCTCCATACGTCGTCGTCTACGAGGTGGCCCCGGACGGCACGACGGGGACCAACCGGATCGCGACCGGATTCGCCCCGCCGTCCACACGGAAATCGTTCTGGCGTTCCCGCACCGCTGCGGCGATCGGCGTCGCTGCGGCGCTCATCGTGGGGTCGAGCGGCATCGGTTACGCCGTCGGCCAGGCCGGCAACGCCAGCGCCACGAGCGACCTGAGCACGACCTCCGTCACCGGCGACATCCCCGGAGTGACCGACGGAACGACCGGCACCGACGACGGCACCACATTCGGTGGTCCGCCGGCCGGGTTCTCCGCTCCGAACGGTGTCGACCCCGGTGCGGGCTTCGGGCCCGGCTCGTCGCAGGGCTCCTCGGGATCGTCGACGGACACGAGCACGCTCGAGTCGACGGCCGCAACGGACGCCCAGTCGGCCGGCATCGTGCTGATCGAGACCGAACTCGACTATGAGAGTTCGGCGGCCGCCGGCACCGGTGTGGTGCTCAGCAGCGACGGGCTCATCCTCACCAACAATCACGTGATCGAGGGCTCGACGAGCATCTCGGTGACGATCGCCACGACCGGCGACACGTACACCGCCGAGGTCGTGGGCACGGATTCCAGCGCTGACATCGCTGTGCTGCAGCTGCTGGATGCCTCCGGCCTCACCCCCGCAGACCTCGACACCACATCCGCCGTGGCCGTCGGCGATGCCGTCACGGGCGTCGGCAACGCCGGCGGAACCGGGGAACTCACGGCCGCCGCCGGGGCTGTCACCGCGCTCGACGAAACCATCACCGCCCAGAACTCCGACGGCTCCAACGCCGAAACGCTCAGCGAACTCATCGAGGTCAACGCGCAGATCGAATCGGGAGATTCCGGCGGCCCGCTGCTCGACGCGGACGGCGAGGTCATCGGCATCAACACCGCGGCCTCGTCGGGAACCGCGACCGTGACGGGTTACGCGATCACCATCGAGAACGCCCTGGACACCGTCGCCGCGATCGAGTCCGGCGTCGAGACCGACACCGTCACCATCGGCTACCCGGCCTTCCTCGGCGTCGCGGTCGGCGCCACCGCGACCGACGGCTCAGCCCTGCTGCAGGCCGTCATCGCCGGCACCCCCGCCGCCGCAGCCGGCCTCGTCGAGGGAGACACCATCACCGCCGTCGACGGCGTTCCCGTGACCGGCGCGACCCTGTCGACCGTGCTGCAGGGCTACTCCGTTGGAGACGCGGTCGCGGTGACGTGGACCGATGCCGCGAGCACCAGCCACACCGCATCCGTCACCCTGATCGCCGGGCCCGCCGACTGACCCGCGCCCAGGACTTTCGCCCACCCGACGCCGTACCGTTCGACGGTGTTGGGCGGGCTTTTCGGCGTTTCGGGCCGGAGACGATGGCGCTAGCCGCCAATCTCCGTCGAATGGTACGGGGCTGCGAACACGGCGGCGGGGGCGGGTGCCGCGGCGCGCGGATAGAAGACGGCTCGCCGCACCGACACCCGCACCGGCTCCCCGACCAGCGGGCGGACGCCGGGAACCCGGCACCGCACCGAGGCTCCCTCCCAGTCGACGACCACATCGTTGCCGGTGCGCCCGAACAGCGACGAGGTCACTCGGGCAGAGCCGTGGTCGTCGTCGCCCTCACCGCGGACGTCCTGGCGATCAGCGCTCGCGGCGACGAGGTCGATGTCCTCGGGAAGCACCGCGATCGACCCCGGCCCGGATCGCCCGCCCACCGCCTCGATTCGGCTGCCCGGCACGGCACACGGGTGGTCCGTCGCGACGAATCCGCTGGGCGAGAGCACCCCGCTGAAGATCGTGGCATCGGACAGGAACCTGGCCACCGCGGGGGAGTTCGGCAGGGATACCAGTTCGGGTGGCGCGCCGATCTGCTGCACGCGACCACCGTCGAGAACCACGACGCGGTCGGCCAGTGCGAGGGCTTCCTCCCGGTCGTGGGTGACGTGGATCACGGTGAGACCGATCGAGCGGGTGAGAGCCTGCAACTCGAGGCGCAGCGCACCGCGCAGGGGCTCATCGAGCGCCGAGAGGGCCTCATCGAGCAGCAACACGCGCGGCGAGCCGATGATCGCCCGGGCGAGGGCGACCCGCTGGCGCTGTCCGCCGGATAGGGTCGCCGGGTTGCGCTTGTCGAAGCCGGTCAGGCCAACCGTGCTGAGCACCCGCGCGAGCTGTTGCGCACGCTGTGCCCGGCCCACCCCGGCGCGGCGCAGCGGATAGACGATGTTCTGGGCCACCGTCAGGTGCGGCCAGACCGCGTGCTGCTGAAACACCATGCCGAGCCCGCGTTTCTCGGGTGCCAGCAACGTGCCCGGCCCGGCGACTAGAGTGTCGCCGATGTGCACCGTGCCGGTGGTCGGCGCGAGGAAGCCGGCGATGGCCCGCAGCAGGGTGGTCTTGCCTGAGCCCGACGGACCGACGAGGGCGATGAACTCGCCGTCGGCCACGGTCAGGTCGACGGCGTCGAGCCCCACGGTGCCGTCGGGGTAGGTCAGTCCCAGTCTGCTGAGGGTAACGGATGCCACGGTGAACCTTTCCAAGAATCGGGGAGAGTGCGGCGGCGTTCGTGTCGCCGGCGGTCAGTGTTGCTGGCGATCAGTGTCGCCGGCGGTCGACGAGCCCCAGGCCCGCCAGCCCGACCAGGGTGACCAGCAGCGACAGTGCCGCGGCGGCGTTGTAGGCGCCGGCCTGTTGCAGGCTGAAGATCGACACCCCCAGGGTCTGGGAGCCCGGGGAGAGCAGCAGCACCGAAATGGTCAGTTCCCGCACCGCCGTGAGCGCGACGAGTACACCGCCGGCGACGGCGGCGGGCACGGCCATGCGCCACGAGATGTCGATCAGGGCGCGCAGGCGGCTGGCGCCCGAAATGCGGGCGGCCTCCTCCATGCTCATCGGGGTGGACCGCAACGGCGCGGCGACGGCTTGCACCACGACGGCGACGAACGCCATCACATAGGCACAGAGAATCAGCCACGGCGTATTGAACAGGCCGATTCTCGGCGCGATGATCAGCCAGCCGACCGCGATGACGAGGCCGGGAATCGCCTGCGGCAACAGGGCCACGGTCGCGAGCGCCGCATTGGAGCGGGCACGGGTGCGGGTGACGATCGTGCCGACGGCGAGGCCGAGCACGGTGCAGATCAGCCCGGCGAGCACCGACAGCATGACGGAGTTCGTCGCACCCACGATCGTGCCGGGCGCGGTCGTGGCCCGCACGATGTTATCGAGAGTGAGGTTCTCCCACGCGAGCGGGACGCCCGGCGCCGGCAGCAGCGCCTGGCTGGTGAGGGCCAGCAGCGGCAGCAGCGTGATCGCCAGCACCAGGGTCCAGGCCACGATCGACGTCGCCGCGCGCGCACGGCCGAGGCGAATCGGCTGCGGCGGCGCCGACGATTGGTCGAGTTCGACACGGGTGCGGTTCACGAGCAGATCGATGACCATCGACAGTACCGCGACACCGAGCAACACCACGCCGATGGTGGCCACCACCTCGAGCGGAGATTCCACGGTTCCGGACTGGATGTACCGGTACACCAGCGTCGACAGGGTCACGAACCGCTCGGGCAAACCGATGATGGAGGGAATCCCGAAGTCCGCGAGGTTGGACACCGCAATCAGCGTGAACGCGCTGAAGGCCGCCGGCCGTAGCAGCGGCAGGGTGATCCCGGTCACCGAGCGCAGCAGCGACGCCCCGCTGATGCGCGCCGCCTGTTCCAGATCCGACGGCACCCGCCTCAGGGCCGCCGACATGATGATGTAGGCGATCGGATACGAGTGCACGATCAACAGGAACACCACGCCGTCGCCACCGTAGATGATCCAGAGCGGGCCGCCGAACCACTCGGTCCAGGCCCGGTTCACGGGCCCGGTGGGACCCGCTATCCCGATCCAGGCGATCGCGCCGACGAAGGGCGGCACCAGCAGCGGCGTCAGAGCCAGCAGCCGCAGCGTGCGCCGCCCGCGCAGATCGCTGCGATCGAGCAGTAGCGCGAGAATCGTGCCGACAAGCACCGCCCCGACCGCCGACGTCGCCGCCGAAACCACGCTGTTCCGTGCCGCCTCCACGACGTCACCGCTCAGCAGCAGCGGCAGGTGGTTGTTCGTGATCGCGAGCACGACGATCGCGGACAGCGGCAGCAGGATGACCGCCCCGCAGACCAGCCAGAGCACCGCCCGCAGCCCGTCGATCCCATCCCACGGGGCCGCCCAGCGTGGCCGTCGCTGCGGTTGTGGTCCAGCGGATGCTGCGGTGCCGGATGTGGTGGCAGGCACGGTGGGCCGAACGCGGTCACGACGGACCGGGCCCGGGCCGGGCGGGGCGGCTGGCGGCATCCGCTCTAGCTGAACAGTTCGGTGAAGCGCGCGACAGCGTCGGCGCGCGAATCGCTGATGACCTGCAGGTCGGGGGAGAGGATGGCGATGTCGTCCATCGCCGGTGCGCCCTCGGGGGTGCCGACGTCGTTCCGCACCGGCAGGTAGGACTGCTCGACGGCCAGTTCCTGCCCTTGCGCGCTGACCAGGAAGTCGACGAACGCCTCGGAGGCGTCCTGCTCGCTCGTGCTGGCGAAGATACCGACCGGCTGGGAGACGTACGGCACGCCCTCGGCGGGATAGGAGACATCGATGGGGGACCCGGCGGCCTTGAGCTCGCGCACGAGGTAGTCCACGACGATGCCGATCGGCTGGGTACCGGTCGCGACGGCCTGCGAGACCGGGCCGTTGCTCTCGGCGATGACCGGGTTGTTGGCGGCCAGGGCACTGAGCCAGTCGTCGCCGAGGTCGGGGGTATTGAGCCAGACCGCGGCGTTGTATGCGGCCGCGCCCGAGACATCAGGGTTGGGCATCGTGATCAGGTCGGCGTAGGCGGAGTCGGTCAGCTCCTGCCACGAGGTGGGCGGGGTGTCGATCATGGTCGTGTTGTAGGCGATGACCGTGGGAATGATGCGGGTGCCGGTGTAGAACCCGTCGGGGTCGACGACATCGGGGTTCAGGGCGTCCACGTCGGCGGGCGTGTAGGCCCGGAGCAGGTCGTCGGCCTTGTACCCCTCGAAGGTGCCGGCATCGGCGGCGAGCAGAACGTCGGCCTGCACGTCGCCCGAGGTGAGCTCGGCTTCGATGCGGGCGGTGAGGTCACCGGTGCCGGCGCGGAACACGTCGACCGTGACGCCCGGCTCGATCACGTTGAACGCAGCGACGACGGCATCGATTTTGGCCTGCGGCTCGGAGGTGTAGAGGGTGATCGTGGCGGCCTCGGTCGTCGCGCTGGCGTCGTCGGTGGTGTCGGTGGCGGCGGAGCAACCGGTCAGCGCGAGACCGACCAGGGCGAGTCCCGCGAGGGCGTTGCGGGTGTTGCGGGTGCTGAGGGTGCTGAGGGAATTGCGCATCGGGGGAAGGCGCGGGGTGGTGCGGGGCATGGGGTCCTTCGGGTCGGGCGCGGAAGTCGTGCGGGTGTTGCCGGCAGGCCTGACAGGCAGGCCCGGGAATCGGGGGTCAGCAGCAGTGCCGACGGATGTGTGCACTGTGAGTCCAGTGCGCGTCAGTCCAGCGCGGTGTCGGGGTCGGTGCCGAGGCTCGCGGCGTAACGCTCCCGCAGGGCATGGAACTGGTCGATGGTCAGCCCGCCACGCACGAGGTACGCTTCGACCCCGCCGAAGCGGTCCAGCACGGTCAGCACATGCCGCAGGGCGTCGGCCGGGCTGTCGAGGTGCAGGCTCAGCGCGGCCTCGTATTCCTCTTCCGTCAACGGCAGCTCGCGCAGGGCTGCGTCGGCCAGGTCCCGGCGAAACAGCCGCACCTCGGTCGTCGAGCGCGCGTAGTCGTCGACAACGTCGTCGGGCGCGGCACCCGCGGCGAGCAGAGTCAGGGCGACGACCAGGCCGGTGCGGTCCTTGCCGGCCGCGCAGTGCACGAGAACGGTGCCGGGAGTATCCGCGACCACCGCGACAGCCTGGGTCAGCTGCGCCGCCCGAGCGTAGAGGATCGTCTCGTAGATTTCCTCGAGCGTCTCTCCGTACGGCGACACCGGCGACACCGGCGACTGACCGTGCGGCGCCGCATCCGTCGCCTCAAAAATGGGCAGGTGATGTACCGGAATCGGGTGCCGCACCACCCCGCGCTCGCCGCTGTCGCGCAGGTCGAGCACGAGGGCGACCTTCAACCGGGCCAAGACGGATGCCCCCGCCTCCGTGATCGCATCCAGGGTCGCCGACCGTAGCAGCCACGGAGAGGCGGCGCTGCCGATGCCGCGCACGTTATAGGTGCCGGGCACGCTCAGGATAGTCATGCCCTCAGCATCCTTCGGCGAGGTGAACGGCTGGTGACCCGCACCTGTCGCGTGCCCGAACTTTCTTGGGCGTAGTGGTTTCCGGGCACACTGGGTGGCATGAGTATTCAATCCCCGCGCGTTCTCCCCCGCGTGCCCCTGCACGCACACTGGACGCCGCTCGCCGTCACCTACCTCGTGCTCAGCGTCATCGGCCTGATCGGCACCTGGACCTATAACGTCATCGCGATCCTCGAGCGCCGTGACTATCTGGGTGACTGGGTGGGCAGCGGCCCGTCTGTCTCGTCGCTGACCGTCGACCTGTTGATCGCGGCGATCGCCGGCAGCGTGTTCATCATCGTGGAGGCGCGGCGGCTCGGCATGAGGCGCGGCTGGCTCTACGTGGTGCTGTCCGGGGTCACCGCGTTCGCCTGTATGTTCCCCCTGTTCCTCTGCATGAGGGAGCGCACCCTCGCGGCCCGCCGAGCCGGGGCCGAGAACGCACCCCAAGAAACGAGCACCTAAATAGACATTGCGCGAGTGAGCACTTTCTGCAGTTCCGGAGCCCGGGAAGTGCATAAAGTGCTCACTCGTGTGAGGCTGGACCGCGCGTCAGAACGGAAAGAGCAGGCGGTGCAGGAACTGGCGGGTGCGTTCCTCGCGGGGGTTGCGCAGCAGGTCTTTCGGGGCGCCGTGTTCGACGATGGTGCCGCCGTCGACGAAGGCGATTTCGGAGGCGACTTCGCGCGCGAATTCGAGTTCGTGGGTCACGATGACCATGGTCCAGCCCTCGGTGGCGAGTTCCTTGATGAGTCGCAGCACGTCACCGACCAGCTCCGGGTCCAGGGCCGAGGTGGGCTCGTCGAAGAGCAGCAGCTGGGGGCGCAGGGCGAGGGCGCGCACGATGCCGACCCGCTGCTGCTGCCCGCCGGACAGCTCGAAGGGGTAGCTGTCTTTCTTTTCGGTCAGTCCCACCCGGTCGAGCAGCGCGAGGGCTTCGGCGGTCACCTCGGCCCGGTTGCGCTTCTGCACGATGACCGGGCCTTCGATCACGTTCTCGAGCACGGTCTTGTGCGGAAACAGGTTGTAGTGCTGAAACACCATTGCCGAGCGGTCACGCAGGGTCGTGAGCTGCTTCTTGCCGGGGGCGGGGTCAAAGGTGAGCGTGGCATAGCCGGCCACGTCGATGGTGCCGCCGTCGGCGAGGTCGAGTCCGTTCAGGCAGCGAAGGATCGTGGTCTTGCCCGAGCCCGACGGCCCGATCAGGGCGAGTACGGTGCCGCGGTTCACCGTCAGGTCGATCGATTCGAGCACCCGGGTTGTGCCGAAGCTCTTCTGCAGGCCGCGCACGGTGAGCAGGGCGGGGGCATCCGCTCGTGACTGAGCAACCCCCTGCGGGGCTGGTGGGCGGGGTGGGTCAGCGGGCGACATAACGGTCCAATCGCTTCTCGAGAAAACCCTGGCCGGTCGACAAGACGAGGCAGATGACCCAGTAGACCAGTGCTGCCTCGAGGTAGATCAGCATGAATTCCTGGCTGAACGCGGCAATCTGTTCGGCCTCGCGGAACAATTCGGTGACCAGGACCAGCGAAGCAAGCGAGGTGTCTTTCACCAGGCTGATGAAGGTGTTGGACAGTGGCGGCACCGAGACCCGGGCGGCCTGGGGCAGAATGATGCGGCTGAGGGTGCGGGAGCGAGACATGCCGACCATGTAGGCCGCTTCCCACTGGCCCTTGGGCACCGAGAGGATCGCGGCGCGGATGACCTCGGCCGCATAGCCGCCGACGTTGATCGAGAACGCGATGATCGCGCTCGGCCAGTAGTCGAGCACGATGCCGAGCGAGGGCAGCCCGTAGAAGATGACGTACAGCTGCACGAGCAGCGGAGTGCCGCGCACGAGCGAGATGTAGACGCGGGCGATGTTCGAGATCCAGCGCTGTCGGGACAGGCGCATGAGTGCCAGCGCGAGCGCGAGGACCAGCCCGATCGCGAACGAGCTCAGCGCGAGCGGAATCGTTCCGGTGATCGCCCCGAGCACCAGGGGGCCGAGGGAGCTGACGAACAGCTCCCAGCTGGACTCATTCATGCGCGCGATTCATCAGTTTCTTGGGTCTCCTGTGAGCGGATGCCGATCCGGGGCTACTGGCTGACGTCCGCGCCGAAGTAGGTGTCGCTGATCTCGGCCAGGGTGCCGTCGGCGCTGAGTGTGGCCAGGGCCTCGCTGATCGCGCTGGCGAGCGCGTCGCTGCCGAGCTCGACGGCGAAGGCGCTCTCGGAGCGGTCGGTCGTCTCGACGGCGACCTTCAGGCCTGCGGCGCCGGTCTGCTTCTGGTAGTCGAGAAAGGTGAGCTTGTCATTGATGGTCGCGTCGACGCGGCCCTCTTCGACAAGCGCCACGGACTGGGCCCAGCCGTCGACGGCTTCGACGGTTGCGCCGCTCTCGGTCGCGAGGGTGTACCAGTTGCTCGTGAGTGACTGGGCGGTGGTCAGCCCGTCAAGGCTGTCAAAAGAGGTGATGGAGGTGTTGTCCTCGGGAACGACGATGACGCCGGTCGAGTAGGTGTACGGCGTGGAGAAGGCGTAGGAGTCGATACGCTCGGGGGTGATCGAGACCTGGTTGGCGATCACGTCGAACCGGCCGGAGGTCAGCCCTCCGAAGATGCCGTCCCACTGGGTTTCCTCGAAGCTGGCCTCGACGCCGAGTTCGGCGGCGACGGCTTCGATGACCTCGACGTCGTAGCCGGTCAGGTCGCCCGAGCCGTCTTCGTGGAACGAGAAGGGCCGGTAGGTGCCCTCGGTGCCCACGGTCAGCACGCCGGAGTCCATGACGCTGCTGAGCGAATCATCGGTCGTGCCGCCCGTAGAGCATCCGGTCAGCGCGACGGCGGTCGCGGTGAGAAGTACTGCCGAGGCGATTCTGAGCGTGGTGCGGTTCAACTTCATAAGTGAGTGGATGCCTTTGACGTAGGTGCGTAAACAGTGCGACAGCGTGCGTACGGAAAATCGCCGAATGGCAACTCCCCAGACTAACAAGGCGGGCACCGTGCCGAATATTCCGCCGCGCCCGCCCGAGCATCACGTCCAGCCCTACGCTCGCAGGGCCAGGGTGAAGGGCAGCACGGCTCCGGCGCCCGCCCGGCGCAGGGCCCGCCCGGCGACGGTGAGGGTCCAGCGGCTGTCGGCCAGGTCATCGATCAGCAGCACCGGCTTGCCCGCGAAGCCGTCGGGCGCGGCCGTCTCAAGCGCGGCCGCGAGGTCGTCGTCGACCGCGAACCGCTCCCACACCGCCGCGAGGCGGTAGGCGCTGTTGCCGCCGCTCGTGCCGGTTGGCCCGCCGTTCACCGGTTCGAGGGTGCCGAGATAGGGCAGCCGGCCGACCTGCGCGAGTGCGCGGGCCACGGAATCGATCAGCAGCGGATGTGTGCGGCTCGGCATCGCGACAACGGCCGCCGGTCGTTCGTCCCACGTCCAGTCGGCGAGCACCCGGATGCAGGCTGCCGTCATGGCCTGGCTGGCCGGGGCATCCGCTGCCCCCGGTGCGAAGACCTCGCGCAGCGGGCCGCCCCAGCCGAGGTCGGTGAGCCGGGCGAGGGCCCGGCCCGGGGCGAGCCGCTCGGTGACGGTGATGTTTCCCTTCACGTTGACGCCGAGCGTTGCGACCCCGGTGGGCCACTGCGCGCGCGGTTCGATGGTGACACCAGCCCGGTCGAGCGCGGCCGCCGCCGCGGCGGCCGCGGAATCGAGCACGTCCACCGGGTACCACGGCGCGGTGCAGTTGTCGCAACGGCCGCAGGGTACGGCGGTGTCGTCGTCGAGGGCGCGCTGCAGAAACTCCATGCGGCAGGCGCTCGTGCGTTCGAATTCGAGCATCGCCTGCTGCTCGCTCTGCCGGGCGGCGGCGATGCGCTCGTAGCGTTCGGCGTCGTAGGCCCACGGCTGCCCGGTTGCGATCCAGCCGCCCTTCACGCGCTGCACGGCACCATCGACGTCGAGCACCTTGAGGAGCAGCTCGAGGGGAGAGCGGCGCAGGTCGACCCGGGCCTCGAGCGCCGGGGTCGACAGCGCAGCACCGGCTTCGGCTAGAGCGTTCAGCACCGATTCGGCCTTATTCTGGCTCGGCATCGACGAGGTCGCGAAGTACTGCCAGATGTCCTCGTCTTCGACGCCCGGCAGCAGCAGTACGTCGGCGTTCTCGGTGGCGCGGCCGGCGCGGCCGACCTGCTGGTAGTAGGCGACGGGGGAGGACGGGGCCCCGAGGTGCAGCACGAAGCCGAGGTCGGGCTTGTCGAAGCCCATCCCGAGCGCGCTCGTGGCGATCAGGGCCTTCACCTCGTTGCGTTTGAGCATGCCCTCGCTCTCCTCCCGCTCGGTGGTGTCGGTCTGGCCGGTGTAGGCGCGCACCTCGTGGCCGGCCTCCCGCAGCAGCCGGGCGGTGTCCTCGGCGGCCGACACCGTGAGGGTGTAGATGATGCCGCTGCCCGGCAGCTCGGCGAGGTGGCTCAGCAGCCACGACAGCCGGGCACGGGAATCGGGCAGCCGCAGCACGCCGAGCCGCAGTGACGAGCGGGCGAGCGGCCCACGAATCGTGACGACCTCGGCCGTACCGCCCGCGCCGGAGCTGGTCGGAGCGCCGGGAGCGACCCGACCGACCTGCTCCGCGACATCCGTCACGACCCGGCTGTTCGCCGTCGCGGTCGTGGCGAGCACCGGAACCCCGGCCGGCATCTGCGCGATCAGGTCGCGCAGCCGGCGGTAATCGGGGCGAAAGTCATGCCCCCAGTCGGAGATGCAGTGCGCTTCGTCGACGACGAGCAGCCCGACCCGGTTGATGAGCGCGGGCAGCTGTTCGTCGCGAAAGCTCGGGTTGTTCAGGCGCTCGGGACTGACCAGCAGCACATCGACCTCGTCGGCTTGCAGCGCGCGCATCACGTCGGCCCACTCGTGCGGGTTCGCGGAGTTGATCGACACGGCGCGCACCCCGGCGCGGGCCGCCGCGGCGACCTGGTCGCGCATCAGCGCGAGCAGCGGCGACACCAGAATGGTCGGCCCCGCGCCCTGACGGCGCAGCAACAGCGTGGCGACGAAGTACACCGCCGACTTGCCCCACCCGGTGCGCTGCACCACAAGCGCTCGGCGGCGCTGGTCGACCAGGGTCTCGATGGCCTCATACTGGCCCTCATGAAAATCGGCGTCGTCGTTTCCGACGAGGGTTCGCAGAATTTCGAGAGCGGATGCGCGGGTGTCGGTCATTCTTCCAGCGTGCCAGATTCCACCGACACTGTCGCCGACGCTCAGTCGTGGGGCCGTGGTGAATGCAGGACACGGCGCCGAAAATGCGCTGAATCGTCCTGCGTACGCCGAGACCGGCGCAGATCGTCCTGCTTTCGCTGGAGGCACGGGCAGCGGATGCAGCGGCGGCTGACCGATTCCCTCGGTAGGCTCGAAGGGTGAACGTGATCCAGGAGTTCGAGACGCGAATGCTCCCCGATTTGGTTCCGGGTTTTCGGCAGCTGGTCGGCCAGGCACGGGTGAGCGACCCGATCCTGCTCAACCAGCGCGCCATGGTGCGCATGCTCGTACCCGTGCAGTGGATCCTGCGTCGGGTCGGGACTGACGGCATCCGCTTGACGAAAGCCGGCCACCTGCCGCCGGCCGTCGTCATCGAGGCGTCGTTCGAGCTCGACTGGGGGTGGCCCATCGAGGTCAACCGCGAGGTGCACATTCGCCCCCTGCGCGAACTGCGCGTGCACCTGCGCGACGTCGGGTTGCTGCGGGTGAGCAAGGGAACCCTGCTGCTCACCGCACGCGGCCGCACCCTCGCCGAATCGCCGCGCGAACTGTGGCGTTACCTGGCGGCGACGATCCATCACAGCCGCACCGCGGGAGTGAGCGATGCCACCCGGCTGTTGTTGCTCTACGTCGCCACGCGAACGCTGGATCACCGCGCGGAGTACCTCGAGGTGCTGGCTCGCGGGCTCGGCTCGATCGGCTGGGCGGTGTCCGAATTCGGCGTGTCGGGCGAGGACGCCGCCGAAGAGATCATCGCTCCGAAATGGCGCTTGCTGACCCGTCTCGGTGTCTTCGAGGAGTCCGGACACGGCTTCGGTCGCACCGAGACCGTCACCGTCGGCGGCGCCGCTTTCGCACGCGCCGCTCTCAAGGTCGAGGTTGCGGCCGTACCCTCGGCCTAATCGCCCGGTGAGCCTAGGTCGGGATGCTCCCGTTCGGGAACACCTCGTTGACAGCGTCGACCATGCGGGTCACTCCGACGATCAGCGAGACGACGAAAATCCCCAACCAGACCCAGGCCGGCGTCATGCCGCGGCCGGCGCGGCGGCTCACGATCACCGAACGGCCGAAGACATACACGCCCGACCAGAGAAACGCCCACGCCCAGTGGAACGGCTTCGTCACGCCGATTTTCAGGAGCTGGCGCCGGTCGAAGAACGCCATCACGACGGTGGCGGCATAGACGCCGAAAGACACGAGGTTCGACGTGACCTCCTCCGGGCTGGTCGGCGCCGTGGCGTCATCGAGCACCAGTTGTAGCGTCGCCGTGAGGTCGACCGACGACGAGGCCATGAGCGTGAGTAGGGGAAGCACGGCGATGGCCCAGATCAGCGGGTTATAGACCGGCGTGGTCGGCCCGAGCACGGCCGGGGCGCTCACGCCGTAGACCTCCAGGGCGGGGTCGTGCAGGTCATCGGTCCAGCGGGTGCCGTCCCACCAGCGCTGCCGGGGCGAGCCCATCGGGTCGGCATACCAACCGGGCGGATGCGCGCGGGGCGCGGGCGTGTCGGACATAAGTCCCCCTCGAGTCGTCGGTTCAAGCTTAACGGATGGTCGCGGGACGCTGGCCGGGCAGCTGCGGGGCCGGACCGGTGATGCGCGGCGACCGTGGGCATCCGCCGTTCAGGTGGTTGGATGGGGAAATGGATGCCACCCCCAGCTACATTGACGACTTCGCCCGGTTCATCTACGCCTCGCCGTCGTCGTACCACGCGGTCGCCGAAGCCGCCCGCCGCCTCGACCTCGCCGGCTTCAGCCGGTTCGCCGAGGCTGAGGCATGGGCTGAGCAGCCGGGACGGCACTACATCGTGCGTGACGGCGCCCTGATCGCCTGGGTGCAGCCCGCCGGCGCCGGCCCGACGACCCCGTTTCGCATTCTCGGGGCGCACACCGACTCGCCCGGCTTCAAGCTGAAGCCCAAACCCACCATTGGATCGAACGGATGGCTGCAGGCCGGCGTGGAGGTCTACGGCGGGCCCCTGCTCAACTCCTGGCTCGACCGCGAACTGGAGCTTGCCGGCCGCCTCGTCACCCACGACGGCACCGAGCATCTCGTACGCACCGGGCCGTTCCTGCGCATTCCCCAGCTCGCCGTGCACCTCGACCGCGAGGTCAACAACGGCCTCACCCTCGACCGGCAGCGCCACCTCAACCCCGTCTTCGGCGTGGGTGACGTGGCCCAGGCCGACCTCGTCGGGCACCTTGCCGGGCTCGCCGGCCTGGCCGGCAGCGACATCGCCGGCTACGACCTGCTCACGGCCGACACCGCGCCGCCGGCGACGTTCGGCCTCGGCGGGGAGCTGTTCGCGGCCGGCCGCATGGACAACCTCACCTCCGTGCACGCCGGACTGCTTGCACTGATCCTGGCCGGCGACGCGGCGTTCCCCGGCGAGAACGAGGGCCCGGGCGAGCACGAGGCACACGGCGAGGTCTCGAACGAAACCGCCCCCGTCATCAGCGTGCTCGCGGCCTTCGACCACGAAGAGATCGGCTCCGCCTCGCGGTCGGGCGCCGCCGGCCCCCTGCTCGACGACGTGCTCACCCGCATCGGTGCCGGCCTCGGCGCGACCGTGACCGACCGCCTGCGCGCCTACGCCGAATCCTGGTGCCTGTCCGCGGACGCCGGCCACGCCGTGCACCCCAACTACTCCGAACGCCATGACCCGGCGAACCTGCCCGTGCTCGGCGGTGGCCCGCTGCTCAAGATCAACGCCAACCAGCGCTACGCGACGGATGCCGTGGGCGCGGCCCTCTTCGCACGCACCTGTGCGCGCGCCGGCGTCACGTACCAGGAATTCGTGTCCAACAACACCGTTCCGTGCGGATCGACCATCGGGCCGCTCACCGCGACCCGGCTCGGCATTCGCACCGTCGACGTCGGGGTGCCGCTGTTGTCGATGCACTCCGCTCGCGAACTGTGCCACGTGAATGACCCGGCGGCGCTGTCCGCGGCCGTGACCGCCTTCTTCACCCCGGAGGAGTGAGATTTAATCACGAATCTCTAGACAGCGGCGCTATCGGATAGTTACACTATCCACATGAAAATGGCCGAACTGAGCACGGTGAGCGCCGTCGCCGTGGCGACCATCAAGTTCTACCTGCGTGAGCGCCTGCTGCCCGCGGGGGAGCGCACCTCGCCCAACCAGGCCGACTACACCGAACAGCATGTGCGGCGCCTGCGCCTCATCCGCGGCCTGCTCGACGTGGGCGGGCTCTCGGTCGCGGAGGCCCATCGGGTGCTCGACGCTCTCGACTCCGAGCAGCCGCTGCAGCAGATCTTCGGCGTCGCGCAAGCCGCGGTCTCGGAGCACATCGACCCCGCGAGCGTGCCGGCATCCGCCCTGGCCCGCGTCGATAGCGTCACCGACGGATGGCTCGTTTCGCCCGACAATCCGGGCCGCCTGGCCGCCGCGCAGGTGATTGCCTCCCTCGAGGCCATCGGGCACCTCTCCGCGCGCGGCTGGGTTGAACGCTACGCCGCCGCCGCCCTGCTGATCGCCGAGGCGGATCTCGACGAAATCGATGCCATCCCCGACCGGGAAGGGAAAGCCGAGACCGTCGTCGTGGGCACCGTGCTCGGTGATGCGTTGTTCTCGGGCCTGCGCCGCACGGCGCAGGAACACGTCTCCGCCCTGCGCTACCAGCCCGGCAGTGCTGCTCATCATCACCCGTCCCTGGCCGAAAGCCCGTGAGTAAGGACTCACCATGTCGCGTGCACGCTCCGACTCATCCGTCACCCTGACCCGTGCCGTCGTTCCTCGCCCCGAGTCCGGCCTGAGCGCCGTGCCCTGGCACCGCCCGCTGCTCGGGCTGGCAATCGCCATGACCGTGTTGGCCGCCGTCGCGGTGATCGGGCTGATCGCCGACCCGCGCACGGTCACCGGGCTGCTGCTCTGGTCGAAGCCCCTGAAATTTGCCCTGTCGATCACGATCTACGCCGTGACCCTGTCCTGGCTGATCGGGCAGTTGCAGCGCGGCCGCCGCCTCGCGTGGTGGGCCGGAACTGTCTCGGCCGTGCTGCTGCTCGTCGAGATGATCATCATCGTCGGTGCGGCTCTGGCCGGAACGACGAGTCACTTCAACGTGGCCACCCCGTTCGCGACCACGATGTGGGCGATCATGGCGACCTCGATTGCGGTCGTCTGGGTGGCCGCGCTGGTTGTGGCGGTGCTGCTGATGCGGGCGCGGCTCGGCGACCGGGCCCGCACCCTCGCGATCCGTGCGGGCGTCGTGATCGCGGTGATCGGCATGGGCCTCGGCTATCTCATGACCGGGCCCACCGCCGAGCAGCTCGACGATTTCCAGGGCATCGCCGGCGCCCACACCGTGGGCCTGGCCGACGGCGGGCCCGGCCTGCCGATCCTCGGCTGGAGCACCGTGGCCGGCGACCTGCGCATCCCGCACTTCGTGGGCATGCACGCCCTGCAGCTGCTGCCGCTCGCCGCCGTTCTGTTCGAACTTCTCGCCCGACGGATGCCCCGCCTCCAGTCCTCCGCGGTGCGCGCCCGACTGCTCGGGGTGCTGATCGCCCTGTACGCCGGAGTGCTCGTGTTATTGACCGGCCAAGCCCTCGCCGGCCAGTCCATCGTGCGACCGGATGCCACCACCCTCACGATCGCCGTGACTCTGTACGCGCTCGCCGCGGTCGCCGCTACGATCATCCTCGCGCGGCAGCCTCGAAGGGGCGTTCTGTGACACTCCGTGCGGGAGGTGTCCGTGCGTGTGGTGTCCGTGCGTGAGGTGTCGCAGAACGCCCCTTGAGCGAGACGTCGGTGCCGCGAGTGGGCGCAAATGGCCCCTTCCCGCCGATTCAAGGGGCCATTTACGCCCACTCGCGGCTGGCAAGGGGCTATCTGCGCCCACTCGGGCGGGTCGCGGAGAGCGCCCGGGGTGGGACGGCGTCACGCAGCGGCGGCAGCTGCTTCGAGGCGCGCGATGCGCACCCGGGCGGCGTCCTCCGATGACGACGAGCTGCCGAGCAGGGTGCGCACGAGACCGAGCACCACGCCGGTCGCCCAGACGGCGGGCCAGCGGGGTTTGCGGAGTCCGAGCATCCGTCGGTATTCGGCCGGCAGCGACCCAACGGCACCGGCGAACATGATGCGGTAGAACGGCTTCATCGAGGGGCGCAACGGCGGGTTGCGGATGAAGCGCACCGCCTCGGCGACGCGGTCGTCGCTCTTGAGCACCCCGGCGGCGCGGAAGGCCTCGAGCTGCGCCCGCAACTCGCGTTCGGAGCGCGGTGGGTCGGCCACTCCCACAAGCTCGCCGGCCTTCGCCCACTCCCGCACGTACTGGTCGGCGCCGCCCGGGATCGGGGAGCCCCACACCGTCTCGCAGGCGAGGAACGCGTCCGTGAACACCACGTGCACCCACGACAACAGTTCGGCGTCACCCGCGTGGTACGGCTTCTCCACGCCCTGGGCATCGAGGTAGGTGCCCGCGACACGCTCGTGGAACTGCGCGACCCTCGACGATTCCCGCTCGGCCAGTGTGGTGTCGGCGAAGGTCACGGTGACGAGCCACTGGATCGTGCCCGACAATCGGCCGAGGGGGTCTTCGTGGTACCGGGACCAGTCGTGCACGCCGGCCATCGCCCCCGGGTGCAGCGTCTGCATGAGCAGCGCGCGGATGCCGGCGACCATCGTCGCCATACCGCCGTGCACCGCCCAGGATGCCGATCCCGGACCAAAGAAGCCCAGGTCATCACCGAGTTCGATCTTGCCGACCCACGGCGGGCGGCCGTCATTCTTGCCCGACAGCGTGGTCAAGAGGTGTGAACGCCAACTGTCTGCAAACCTGCTCATGCCGAGGAGACTAGCGCGCGCGGCTGGGATTCCCAGGCGAGCCGGCATCCGTTGTCGCCGACGCGCCTACGCTGGGCAAATGCCCTCGTTCCGCGTGACCATCGCCATCGGTGCACTGCGCCCCGGCATCGCCCCGGCGGCCGTGCTGCCCGCCGCCGCGGCGGCCGCTGCCGACCTGACGACGGTCGAGGCCAGCGACCTCGCCGTGGTCGCGGGCTCTGCCCGCCTGATCGTGCGGTTCACCGCCGAAGACCGGGAGATCGCCGCTCAAATCGCCGACCACGTGCTCGAGGTGACGGGCACCCTCGCCGAGCCTCGCTCGTCGACCCTCACGAAACGCGTGGGCGGCCGCTGGCTCGCAGCCTGACCCGCGTCGCCCGGCTTCGCTACCAATAACGCTCTTCCTGCCACGGGTCGCCGCGCATGTGGTATCCGTTGAGTTCCCAAAAGCCCGGCTCATCGCGCCGCATCAGTTCGAGCCCGTGCACCCACTTGGCGCTCTTCCAGAAATACAGGTGCGGCACGATCAGGCGTGCCGGGCCGCCGTGTTCCGGGGTCAGGTCCTCATCGTCGACCTGGTGCGCGATCCAGGCCTGGCCGCCGCGCAGATCGGCCAGGGACAGGTTGGTCGTATAACCACCGTAGGAGTGTGCCATGGCGAATTCGGTGCGGGTCGTCACGCCGTCGAGCAACACGTCGAGCGAGACGCCCCGCCAGCGCGTTGCGAGCTTCGACCAGCCCGTGCCGCCGTGGATATCGACGGTCACGTCCTCCTGCGGCAGAGCCTGAAACTCAGCCCAGTCCCAGCGATGGTCCCGGTGGCGTTCGGTGCGAATCAGAAATTCCCAGTCCTGACGACGGATGCTCGGAATCGGACCCGAGGAGCGCACCGGCAGGTCGTCGGTCACGGACTGTCCGGGCGGGAGCAGGGGACTGTCCTGACGCCTGCGGCTCAACAACTTTGAGGGGATCAGCTTCATGACGCTCCTTGCACAACCAACACCAGACGGGTTCCGCGAACACCGCAGCCTAGCGGGGGCCTCGCTGCGCGGATAAGGGCTTGTGCGCCGGGCAATTTTCTGCATGCCCCCTTTCGGGCGTAGGCTCGGCAGGTTGCATATTCATGAACCCGAGGGACCGCAATGACACAGGACACGCCCACCACGCCCCGACAAACCCCCTCGTCGGGCGAGAAAACCCTCAAACCGTCCACGAACCGCAAGGTCATCGCCCTCGCGATCGCCGGTGCCTTCGGTGGCTTCCTCTTCGGCTTCGACTCCAGTGTGGTCAACGGCGCCGTCAACGCGATCCAGCAGGAGTTCGGCCTGAACGCCGCCCTGACCGGGTTCGCCGTGGCCTGCGCCCTGCTCGGTGCCGCCCTCGGCGCCTTCTTCGGTGGACGAGTCGCCGACCGCTACGGCCGTATCCCCGTCATGATCATCGGCGCCGTCGTCTTTCTGCTGAGCTCACTCGGCTCGGGCTTCGCCTTCGGTGTCGTCGACCTCATCATCTGGCGGGTGCTCGGCGGAATCGGGATCGGCCTCGCATCCGTCGTCGCCCCGGCCTATATCGCTGAAATCTCGCCGCGCAACATGCGCGGGCGCCTCGGCTCGCTGCAGCAGCTCGCCATCACCATCGGTATCTTCACCGCGCTGCTCAGCAACGCGACCCTGTCCGACAACGCCGGCGGAGCGGACGCCGAATTCTGGTTCGGCCTCGAAGCCTGGCGCTGGATGTTCCTGATCGGCGCCGTTCCGGCCATCGTCTACGGCGTGATCGCGTTCCTGCTGCCGGAATCCCCGCGTTTCCTGGTGCTCACAGATCGGGAAGCGGATGCCCGAGCCGTGTTCAACAAGGTCTGGCCGGACGGCGACGTCGACCGGGAGATCCGTGACATGCGCGCGTCGATTGAGGGCGATCGCCGCGCAAAGACCACCGGGTCGCTGCGCGGCTCGAGCTTCGGCCTGAAGCCCATCGTCTGGGTCGGAATCACCCTGTCGGTGTTCCAGCAGTTCGTGGGCATCAACGTGATCTTCTACTACTCGACCACCCTGTGGGAGGCCGTCGGCTTCCAGGAACGCGACTCCCACGCCATCTCGGTGGCCACCTCGGTCACCAACATCCTGGTCACGCTCATCGCGATCGCGTTGGTCGACCGTGTCGGCCGCCGCCCGATCCTGCTGTTCGGCTCGGTCGGCATGACGGCGTCGCTGGCCACCATGGCCATCGCCTTCAGCCAGTCGATCACCGTCGACGGCGAGCTCAGCCTGCCCGGCGCGTGGGGCCCGATCGCCCTCGTCGCCGCCAACGTTTTCGTGATCTCCTTCGGTGCCTCGTGGGGCCCGGTCGTCTGGGTGCTGCTCGGCGAGATGTTCCCGAACACGATTCGGGCCAAGGCCCTCGGCCTCGCGGCAGCCGCCCAGTGGATCGCGAACTTTTTGATCACGGTCACGTTCCCGCCCATGTCGGATACCTCGCTGCCTCTGACCTACGGCATGTACGCCCTCTTTGCCGCCCTGTCGTTCTGGTTCGTCATGACGAAGGTGCCGGAGACCAACGGTATGTCCCTCGAAGAGGCCAACACGCTGTTGCCGCCGAAGAACGCGGCCCGGAACGCTGCCAAGGCCGCGGCCAGGGCGACCTCCAAGTAGGCTGCGCGCGCCGCGCGTCCCGCTCCAATCCCGGCCCGTTCCCGACGAACCTGATAAACAGGAGGGGTGACCCCGATCAACCCCAGCACCGCTGACCTCGCCACTCTGCGCCGAACCCTCGGCACCCCCGAACTCGCGTGGCTGCTCGCCCGGCTGCGCACCCGCCTCGAAAGCACCGGGCAGCTCACCGGAACGGTCACCAAACCACAGGCATCGGCGGGGGAGCGCGCCGCGGTCGCGCGGTTGCTGAATCGGCCCGTGCGAGCCGGCACCTCGGCATCCGTCTCGCTCGACACCCTCGATGACGTGCTGCGCCGGTCGGGCCTCTGGCCGGCCGGGCTCGCCGCGGCCGTGGTCGCGCTCACCGGCACGGTCGTCGACCCGCTCGAACGGGCCGGGGAACGCGACGCCTGGCAGGCCGCCGCGAACACCCTGCGCCGACTCGGACGGCCCGAGCTCTCCGGCTGGGCCGATCGGGTGATCCGCACCGGTGCCCTGCGCCGGGCTGCCCCGACGGCCGCGGGCGCGCAGGCCCTCGCCGCCCAACTCGCCACCGTGGCCGGCGCCCTGCCGACGAGCGGGGAATCCCTCGGCGCCTTCGCGTCCCGCACCGTGCACGACGCCCACGCCCTCGACGTGCACACCCCGCTCGGCACCCTCGCCGTCGGCCTCGCGAGCGCACTGGGTTCGGCCCTCGCCAGCTCGCCCTCCGCTGCACGCTCCGGCGAGCAGACGGGCGGTGCAGCGACCGCGACGGACGCCCTGCGCGGGCCGGTGCCCACGTCGTCGCCGACGGATGCCTCGGCCGACTCCGCGCGCTGGCGCCGCGAGGCGTGGCACTCGGTGGGCGTCGTGCTCGACGAGCTCTCGTCGAGCGTGCTCGTTCTCGGCCTGCCTGGCGGTGACACGTCACCCACTGCACGCGCCCTCGCGGCCCTCGCCGAGGCCGGTCAGCCGGTCGTGCTCACCCTGCGGCAGCTTCTCGCCGACGAGCTCGGCACGGTGCCGCCGGTGGTCTTCGTCTGTGAAAACCCGGCCGTTGTCGCGGCCGCCGCCGACGCGCTCGGCGCGACCTCGGCGCCGCTCGTCTGCCTGAACGGCCAGCCCGGGGCGGCGGCGATTCGGCTGCTCGAGCGGCTCGTGGCCGACGGCGCTGCCCTGCGCTTCCACGGCGATTTCGACTGGAGCGGAATCGGCGTCGCCCGGGCCCTCGCCGAACGGGTCGCGTGGACCCCCTGGCGGTTTTCCGCCGCGGACTACTCCGCGGCGTGTGCGGAGCGGAGCGCCTTGCCGGCGTTGCTCGTGCTGCCGGGGGTCAGCGCGGCGAGCGTGGAAACACCGTGGGATGCTGACCTCGCCGAAGCCATGGCATCCGTCGGCCTCGCCGTGGATGAAGAACTCGTGCTGGCCGCCCTGCTGGCTGACCTCGCCCTCTGACGCTCAATCCGTATCAGTGGGCGCGGGGCGCACGGCCGCCGACCAACGTTCCTCGACATGGCCGAGGCGCCAGCCGGCGAACGCGATGATCCACGCGAGCACGCAGATCGCGATGATGACGTAACCGACGTTTTCGAGGTTGAGTGAGCCGATCGCGTAGAGCGGACCGGAGACGATGCCGATCTGGTCGACCAGGATCGAGAGGAGTTCGATCGATCCGATCACGAGCGCGACCGCCACCGACACGGCCGTGATCACGAGGTTGTAATAGACCTTGCGCACGGGCTTGGTGAACGCCCAGCCGTAGGCGTAGTTCATGAAGATGCCATCGAGGGAATCCAGCAGGCTCATGCCGGCCGCGAACAGGATCGGCAGCGTCAGGATGGCATACCAGGGCAGGACGAAAGCCGCCGCGCCGCCGGCCAGGATCAGGAGGCTGACCTCGGTCGCGGTGTCGAAACCGAGGCCGAACAGCAGGCCGATCGGATACATCTGCCAGGGCCGGGTCACGACCCGGGTGGCGCGGCCAAAGATGCGGTTGGCGAAACCACGGTTGGCGAGCTGGTCTTCGAGCGCCGCCTCATCGAACTCGCCGTGGCGCATGCGGCGGAAGACCTTCACGATGCTGAGCAGGATCACGAGATTGATGATGCCGATCAGGTAGAGGAACGAGCCGGAGATGCCGGTTCCGATCACGCCCAGCACCGACTGCAGGGTCGACGAGTCCTCCTCGACCGGCCCGGCGAGGGCACGGATGCCCGCGGCCAACAGCGCGCACAGCCCGAAGACGATCGTCGAATGGCCGAGCGAAAACCAGAAGCCCACCGAGAGCGGGTGGCGCCCGTCGTTCATGAGCTTGCGGGTGGTGTTGTCGATGGCCGCGATGTGGTCGGCGTCGAAGGCGTGCCGCAGCCCGAGCGTATAGGCGGTCAACCCGATTCCCACCCCGAAGAGCCCGGCCGAACCAATGCTCAGCTGCTGGGGAACGACGAGGGCGATCAGTACTCCCCAGCCGATCAGGTGCAGGAGAATCACACAACCGGCCATTCCCCCGAGCGAGGCCCACTCGCCCCGGCTGAGGGCCCGTCGCATCCGCTGCCACCGCGCGGCGTTCATGGGGCGCCCTCACCGTGCCGCGCGGCCGGGGAATCGTCGTAGTGGGTGACGATCGTGCGGCGCGGGGCCGGAACCGCCGCACGGGTCGCCTCAGCACCCGAATCGAGGTAGTCGACGGCGCTGACCCGCACTCCGTACAGCGCCGACAGGCTGGTTTCGGTCAGCAGTTCTGCCGCAGGCCCCTGCTGCGCCTCGCCCGGGTGCAGCAGCACGACGGTGTCGGCGAGGTAGAGGGCATGGTCGGGGTCGTGGGTGCTGAGCAGCATTCCAATGCCGTCGGCGGCGAGTTCGCGCAGCAGCCGCAGCACCCGCACCTGATTCTTCAGGTCGAGCCCGGTGGACGGCTCGTCGAGGATCAGCAGGTTGGTTTCGGCGGCAACGGCCCGGGCGATCAGCACGAGCTGTTGTTCCCCGCCGCTGAGGGTCGGAAAAGACCGGTCGCGCAGGGCCGCGATGCCGACCCGTTCCATTGCGAACAGGGCGGCGGCCCGGTCGCCGGCCCCCGGGCTGCGAAACAGCTGCACGTGCCGGGCCCGTCCCATCAGCACCATGTCGAAGGCCCGGTATGCGAACGACGTTCCGCGGGCCTGGGGCACGAAGCCGACGGCCTCGCGCCGGCGCACGCTGCCCTGCTGCACCGGCAGCAACCCGGCCGCGCAGCGCACCAGGGTCGTCTTGCCGCTGCCGTTCGGGCCCAGCACCGCCGTGACCGATCCGGCCGCCACCTGGAGGGTCACGTTCCGAAACACCGCAGGCTGCCCGGGGTACCCAAACCCTGCCTCGCGCAACTCGAGCAGGACCGGGGCGACGTCAGGCACTGTCCCAAATCCGGTCGCGGTGGCGTCGCAGCAGCACAAAGAACACCGGCGCCCCGATCAGCGCCGTCAGCACGCCGAGCGGAATCTCCCCGGCGGTGAGCGAGCGCGCGACCGTGTCCACGACGATGAGGAGGGCCCCGCCGAGCAGAACCGACACCGGCAGCAGCACGCGGTTGTCGGGGCCGACCCACATGCGGGCGAGGTGCGGAATCACGAGGCCCACCCAGCTGATCACGCCGCTGACCGCGACCGCGCCGGCGACGATCAGGGCGACGGATGCGAGCACCACCCAGCGCAGCCGCCGCGGACGCACCCCGAGCGCCGCCGCATCGTCGTCCCCGAGCGAGAGCACGTTGATGCGCCAGCGCAGGGCCAGCACGACGACCGTGCCGAGCAGGATCGGGCCGACCGCGACGAGCACCTGTCCGGGAGTCGCCCCCGCGATGCTGCCCAGCAGCCAGAAGACAATTGCCGGCAGCGTCGTGAACGGGTCGGCGAGGTAGGTCACGAGGGCGACGAGCGCGGAGAAGAATGACCCGGTCACCACCCCGCCGAGCACCAGCATGAGCACGGGGGTGCCGCCGCGGCCCGAGGTGATCAGAAAGACCAGCACCAGGGCCAGCAGCCCGCAGGCGAACGACCCACCGACGAGCATCACCGGGCCGAGTCCGAGCAGCAACGCGAGGGCCCCGCCGAAGGATGCCCCGGCCGAGACCCCGATGATGTCGGGGCTGACGAGGGGGTTGCGAAAGATCGCCTGCAGGGCGGCGCCACCGAGGGCGAGACCGCCGCCGACCAGCGCCGCCAACAGCACCCGCGGCATCCGCACCAGCAGCACGACGTTGTGTTCGGTCGGCGGAATGTCCTCACCCCCGAATGCGCCCCCGGGGTCGGTGCCGAGCAGGATCTGCACGACGTGGCCGAACGGAACATCGAAGCGGCCGAGCGTCAGCGCGAGCAGCGCGACCGTCAGCAGTGCGCCGAGGGAGATGAGAATCGGGCGCAGGGTGCGAACGCGTTCCGGCGTGGGAGCGCGGCCGGGGCCGCGGTGCTCGCGCGGCGCGCGGCGCCGGTCGATCCGGGCATGGCTCTCATCCAGCATGGAACTGCTGGTAATTGGAGGACCGGTCGTTCACATCCATCCAGAGCACGGTGTTGATCTGGGCGTCGGTGGGGGTGTGGTCATAGAGAAACGGATAGTCGGCTGTGATCTGGGCGCGCAGGGTGCTCGTGCTGAGGGAAGGGAAGGCGATGTCCGCCAGCCAGGTCCACATCAGCGGGGACTCCTGACCGGGCGGGTCCCACCGGTAGCCGCCCAGCGGTACCTTGTAGACGCGCCGGTTGGTGACCGCACGAACCCCCGACCAGGCCGGATTCGAGTAGATGTCGTCGGGCATCGCTCCGTCGAAGTTGCCGAGCAGGATCACCTCGGGGTTCCAGGTCAGCACCTGCTCCAGGTCGACGCCGACCATGCCGGTTCCGGGGGCGGGGGCATCGCCCGTCGCCGGGTTGGTGCCGCCCACGAGCTTGATGTAGAAATCGTTGTAGGTGTTCGCGCCGGCGACCTTGAGACCCTCGGTGAACCGGTTGAAATAGAGGATGCTCGGGCCAGGCTGCGCGCGTGCGGCGGCGTCGGCCTGCACCTGGGCGAGGGCACCATCGCTGCGCGCCTTGATCTCCGTGGCGCGTTCGGGTTTTCCGAGCATCGTGGCGAAAATCTGCACCCAGGAGTCGACGTCTTCCTGGGTGCCGTTATTGGTGAGACCGATGACCGTGAGACCGGCGTTTTCGAGGGGTTCCACCAGGGGAGAGTCGCTCCACTGCACCACCACGTCGGGCTCGAGATCGAGGATGCTCTCGACGTTGGGCGTGAAATCACTCGTGGCGATGTCGTGCGGAAGTTTCAGCAGCTCCGGAAAGAACTGGCCGAGGATGCCGTCTTTGATCGCCATCCAGGAGGCATTGTGCATGCCGACCAGGTGCTGCGCCGACCGGTCGACGGCCACGATCAGCGACGCCGACGGCATCGGAATCGTCACGACCCGGGTCACGGCCTGGTTGAAGGTGAGCACCGTGCCGCGGTTGTCGGTCACCTCGATTTGCGTCGGGCTCCCCGATCCGCTCGGCACGGCCGGCGTGGCCGAGGAATCGGTGCAGGCCGCGAGCACGACCGTGCCTCCGACGAGAAAGAATCCGGCGAGCACGGTGCGTCTGCTGAGGAGGGCCGCTGCGGGGGGTGTCGTTTCCGGTGTCGTCATCAAGATCCTCCTGGTGGGCGCGGGTGGGCGCGGCAGTGCCGGAAGCGGAATTCCAGACAGCATCCGCCCGATCCCGGGCACTGTCAACGGTTCGACGGCCGCCGAACGATACGGCCCGAATCCGGCATTGCGAGGACCGAGACCCGGGTCTACATTGTTTCTTCGAGGTGGAATACCGTGCATGAACTGTCGATTGCGTCCAGCCTCGTCGACACGATCCGTGACCGTACCGGCGAGCGCACTGTCGCGTCCGTTCACCTGCGGATCGGGCAACTGTCGGGCGTTCTGGCGGATGCCCTCCGCTTCAGCTTCGAGATCGCCGCGGCCAACACCGCTCTCGAGGGGGCCGAATTGATTCTCGAGCAGCCGGCCGGCCGCATCCGCTGTCGCACCTACGGGCTCGATTCCGGCCTGGTCGACCAGTTTCTGCTGTGCGCGTGTGGCAGCGCCGACGTTCAGGTGACGGCGGGCCGCGAGCTCGACCTGGTCGCCGTGCAACTGGCCGCCGTCGAGGCTGCCGGTTAGGAAGGGACAACCGTGTGTTCAACGTGTGGCTGTAACGACGACGCCGGAGTGCGGGTCGACGGGAGATCCGTGACCGGCCTCACACTGATCGCCAATCCCGCCCACGACCCTCACAGCCACCCCCACGACCACCCGCATTCCCACCCGCACGGCCACGATTCCGATGTTCACCCGACCGAGACCGTGCTGTTCGAGCAGAGCCTGCTCGCCCACAACGACCTGCTCGCGGCCCGCAACCGGGGCTGGCTCGAGGGCCGCGGCATCCGTGCGCTGAACGTTATGAGTTCACCCGGCTCCGGCAAGACCACCCTGCTCGTGCGCACCCTCACCGAGTGCGCCCTCACAGAGTTTGCCCTCACCGCGTCCGGTGGGCGGATGCCGTTCGCCGTCGTCGAAGGTGACCAGGAGACCTCGATCGACGCCGACCGCATCCGCGCCACCGGAGTGCCGGTCGTGCAGGTCAACACCGGAGCGGGCTGCCACCTCGACGCCGACATGCTCCGGCACGCGCTCGACACCCTCGACCCTGACCCCGGATGCACGGTGCTGATCGAAAACGTCGGCAATCTCGTCTGCCCGGCCCTGTTCGACCTCGGCGAAGCGGCCAAGGTCGTCATCGTCTCGGTCACCGAGGGCGACGACAAACCCCGAAAATACCCGCACATGTTCGCGGCGGCCGATCTTGTGGTGATCAACAAGAGCGACCTGCTTCCCTACGTTGAATTCGATGTCGAGCGGTGCGCGAGCCAGGCCCGACAACTGAATCCGAATGTTGACGTGCTGGTGGTGTCGGCCACGACGGGCGCAGGCCTCGACGGTTGGTACCACTGGCTGACGCGCCCGTCCGGCGCAATCCGCGGCGACGCAACCCGCGGCGAGGCGAACCCAGGAGACACCGATGCCCACTACTACACCCACTACTGATCCCGCTGCCAAGCGCACCGACGCGACCCCCGCCGAAGAGGCCCTGATCCACGTGCTGTGGATCAATGCCGGCCTCAGCTGCGACGGTGACTCCGTCGCCCTCACCGCGGCCACCCAGCCGAGCGTCGAGGAGATCGCGCTCGGTGCCCTGCCCGGCCTGCCGCACATCGCGATGCACTGGCCGCTGATCGACTTCGAGTGCGGCCCAGAACACGGCGCCGACGACTTTCTGGAGTGGTTCCGCAAGGCCGACCGTGGCGAACTGGAACCGTTCGTGCTGATCGTCGAGGGCTCGATCCCGAACGAGAAACTGCACGCCGAGGGCGGCTACTGGAGCGGTTTCGGCAACAATCCCGACACCGGGCAGCCGATCACCACGAGCGAATGGCTCGACCGACTCGCCCCGAAGGCCACGGCGATCATCGCCGCCGGCACCTGCGCGACCTACGGCGGCATCCACGCGATGGCCGGCAACCCGACCGGCGCGATGGGGGTGCCCGACTACCTCGGCTACGGCTGGACCAGCAAGGCCGGCATCCCGGTCGTCTGCGTGCCGGGCTGCCCGATCCAGCCCGACAATCTCTCCGAAACCATCACCTACCTGCTCTACCAGGCGACCGGGCAGGCGCCGATGATCCCGCTCGACGACAACCTGCGGCCGACCTGGCTGTTCGGCCACACCGTTCACGAAGGATGCGACCGGGCCGGCTACTACGAGCAGGGCGACTTCGCGACCGAATACGGTTCACCCAAGTGCATCGTGAAGCTCGGCTGCTGGGGGCCGGTGGTCAAGTGCAACGTGCCCAAGCGCGGCTGGATGAACGGCATCGGCGGTTGCCCGAATGTGGGCGGCATCTGCATCGGCTGCACCATGCCGGGCTTTCCCGACAAATTCATGCCCTTCATGGACGAACCGCCCGGCGGCAAACTGTCGACGACGGCGATCATGCCCTACGGCACGACCATTCGAGCGCTGAGGAAGATCACCGGCACCACGCTCGACAAGGAACCGCGCTGGCGCCAGCCCGGCAACAAACTTCTGAGCGGTGCCGTGCGCACCTGGTAGCCGCACCCCTGACGGAACACCCCCGACACATCTCGCCCCACCTGGCCACGAGAAAGGCGCCAGCAATGACCTCGACCATCCCGACCCCCGCACACTCGGCGCCGGGGGATGACTCCCTCGTCGAGATGAACTGGGACCCCATCACCCGCATCGTGGGGAGCCTCGGCATCTACACGAAGATCGACTTCAACAACCGTGAGGTGGTGGAGTGCCACAGCACCTCGTCGATCTTTCGCGGCTATTCCATCTTCATGAAGGGCAAGGACCCGCGCGACGCCCACTTCATCACGAGCCGCATCTGCGGCATCTGCGGCGACAACCACGCCACCTGCTCGTGTTACGCCCAGAACATGGCCTACGGGGTGAAACCGCCGAACCTCGGCGAGTGGATCGTGAACCTCGGCGAAGCGGCCGAGTACATGTTCGACCACAACATCTTCCAGGAGAACCTGGTCGGCGTGGACTACTGCGAAAAGATGGTGAAGGAGACCAACCCCGGGGTTCTCGCGCTCGCCGAGAACACCCGCGCCCCGCACGAGGGTGACCACGGCTACCGCACCATCGCCGACATCATGCGCACCCTCAACCCCTTCACGGGCGAGTTCTACCGCGAGGCACTGCAGGTGAGCCGCTCCACGCGCGAAATGTTCTGCCTGATGGAAGGCCGGCACGTGCATCCGTCGACGCTGTATCCCGGCGGAGTCGGCACGGTCGCGACGATCCAGCTGATGACCGACTACATCACCCGCCTGATGCGCTACGTCGAATTCATGAAGAAGGTCGTGCCGATGCACGACGACCTCTTCGACTTCTTCTACGAAGCACTGCCCGGCTACGAACAGGTCGGGCTGCGGCGCACCCTGCTCGGTTGCTGGGGAGCCTTCCAGGACCCGGAGTACTGCAACTTCGAATACAAGGACATGACCGAGTGGGGCCGCAAGATGTACGTCACCCCCGGTGTCGTCGTCGACGGCAAGCTCGTCACGACCGACCTCGTGCGCATCAACCTCGGCATCCGCATCATGCTCGGCTCGTCGTACTACCAGGACTGGACCGGGCAGGAGATGTTCGTCACGAAGGACCCGCTCGGTAACCCCGTCGACCGCCGGCATCCGTGGAACCAGCACACCAACCCCCAGCCGCAGCGCCGGGACTTAGACGACAAATATAGCTGGGTGATGTCGCCGCGCTGGTTCGACGGCACCGACAACCTCGCCCTCGACACCGGCGGCGGCCCGCTCGCCCGGCTCTGGACGACCGCGCTCGCCGGGCTCGTCGACATCGGCTACCTCAAGGCCACCGGCACCAGCGTGCAGATCGAGCTGCCCAAGACCGCCCTGAAAGGGCCGGTCAGCCTCGAGTGGACGATTCCGCAGTGGAGCAACACCCTCGAACGCAACCGGGCGCGCACCTATTTTCAGGCCTACGCGGCCGCGGCGGCGTTGCACTTCGCCGAGAAGGCTCTCGACGAGATTCGGGCCGGGCGCACCAAGACCTGGGAGAAATTCGAGGTGCCTGACGAGGCCGTCAGCTGCGGTTTCACCGAGGCCGTGCGCGGTGTACTCAGCCACCACATGGTGATTCGCGACGGCAAGATCGCCAACTACCACCCCTACCCGCCGACCCCGTGGAATGCGAGCCCGCGGGACTCCTCGGGAACCCCCGGCCCCTACGAAGACGCCGTGCAGGGCCAGCCGATCTTCGAGGAGAATGACCGGGAAAACTTCAAGGGCATCGACATCATGCGCACCGTACGCAGTTTCGATCCGTGCCTGCCGTGCGGGGTGCACATGTACCTCGGCGAGGGCAAGACCCTCGACCTGCTGCATTCCCCGACGCAGACGCTGACCGGCGAGTAGCCATGGGCGAGGTGCGTGCCACCGGCATCGCGACGCTGATCGATGCGCTCGGGGCGGGCGGCATGCTGGCCCGGGAGCGCGCCGAAGACCTCGTGCGTCAGGTGACCGACCTCTACGGAGAAGCACTCGAACACGTGCTCACGATTGCCAGCCAATCCGACGCGAGCCAGACGGACGCCCGCCAGACGGACGCCCGCCAGACGGATGCCCGCATCGGCCGGGCCGAGGCATCCGCGCTCGACGCCGCGCCCGGCACGCACGCACCCGGCGCGTCGTCGATCGTTGATGCCCTCGTCTCCGATGAGCTGATTTCGGGGCTGCTGCTGGTGCACGGCCTGCATCCACAGGACGCCCCGACCCGGGTCGCCGCCGCCCTCGAGAGCGTGCGCCCCTACCTCGGCTCGCACGGCGGCGACGTCGAACTGCTCGGCCTCAGCGACGACGGGGTCGTGCGGCTGCGGCTGCTCGGCAGCTGCAACGGATGCCCCTCCTCGTCGGTCACCCTGAAGCTCGCCGTCGAGGACGCCATCGAACGGGCAGCCCCCGAGGTCACCCGCATTGACGTGGAGCAACCCGCGAAAGTGGCGGCGGTGATCCCGGTGGAGGCGTTGCGCATCCGCCTGGCCGATGCCCCGGAACCCGTTCCCGCGAGCGCGGATGCGGGCGGTTCCTGGGAGCCCGTCCCCGAGCTTGCCGACCTCGACCCCGGGGAGGTGGCCGGATTCATCGTGGCGGGGGTGCCGATTCTGGCGACCCGCACGAGCGCTGAGGTGTTCGTGTTTCGGGACTACTGCCCGCGTTGCGCGGCCTCGATGGCGGGGGCAACCCTGCAGCGGGCGCTCGCCGCACCCGCCGGCGGCGGGTTGCTGCGCTGCCCGACCTGCCGCAAGCACTTCGACGTGCGCGGCGCCGGGGCCTGTATCGAAGACAAGGGGGTGCACCTCGACCCACTGCCGCTGCTGCTGCGCGCAGGGGTGCCGAGCGTGGCGGTGCCGAGCAGCCTGATGCCCAGCAGCCAGATGCCCAGTCTGGCCGGCGGGGTGCCCTCGTGAGCGACGCCGGCAGCGGGGGAGCAGGGGTGGAGTCCGCATTCGCGGTGCTGCGCCGTATCACCCGCACCCGCCCGACCGTGGACCCGGGGCCGCGCTGCGAGATGTGCGGGGAACCCATTGGCGAACCGCACCAGCACGTCGTCGACATCGACAGCCGCGCCATGCTGTGCACCTGCCGGCCCTGTTACCTGCTCTTCACCGACGCCACCGCGCACCTGCGCTACCGCTCGGTGCCCGACCGCTACCGCCGCTTCACCGACTTCGACCTCGGGGCCGGCCAGTGGGACGAACTGGAGATTCCGGTGGGGCTCGCTTTCTTCTTCGACAATGCCCAGGCCGAGCAGACGATCGCGTTCTATCCGGGGCCGGCCGGGGCAACCGAGTCTGAGCTTCCGCTCGGCGCGTGGAACGCGGTGCGGGCCCGCAACCCGGGCCTGGACATCGTGGCTCCCGACACCGAAGCGCTGCTGGTGCGGGCGCCCGGCGCCGACGGGGTCGGGCCGCGGGGTGCCGGCGGGGGTGCCAGGGTCGGCGTCGGCTCCGGGCAGTTCGAGTGCTACCTCGTGCCCATCGACGCCTGTTACGAACTCGTCGGCGCGCTGCGGCGGGTGTGGCGCGGTTTCGACGGCGGCCAGGAGGCGCGCGCCCAGCTGACCGCCTTCTTCGACCGGGTGGAGGCGCGCAGCCGGCCGGCACCGGCCGGGGCGGCATCCGCTGGCCTCGCGACGGGTGTCCAGGCACCGGCTCGACCGAGCAGGGGGACCACGGATGCTTGACCTCGGGTTCAGCGTGCTCGATATCGCGGCCGAGCCTTATGCCGCCGCGCCGCAGCTGACCGCGCGGCTGCGGGTGACCGAGTCGACCGGGGCGGTCGTGCACGCGATCGCGCTGCGCTCGCAGGTGCGCATTCATCCGCAACGGCGTGCCTACGATGCCGAGGAGGAGGCCGGGCTGCTCGACCTGTTCGGTGAACGGGCCCGGTGGACCTCGACCTTGCGGTCGTTTCTGTGGCTGCAGTGCAGCACGACGGTGTCGGGCTTCACCGGGGAAACCGAGGTCGACCTGCCGCTCGTGTGCACCTATGACTTCGACGTGGCCGCCGCGAAGTACCTGCACGCCCTGCGGGGCAGCACGGTGCCGCTCGAACTGCTGTTCTCGGGCAGCGTGTTCACGAAGGGCGCTGTGTCCATGACCGGCGCGACCGGGTTCGCGGTCGAGCAGGTGCCGTGGAACTGTGAAGCCTCGTACGCGCTGCCCGTGTTGGTGTGGCGCGACCTGATGGACCGCTATTTTCCGAACGCCGGCTGGATCCGTCTTGACCGGGACGTGCTCGGCGACCTCGCCCACTACAAGGCCTCGCTCGGGCTGACCTCGTGGGAAGCGGCGATCGCCACCCTGCTGGCCGGCGCCCAGGCGCAGGATTCTCCGAGCCGGCAGCACGTGTCGGGTCGGGAGGTGCGCTCATGACCGGCGGCCGACACCCTGGCCTCACCCTCGCTCGCGCCGTGGCCGACGCCGTGCTCTACGAGGGTTACCTGCTCTACCCCTACCGCGCGTCGGCGCAGAAGAACCAGGCCCGCTGGCAGTTCGGCATCCTCGGCCCTCCCGGCGCCGCCGCAGCCGGAGTCGGCGAAGAACCCCACATGCTGACCGATACCCTGCTGCGGGTCGCGCCGCCGGCATCCGCTGCCCGGTCGGTCGCCGTCACCGTTTCGGTCTGCGTGCGCTTTCTGCAGCTGCAAACCCGCACGGTGGAACGGGCCGTGGCTGACGGAAACGACTTCGAGCCCGTTGCCGAGCTGCAGGTGCACGGAGCGCGGTGGCTGAGCTGGGACGAGGCCGTGCCGTGCGAGCTCGAACTCGGCCCTTTCGCGCTGGAACAGTTGGAACGCGGGCTGACCGTGCCCCTGTCGGTTCCGGCCGGCGAAGACCTGGAGTGGCTTGCCGAGTCGGGCTCCTCCGAAAAATCTGGCCGGCCCGGTGCGGCACCGGGTCGGCTGGTGCGTCGTCGCCGAGCGCTGAGCGGCTCGCTGCGTCTGGAGGCCGAGGCGCTGCCCGGTGGTGATGCCGGCGGTGACCGGCTACTGCGCCTGCGGGTCGCGGTCGAAAACGTGGCGGTGGGCGTTCCGTCTATGAAAGCGGATGCCGTCGCCACCTCGTTCATCGGCACGCATCTGCTGGTGACCTGCGAAAACGCGGGTTTCATGTCGGTGCTCGACCCGCCCGTCGAAGCACAGGCATCCGCTGCCGAGTGTGTGCACGAGCGCTGCTGGCCCGTGCTCGCGGGGCCGGAAGGGCAGGACGACGTGCTTTTGGCGTCGCCGATCATTCTCTATGACCATCCTTCGGTCGCCCCCGAGAGTGCTGTGGCCCTGTTCGATTCGACCGAGATCGACGAGATCCTGACCCTGCGGGTGCTGACGCTGACGGAGGAAGAGAAAGCCGAGGCGCGGGTCACCGACCCACGAGCCGCGGCGATCATCGACCGCTGCGAGTCGATGACCGCCGATGAACTCGAGCAGCTGCACGGAGCGCTGCGCAGCCCCCGTGCCTTCGAGGGCACGGCCGCGTTCGAAATCGAAGACCCGGGGGACGTGCCCTGGTGGAGCCCCGAGGCCGACGAGAGTGTACGGCCCGACCAGGACGTGGTCGTCATCGACGGGGTGCCCGTGGCGCGCGGCAGCCGGGTGCGCCTGCACCCGCGCCGGAATGCGGATGCGCAGGACCTCTTCTCCGCCGGTGAGACCGCACGGGTCGCCGGGGTGCATTTCGATGTCGACGGCAGCACCCACGTCGCGGTCACGCTCGAGATCGATCCCGCGGCCGACCTGCACGACTGGTTCGGCCGCTACCTCTACTTCGCGCCCGACGAGCTCGAGCCCCTCGAGCCTCCCGACGCGGATTTTCAGCAGAAAGGAAGGTCATGAAATTCATCGGAGGCGTGACGGTCTTCGCGCTCATTGCGAGTGCAGCGGTCGCCGTGGTGGTCGGTATGCGTTCGATTCCCGATATTCAGCGCTATCTGAAGATGCGTGAGATGTAGTGGCGGCGCGCGTCCTGGTCGCCGGCGTGGGCAACATCTTTCTGCGCGACGACGGGTTCGGCCCCGAGGTGGCCCGTCAGCTCATGACGGATGCCGCCGCCTCCCGGCCGGGCGTGCGCGTCGTGGACTACGGCATTCGGGGCATGCACCTGGTCTACGACCTGCTCGACGGCGTCGACCGGTTGGTTCTCGTGGATGCGCTACCGGCGCGTGGCGCGCGGGCGGCGGCCGGGGACATCCGGGTGCTGCAGATTCGCCCCGAAGACGTGGCGGGCCGGTCCGGCCGAGGCGTGAACGCCCCGGATGCCCACAGTATGGATCCGCTCGCGGCCCTTGACGGACTGCACGCGCTCGGTGGTACGCTGCCGCTCACTTACCTCGTCGGCTGCGTGGCCGGGGACACCGAGGAGGGGATGGGCCTGAGCGACGAGGTCGCCGCATCCGTTCCCGAAGCGCTCGCCGCGGTGCGCGCGTTGCTGGCTGCTGACCTGACAGGATTCACGACCCAAGAGAGTGGAGGCGAATAATGTGCCTGGGAATTCCGGGGCGCGTCGTGGAACGCGTGGAAGGGTTCGGCGACCAGCTGGCCCTCGTGACCGTGGCCGGAGTGCCGCGGCGCATCAATGTCGGCCTGCTCGACGACGGAGCCTTCGACGTGGGCAGCTGGGTCGTCATCCACATGGGCTTCGCCCTCGAGGTGGTCGACGAGACGGCCGCCGGTGAGGCCCAGGAGGGGCTCGAGATGCTCGGTCGCGCCGACCCTGACGGCGCGAGTGGCTCGGATTCACCCACTGGTCCAGACCTCGACACGAACTAGGTGAGCGGATGCCCGGGGCGATTTTGGGGCGCGGGCGGCGCGGGTGTAGCGTGGCTTAACGAGAAACGTTCTCACTAAGCGCGGCGACCGAGCCGCGCACGCCACTGGAAAGGCACCATCATCTCCATCTCGACACTTCCCACCAACGCTCCTTCCGCAGCCTCGAGCCATCACATTGCCACCGCGCCGTCGTCCGTCACTCGGTCCCGCCGTCGCGGCGTGCTGGGCGGCGCCGCCCTCGCCGGTGCGGTCGCGCTCACGCTGACCGCCGCGACCGGCGCGAGTGCCGCCGCCAACTATTCCTTCAGTGAGGGCCACGTCGATGTTGTCCACGTGGGCTTCGATTCGACCGGTGCCGGTGCCGGTCTCGGACTCTTCGTCGGAAACGAGGGCGACCCGGCCTACGCCGAGGGCGTCTATGCCGCGGCTGACTCGCAGTTCGAGGTGACTGACACTCCTGCTCTCGGTGGCTTCGTGCTTCCCGAGAACCCCGACGTGGCGGATGCGAACGGCGTGCTGTTCGCCGGGTTCTCCGGTTCCGGCGACCTGATCGAATCCGGCATCTTCGGGTACGGCGATCAGATTTCGGTCACCCTCGAAGACTGGGATTTCGTGCCGGCCGCCGGTGAATCGGCCGGAGCGACGTTCCTGGTCGAGCAGCAGTCCAGCAGCGACATCTTCTTCGACGGAACCGGTGATGTGCAGGACTTCACCGTCAATGCGCTTGATGCCCCGGAAGCCTTCCACGAGCACGCGACCTGGACCTTCGAGAAGGCCGGCACCTACACCTTCGACTTCACCGCCGAGGGCAACGGGCTCGCGGCCGATCTGACCCCGTTCACCTTCGTCGTCGGCTAGTTCGAACCCTCTGCACACTGCCACCGGGCACAGATGGTGCCCGGCGGCAATGCGTGTAGCGCTACAGTAGGGGCTTGCGCCGTTAACGATAACGATTCTCGTTCTCTTTATTCGCGTCGCGTTCGTCCGGCCACCGCCCGGTCTCCATGACACACAGACTTCGACACATCTTCTCCGTCCGCAAGCGGGGGAGTGGAAAGCATCCATGCACCCCCACGTTCGCCGGCCCACCGCTGCCGCTGCCGTCACCACGGTTCTCGCCCTGCTCGCCTCCCTGCTCGTGACGTCGCCCGCCGCGGCGAGTGAGACGGCCGACGCCGTCGCGACCGATTCGGCTTCCGATGCTCTCACCGCCGTGCCCGCCGACGGTGCGACCCTGCTGGACCTCGTCTTCGACACCACGATCGACACGACGGTCGACGCGCCACTGCGCCTCGGTATTCTGCCCGCGTCGAGTGACCCGCACGGCACGGCCATGGCCGTCGACCCGGCCGACACGCTGCTCGTCGTCGACGACGTGTCGGCCGTGACCGGCCTGTTCAGCGCCGCACACCTCGCGCTGCCTGCGGGCTACACCGCTGCGGGCGCGGCCGACGTGAACCTGACCGGCGTGACCGGGCCAGAGGGAGCATCCGTTTCGGTGACGGATGCCGCGGGCACCGTTCTGCTCGGCACCGCGCCGCTGCCCACGGGCGACGCGGCCCCCGTGACGCTGTCGCTCGACGGCACCTCGGACCTGACCGGGCTGTGGGCGTTCAGCGCCCACGGCGACTACACGATAACCTTCGACGCGGCGCTGCCCGTCACCGACGCCGCCGGCGTCACCGACTCGCTCGCGACGGCCGCCACGACTTACCAGTTCAGCGTGGGTGCCGCAGCGGATGCTGCCGCCGAAGCCGAAGCCGAAGCCGAGGCCGAAGCTGCAGCTGCAGCAGCAGCGGTGGCCGCTGACGCTGCCGCAGCAGAGGCAACCCCGGAGATCGTTGACTCGGCGGTCACCGAGTCGGCCGCAGACCAGACCGAGGTCGAAGTCACGACGGGCGATGACGCATCCGTCAGCGTTGCCGGGAAGAACGACAACGACACCGAGATCGACACCGAGATCGAGATCGAGACCGAGATCGAGACCGACAGCGAAATCGACGGCGGTGACGACGTGAGCGCGGCGACCACCTACGCATCAACGATGGCATCCGCCGTCACTGCCGACGACAGCTCGACCGAGACCGAGACGGCCGAAGCGCCCGTGGTGCTGTCGGCCGGTAACCTCGCCATCGCTCCGCAGCTCAGCGCCTCTGCCGAGGTCGCCGCGGGAACTTTTGATCACATCGACCTGGGAATCTCAGACCGCACGCAGGGCGTTTTCGGGGTGCAGCCCTGGTCGGCGTTCGACTCCACGATCATCCACCTCGGCAACGACGAACTCGATGCTGACAGCGGTCGGTGGGCGACCCCATCGATCGTGCCCGACCTGAACGGTTATACGCGGGGTGACGATGCCCGCGTGGTGCTCGGTATGGAGCAGGGTATCTCCGGGCGCGGGCGAAATGTGTCCTTCACCTGGGACCTGCCGATGTTGAGCGGAACGGCCGTTCTCAGCGGCGTGACCGGCGGTGCTGCCGCTGCCGCGCCGGGAATAGTGCGGGTGACCGATGCGATGTCGACCGAAGAGGTCTGGGACAGCAGCCGCTTCGGTACCAGCGCGCAGACCACGGTGACCGAGTGGAGCAAGGCGGTTCGCACCCACTACTCCGGCTGGTCGTTCAGCGACCCGGGCCGATACTGCGTCTCTGTGACCGTCGGCCTGACGTCGACGGCGAACGGCGTCAAGACGGCGACCGACACCCTCACCTTCTACGTGGGGGATCTGCCCGAGACCGTGGTGCCGTGCGCGCTGGATACCGATCTGCCCGACGTGATCGAAGAAGACGAGGAAGAACCCGAGGTCGAAACCCACTTCATCCACCAGAACGGGCACATCGACTATCGCGTGCACCTCGTCGACGGCGAAATTGCCACCGCCATGAGCTTCGGACTCGACCGGGAACGCTACTATGCGTCCTTTGACAACATCGTCCTTGCTCGTACAAAGCCCATGCAGACCGTGCCCGAGCCGACCGACGCGATGGACTTGACGGCGATCGGGCCGGTCGGTACCGAGTACTGGCACTTTCCTCGAGCCGGCGGAGCCGAGGAATGGGTTTGGCCCGGACTCAACACCGAAGACGTCGACGGCGACGCCGTCATCTCCCCGATCACGACCACGCTCACCGACTATTGGGTCGACGGTGTGCGCCAGCCGGACAACGCCGATGTCATTCTGCAGGGCGATTGGACTGCTCCGCACGACCGCTCGAAAACCCCGATCAATACCGCCCGTGAGCTGCCGCAGTCCTTCGAAGACCCGGTGAACCGGCATACGCACTTCGAGTGGGATTTCACCGCCCAGGGCGTGTACTGCCTGAACCTGACGTCGAGCGCCATCATGGCCGACGGACATCGCTCGAGTGACTCCGGAATCCTCACGCTCGTCGTCGGTGACGTCGATGCGTCGACCGTTGTGCCCTGCGAGCTGCAGAATCTCGAGGTGCCGCCGGTTGCGCAGAAGAGCGCACCCGCGATCGACACGACGGATGTCTACCTCGCCACCGACGGCGACATCTCGCTGGACCTGTTCGCCGACGGCGGCCTCGACCTGGTGGCCAGCACGGCGAGCGACTCGGTGGGCTCGACCAGCAATCGTCGGGCCGACGACCTGGTGATCTCGACGAGCTCGTGGAGCTTCGCCGATACCTGGCGTTGGGATTCCACGACGTCCTCGCGGTATGGACAATCCGCGGGCCGGTACTTTCCCGGCCTGGTGATCGACACGACCGGGGTGCTGCCGAGCGCCCTGGGGGTCGATACCGGTGTGACGATGGACCTCGGTGACGTGGCCGGCCCCGGCGAGTTCAGCTTCACCAACTTTGGCGATCGAAAGACGGCGGCCCTCGACTCGGCCCCGGGCGGCCCGCGCAGCACGACACTCTCGGCGATGTCCCGCAGCGACGGAGTCTGGTGGGACGTCACCGAGGCCGGCGTCTACTGTGTGCCGCTGACCTTCTCCACGACCGCGGTCGACGGCACCACCAGCAGCGCGTCGACCACCCTCACCTTCGTGGCGGGCAGTATCGACCCGGACGACGCCGATTACGTCGACCGGACCGGCCTCACCAGTTGCGCGAACGGCCAGCAGCCGACGCAAGCTGCCAGCGACGACGACGGTTCGTCCGAGCCCGACCCGATCGACTGGAACGTGCCCAACGGCACCCTGACCGACTCCGGCGCCGTGATCCTCAACGACGGACACGTCGACATCGCTTCGGTGCTGAACAAGAACGCGCTCGTGGATGGCGCGCTGAAGACCCAGATCAAGGACACCACCGAATCCAGCGACGCCCTCTGGCGCGACCCCGAACAGACGGTGCTGCAGGTGCTGCCCGGCGCGCAGACATCCGCTCCAGGCAGCGGCGACTATGCGTTTCTCGGCGAGCGCGGCGACCCCCTCTGGCAGGTGACGCAGACCCAGCAGCAGGGCCTGCTCTGGCCCGGCTGGTCGACCGAGCAGATCGCGGTCGAGGGCACCCAGACCGGTGTGGACTGGGCGCTGACGGATGCCTCCGGCCCCGGTGAATTCGCCCTCTACGAGGCGAGCTCCACCGTCATCGGCGGTGTCGACGTGCGCTTCAACACCCGCGACGGCCTCACGAGCGCCGACAGCTATGTCATCCCGAAGAACACGCACGCCCACGGCACCTGGGCGTTCAGCGCCGAGGGCAGCTACTGCCTCGCGTTCACTCGGTCCACAACACTGGCTGGCGGCGCAGCCGCGGTCGACGACTTCGTGCTGGCCTTCGCGGTCGGCGAGGTCGACGTGACCGGCATCGACCCTGCCGACTGCTTCGCGGGCACTCCGAACACCGAGGACCCCGGCGCCGGCGAACCCGATGACGGCAGCACCGATGTCGACGCGGGCGCCGGTTCCGGCGATACGGGCGCTGGCATCGGCACCGGCACGACCGCGCCGACGGTCACGACGCCGGCCTCACAGGCCCAGGCCGCGACTCAGTGCGTGGCCGGCGGCACCATTCTCTCGGCCGGTCACGTCGACTATGCCTCGCGGCTCGTGAACGGACGGCTGCAATCGCTCATCAAGGACGGCAGCACCCAGTCCACCGTCTGGCGGGAACCCTCGCAGGTCGTGCTGTGGCTGAAGCCGTCGTCGCGGGTGACCCTGCCCGCCGGGTACTCCTCGATCGGCACCGTCGGATCGAGCATCTGGCAGGTTCCGCAGACCCAGAACACCAACCTGGTCTGGCTCGGCTGGAACACCGAATCCCTCAACGCCGCTCAGGCGAGCAGCCCGGTGTCGTTCTCACTCGACGCCGTCGACGGCCCCGGCAGCGTGAACGTCTACCTGAACGGCGAGTTCGGCGGGGTGAAGTCGGTCGTCTTCGCGAACGGCGGCACCCACAGCGTCGACCTCGGAAAGCACGTGCACGGCAACTGGGCGTTCAGCGCCGAGGGCACCTACCACCTCACCTTCACCCAATCCGTGACACTGGCCAACGGGCAGGTCAGCCGCGACACCGAGACGCTGACCGTCGCCGTCGGCGACGTCGACCCCGCGACCGCCTTCGCCGGAACCGGCGGCTGCGGCGTGGTCTCGAACGCGGCGCTCCTCACTTCGACCATTGCAGCAGAGGATGCCGCCGACGCGGCGGCCGTCGAGGCTGCCTCGCTGAAGGCGCTCGAAGACGCGGCGGTGCTCGCCGCGGCCCAGGTCGAGGCCGAGGCGGCCGCGGAGGCCGCCGAGAGAAAGCTGGCCGAGACATCCGTCGACACGATCGACGACGTGAGCGGCGACCCGCTGGCCGCCCTCGCCGCCGGCAACCCCGTACCGGCCCTGCTGCTCGGCCTCGGGCTGCTGCTCGTGCTCGGCGCGGCCGCCGGCGGAATCCTGTGGCAGCGTCAACGCCGCTGGAGCGCCCTGCCGACCAGCGCGGGCGCAGACCACTGATGACCGTGGCACGAATTCGACCAGCAGCACGGGCCGCCGCGCTGCTGGTCGGCGCTGCCGTGCTGATCGGCGGCAGCGGATGCGCCACCACGGCCACCCCGCAGTCCGACGCCGACCTGCAGGTCATCGCGACGACCGGCATCCTGCGGGATGTCGCCGAGCACGTGGGCGGTGACCGGGTCAGTGTCACCTCGCTCGTGCCCGACAGTGCCGATCCGCACACCTACGAACCGTCCCTGCGCGACGTGCGCAACGTGGTCACGGCGGATGTCGCCTTCAGCAATTACATGCTGCTCGAGGAGCACAGCATTATCAAGACCCTCGACGCCAACCTGCGGGAGGGCGTGCCGAACATCTCGCTCGCCGAGGGGGCCGTGAAGTATGCGGCCGAGATCATCCCGCTCGTCGAGAACGTGTCGCTCGACACGGTCTGGCTCGGCCTGCGGGCCGCCGGGGACGGCACCGAGTACGGGGCGACCCGGTCCTCGGACGTGCTCGTGAGCGCGACCGCGGTCACCGGGCCGGGTGACGTCTTCGGCTACCTCACCGGCACCTTCGGTGACCCCGAGGTGTACTTCGACTCGAGTGACGGCTTCGACCAGGCCACCGGATACCGGGGCGACACCGCCCGGCTGCCGGTCGACGCGCACACGCACATGTCCTGGGTATTCACCGCACCGGGCCGCTACGAACTGACGCTCGAAACCCGGCTGCAGGCTGACCAGAACGCGAAGCCGGTGAAACTGGCGACCGAGACGTTCACCTTCGCCGTGGGCATCAACCCCGCTGACGTCGCCGAAGACCACACGATTCTGGATCTCGGCCACGCCGACTTCACCGCCAACCTCGACACCGACGAGCTGTACGTGCAGTACGACGCGGAGGGTGGCGGCGAGGGCACCCAGACGGTGTACGCCGCCGACGAGGTCGTCATCGAGGTGCCGAGCACGGCGATCGCGGAGATTCCGGCGTCGTCGCAGTTCAACTTTCTCGGTGAGGCCGGGGCGCAGATCTACCAGCTGCCGCAGGCCGTGCTCGGCAAACACGTGCACGGCGAGATCGACCCGCACCTGTGGCAGAACGTGCGCAACGTGATGGCCTACGCCGAGCTGATGCGCGACACCCTCACCGAGCAGGACCCGGCCGGCGCCAAGGAGTACCGCGACAACACCGACACCTACCTCGCCGAACTCGATGAGCTCGACGGGTACCTGCAGGCCACGATCGACACGATTCCGGCGGCCGATCGCCAGCTCGTCACCACCCACGACGCCTTCGCCTACCTCGCGGATGCCTACGGGCTCGACGTGGCCGGATTCGTCACCCCGAACCCGGCGACCGAGCCGAGCCTGGCCGACCGGCGCAAACTCACCGAGACGATCCGCAACCTCGGCGTGCCGGCGGTGTTCCTCGAACCCAACCTCGTCGCCCGCGCCTCGACCCTCACCGAGGTCGCGGGCGAGCAGGGCATCGAGGTGTGCACCATCTACGGCGACACCTTCGATGCCACCGTCACGAGCTACGTCGAGATGATGCGCTTCAACGCCGACAGCCTGCTGCGGTGCCTGGGCTGAGGCCCGCGCGCATCCGCTTACCCACCTTGATATTGAGAAAGTTCAGGACCCACGTGCTTCACACCCGACATTCCCGGCGCCTGCCGTTCGCGGCCGCGACCGTGCTGCTGATCGTCCTCGGGGGGGCGGCGGCGACATCCGCCGCCGCCACGACCACCGACCCGCTCGACGACCCGCTGAACCAGAGCATTGACTCCGGCCAGACCGTTGCCACCGACACCGCCGTGCTGAGCCGCGGCCACATCGACCTCGGCCCGCGCATCATCGACGGCACGTTCACCCTGCTCGTGCACGACGATGCGGCGAAGGCGGATGCCGCCGCCCAGTCCGTGTGGCGCCAGGCGTCGCAGACGGTCATCCAGCTGACGGATGCCGCCCTGCTGCCCGTGCCCGAGGATCCGGCCTACGCCTTTCTCGGCGTTCCGGCCGGGGAATCGGTGTCGGTGATCCCGCAGACGCAGAACCCCGACGTGGCCTGGGTCGGCTGGAACACCCAGGATCCCGAGGTGATGGACACCATCGACCGCGGTGTGACCCTGTCGCTGGCCGGCGTCGACGGCCCCGGCGCGCTCGTCGTCTACCTGCAGTCGGGCACATTCGGCGAGCCCGAGGTGCTCTGGGACTCCCGCAGCACCGAACCGGCCTCGGTCTGGGTCGACGTGAACACGCACACCCACGCCAACTGGGTCTTCACCGAGCCCGGCGTCTACCTGGCCGAGTTCCGCATCGACGCCGACCTCGTCGACGGCAGCACGGCCTCTGACACCCAGTCGCTGCGCTTCGCCGTCGGCGACGCCACGGACCCGCAGGCCGCGCTGGACGCGAGCCTGGTCAGTACCGAATCGGATGCCGCCGCCGACACCGCAGACGCGGCCGACTCGACCGCCGATACCGCTGCCGAACCCGCCGATGAAGCGTCATCGACAACCGTGATTCTGATCGCCGTGATCGCGCTCGTCGCCCTACTGCTGATCGTGGGCTTGACCTTCGTGGTGCTGCGCGGCAACCGCGCCAAGCGCCTCGCGCTGGCCGCTCGGGCGACCCGGTGACCGGCGTGGTTGTGACCCACGTGGCGTCTGCCCGTTCGGCGACTGCCGAGGCTGTGTCTGCCGGGGCTGATCCTGCCGGGGCTGAGCCGGCACGGGCCGCCTCGACTGGTGCGGCTTCGCCCGGAGCCCGGTCGACGGATGCCGCGGTGCGGGTCGAGGGGGTGGCCGTCGAGCTCGGCGGTCGGCTCGTGCTCGACGACGTGCACCTGCAGGTCGCTCGCGGCGAACTGGTCGGCCTGATCGGGCCGAACGGCGCCGGCAAGACTACCCTGCTGCGCTCCATTCTCGGGCTGGTGCCCACCGTGGCCGGCCGCGTGCTCATCAACGGCCAGCCGACCCGCGCCGGCCGCAACAACGTCGGCTATGTGCCGCAGCGGCACGAGTTCGCCTGGGACTTTCCGATCTCCGTCGAAGACGTCGTGATGAGCGGCCGCACCGGCGCCCTCGGCCTGTTTCGACGGCCGAAGCAGGCCGACTGGGCTGCGGTCGGTGATGCTCTCGACCGGGTGCGCATGAACGACCTGCGGCAGCGTCCGGTGGGGGAACTCTCCGGCGGGCAACGCCAGCGGGTGCTCGTGGCACGGGCCCTCGCGCTGCAGCCGTCGACGCTGCTGCTCGACGAGCCCTTCACCGGGCTCGATATGCCCACGCAGGAACTGCTCTCGGAACTGTTCATGTCGCTCGCCCGCGATGACCGGGCGGTGCTGATGACCACACACGACCTGGCATCCGCTCTCTACAGCTGCGACCGGCTCGCGCTGCTCAACCGCACGGTGGTCGCCGCCGGTCGCCCCGACGAGCTCACCGAGGCCCAGGTCTGGATGGACTGTTTCGGCGTCGGCGAGACGAGCCCGCTGTTACGAATTCTGGAGCTGGCCCGATGAGCCCGATCGACTTCTTTCTCGACCTGATCAATCCCGACCTGTCGTTTCTGCCCAAGGCCCTGCTGATCGCCGTCATGTCGTCGATCGTCTGCGGGGTGATCGGCACCTATGTGGTGCTGCGCGGAATGGCCTTCATCGGCGATGCCGTCGCGCACGCCGTGTTTCCGGGCCTCGCCGTCGCCTTCGTGATCAGCGGCAACCTCGTGCTCGGCGGCACCATCGCCGGGGTGTTGACCGCGGTGCTCGTGGCCCTGTTCTCGCAGAACCGGCGCCTCAAGGAGGACTCGATCATCGGCGTCTTCTTCGTCGCCGCGTTCGCCCTGGGCATCGTGGTGATCTCGCAGGCGCCGGGCTACGCCGGGTCGCTGCAGCAGTTTCTGTTCGGATCGATAACCGGCATCCCCGACGAAGACCTCTTCGTCGTCGGCGGCACCGGCCTGGTGATCCTGCTGGTCGCCTTCCTGCTGCACAAGGAACTCGTGGCGATCACCCTCGACCGCGAAATGGCTCGTTCGATGGGCGTGAAGGTGTTTTGGCTCGACATCGTGCTGTACGTGCTCGTGACCCTCGCCGTGGTGATCTCGGTGCAAACGATCGGCAACATCCTGGTGCTCGCACTGCTCATCACCCCGGCCGCCGCGGCGCGGCTGTTGACCGACCGGCTCGGCGTGATGATGCTGCTCGCGCCGGTGATCGGGGCGGCATCCGCTCTGGTCGGGCTCTATGTGTCGTGGTCGTGGGATCTGCCGACCGGCGGCACGATCGTGCTCGTACTGACCGCAGCGTTCCTGCTCGCCTGGGTCTTCGCCCCCCGCCACGGTGTGCTCGCCCGCCGCCGCCCCCGGTCCGCCGCGCGGGCCGCGTCTCCGGCCGCGAACGCACCCGCGTTCGCGGGGCAGTGAGCACACTCGGCGGCTCGAGCGCGGTAGGTGCGCCGCTGCGCGGTGGGCGTGCCTGCGGCGCAGCGGCGCACCTACCGCGCAACTCGTTGGCCGACTTCTGCGGACCGTCAACGGTCGCCTGAGCGCCGTACTGCGCCGCTGCGCGGGAGAAGTGTGGCCCGGTCGACCTCTGGGTGCTTCACGGACGCGGGGCGCAGCATCCGTCGCCGCGCACTGCGCCCGCCCCCGCGGTCAGAGCCGCCGGGTCAGAGCCGCCGGGTCAGAGGGTGTGGTCGAGGGCGACGGCGGTGCCGCGGTGCTCGACGCCGGAGTTCGCGATGCGCAGGTGCCGCTGGGTGTAACCGTGCAGCTGCCGCACCTGCCCCGGCGTGAGGCGGTCGCAGATCCAGTCCCAGTGCAGCGACACCGTGTCGCCCACTGCGAGATCGGCCATGAACCCGGTGCCCGCGACGGCGTGCCGGGCGGTCTCCACCGTCGAGCCGCTCAGCGTCAGGGAGATCCCGTCCCACGCGAGGTGTCGAGATTTCACCACGGCCTCATCACCGCTGATCTCCACGACTTCTCCCCAGCGGATGCGGCAGCCATCGAGCACCGTCAGCGCCGTTCCCGCCCGACGGTCGTCGCGCAGCAGGCCGAGCCACGGGTACACCTCGAAGACGTGGAAACTGTGGTTGGGCACCCCGCCGGCCAGCACGCCCTCCATCAGGTGGGAAAACTGGCGCCCGGTGCGCGCCCGAAACCGGTCCTCCATGGAGTTGCCGATGTTCGTGATGCCGACCCGCTCGAGCAGGGGATTGCCCACCCAGTAAGCCTCCACGACGCGGTGGTCGAGCGGATCGCGAATCCCGGTGCTCGCGGCGATCAGTTCGAGGTAGGGCCACGCGCCGGCGAAACCCTTCGCGAGTTCGCGCAGTCCGGCATCCGTCACGCCCGCCTGGCCATAGTGCAGCAGCGCGTCGCTGTCGGGCGGCCCGCAACTGCCGCGCGCGTTGGGCGGATACGCGTAGCGCACGAAGAGTTGGGCGCCGTCCGGCCGGGCGCCGCCGAGAACCTGGTCCTGAACCATGCAGGCACGCTAGCACCGGCCCCGACGCCCTTCAATGTGCCGGAGCCGACATTACCGAGCGGATGCTTGCAAACCGATCTTAAGTGATTTAGATTCACCTTCTTATGGCTTTTTCCACTGCCCCGGTCACGTCGGGTTACACGCTGCTCTTTTTCACCCCGGCCGAGGCATCCCTCATGGACGCACTCCTGGCGCGCATCATCCCCGATGAGCCGGGCTCGCCCGGGGCGAAGGGAGCGGGCGTGACCGAGTACATCGACCATGCCCTCGCGGGCAACCTGCAGGACCTGCAGCCGGTCTACCGCGACGGGCTGCGCGCCCTGTCGGCGTACTCGCAGGCACGCTTCGGGTCCCTGTTCCGTTTTCTCGACGGTCGTTTGCAGGAGGCGGTGGTGGAGGAGCTTGACCGGCTCGTCACGGCGGACGAACAGGCTTTTCTCGGCCAATTCTTTCGGATCGTGCGCGAACACACCGTGCAGGGATACTTCGGTGACCCGGCCTACGGCGGCAACCGGGACGCCGCCAGTTGGGCGCTCATCGGCTTTCCCGGGGCTCAACAGAGATATTCCAACGAGCAGCTCATGCCCGGGTTCAACGCGTCGGAGGTGCCGATCGTCACGGTGAACGACCTGTACCGGCGCATTCACGAGAAGCGCCACGGCACGGCAGCGGCCGAGAATGACGACCAGTTCGAGGAGGGGGCCGGGGGTGACCCGGTTGCCGTGTTGGGATCCACCGTGCCGGCGGACCGACCATGACCGAACGTTACGACGCCATCATCGTCGGGATGGGTTCGGCGGGCGGCGTCATCGCGGAGCAGCTGACCCAGGCGGGGCTGCGGGTGCTGGCCATTGAAAAGGGGGCCGACCACGGTCCCGAGGATTTTGCCGTGACTCAGGACGAAATGCGCTATCACCAGAACGGATCCCAGTTGACGACGATCGCGGTAGATCCGGTCACCTGGCGACCGACCGTCACCGCGCAGGCGCGCCTGCTGCCGTGGTCGTCAGGGCCGTTCGGGCAACCGATTTCTTATTTCGGCCAGTCGTCCACCGGGACCGGCGGCGGCACCCTGCATGGGGCCGCGTCGTCGTACCGGTTTCGCGAATCCGACTTTCAGATGCGCACCGCCATCGCCGACCGCTTCGGTGAGGCCGCCATTCCCGACGGGTCGACCCTCGCCGACTGGCCGATCACCTACACCGACCTCGAACCGTACTACGAGCGGGTGGAATACGAGCAGGGCGTGTCCGGGCGCGGCGGCAATATCAACGGGGAACCGCAGGAGGGCGGCAACCCGTTCGATCCGTTCCGGGCCCGGGACTACCCGATGCCGCCGGTGCCCCAGGGCCCCGGCGATGTGCCCTTCGTTCAAGCGACAACCCGGCTGGGGCTGCATCCGTTTCGCCAGCCCGTGGCGATCAACTCCGAGGAGTACCGCGGGCGCCCGGCCTGCGTGAACTGTGGCTTCTGCCACGGCTACCCGTGCCACGTCGGCGCAAAATCGGGCACCCACATCACCAGCATTCCGGCGGCGCAGGCCACCGGCAACCTGGTGTTGCTCTCGCTGAGCCGGGTACTGCGCATCAATCGGTCGGCCAACGGCAGGCAGGTGCGCGGCGTGACGTTCATCGACAGTGCGGGCGCGGAACGCGAGGCGACGGCGCGGTCGGTGATCCTCAGCGCCCACGCCCTGCAGAACGTGCGCCTGCTGTTGGTGTCCGGCATCAACGCCACCGGCCAGGTCGGTAAGAACTTCATGACCCACAATTTCGGGCGGTTCACCTCGGTGCTGCCGGTGGCCACCAACCCGTTCATCGGGTCGGCGAACGCGTCGAGCGCGGTCGATGACTTCACCTCCGAGATGGTCCCCGACAACGACCTCGGCGTGCTCTGGGGGTCTCCGATCATGAGCGTGGCCGGCGATCTGCAGCCGATCGAGGCGTATCACCTGATGGATCGACGGGTGAAGAAATTCGGCCTCGACCTCAAGCACTGGATGCGCGACAATTACCGCTTCATGCACCGCATGTACTCGCAGACGACGAACTTTCCGCACCCGCAGAATTTCTGCGACCTGGACCCCCTCGTGAAAGACCGCTGGGGGCAACCCGCGTTGCGGGTAACCCACGACTGGACAGACCACGATGCCAACTCGGTGGCCCTGCTGGGCCGCTACAAGCAGCACATCGCCCGGGAGATGGGGGCGACCGATTATTGGATGGACGCCCCGCGGCCGCCGTACCACCTCTCCACGCATGACGTGGGCGTGCATCGGATGGGCGAGAATCCGGCGACCTCGGTGACGGATGCCTACGGCGAAGTGCACGGATGCGCCGGCCTCTACGCCGTCGGCGGCGGCCAATTCGTCAGCTACGGCGGCTATAACCCGAACGAGACCATCCAGGCCCTCGCCTACCTGACCGCGGATCACCTGATCGAGGAGTACTCGGCGAGCCTGGCCCAGCAGGGGATCAGCGACTCGGATTAGCTGCCGACGGGGTCAGCGCCTCGGGGTTCAGCGCCTTGGGGTTCAGCGCCTGGGGGTCAGCGGCGGCGGGAGCTTTCGAGCTGGCGGGCGCAGGCGATGCAGAGTTCGGCGGCCGGACGGTATTCGAGGCGTTCCTGCCCGATGCGCTCGCCGGCGCGGGTGCAGAACCCGTAGCTGCCGTCGGCCACGCGGGCCAGCGCCCGGTCGATGGCGCCGAGCTCGACCTCGAATTCGCCCTGGAACTTCGACATGCGCGACCACTCGGTGCGCAGCGACGACGCTTCGGCGTCGTGGGCGCCATCCGTCGATCCGTCGCCGCGCGCGCCCTGCACGCCGGCGAACGTATCGGCGAGCGCCTGGATCTTGTCCGTGATCTCGGTGCGGTGTTCGGTCAGGAGCAGGTTGAAGGCGTGCAGTTCGTCAGGGGTGAGTGGTGTCAAGGGCATTGGTCCATGGTCTCACGCCGCGTCTGGCGGCACCGGTGCCGCTCAGATCAGGCCGCGCAGAAACTCCTCGATGCCCACGCCGGCGCGGGCGGCCCGCTGCTGCAGCCGGGTCAGCTCGAGCGGCGACAGCGTCACCGTGACCGTGCTCAGGTCGTCTTCGGACTCTCCGAATTCCGGCTCGTCAAAATCGAACAGGCCCGGATGCTGCGCCGCCGCGGGCGTTGCGGGCACGATGGTCGCGGCCCGGCGTGCTGCGGGCGCGGCCTTGACGGCGGCGCGGGCAGGCGGGGCATCCGCTGCCGCGATCGTGGCCCCGACCGGAACGGGC